>JBQCGP010000063.1:0-7321 GCA_051955535.1 Gaiellaceae bacterium | reverse complement strand
CACTGCGCTGGGCGAGCCTCGAGGCGGTCGTCCGCGAGGAAGGGAGTCGTGTTCGCGCGACCCTGAGCGGCGTCCTCGGCGAGTTCGCGCTCGCCGAGGACGCTCTCCAGGACGCCCTCGCGACAGCCGTCGAGCGCTGGCCCAGGGACGGCACGCCCGACAACCCGGCAGCGTGGCTGACCGCCACGGCCCGGAACCGCGCGATCGACCGGATCCGCCGTGAGCGGACACTCGCCCGGAAGACCGAGCTACTCCAACGGCTCGCCGAGCTCCAGACCGAGGACGACGAGGAACCCGTGCCCGACGAGCGACTCAGCCTGATCTTCACGTGCTGCCACCCGGCACTCGCGACCGAGGCGCAGGTGGCGCTGACGCTCCGCGCGGTCGCCGGGCTCACCACGACCGAGATCGCGCGAGCCTTCCTCGTACCTGAGACGACGATGGGCCAGCGCCTCGTCCGCGCGAAGCGCAAGATCCGCGACGCCGGCGTGCCCTTCCGCGTCCCGCCCGAGCATCTCCTGCCGGAGCGAGTGGGCGCCGTTCTCGCCGTCCTCTACCTCGTCTTCAACGAGGGCTACGTCGGGACCTCGGCCGGCCGACTCGTCCGCGGCGACCTCTGCGAGGAGGCGATCCGGCTCGCGAAGCTGCTCGCCGTCCTGATGCCGGACGAGCCCGAGGCGCTGAGCCTGCTCGCACTGATGCTCTTCCATGACTCCCGGCGCGCTGCCCGGATCGCCGCCGACGGGAGTCTGATCCTGCTGGAGGACCAGGACCGCGGTCTCTGGAACCGCGGCCGCATTGCCGAAGGTGACCGCGTGCTCGTCCGCGCCGGCAGACACGCGCGGGGCCCGTATCGGTTGCAGGCCGAGATTGCAGGCGTCCACGCCCACGCCGAACGGCCTGACGAGACCGACTGGTCCCGCATCGTCGAGCTGTACGACCAGCTCGTCGCGATCTCACCGTCGCCCGTGGTCGAGCTGAACCGCGCAGCCGCAGTCGCAATGGCGAGTGGCCCAAGCCAGGGTCTCAGCCTGATCGACCGGATCGAGGGCCTGGACGACTACTACCTCTTGCACGCCGCCCGCGCCGATCTGCTCCGCCGCGGTGGCCGTAATCAGGAGGCCGCGGCCTCGTACCGCCGAGCCCTCGCACTGGCGACGAATCCTGTCGAGCGCGCGTTCTTCGAGCGGCGACTAGCCGAGGTCGGCTAGCGCGGCTTCGACGGCGGCCTCGGGGGTCGCCGCCTGCGCCACCCCCTCGATCTCCCAGCCGGGCTCGAGGACGACCACGCGCCGCCCGAGCCGCGAGGCGAAGCCGATCTCCGCGAGGGTGCCCCAGCTGCCGCCGACGGCAATCACCGCATCGCCGGACGCGGCCACCACCAAGTTCCGCGCGTGCCCTATCCCTGTAACGACGACGTGGTCGATCCACTCGTTCGCGTCCTTGCGGCGCTCTCCCGGGAGGATTCCGATCGTCGTCCCACCCGCACTCTTCGCACCGCGCGCCGCCGCGGCCATCACCTCGCCGAGGCCGCCTGTTACCACGGTGCAGCCATGCTCGGCCAGTAGCCGTCCCACCTGCTCCGCCCGCGCCTCGTGCTCGCGGCCGCTGCCGATCACCGCCACCTGGGTCGCCACGGCCGAGGACTCTAGGCAGTGCGGCGCCGCAGTGTCAGTGCGCCCAGCCCGAGCGCGAGCACCACTGATCCGGCAACTACCGCCGCGTCCGCGGCCACGCGCCAGCTTGCCCCGACGCTCGCCGCCCGCGCGAGGCCGTCGTAGGCATAGGTCATCGGGAGCGCCCACGACACCCAGTAAAGAACGTCCGCCATCTGCGAGCGCTCGAGCAGTAGCCCGCAGAGCAGGAGCTGCGGAAGGATCACCGCCGGCATGAACTGAACCGCCTGGAACTCGGTCGTGGCAAAGGCCGACAAGAGCAGCCCGAGTGACATCCCAAGCAATGCATTTGCAACCGCGAGCACGACGACCAGGACGACTGACCCTTGGACATCGAGCCGGAGCGCACCGAACGCGACGGCTGCCGCGAGCGACGCTTGAATGGCCGCGACCAGCGCAAACGCGATCCCGTAGCCGAGGAGCAGGTCGAGCTTCGCAAGCGGCATCGACATCAGGCGCTCGAGCGTCCCAGACGTCCGCTCCCTCAGCATCGCAATCGACGTGACGAGGAACATCGAGACGAGTGGGAAGATCCCGACGAGCGGCGGCCCGATTCGGTCGAAGACCTGCGGCTCGCCGTCGTACACGTAGCGGAACAGCGTCAGGAGAAGAGGCGGGACGAGAAAGACGAGCGCGAGCGTCCGGGGATCGCGCCTGAGCTGCCGCAGGACTCGTGCCGCAGTCGCCAGCGTCCGCGACGCGCTCAGCTCGCCTCCGCCACCGCTAGAAAGGCCTCTTCGAGATCCTCCTTCCCGGTCTCCTCACGGAGCCCGGCGGGCGTCGTCGCGGCGACGATCCGGCCGTCGCGCATCAGCAGCAGATCGTCGCAGCGCACCGCCTCGTCCATGACGTGGCTCGAGACGAGCAGCGTCGCCCCTCCGTCGGCAAGCCGGTGAAACATGTTCCAGAGATCGCGCCGCAGCACCGGGTCGAGACCGACGGTGGGCTCGTCGAGCACGAGCAGCTCCGGCCCTCCGAGCAAGGCACTCGCGAGCGAGACGCGCGAGCGCTCGCCTCCCGAGAGCGTACGCACGACCCGATTCGCGTACCTGCCGAGATCCACTGTCTCGATCGCGTCGTCCACCTGGACCGGATCGGCGTCGAGGACGCGCACGAAATAGCGCAGGTTCTCGTGGATGGTCAGGTCTGCGTAGACCGAGGGCTGTTGCGTCACGTAGGCGACCCGCCGCCGCAGCGCCGGCGAGCCCGCCGGCAGGCCGAGCACGTCGATCGTGCCACCCTGGACGATCTGGACGCCGACGATTGCGCGGATCAGCGTCGTCTTGCCGGCACCGCTCGGCCCGAGCAGGCCGGTGATGCGCCCTCGCGCCAGCGTCACCGAGAGATCGCTGACGACCTCCTTCCCGCCGCGAACAATCGTGAGCCCGTCCGCCTTTACGGCAACAGGTGATTCCATCGGCCTATGCTCGCACCAATGGCCGAAGCGGAGGCACGCGGCGGCACCCTCATCCTCGGCGGCGGCTTCGCCGGCAGCTACGTCGCAAAACTCCTCAAGGAGCAAGGCGCAACAATCGTCAGCCCCGAGAACTTCATGCTGTTCGCGTCGCTGCTCCCGGAAGCGGCGTCCGGGACGCTCGAACCGCGTCACGTGGCCGTGCCACTGCGGCTGATGTGCCCACATGCCGACCTCGTGCTCGGGCGTGCGATCGCCCACGATCCGGACCAGCAGCGCGTCAAGGTCGAGACCGAGGAAGGGCTCGTCAACCTCACCTACCACAACCTCGTCGTCGCGCTCGGAGCGATCCCGCGCGTGCTGCCGATCCCTGGCCTCGCCGATCACGCATTCGGCTTCAAGGACCTCGCCGACGCGATCGCGCTGCGCAATCACATCCTGCTCCGCCTCGAGGCGGCAGCGGCCGCTCCCACTGAAGCTCATCGGCGTCGCGAGCTGACCTTCGTCTTCGTCGGCGCGGGGTATGCGGGCGTGGAGGCGCTTGCAGAGCTCTCCGACCTCGCGCGAGACGCCATCCGCTACTACCCGGACGAGGTCCGCGCGACCCCACAGCACTGGGTCTTGGTAGACGCGGCGCCGACGATCCTCCCCGAGATCCCAACCGACCTTGGCGAATATGCGGCCAGGCAACTCGAGCGACGGGGCGTCGACATTCGCGTCGGCACGACCCTCGAGTCGGTCGGCCCGCACGAGGCCGTCCTCTCCGACGGCGACCGGATCGTGACCAGCACGCTGGTCTGGACGACCGGCGCGCGCCCACATCCGATACTCGCGCAGTTCGGCCTCCCGCTGGACGAGCGCGGCCACGTGGAGGTCGACTCGATGTTCCGCGTCGAGGGCCTCCCGCATATCTGGGCACTCGGCGACTGCGCCCGGGTCCCCAACGAGGCGACGCCCGGCCAGCCGGACCCGCCGACCTCGCAACACGCGCTGCGGCAGGCGCGCCGTCTGGCCAAGAACCTGCGTGGCGAGGCGAAGCCGTACCGCTACCGGATGCTCGGCCAGGTCGCCACGCTCGGTCGCCACAAGGGCATCGCCGAGGTATTCGGCCTGCACTTCCGCGGCTTCCTGGGCTGGTGGATCACGCGGTCATACCACCTCTATCAGCTGCCGCTGATCTCCAGGAAGCTGCGGGTCGTCACCGACTGGACGGTGGCGCTGCTCTTCCGCCGCGACATCGCCGAGCTCGGAATGCTCGGTCACCCGCGCCGGCTCGGCGATGAGTGAGTTTTCGCGCGCGTTCGAGTTGATGGACCGGCTCGACGAGCTGACGGCTGAGCGGCTCGAGCCGACGCCGTACGGCCCGGTGATCGTCCACTCGCACCTGAACCGCGTCCATGACCTCAACTTCCTGCGCGCCGAGGAGCCCGGCGACGCAAGCGCCGAAGAGCTCGCCGCGGCGGCCGAGCGCGTCCAGGGCGCCGCCGGCATCGCCCACCGGCGGGTCAATCTCCGCGACCAGGCGCAATGGGAACGTCTCGAGCCGCAGTTCGTTGCGCTCGGCTGGAAGCCGGAGCACTTCGTGCTGATGGTCCTGCGGCGCGAGCCCGATCGCGGCGCCGCGCAGGAGGTGCTCGAGGTCGACGAGCCGACGATGCGACCGCTCTGGGCCCAGGCGACCCGCGCCGAGTCGCACGGCAAGGACGAGACGCTCGTCGAGCAGATCCTCGAACACCGGCGGGATGTCTCTCAGGCACTGCCGACGCGCCTATTCGCAGCGGAGGTGGACGGCGGGCTCGTCGCCCACACGGAGCTCTATTCGTATGACGGAGTCGGGCAGGTCGAGAACGTGATGACGCTGGAGGCCTACCGCGGCCGGGGCCTAGCGCGAGCGCTAGTCCTGCACGCCGCCGCCGAGTCGCGAGCGGCTGGCAACGACCTCACCTTCCTGGTCGCCGACGCGGACGATTGGCCGCAGCGCCTGTACGAGCGCCTCGGCTTCGAGACGGTCGGGCGGTACGCGCGCTACCTGAAGCCGCGCTAGGACCGATTGACACGTCCGTCACACCTTCCTAGCATCGCGGCAGGCGATCAGGGGAAGGCAGGCAAGGCACAGGCAGGCGTTCTGTGCGGTCCTCGGGGCGCGCTCCGCTAGAACGCGCCCTGATCGCCTCACAGGGCCGTAGCGAAACTCGCAGAGGGGATGAGCGCAGCCGCTCGCTACCCACCCACCCCGGATTCGCACCCGGCTATAGCCTCGTCCGTCGCGCCCCAGCAAACCACGCTACCGCCGGGGCAACCGGCACCTCCCGGCTCGGGTCCTAGCGCGATCTCGCGCCGTTGCTCCCAGCCGGGCTCATTGCGCGGCCTCACTGAAGCAGCCAAATGCCCAGAGGCGAGGGGAGCGTCTCCGCCCCCCGGCCGCGACGTTCCGGCGCCAGCCCTCTAGTTGATCTGCACCGCCGAGTCGGGCGTGTCGATCGCTTCCGTCACCGTCTTCCAGGCCAGGGCGCCGCTGTCGTAGACCCAGTTGTTGGAGTAATAGAGCGAGCTGTTCTTCGTCGACAGGACCGTGAACCCAATCTTGTCGCCGGAGAGCGTGGTGGTACAAGAAGTAGTCGAGCAGCCGTCGTGGGCATCGATTCTGAACGTCACGTTGCCGTCGACGCTCGCGAGCGTGCTCGTTCCGGTGAGCTTGAAGATGCTCGCCTTCGCGTAGATGATCGCGTCCTTCTTCGTCGGGAACGTGACCGACGTGATCGAGTTCGTCTTCACGTAGTAGATCCCGTCCGCCCGCGGCACGATCAGCTGGATCTGGCCCTGCGGATTCGTACCGCTGCTGTTGTACGAGATGCCGCCGGAGTAGCTCACGTCGCCCGAGTCACCGTAACTGCCGGCCGCCGTAGCGAGCTTCGGAATCGCCGCGGCACCGCGATACGTGTTCGCGGTCGGCGGAACCAGCACGGACACGTTGACGTAGGCGGCCTTGTAAGCGTCCGAGCTCGGATCAGCATTCAGCTGCTGCGTGTTCACGAGCGAGCCGTTCAACGTGACCTTGACCAGGTATCCGTTGGCACCATAGTTACCGGAACTCAGGCTGACGGTCGTGTTGGCGGTTCCGAGCTGTGTAGCAGTGTTCGAGACCGGGCTGACCTTCACGCCGCTCGCTAGCACCTTGCCACTAATCATGTCCGTGAACGTCACAGTCGAGTTGGCGACCGAGCCTCCCGAGGTGCCGTCTTCCTGCACGCTCGCCGTGAGGGTCGCGTTTGTCGTTGTGGTGCTCGAGCCAGAGGTCCAGAAGGTCGTCTGGCCGATGTACGCGACCTGAGCCTGGCGCGGGGTGACCGTCAAGGTGCCCGTCTGGTACGTGATTGCATAGTTCGTCGGGGGGCCGCTGATGAAGACCGCGGCGCTCGGGGTGATCGTGTAGGAGCCGACAAGCGCGCCGGCCGCGAAACCAGTCGACGCCAGAGTCACGCTCGCAGAATCACCGGGCGCGTAGCTACCCGCCGACACGGTGAACTCCGTTCCCGCAGACGTGAAGCTGTCGCCGTATACCTTCGTCAGGTTGTTCGCCTTGATCGTGATTGCCCGCGCGTTGATCACGCCGGTCGTGTTGCTCACGAAGGTGACCGCGTAATTGTTGCCGCCGTTGCCGTCACTCACGGAGCCCGACGGGGTCAGCGTCTTGCCCGTCCCCACGTTCATGGTGTCATACGTCTCCAAGAGGTTTGCGGTGTCAGAGCCCTGGAGCGCGCCGGAGGTGATCGTCGGCGTTGCCGCGGCGCTCGTCGTGCCGTCGTAGGTTTTCGTGTTCGTCGCCGCGGTGACCGTCAGCTTCCTGGCGGTGATGTCGGCGGACGTACTGACGGTCGTGTTGAAGCTGTAGTTGCCGGCGTCGGTGCCCGAGATCGAGATCCCCGAGACGCTGACCGGCTTCCCGGTGCCGACGTTCGTGTTGTTGAAGGTCGCCGAGGTGTAGCTGTCCGTGAAGACGTCGCCGGAGACACGGTTGTCGCTCAACGTCACGGTCGCGACGGCGTTGCCGTCGTAGACCTTGTTGATCCCGCTCGCAGAGACGGTCAGCGTCTTGGCGGTGATGTCGGCGGTCGTCGTCCCCTGCGGGTTGGCGAAGACGTAGTTGCCGGCATCGGTGCCGCCCTTGGTGAAGCCGCTGGCGGTCACCGTCTTGGCGGTGCCGACGTTCTTGTTGTCGAAGCTGGCCGTG
>JBQCGP010000062.1:0-39207 GCA_051955535.1 Gaiellaceae bacterium | reverse complement strand
TTGGGATCGACTTGCGCGGGTGCTATTGGCCGGCGGTTATGGAGCTTTTTAGCGCCCACGGTCCCAGCCCCCCCGGGGGTAAGGTCTGGGGTGGGGGGTAGGCAAGACCTCACCCCCGCGTCGCTGGCTTACCGAAGGCCTCAGTGCCCGGGCGGATTGAAGTTGTACGTCCCGTCCCAATACCAGAGGTTCGTGGCCGCGTTGTACGTGACGATGACGCTGGCCTCGAAGCCGCGGAACTGGCCCGTCCCGCCCGAGAACGTTAGGACGCCGGAAAGGGTCGCAAATGAGAGCGTGACATGGCCGAATGCGCTGTTTCCCGGCCCCGTGAAGAGGACGAGGTCGCTGTCGAGTCCGGCCGCACCTGCTGCCTGCGCGTAGATGACCCTCGAGCCGACGTCGATCGCCTTCAGGTTGGACGACGTGATCGTGCAAAAGGAGCCGGCCTGGCCGTTGTACTGCGAGCACTCCTTCGTCACGTGAAGAGCCCCACTCCGCGGCGAGTTGCCGGCCTGGCTCGCGGCTGCATACCCGCCGACTACGGCCACCACTGCCGCGGCGGCGAGGATCAATCTCAACAAGCGCGTCATGCGGAACCTCCTTCGATCGAGGGACCCCGTTGAGCGACCGTGAGTTCCATGGCCGCAACGATCCGTGCGAACGGCACGCCGGCGATCTCGTTCGCGTCCCGGACGTTCTCTGCGCTCGCGGCTTCGAAACGGCAAAAGCACGAGTCGTCTTCAGGGACGTAGATCGACCCGAGATACGCGACCCCGCGACGGTCTTTCGGGAGTCGTGCGAGCGCAGCCTCGAGCCAGGCGTGATCGCGTCCTGGCAGGTATCGCTCAACGAGATAGGTCGGCATCGCACCTTCACGATCGCGCGCGGCTTAGGCGCGATCAACCGCGCGAAACCGTGGATTTACTCGTGCGACGTTGCGGCCATGCGTGCGGCGAGCTCCGTTCGGGAGCTGACGCCGAGCTTGCGGTAGACCTTCGAGAGGTTCCAGACGACGGTGTTGGGGCTCAGGCTGAGCTCGGCCGCCACCTCGCGGTTCCTGCGGCCGGCAACGACGAGCTCGACGATCCGCCATTCGGTCTCCGACAGCTCGCCGTCCGATGCGGAGCGGCCGCCGATCCGCCGCTGCTCCGCGCGCGCCTTTTCCAGCCAGAGGCGGGCGCCGAGCCGCTCGAAGATCGCGGCTGCCCGCTCGAGCGACTCGCGGGCGTCGCGCTTGCGCTGCGCCTGGCGTTGCACCGTCCCGAGCGCGAGCAGCGTCCGCGCCAGCTCAAACGAATTCGTCTCTCGCGGCGGTTCTGGCTCGACGGCCGCAGCCTCAAGCGCACCGATTGCACGTTCCTGGTCACCTCTCGAGGCGAGGAGAAGCCCGCGCGCGCGATGAGCGAACGCGCGCACTGCTGTGTCGGACCCGGCGGCGTGTTCCTCGAGCTGATCGAGCAGACGCTCGGCAGTCTGAATGTCGCCGATGCCGAGGAGCGCCTCGATTGCGACGGAGCCTGCGACCTGGGCGCGGTACTCGTCCATGCTGTCGCCGATTGCGAATAGATGCTCGACGTGTGACCACGCGGCTTCGGCGTCGCCCATGGAGAGCTCGAGCGTCGCCAGCGCCCGACCCAGTTCGTACGCGTAGTCTGCGATGCCGGTCCGTTCGGCGACCTCGAGCAAGTCGGGAGTCTCTGTTCGCACTCTCTCGACTTCGCCTTTACGCGCAGCGATCTGGACCAGGACCCTGCGGCAAAGCGAAAGAAAGTTGTCCCAGCCCGTCTCCCGTGCAACCTCCATCGACTCGTGACAATGTCGTGCTGCCCTATCCCATTCACCTGACGCGACCTCGAGCTCGGCAAGGAAGAACAGCCGGCCGACAACCCAAGGATCGCCCCGCTCGCGAGCCTCGGCGATCAGCTCTTCCCACATCATGCGCGCCTCCGCGTGGCGGTCGCAGCCTCCCAGAATCCTGGCCAGCACAGTTCGTGCATCGTTGTTCCGATCGGTGCGTTCCTCGATCTCGATGGCGCGATCCAACAGGTCGCGGCGAAGACGCCCGGTGCGCCAGAACGTGACTCTCGCGACCGTGATCAGGCTGACGGCGAGCGTCTCTGCTTCAGCCAGTTCCTCAGCGAGCATGAGCGCATCCTCGGCGTACCCTGCGCCGGCCTTGGGATCCCATCCGGCGGCCGCCATCCACCCAAGCTCGCAGAGAATGTGCACCTTCTGGCGCTCCGTGAGACCGGGCTCGGCAAGAGCACGGCGGTACAGACTCTCAGCCCCTCGAAAGCCCTCTGTTGACGGCCCCATAGCCGCGAGCAGGCTCAAGGCTTCGGCTCTGATTGCGCCTGGGGCGGAAGAGCCAATCGCGTCGCCGAGAAGAGCCCGTGCCCTCTTTGCGTCGCCCGCGGAGAGGTAGTACTGGGCTGCGGTGATCCGGCGCTCGTTCACGCTCTCGAGCGCGGCTACCGGCGTCAGCGCGACGGCCCGTTCGGCGAGCTCCGCCGCAACGAGAGCGGCGCCGCGTCCGTTGGCGTGCGCCGCAGCTGAGTCCAAGGCTGTCGCGATTTCCTCGTCCGGCTCCGTGGCGGCGATCGCAAGATGGCGGGCACGCTCTTCGAGATCGACGCCCAGCTCGGCGAGGCGGCGGTGGAGCCGACGCCTCCTGTGCAGCGGCATCGTCCCGTAGCTGGCGGGGGCGAGCAGCGGATGGGTGAAGTGGATCCGGTCGCCGTCGAACTCGACGACGCCCTGGCTCTCGGCCAGCTCGATGTCGTCGATAACGGCAGCCCCTAGCGGCTCGAGCAGAGTCACCGAGGGGGCCGCGAGGGCGGCGACAGCAACGAGGGTGTTGCGGACACGCGCCGGAAGTACGCGCAACCGTTCCGTCACGAGGGCGCTCAAGCTGTCGGGGAGCGCGACATCCGCGCTGTCCGCGCGGACAGCGCCTCTGGCGATTGCGCGTCCGAGCTCGAGTGCGAAGAAGGGGTTTCCCCCAGCGATCTCGTGCACGCGCATCAGTTCCGGCCGTGCCAGGTTGAGCGCAAGCCGACCCCACAGGAGCCGATGGATCGCCCCGGCAGAAAGGGGATCGACCGCGACCCGCTGGAACGCCGCGAACGCCTTGTCGAGCTCGAGCGGCACCTTAATCGGCCGCCCGCGCACGGTTGCGAGAACGCCTACCGAATTGTCCTCCAGGCGTCGAAGCATGAACCGGAGGACCTCGGCCGAGCTCGCATCGAGCCATTGCACGTCGTCGAGGGCGAGAAGAAGCGCGCCGTCCCGAGCAAGTGCACGTACGACCGAGAGGAGTGCGAGTCCGAGCAGTCGCACCTCCGGCGGCGGCCCGTCAGGCTGTCGCATCAGCAACGCGGTCTCGAGCGCACGCCGTTGAACCGGCGTCAACTGGGGCAGCGTCTCCTCAACCACCGGCGCGAACAGGTCGCCGACGGTTGCGAATGCGATCTGTGTCTCTGAATGGGCCGAGCGCGACGTCAGGACGAGGAAGCCGCGCTTGCGGGCTAGCCGATTGCCCTCCTGCCAGAGCGCGGTCTTGCCGATTCCCGCATCGCCCTCAAGCAGCAATGCCTGTCCGCCAGCGGGAACAGCCCCCAAAAACCGATCGAGCGCCAGGAGTTCCTCGCGTCTGCCGATCAGCTCGCCTGCCATCGCACCCCTATTTCGGCCTAGCGATCACGCCCGACTTCGCTTTGCGTACGCCCCCATTCTGGACCCCGCTCGTTTAGGCCACAAGAGAAGCCGATTCGCTGTCCTCGCCCGCCTCGGCACGCACTCACCGCGGCAAATGACCTCAACTCGCTAGCACCGCAAACGCCGGCAGTCGTCAGCACTTTCTGGAACATTCAGATTCGGACGCCGGATGCTCACGCAATTGCACCCGCCGCGACCGGCTCGCGGGGCTCGACGACTCTTTACCCATGGTGGCTTCGCGCGTGCACGAGGACGAGGAGGCGAACGACGAGTTCCGCAGGGACGCGACCGCCGAAAACACAGCGGTGCCTGCGTTGCCTTACGAACCCCTTCATGCGCTCGGAACGTCGCGGCCGAGGTGCCTCGCCAGTACCGAAAATTCCAGACTCGATCGTCATTAGTGGCGGTTACGAGGACGACGAGGACTACGGCGACCTGATCGTCTACACCGGCGCCGGGGGCCGCTCGGTCAGGCGCGAACGCGATTACGGCGGCAAGCGTGTCGCCGTCTAGCTGCGCGGCGGTCCGGCTGTCGCCGCGGTCGCGGCTCTCCCAGAGCTCCCCGTCGGCGAGCCCGGCGAGAGACGACCGCCAGTGGCGACGAGCGCGTACGGCATCGCCGGCAGCGGCTCCAGTAGCCCGCTGAAGGGCCCAGCAGTCACTTACGACCTCACTGAAGACGGCAACGCGCCGAGCCTTGGAACTCGCCCTCTCCCCTCCTTCGCCTCTCTCCTCCCCCTCACCGGCCTGCGACCGCATCGCTGCGGCCGACGCTCTATCCTCGGGGCGTGCAGCAGACGCGCACTCGCGCTGAGAGCCAGACGAAGTTCCTTCTCGACGAGACGCAGCTTCCCCGGCGCTGGTACAACATCCGCCCTGACATGCCCACGGCGCCGCGGCCGGTGCTGCATCCAGGCACCGGGCAGCCAGTCGGGCCGGAGGATCTCGCGCCTCTCTTCCCAATGGAGCTGATCGGCCAAGAGGTGAGCGAGGAGTCCGAGATCGGAATCCCGGAGGAGGTTCTCGAGATCTACAGGCTCTGGCGCCCGACGCCGCTCTACCGTGCGCGCCGGCTCGAGGAGGCGATCGGCACCCGCTCCCGGATCTTCTACAAGTACGAGGGCGTCAGCCCTCCGGGGAGCCACAAACCGAACACGGCGGTCGCACAGGCCTACTACAACAAGAAGGAGGGGCGGACGCGTCTCTCGACCGAGACCGGCGCAGGCCAATGGGGAAGCGCGCTCTCATTCGCTTGCCGACTGATCGGGCTCGAGTGCAAGGTCTACATGGTTCGGGTCTCCTACGAGCAAAAGCCCGCCCGGCGCTCGATGATCAAGGCCTGGGGCGCGGACATCGTCCCGAGCCCGTCGGAAGACACGCAATCAGGACGTGCGATCCTCGCCGAGCATCCCGACTCGCCTGGAAGCCTCGGCATCGCGATCTCGGAAGCGGTCGAGGACGCGGCGGGACGCGACGATACCGCCTACTCGCTTGGCAGCGTTCTCAACCACGTCCTCCTACATCAGACCGTGATCGGCCAAGAGGCCATCGCCCAGATGGATCTTGCGGATGCGTTCCCGGACGTCGTCATCGGTTGCGTCGGGGGCGGCTCGAACTTCGCTGGCCTCGCCTTCCCGTTCTTGCGCGAGAAGATCGCCGGTCGCGAGATCGACGTGCTCGCGTGTGAGCCCGCCGCGTGCCCGACGCTGACCCGGGGAGTGTTCGCGTACGACTTCGGCGACACAAGCAAGCTGACCCCACTAGTGCCGATGCACACGCTTGGGCACGACTTCGTGCCCGCTCCGATCCACGCCGGCGGGCTGCGCTACCACGGCGTCGCACCACTGATCTCGCAACTCGTCCGCGACGGGTTGATCAGTGCCGACGCATACCTTCAGAACGAAGTATTCGCCTCGGCCCTCGTGTTCGCCGGGAGCGAGGGCATTCTCCCGGCGCCCGAGGCGGCACATGCGATTCACGGAACGCTCCGTGTGGCGAAGGCTGCGGACGAGGAGGGCAAGGAGCGCACGATCCTGTTCAACCTATCCGGCCACGGCCACTTCGACATGGCCGCGTACGACAACTATTTCGCCGGCAACCTTGCCGACGTCGCGCTCGACGAGGACGAGATGGAGCGAGCTCTCGAGGCGATCGAGGGCCTACCAACGCCTGCGTAGCCCGTCACTAGCGCTGCCACATCGACTCATCGACGCGCATGAAGCGCGTCTTCTCGGACTGCTGTACAGCCGGTCAGACGGGCGAGGGCGTCCTCGTCTCGGAGCCGTCGAACACGCGAACCGGGAGGCCCGATAGCGGTACGCCGCCGTCAGGTCCGACGAGCCATGTCTCCTGCATGTAGAGGCACGCACGGCCATCCTCGGAGATCGCGTGCGGGTGCATTGAGAAGACCATCCCCTCGCGCAGCTCCGTCTCGTCTCCTTCACCGATCTTGGGGAACTCGATCATCGTCATCCCGATCGAGTGGCCGGTGACGTGGCCGAGCTTGTAGCCGCGGTCGACGAATCCCTTGGCGACCGCCCGATGGAGATCGTGGGCGGTCGCGCCGGGCCGCATCGCCGCTCTCGCGGCCTCGGCGTACTCTTCGTAGGCGTCGAGCATTCGCACAGACTCCTCGCTCGGCTCGCCCGCGCAGACTGCCCGCGAGACCTCGACCCAGTGGCCGCCCGGGCCGGCTACCTCGAGGGACGGCAGCACCATGTCGGTCGCGGAGATCGGCCGTCGGCCGGCGATCTTGAACTCTGGCAGCGCCGACCCGGTCTCGCCGACGAGGACCATGTCCATCGTTGCGCGACCGCACCCGGCCGTGACGAAGTACTCCTCGCATGGCGCAATCAGCTCCTGTTCGGTCTGCCCCGGCTCGAAAGCCTCGAGGAAGACCCAGAACCCTTCAGTGTTGATCCGGACGCTTTCCCGAACCGAGTCGAGCTCTTCCTCGCTCTTGACGGCGCGCGCGAGGTCGAAGCCGACGTCCCACGGAACGAGCTCGCACGCCCTCTCGAGCGCACGGTAGTCACGGACCGGCATCACGTAATCGAGGCCGTAGACTCCGACGCGCTGCCCGCGGAGCCGGTCGGCGAGCCAGTCGCCCGGCCGCTCGGCGAACACTTGGTCTTCGATCAATGACGTGCCGTGCTCGCCGACGTAGCGGGCTTCGCTCGGGAAGACGATCGATGGCTCGCCGTCGGCCGGTAGCAGGACGTACGCATAGCGATGGACGATCAAGAACCCGGAGAGATACGTCACCGCGCCTTCGAACCCCGTGTACTCGCTGCCGCAGACGAGCGCGGCGTCGAGGCCGTCGGCTTCGAGCGCCGCCCGGACGTTCGCGTGCCTACGCTGGAGCTCTTCTCTCGTCACTTCCATGATTTCTCGACTCCCTTCACGAGGGCAAGTATCGCCTTGTTCAGCGGCGTAGGAATGCCGTCTCGTTCGCCAAAGCGGACTATGCCGCCGTTCAAATAGTCGATCTCGGTCTGCCGACGGGCCTCGACGTCCTGGAGCATGCTCGCCTTGTGGTCGTAAGCGACCTCGGGCTTTGCCGCGTGGTCGATCAGCCCCTCGGGATCGGCATCGAGTTCGATCCCCTCCGCGGCGGCGACCGCCTTGCCCTCGTCGACGAGGCCGGAGACGAGGGCGCGGAGGCCCGGGTCCTCACAAACGCGACCGTGCGTCAGGCCCGTCAGGGCGCCGACGGGGTTCGTGGCCGCGTTGAAGATCACCTTCCGCCACTGCGGCCCGCGCGCGTCGGTTACGGCAGACGTCGGCATGCCCGCCCGCGTGAGCGCGTCGGCCAGCGTCTGCACTTCATCCAGGTTCGCGGGCTTCGGCTCAAAGGGACCGATCGTCGTGTCACCCCGCACGTCCCACTGCACGTGCCCGGGCTCGAGCACGCGCCCGGCCGGGAACGTCGTCCCGCGAATCACGCGCGGGACGTGTTCGGCGATCGCCTCCTCGTTCCCGAGGCCGTTCTGCACGGAGCAGACGGCGCCGTCTTCGAACCCGTGCGCGATGGCGGCGACCGCGGACGTCGTGTGCATCGCCTTCGTCGCGACGATCCCGAAATCGCAAGCGGGAACTGCTTTCGCGTCCGTTGTCGCCCGCAGCCCGCCGAGCACCTCGCCCTGGCCTGAGAGCCGCAGGCCGTGCGCGTTGATCGCGTCGACGTGCGCCTGGTCGAGGTCGTAGGCCCACACCTCCACGTCCTCCAGCTGCGCCAGGTTCGCGGCGAACAGCGACCCGACGGCTCCGCAGCCGACCACGCAGACCCTCACGAGCCGGTTTCCCCAGGCCGACCACGCCGCCCGATTCTCGGCAAGCGGAACTCGACCCCAGCCGTCAGGCCCGACGGCCGCAAGATCAACACGATCGCCATGATTGCCGAGAGGAAGACCAGCCTTGTGCCCTGTGGCACGTCGAGAGTGAAGCCGACATGGATGCCCGATTCTGCCTGGCTGAGGAACGAGTCCAGCCCGCTGACAGCGAGCGCCCCGACGACTGCGCCCCACAGGCTTGTCAACCCGCCGACGACGAGCATCGCGAGCGTGAGGAAGGTCAGCTCGAGGTAGACCTCCTCGGTCGTGATCGATCCGAGCAAGTGGACGTAAAGGCCGCCGGCAAATCCGGCCAGTGCACCGGACACGGTGAAGGCAACGAGCCGCTCGAGGTGGATGTTGACCCCGACACCGCGGGCTGCGGCCGGATCCTCGCGCGACGCCCGCAGGAGCCGTCCGCGGCGGCTCCGCTGGTAGACGAAGGCGACTGCGATCGCCACCAGCGCGCCGAGCGTTGCCTGCAGCACCCCGGTGGTCTCCGGGACGAGCGCCAGCGTCGTCGCGCCCGGACCGATCTTCGTCCACTGCTGGAGGATGTTGTGAGTGATTTCGAGGACGGCGAACGTGGCGATTCCGGCCGCGAGCCCGGAGAGCCGCATCAGCGGCAAGCCGACAAGGAAGGCAAAGATGCCTCCCAGCGCGGCGGCCAGCAGCAACGACGGGACGTTCCCGATCGAGTGGTCTCGCAGCACGGGAAAGACGCTCGTCAGCACGCCCTTCTTCGACTCGACGGGAACTGTCATCAGCCCGGCAGCGAAGGCACCGACAGCGACGAAGCTGATCTGGCCGAAGGAGAGCACGCCGGAGACGCCGACGAAGACGTAGATGGCGACGACGATCGCGACGGAGACGAGAGCGTTCAGGAAGTAGATCTTGTTCGACGCCGACGCCGTGGTCGCGAGCGCTCCGACGACGACGACCAGCAGCGCCGGCCCGGCGAGCTCGAGCGCGGCTGCGACGGCGCTTCTCACACCCGCTCCACGGCGGCGCGCCTGCCCCAGGCGAACAGCCCGGCGGGACGGAGAAGCAAGACGACGATCACAAGCCCGTAGATAACGGAGGGAAGGAAGACGGTCTTGTCGGTAGGGAGCTGCGCGTTGACGAGCACCGAGACGAAGCCGATCGCAAAGCCACCGAGCGTCGCCGTCCAGAGCCTGTCGATCCCGCCGACGACGACTCCGACCAATACGGTGATCGTGTTCTCGAGCGCGAAGTCGGGCTGGACGAACGGGGATTGAACAGTCAGGAGGACCGCAACCGCCCCGGCGAGCAAGCCCGAGACGAGGACGGCAAACGCGATCACCCTGTTGGCGCGAACGCCGAGCAGACGGGCCGTGCGGAAGTCGGCCGCGGCCGCGCGGGTCTGGAGGCCGATCGTCGTCCGCGTCAGGACCAGGGCGAGAGCTACCAGCGCCCCGAGCGCGACGCCGACAGCGACGAACGTCACCTTGCGGACGTCGACGCCGCCGATCGTGACGACCTGGTTCAGCGGCGCGACCGAGGTCGCAATCTGGCCGAGGGTGCCGTCGCGAAGGTCGATGATCAGGGCCACCGCCTGGAAGAGGAAGGAGACGGCGAAAGTGGTCACGAGCATCGTGGCCGGCGAGGCCGAGCGCAGGGGGCGAAAGACGAGCCGGTCCATCGCTAGCGAGAGCGCGACAACCGCCGCGAAGCATGCGACGACGCTCGCCGCCACCGGCCAGCCGGAGGTGTAAGCAAGCACGTAGGCACCAACCATGATCAGCTGCCCGTAGGCGAAGTTGACCAGCCGGAGCACCCCGAAGACGAGGCCGATTCCGACCGCCATCAGCGCGTAGATCGCGCCAAGGCCGAATGCGTCGCTCAGCGTCGCCCAGCCGATGGAAGCGATCACGGTCACGAGGCGAGGTAGGCGGCGATGATCTTGTCAGTGTCGTCGGCGTCGGACGGACCGAGTGTCATCCGCAGCTCGCCGCCGACGAGCACGTGCGTGCGATCGGCAAGCGCGACCGTGCGCTGCGCGCGCTGCTCGACGAGGAGGATGGTCGTCCCCAGCTCACGGATGTCGGTAAAAGCGTTGAAGATCGCGTCGACCGCGAGCGGAGCAAGTCCGAGCGACGGCTCGTCGAGCAGCAGGATGTCTGGGCGCGCGACCAAGGCCCGCCCGATCGCCAGTTGCTGTTGCTGGCCCCCGGAGAGCGCACCTGCGGACCTGCGACGAAACTCGTGCAGCATCGGGAAGAGCTCGAAGGCGGGTGCGAGCGGGTCACCGATGTACTTCCTTCGCCGAGCAGCAAGGCCGAGACGCAGATTCTCCTCGACGGTGAAGTCGCCGAATATCCTGCGTCCTTCGGGCACGAGCGCGACGCCTGCACGCGCGATCGACTCGGCGGAGCGCTTGTGAAGCAGCTCGCCGTTGAGCCGGATCTCGCCCCGATAAGGCGTCAAAAGCCCCATGATCGCGTGCAGCGTCGTCGACTTTCCGGCCCCATTGGGCCCGATCAGGCCCACGATCTCCGCCTTGCCGACGCGAAGGCTGAGATTGCGGACGGCTGACACGCTCCCGTAGCGAACCTCGACCCCGCCCAGCTCGAGCGCGGCCTCAGGCATCGGACTCGTCGACGGCGGTCTCGCCCAGATAAGCGGCAGCGACGTCGAGGTCGCCGCGGATCTCCTGCGGCGTCCCGGCGGCAAGCGTTCGCCCCTGGTCCAGCACATGGATGCGATCGCACACCCCCATCACGAGCGCCATGTTGTGGTCGATCAGGAGCACCCCGACCCCGTGCTCGTCACGCACCGAGCGCACGACCTCCACGAACTCGGGCACTTCGGCTTCCGGCAGCCCCGCCGCCGGCTCGTCCATCAGCACGAACGCCGGCTCCGTGACGAGGGCCCGCGCCACGCCGAGCCTGCGCTCGTCTCCTTGCGGAAGGGCATCGGCTCTTGTTTCGGCCGCGCCGGTGAGACCAAGTCGCTCGAGGACCTCCTGCGCTCGCCGGCGCGCCTCGCGTCCGCCTATGCCGACACCGAGGGCCGCGACCTCGACGTTCTCGCGTACCGTCAGCGACCGGAAGGAGCGGCTGTGCTGGAAGGTGCGCGTCAGGCCATTGCGCGCCCGACGATGCGCGCTCCAGCGGGTGACCGCACGCCCGCGCAGCTCGACCGTGCCCGCCGTAGGCAGATCGAAGCCGGTGAGGATGTTGACGAGGGTGGACTTGCCGGCCCCGTTCGGGCCGATCAGCCCGACGACCTCATGGCGGTGCAGCTCGAGCGTGACGTCCTGGAGGGCTCTCACGCCCTCGAACGCGCGTGAGACGGAGGAGGCCCGAAGAGTCTCTCCGGGCCTCCCCTCCGTGTCTTTCGCCGGCGCCGCAGTCGCCAATTAAAGCTTGGGCACGACCTTTGCCCGAATCAAGGTCTTGAGCTTCGCCTTGTTGTTGTTGATCTCGATCACGCGGTAGTCGCGTCCGAAGACGGTGTGCAGCTTCGGCGAGAAGCTGATCTGACCGCCGAGGACGGGGACGTGCTTGAACTTGACGAGCTGGGCCGCCAGGGCGGATCCCTTCGTCGAGCCGTGCGCTCGCTTGATCGCGAGCGTGAGGCCGTCGATCGCATCAGCCCCGCCGAGGAAGCCGCCGGTCGCGGGCGCAGCGCCCGTCTTCTTCAGGTCGGCGATCATCGAGCGGACCGCCTTCGAAGGATCGTCGCCGAAGACCGACGCGTAGGTGACGAAGTAGTAGTTCGTGACCTGCGGGTTCTTGGTCACCCAGTAGGTACCGTCGCCGGCCCACGAGTTGATGATCGGCGTCTTATTCCCGAGCGAGCGCAGACCCGAGACGAGCGCCGGCAGCTCGCCGAACGACGTCGAGGTCACGATCACGCTGGCCTTGTGCTGGTTCAGCCTGGTGACCGCGGACTGGACGTTGTTCTGCCCGGTCGCATACGACTCGCGGTCGACGATCTTGCCTCCGAGCTGGGTGAAGCGCTTGTTGAAAGCCTGAACGACGTTCTTGAAGTAAACGAGCAGGGTGTTCGTCGCTAGCGATGCCTTCTTCCAGCCGCGGTTCCATGCGTACTGGGCCATCGCAGACCCCTCGTCCTGGGCGACGTTCCCGAAGCTGAAGGCCAGCTTGCCCTTCGCTCCAAAGCGCTTCGGCCCCATCTGATCCGTCCCGATGCAGGGAGCGATCGCAAGAACGCCCTTGTTGAGCGCCGCCTGCACGACCGGCGTCGCGAAGTCGACGTCGCAAGTCGTGAAGATGACGTTCGCGCCCTGCCCGAGCAGGCTGACCGCACATGCCTTGGCCGTGGTCGGGTTGTTGTTCTGCGTGTTACAGGTTTTGATCTGGTAGCGGCGTCCGTTGACGCCGCCCTTGGCGTTGATCTGACCGATCCGAATCTTCGCGGCCGCCAGGGCGGGATCGTCGAACGGGGCCATCTGGCCGCCCTGATCGAACGCCCACCCAATCACGATCGGCTTCTTGGCGTCCGTCGCAGCGTTGCCGCCAGTCGTTGCCGCAAGAGCGGCGACCGCAACCACCGCTCCTAGGAGCGCCGCCAATACGCCCCACCTGGTCCTGTTCCTCACTACGCCTCCTCTCATCGTCCCCGAGCCTTCGACGTAGAACTTACTACGGCTGCGTCGCGGGTTCGGTTGACCAGGACGCCTCTCGAGCCTTGACGAGTCGCCACAGCGCAGCGTGCAAGGGCACCGAAACACCGAGCCGCTCCGCCTCACGGACGAGCGCGCCGCTGATCTGGTCGACCTCGGTCGGCCGGTTCGCCTGCACGTCTTCG
Source organism: Gaiellaceae bacterium (assembly GCA_051955535.1). Classification (GTDB taxonomy): domain Bacteria; phylum Actinomycetota; class Thermoleophilia; order Gaiellales; family Gaiellaceae; genus 13-2-20CM-68-14. The sequence continues at coordinate 26,362 of JBQCGP010000062.1, read as the reverse complement.
AGCATCGAGGGGTAGTGCCGGCTCCCGCGCTGCGTCGCGTGAACGTTCATCTCCCACGGGTCCTCATGCAGCTCCACCCCGGCTGCCGCCGCGACCCGCTTACCCTCGCCGATCAGGTCGTAGACGAGGTGCCCGAGGTCGTCGATCCGTTCCCGGGCAGCGAAGTGGCGGTCATGGGGAAGCTCGGTCAGTGCCGCGACCGAGTTGACGGTGGCGTTGAAGATCAGCTTCGACCACTGCGCCGGCCGGAGATCGCGGAACGCCCGCGCCTTCAGCTCGGAGCGGACCAGGAGGTCGGTCACCTCCTCGACGAGCTCGTATGACGTATTGCCGTACGGCCCGAGCCAGGTCTCGGTGTCGAGGATGTACTCGACCTCCGTATCGGAGTGCTTCGTTCCGCTCATGAACGTGACCGCGGAGATGAGGGGCCACGGGCCGCGGCCGGCAAAGGCGTCCTCGGCGCCGAGCCCGTTCTGGACGGTCATGACGGCCGCGCCGGGCCAGTGACCTGCAAGTCGTCCAGCGACCCGCTCGAGCTCCGTCGTCTTCACGGCGACGATCGCGAGCTCGGGCTCGGGCATACCTTCCGGGCGGGTCGCAGCGCGAACCTGCGCATGAAATTCGTGCCGGCCGGTGACACGAAGACCACGCTCGTTCAGGGCCGCGGCGTGCTCGTCGCGACGGCAGAGGACCGTGGTATCGGCCACGCGGCCGAGATGCCCTGCGAAGAGGCTGCCGATCACGCCGGCTCCGACTATGCAGACGCGGTCGACAGGACCTCCCGCACCCGCTCGACGCCGCGAGCGGCGAGCCCGCGGGGTTCTTCCTGCCAGAGGGAGTCGGGCAGCTCGGCGTCGGAGAAGATCTCGAGGTCGAAGAGCCCGTTCCACCGCAGCGCCTCGAGGATCGGTCCGAACTCGATCACGCCTTCGCCCGGGAGCGCACGATCGTTCGTGTTTCGGGTCGGTTCGCGCCAGTCCGCCAGGTGGACGCCGTAGATCCGATTGCGGTGGCGCTCGACGTGCTCGACCGGCTCCCGCCAGAGGTGCCAGGTGTCGTACATCAGCCCGATGTCGGCTCCCGACTCCGAGATCAGCGCGGCAGCCTCGTCGAGGGAGCTGACGACCGTCCAGAAGTCGGCGAACTCCCGTTGGATCGGCTCGAGCGCGACCCTCACTCCTGACCGGGCGCCCTCTTCTCCGATCGCGCAGAGGCCGTCGAGAATCGCCTCTCGGTCGTCACCGGGGCCTGTGAGGAAGAGCGCGCACGGCGGCTCGAACGGTGCAAGGCGCCTGATACCGGCGCAGATAGCCTGTACCCGAGCCTCCGGCTCCGCCGGCCCTTCCATGAGCGGCAGCGGCAGGATCGAAGGGACGGCCGGCACAGCGGTCGCTGCCTCGAGCCCGCTCTCCCGGAATCGCTCGAGCGAATCGTCCTCGAGCTTCATCTCCCAGATTCCGACTCCTTCGGCTCCCGCCGCGCGGTAGGCGTCGAGGTCGTCGACGAACGATTGGGTGACCGTCGTGATCTGCGAGATCGAGATTCGTTCGTTCATCGACCGACGCGACTCCTGACCCGCCCGACGACCGTCGGCCGGAGCAAGCGCTTCGCGACGAGGGTTCCCGAGCCGGCGCCCAGGCCCGGCCCCGGATGTGTGCTCGCGCCGATGTGCCACAGCCGCCGCGCCGGCGTGCCGTGGCCGGGATTCGCGGCGAAGGGGCGCCAGAGCAGGTTCTGGTCGAGGGCGAGCGAGCCTGAGTAGGGATCGCCCTGGACGAGATTGACGTTCGACGCCTCGAGGTCGGCCGGCGACAGGACGACCCGCATGCGCAAGGCCGACTCGAGGTTCGGGACGTGCGCGGCGATCCGTGCCTGGATCCTGTCGGCGTACCGCTCGCGCAGGTCCTCCGTCCAGCTTCCCTCTCCGACGTCGATCTCGCCTGCCGCGTCGCCTCTGACCTGCCATGGAAGCTCCTGGAGCTGGATCCAGAGTAGGCCGGCACCCTCGGGCGCGCGTGAGGCGTCCATCGTCAGCGGCTGGCCCACGACGACCGTAGCCTCGGCCGGGAGCAGCCCTCGCTCGGCCTCGTTCACGGCGCGCGAGACACCGTCGAGACCGGGCGTCAGGTGGACGATCGCCGTCTTTCCCAGCCGCTCGTCTCCCTCCCAGCGCGGCGGCTCCGAGAGCGCGAAGTGGATCTGCATCTCCGAGCGGCCGTAGCGGAAGCGGCGCGCGCGGTCGGCGAGACCCGGTAGCACGTCGCCGCCGAGCAGGCGTCCGTAGAGCTGCGTCGGGGTCACGTTTGCGATCACGGCGCGGGCGGCCGTCACCTCTGAGCCGTCCGTGAGGCGGACGCCTGTCGCCTCACCGTCGCGGACGACGACCCGCTCGACGTCGCGATACGTCTCGCAGACCCCGCCGTTGTCGCGGATCAGCCGCACGAGCGCGTCGACGAGCCGGTCGCCGCCGCCACGCGGAATCGGCATCCCGCCGTCCTGAACCGCGACCGCGATCACCTGCGTCATGAAGCCCGACGCGGCCGCGTCCGGCCCCAGACCCGTGTGTAGCACCCACGGCGCGAGCAACCCGTGCGCGCGCTCCGAGGCGAACGTCCCGGTCAGCCAGTCGCGGCTCGAGCCGAGGACGTTGCCCGTGAACTCGACGAGCCCGCGCCGCCCGAGGCGGCGGTACGCCTTTAGGCCGAGCGCGAGTCCATCCTTGGACCAGAGCTCGGTCCCGAGGACGGCAAAGGCCAGGTCGGCGGTCGGGAGGAAGTCGTCGAGCGCGCGCTTCCACACGTCGCCGTCTCCGGCGGCGTGCCGGTCGAGCTCGGCCGCATTGGCGTCGGCACTCCGGAGGAGGAACGCTGCCTCGCCGTCCGGATAGAGCGTGCCGGTCGGGTGCTCGGTGTTCAGGTACTCGAGCCCGCGCGCCGCGAGCTCGCCGCCGAGCTCCGCGTGGGCGGCGCCGCCGACCCAGAGCGGGTGCCAGGCGCTGAAGAGGTCGTGCCGGTACCCGGGCTCCGTCAGCTCTACGGTCTGAATCGCGCCGCCGAGATGTGAGCTTCGCTCGAGCACACACACGTTCCAGCCGGCACGGGCGAGCAGCGCCCCGCAGGCGAGCGAGTTGATCCCGCTGCCGACGATGACCGCGTCGTGGTCAGCCACGGACGATCTCGGCGAACTCCTGGTCGGTGACGAGGCCGCGCTTGCGGGTGCCGAGCTCCTTGACCGTCGCGAGCACCTCGGCCCGCCGCTCCTCGGGCAGCTCGATCCCGAGCTCTTCCGCCTTGATACGGACCGAGTCGACGCCGCTCTTCTTGCCGAGCACGATGCCGCGTTCGGCCGAGACGAGCTCCGACGAAAACGGCTCGATCGAGGGCGGGTCGTGGAACTGGCTGGCGACGGCCCCGCTCTCGCGCCGGAACAGGGTCTCCCCGGTGACGGGTTTCCATGGCTCGAGCGCATAGCCCGAGAGCTCGCGGACGTGTTCGGAGACCTCCCTGATCCGATCGAGGCGCAAGTTCGACTCGACGCCGTACAACGCTCTCAGGGTGAGAGCGACCTCGCCGAGGTTCGCGTTGCCGGCCCGCTCGCCCATGCCGTTGATGGTGCCGTGGATCCACTTTGCTCCCGCACGGACCGCAGCCACGGCGGCAGCGGTAGCGAGCCCGAAGTCGTTGTGGCCGTGGAAATGGACCGGCACCGAGGGACCTGCCAACGCGACCGTGCGGCCGACGAGCTCGGCGACGGCCTCGGGCGAAGCGATCCCGAGCGTGTCGACGACGCAGACCTCGCGGGCGCCGGCCTCGATCGCGCTCGCATACACGCGCTCGTAGAACTCGGGCTCCGCGCGGGTCGAGTCGACGCCGAAGAAGGCCGCGTGAATTCCGTGCTCCGCGGCAAATTCCATCGCCGACGTGATCCGGCCGAGCATCTTCTCGCGAGAGACGCCGATCGCCTCTAGCTTGAGGTCGGAGATCGGCGACTCGATCACGGACGACTCGACGCCGAGCTCCACGAGCGCCTCGAGATCGGCCGGTACCGCTCGCGAGAACCCCCAGACCTCGGCATGCAGGCCTGCAGCGGCGATCAACTTCACCGCGTCCCAGTCATCCTGCGAGACGCGGGGGAAGCCCGCCTCGACGCGGTCGATGCCGAGCTCGTCCAGCGCCCGCGCGATCTCCAGCTTGTGGACCGGGTCGAGCACGACGCCGACCGTCTGCTCGCCGTCGCGGAGCGTCGTGTCATAGAGGCCGACGGAGCCGCCGAGCCGGTGCTCGTCGTTTAGCGAGCCCGTCCAGATCATCCGGTTCTCACGATCCCGTCCGGGAAGGAGGAGAGCTTCTTCGGCCCGTCGACGGTGACCAGGAAGTTGTCCTCGACCCGCAGGCCGCCGCCTCCCTCCCAGTAGATCCCGGGCTCGATCGCGAGCACCATGCCTTCCGAAAGCTCGCCGCCGCCCGCCTGGTGCGCATAGGGAGGCTCGTGCGCGCGGGCGCCTACACCGTGGCAGAGCGGATGCGTCGGCTGCCCGGGATAACCAAGCGCGGCGATTGCCTCGCGCGCGGAGCGATCGAGCTCGGCAAGGCTCTGACCAGGGCGGCACCGCTCGACAAGCGTCCCGTAGACCGACAACAGCTGCTCCTCGAGCTTCGCGTACCGGGCGCTCGGCTCGCCCGGGCACAGGTTCTTCGTGTGGTCGCACCAGTAGCCGTCGGCGCAGACCCAGATCTCGAACAGCGTCGGCTCGTCCTCTCGCACCGGAAGGTCCCCAGTTGCCGTGAAGGTCTTGATCCCCGGCCCGGACCAGACGAGCGAGAAAGGGAGCGCAAGGTCGACGTCGTCCCGCTTCGTCCCCTGGCCGTGGACGTGCCCCTGCCAGAGAGCCGCCGCCTCGCTCTCGCTCATACCTGGGCGAAGCTCGCGCCGAGCGTGCTCCATCGCGGCGGCGGCGATCTCGTTCGCGATCCTCATCCGCTCGAGCTCCTGTGGAGTCTTGATCGCCCGCACGGCATTAAGAAGCGGCATCGCGTCCGCCGGCGCGCCGAAGCCATCGAACCAGGCGGCGGTGAACGTCGTCGGCTCTCCGACCATCCGATCGGAGGCCTGCGTTCCCAGCGAGAGCTCGAGGCCGATGCGCGAATACCTGCCGGCTGCCTCCTGCGCCAGCTCGAGCGTCCGCGAGAACGGTGGTCGCGCGTCTTCCGGCGCATATCCCTGCAGGAAACGGACGTCGTCCGTCCACGCCGACCGCTCCGCGTCCTCGGCCGAAGCCTCGAGGCAGATCAACGTCGGCTCCCCTTCACGCGGAAAGACGGCCGCGTCGTAACCCTTCATGCCCCAGAAGTTCGTCAGGTAGAGGACGTTGTCGGGGGCCCGGACGACGAGGGCGTCCAGTCTCGCTTCCTCCATCGCCGCGCGGAGGCGGTCGAGCTTCGCGTCGTCTCGCGGCCAGCGCACCGCTACCAGCGCACGCGTGGGGGAGCCGGCTCGCCGTGCCCCTCCTGCCACGAGACCACCGGGTTGCGCAGCACGCCGATGCACTCGATCTCGCACTCCATGACATCGCCCGGCTTCAGGTAGAGCGACGCCGCGTCCTCGCTGAAGCCGGCGACACCCGAGACGGTCCCGGTCGAGACGACGTCGCCCGCGCTGTATCCGAGCGCCGAGTAGTGGGAGAGGATCTCCGGGATCGTCGTCGACATCCGTCCCGAGTGCGACGTCTGCCGTGTCTCCCCGTTGACGCGAAGCTCCATTGCCAGGTCGTGCGGGTCGGGAATCTCGTCAGCCGTCACGATCCAGGGGCCGAGCGGGCAGAAGGTGTCGATCGCCTTGCAGAACGAGAAGACGCCCGACCGCATCTCACGCCGCTGGATGTCGCGGGCAGTGATGTCATTGAAGATCACGTAGCCGCCCACATAGTCCATAGCCTCCTCGGGCGAGAACCACTTGCCGGTCTTTCGCACTACTACGGCGAGCTCGAGCTCGTAGTCGAGCTCCTCGGTGAGGTGCTCCGGATAGATGACCGGGTCCTCGGGCCCGACGATCGCGTCGACGTTCTGGAAGAAGACGATCCAGGGCGCGATCTCGTGCGACCAGCCGACGCGCTTCGACTCTTCCTCGTGCTCCCTGAAATTCCCGGCCGTGTGGAAGAACTTCTTCGGGACGATCGGAGCGCGCAGCCTCACCGAGTCGAGGTCGAGGACCTCGCCGGTCTCGCGCGGGGCTCGGCCCGCCTCGAAGTACGCGCGCATCGAGGGAATCTCGAGCTCGACTACCTTGTCGTCTCGAATCGTGCCGACGCGCCCTTCGTCGAACGTGACGAGCTTCATTCCGCCACTCCGCAGACGCGCCGCGCGGCGCGTGCATAGACGTCCGCCGTCTTCACGAGGCTATCAATGTCGAGGTTCTCCCCGTACTCGGTGTCCAGCAGGCCCGTCGACGTGCCGTAGTTGACCGTTTCGACCCCGTACCGTGTCAGCACCGACGCGTCCGAGAACCAGCGCGTGACGTCGCGCTCAGGCGGCTGCCCGAAGACCTCCGCATGGCTCTCGTCGATCGCGGCCACAAGCAGATGATCCTCCGCGATCTCGGACCCCGGTGCCGTCACATAGACCTCGCCCTCGATGCCGTACTCGGGAAAGCGGCAGCCGAGATCGCGAACGAGCTCGAGCACCTCGTTCCGCGCGGCCGGCATCGGCTTGCCCGGCGGCACGCGGACGTCGAGGAAGAGATCGGTTCGGTGGGGCGTCCGTGACACGCGCCAGCCGAAGCCGCCCTGCAGCGCACCCACGTTGACGATCGCCTTCGCCCCGCGGTAGGCGTTCTCGGGATCGTCCTCCCACGTCGTAATCCACTCGAGCACGGCGTCGACCACCTCGCGCATCCGCAGGATCGAGTTCTGGTCGCGCAGCCCCTCGCTGAAGGCCGTGTGGATGAAGTTCCCGCGTGTCGAAATCCGCATCCACAGCGAGCCGAAGTGGCCGAGGACGATCTTCCCCTCTGTCGGCTCGCCGAGGATGCACATGTCGGCGACGCCTCCGTGCGTGACGAGGTGGCGCGAGCCCGTCGCGTAGCCCCGGAATTCGGCGCCTTGGGCGTCGCCGAACTGTGCCTTCTCGATCTCTCCGCACACGGCCGCGACAACGACGTCGCCGCGCAGGCGCACGCCGTCGTCCGCGAGCGACCGCAGCGCCTCCACGTAGCACGCGAGGGCGCCCTTCATGTTCGAGATCCCGAGGCCGTAGAGCCGGTCCTCGCGGACGAACGGCTCCGGCTGGAAGCCCGGCACGTGCGCGAGCCACGGCTCCCGTCCGGAGTAGGACGTGTCCATATGGCCGTTGAACATCAACGTCGCCCCGCCGCCTGCCCCGCCGAGCGTGCCGACCACGTTCGCGCGGTTCTCCTCGACCTGCTGCCACTGGACGGCGAGCCCGAGCTCGCGGAGCGTGTCGGCCATGAACGTGGCCATCGCCTCCTCGCTCCCCGTGAAGCTAGGGATCGAGATCGCTCGGCTCGCCCACTCGACGAGCCTGTCGCGGTCGACGGTCAAGCGCGCACGCGCGGCAGGACGCGCTCGCCGAAGAGCCGGATCTGGTCGTGGCGCCGGTCGCCCCAGAGTTCGAGCATCACGTGCGTGCAGCCGGCGTCTCGGTACTCCTCGATCGCAGCGACGCAGTCGTCCGGCGTGCCGGCGATCGGCTTGCACTTGTCCAGGAGGGCATCGCTGACCTTCGCTTTCGCGGCGAGCCGGCCTCCCTTCTCCATCGCCTCGGCCACAGGCCTGATCTCGTCCTGTTCGATGCCGGCGAGCTCGAGCAGCGTATCCGCCGAGCCTTTGATGTTCTGGACCTTGTTCGCGAGGTACATCCCTGCGATCTCGCGCGCGCCGTCACGCCCGGCGTCACGGTCGCTCTCGTTGATCGAGGCAACGATCGTGCAGCCGATATCGATGTCGGCGCCGACGTTCTCCCGCGTGTAGCGCACGAAGTCCGGAGTGGTGATCGACGGCGTCAGACAGCCGTCCGCGATCTCTCCGGAGAGTGCCTGCATCTTCGGCGCCGTCGCCGCGATGTAGACGGGCGGGACCTCCCGCGGGGTGTGGGCGCCGGTCTGGAGAGCGGGAACGTCGGCGCTCCACCTCTCGCCCTCGTACTCGAAGGCCCCTCCGGAGAGCACGCCGCGCACGATCTCGACGGCGTCGCGCATCGGCCCAAGCGTCTTCGACGTCTGCAGCCGCGCGTTGTTGAGAAAGATCTTCGACGTCCCGAAGCCGAGGATGAAGCGGCCCGGGCCCGCCGCCTCCTGGACCACCCGTGCGTCCATGGCCACTTGCACCGGGTGGCGCGTGAACGGTGAAATGATTCCCCAGCCGATCGTGAGCCGGTTCGTCGCCCCCGCGATCACGGCCGAGGCCACGGTCGAGGAGCGCGCCTCCATTCCGTGCTTTCGCCACCACGGATATGCCTCGGCGAGCCAGATCGTGTCGATGCCGGCCTCGTCCATCGCGCGCGCCGAGGCGACCATCTCGTCGAGCGGCTCCATCGTCAGCTGCATGACCCCGATCCGGAACGGCTGGGCCACGGGTGGCGAGCTCAGTCCTCGGTCGAGGTGGTCGGCCCCTGGGGCTCCGGCTCGTAGGTCTCGGGCGCGAGCGGGGCGACACCTTCGTCGGCTCCGCTCGAGCCCGTGTCCGGTTCGGGTTCGGGCGCGCTCTCTGCCGGCTCGCCGTAATCTTTCAGCTCGGAAGCCGCCGGTGCTGGAGCATCCGTGGCCGGCGCCTCGGCCCCGGCCGCCCCGCTCGCGCCGCCGGCCGGGGTGCCCGCCTCCGACCCGCGGGCCATCACCTCCTGGTCAAGAGCGCCCAGCACGTGCTGGACCTGTTGGTTGACTATCGGCTGGAGCACGTGCTGGCCCATCGAGCCGACCGGGCCGGCGATGCGGACGTCGGCCTCCCAGGCCATGCGCGTGCCGCCGCCCGCTTCGTCGAGCGTGAACGCCGTGGTCATGTTGAGGATCGCACCGACGCCGGTGCCCTTGATCGCAAGGCTCGCGAACTCGGGTTTCCGCTGCTCGGTCTTCTCCATGCTCATCGTCATGTGCAGCATCCCGAGGCTCAGCGGGATCTTCACCTTCGCCTGCCAGTGGCGGTCGTCCTTGACGTCGAAGCTGTCGACGCCGGGGATCGACTTCGCCATCGCCTCCGGATCGTTGAGTACGACCCAGACCTGCTCCCGCGGCGCCGCGAACGAGCGCTTGCCGGCGACCTTCACTTCGACTCGACCGTCACGCGCTCCCGCGAGGCCTCCGGCTCGCGGAGCATTTCCCAGACACGTTCGTATGGGTTGAAGCTGTCGTAGACGATCGGCTTGCCGTTGCTTCGCAGCGCATCCTGCAGCGCGGCGCAAACGGCATGGATCCCGGCACCGCCGCCCTCGCCCATGCCCTTCGTCCCCAGCGAGGTGAACGGCGAAGCGCTCTCGATGTACCCGGTCTTGAGCGGCGGCATGTCCAACGCGTGCGGGACGTGGTAGTCGTAGAAGTTGGGCGTCAGCAGGTTCCCCTCCTCGTCGTAGGGGTACGTCTCGTGCGTCGCCGCCCCGAGCGCCTGCGCGGTCGCACCCATCACCTGGCCTTCGACGATCTGCGGGTTGATCCGCTTGCCGCAGTCGTCGACCGCGGCATAGTCGACGATCTCGTAGACGCCCGTCTCCGGGTCGATCTCGACTAGTGCCGTGTGGACCTGGGAGGCGTAGGTGAGCGTCAGGTTGCCGTACTTCCGTTCGACGTCGGGCACCTCGAATGGCGGCCGGTAGACGTAGCGGGCATTCAGCGTCACGTCGAGATCCTCCGGCAGCCCGGCGTTGTTCGCGTTGATGATCGCGCCGAGGGCCATGAACGGCAGCGCCGCCTCGGGGTTCCCTTTCAGCCTCGCCTGGCCTTCGGCGAGCTCGATGTCGTCCGGCGAGGCGCCGAGCACAACCGCGGCCAGCTTCCGCATCTGTCCGGCGAGATCCTCCGTCGCGCCTTTCACGGCACCGAGCCCGGTGACCGCGAACTGGCTCGCGTAAGTGCCGGAGAAGCCCGCGTGCGAGTTCCAGTACGAGTCGTGGCCGGCGCGGACGTTCACGTCGTCGACGGAGCAGCCGAGGATGTCGGCGACGACCTGGGCTGCGGTCGTCTCGTGGCTCTGCCCCTGCGGCGTCGTCCCGAGCGTGACGACGATCTCGCCGAAGAGGTCGAGCTTGACTGTGGCGACTTCGTTGTTGCCCGAGAACTGCAGGTCGGGGTTGATCAGCCGCGACTGGCCGAAGTTGTTCGTTCCCGAGTCGAGCGTGGAGCCAATCCCCAGGCCGAGCAGCTTCCCGCGCCGCTCGGCGTCGGCGCGCCGCCACTCCATCTCGTCGTACCCGATCAGGTCGAGAGCGACGTCGAGCATCTTCGCGTAGTCACCGGAGTCGTAGATGCAGCCGTTAGGCGTCTCGTACGGCATCTCGTCGGACGTGATGTAGTTGCGTTTGCGCACCTCGACCGGATCGAGCTCGAGCTCGCTCGCGACGATGTCGATCATGCGCTCGGTGAACCAAAGGTGCTGCATCCGCGAATAGCCGCGGTTCGGCGAGACGGGCGCCTTGTTCGTCACGACCTGCTTGAAGTCGAGCCGGATGTTCCGCCAGCGGTACATCCCCGGCGGCACCTGAGCCCAGATGATCCCGCCGAGCGGCTCGTAGCGGAGCCAGGCGCCGGCATCGTCGAGCGCGGTCGTGCGGAAGCCGAGCATCGTTCCATCGTTCTTGACGGCGATCTCTGTGTCGAGGAACCAGCGCTCGTTCCCGTGCGACATCGAGCTGTGGAAGTCCGTCCGCCACTCCGTCCACTGGACGGCGCGGTTGAGCTTGCGGGCAAGCAGGCAGCAGGCGGCGAGCTGCGGGTGGCTCGTGATCTTGTTGCCGAAGCCGCCGCCGATGTCCTGGGTGACGAAGCGGAGCTTGTCGAGCCCAACCCGCATCGCCGGCCCCATCATGATCGCCGCGAACCCCGGGAACTGGTTGTTCGTGATCAGCGTCCACTGGCCGGTGCCGCGGTTGTACTCGACGAGCGCGCCATTGCACTCGAGCGGCGTCGAGTTGAACCGGTTGAAGTGGAGCTCGGAGATCTTCACGACGCGATCGGCCTCGGCGAAGGCGCCGTCGACGTCGCCCCAGTCGAAGACACCCTCCCAGGTCAGGTTCGTGCCGGCCTCGTCGTGAAGCACAGGCGCGTCGTCGTCGAGCGCGCGGCGCGCGTCGTTGATCGCCGGCAGGGGTTCGTAGTCGACCTCGATCAGCTCGGCCGCGTCGCGGGCGCCTTCGCGCGTCTCGGCGACGACCGCGGCGACAGGCTCGCCGACGAACCGCACCTTCCCGACCGCGAGGCAGTAGTCCTTGAGGTGAGCGCCGGGCGGCGACGAGATTTGGAAGAACGGGTCGGTGAGAGTCGCGACCTCGTCGCCCGTGAGCGTCCCGTAGACACCCGGGAACTCGAGCGCCGCGGAGACGTCGACCGAGCGGATCTTCGCGTGTCCGTACGGAGAGCGGACGAAATGGACGTAGCCCATGTTGTGCCGCTTGACGTCGTCGAAGAAGACGCCCTCGCCCTGAACGAGGCGTTTGTCCTCCTTGCGCGGGACGTTCTGGCCGCTCCAGGCCTCCCGCCTCTCTTCTTCGACGGAGGTTCGCTCGGGGGCGACGGTGGACTCGGTCACTCACCGACCTCCTGGCCCGAGGCCGCCTTGATCGCCGTGACGATGTTCCAGTAGCCGGTGCAGCGGCAGATGTTCCCCTGGATCGCCCTGGCGATCTCGTCGTCCGAGGGCTTCGGGTTCCCACGGAGCAGATCCGTCGCGCTCATCAGCATGCCCGGCGTGCAGTAGCCGCACTGCAGCGCGTGGTGGTCGCTGAACGCCTGCTGAAGCGGCGTCAGCTCGCCGTCGGCGAGCCCTTCGACCGTCTCGATCGACGACCCGTCGGCCTGGACTGCGAGGAGCATACAGCTCTTCACGAGCGTCCCGTCGAGGATCACGCTGCAGGCCCCGCAGTTGCCCGTGTCGCAGCCGACGTGTGAGCCGGTCAGGTCGAGGTCGTCGCGAATCAGGTGAATCAGCAGGCGACGCGCTTCGACGTCCCGTTCGTACCTGGTGCCGTTGACCTCGACGGCGATCCTGCTCGTTGCCGCCGGCGCCGCACGACCCGCCTCCACTCAGGCCCCCACTCTCTCGATGGCTTGCTTCGCCGCGCGTACCGCGACGACCTCTGCGAGGGCACGGCGGTAGTCGCTCGAGCCGTGGACGTCGCTCGGCGGGTTGAGCCCGGCGGCCTGAACCGCGGAACGCACGGATTCCGGATCGGACCCGCCGCGCAAAACCTGGGGGACCGCGTCGACGCAACCGAGCACGACCCGCAGCTCGCCGTTTGCGGATGCGGCCGCGTTGACGATGCAGGTGCCGTCCTTGCCGACCGCGACCGACGAGAAGCCGTCGCTACGCCCCGGCGGGACCGTGACCTTCGTCAAGAGCTCGCTCGGCCCGACCGCGGTCATGTAGACGCCGAGGAAGAACTCATCCGCCGGGACGGTCCGCTCTCCGGATGACCCGGCAATCGTCATCCGGGCGCCGATCGCGACCATCACCGGCGGCAGGTGGTTCGTCGGATCGCTCGAGCAGATGTTGCCGCCGATGGTGCCCCGGTTTCGCACTTGCACGTCGGCGATCTGCGAACAGACCTCGGCGAGGATCGGGCGCGCGCGGGCTTCCTGCGCCGCGATCAGCTCGGACGTCGTCGTCATCGGCCCGATCTCGAGCGTGCCATCGGAGCCGAGCTCGATGCCCTTCAGCTCCGCGATCCCGTTCAGGTCGACGAGCACGTCCGGAGCCGCAGCTCGGGCCTTCATGACGTTGATCAGGGTCTGTCCACCGGCGAGCGGCCGGGCGCCCTCGTACTCCCCCAGCAGCCCCAAAGCCTCGTCGGTCGTGCGTGGGCGTGCGTACCCGACCTCCCTCAGCAGCATTGCGGCAATCGTATGCGGGCGCGGTCCGTGCCTGCAAACGGAGGTGTCCTAGTAGGCTCGCCCCGTGGACTACCGGCGGCTCGGCCCGACGTCGCTGGAGCTTTCCCGGATCGGCCTCGGCGGCGGCAACTTCGGGGGAGTCGGCTCGGCGCCCGAGCTCTTCGGGCAGGGCGAAAGCGAGGAGGAGGCGTTCGCACTGATGGACGCCGCCTGGGCGGCGGGCGTCAACTTCTTCGACACCGCGCCCTCGTACGGGGGTGGGCGCAGCGAGACCTGGGTTGGCCGGTGGCGCCGCGACCGCGGGGCCGACGTGATCCTGAGCACGAAGGTCTACTGGTCGGTGACCGGCGACCCCGACGACCGAGGGCTCGCCCGCGACCGCGTGCTGCGGGAGAACGCGGCGAGCCTCGAGCGGCTTGGAGTCGACCGGGTCCAGATGTACCTCACCCACGAGCCCGATCCGGAGACGCCGATCCTCGAGACGCTCGAGGCGCTCGACGGGCTCGTTCGCAGCGGCAAGGTCGAGGCGATCGGCGCCAGCAACGTCACCGCCGAGCAACTGCTCGAGGCGCTCGAGACGAGCGAGGCACATGGGCTCGCGCGCTTCGCCTGGGTCCAGAACGAGCTCAACCTCATCGCGCCCGCTGCTCAGGACGACGTGCGGGAGATCTGCCGGCGCGAAGGGCTCGGCTTCACGCCGTTCAGCCCGCTCGGGGGCGGCTGGTTGACCGGCAAGTACGCTCAGGACGTTCCGTATCCGGCCGGGTCGCGGATGACGCTGCGTCCGGAGCCGTACCAGCAGCTCGTGGCAGTGCAGATCTTCCGCGCGCTCGATGCCTTCCGCGGCTTCGCAGACGAGCTCGAAACGGAGCCCGCCACACTGGCGCTTGCATGGCTCCTCGCTCAGCCCGATATCACGGCCGTCGTCGTCGGGCCGCGCAAGCCGGAGCACCTCCGTGCAGCGCTCGCCGCGCTCGACTTGGAGTTGACCGAGGCCTGGCGCGACGAACTGGCGTCAGTATTCCGCTGATGGAGGTCATCGTCCTGTCGCACGCGCAGGTCCGGGAGCTGCTCCCGGTGGACGAGTGCATCGACCTGATGGAGCAGACGCTGATCGACCTCACGAACGGAGACATCTGGCACCCGCTCCGCACGGTCATGAGGCCGCCCGACGAGCCGAGCCTGATGGGGCTGATGGCCGCGCACCGCTCCGCGCCGAAGCCCGCTTACGCGATCAAGGTCATCTGCATCTTCCCCGGCAACCGCGCCCGCGGCCTCGAATCGCACATGGGCACGGTGACCCTCTTCGACGGCGAGACCGGTGCGCCCCTGGCGATCGTCGACGCCGGCGCCGTGACCGCAATTCGTACCGCGGCAGTCTCCGCCGTGGCGACCCGCGCCCTCGCCCGCGATGACGCGACTCGCCTCGCCGTTCTCGGCGCCGGGATTCAGGCACGCGCGCATCTCGAGGCACTCGCCCTGGTTCGCCCGTTCGAATCCGCCCGGGTCTGGGGCCGCACCGAGGCGCTGGCGCGGACGCTGGCCGAAGAGGTGGAGATGCCGTTTCCGGTCGAAGTCGCCCCGTCGGCTCAGGAGGCGCTCGACGGAGCCGACGTCATCGCCACGACCACGGCCTCCCCCGAGCCGATTGTCGCGCGCGATTGGCTCGCGCCCGGCGCGCACATCAATGCTGTCGGCTCGAGCATCCCCACAGCGAGGGAGATCGACTCCGCAACGATGGAGGCGGCGGCTCTCTTCGCCGACCGCCGCGAATCCCTCTACGCCGAAGCCGGCGACTACCTGCTCGCCGTCGACGAGATCGGGCCGCGCGAGGTCCGCGCCGAGCTCGGCGAGGTGCTCACGGGCGCAGGTGAAGGGCGCCGCGACAGCGAGGAGCTGACGCTGTTCAAGTCACTCGGGCTCGCGGCGGAGGATCTCGCCACGGTGGAGCATCTCAATCGGCGGGCGACGGAGACCGGCACCGGCCAGCGCGTCGAGCTGTGATCGCCTTCGACGAGATTTCGGCGGCACGCGGGCGGATCGCCGGCGCAGTCCTTCGAACACCGCTCATCCGCCTCCAGGTGCCCGAGGCTCCGGCAGAGATCTACCTCAAGCTCGAGAACTTGCAGCCGATCGGCTCGTTCAAGCTGCGCGGCGCGCTCAACGCGGTCACGCAGATCCCGCAGGCCGAGCTCGGCGACGGGGTCGTCACCGCGAGCGCGGGCAACATGGGTCAGGGCGTCGCCTGGGCCGCACGGGAGCTCGGCGTTCCTTGCACGGTGGTCGTCCCAGAGGCCGCGGCTGAGACGAAGCTCGCTGCGATCGAGCGCCTCGGCGGCAGGGTCGTGAAGGTCCCCTACGACGACTGGTGGGATGCGATCGCGACCTCGAGCACTCCCGCGGCGGAGGGCCGCTTCGTGCACCCGGTCGAGGACGAAGCGGTGATGGCGGGCAACGGGACGATCGGGATCGAGATCCTCGAGGACCTGCCGGACCCGGACTGTGTCCTCGTCCCGTTCGGAGGGGGAGGCCTGAGTGTCGGGATCGCCAGCGCCGTGCGCGCCCTCGCGCCCCGCGTCCCGGTCTACGCCGTCGAGCCCGAGCCGGCCGCTGCACTGTCGGCGTCACTCGCCGCCGGAGAGCCGCGCGAGGTCGCAGGGACGCCGTCGTTCGTGGACGGCTCGGGCGCCCCCCGCCTGCTGCCGAAGATGTGGCCGCTCGCCCGCGCCGCCCTCGCCGGGGCGTATCCGGTGCCGATCGACGATGCCGCTGCGGCGGTCCGGCTGCTCGTCAATCGGGCGCGAATCGTCGCCGAGGGAGCCGGCGCCCTCGCCCTCGCGGCAGCGCTCGCCGGCCGCGGTGGAAGCGGCAAGGTGGTCTGCATCATCTCGGGTGGCAACATCGACGAGGACAAGCTGCGCACGATCCTCTCCGGCGTGACCCCGTAGGAACCTCGGCCGGACCGCAGTATCCTTGTCCGGGTGTCGAGCGCCAAGGCGGCGGGCGAGATCGAGGATTACTCCGAGCCAATTCTCCCCGGGGAGGGCGCGAGCGACTACGAGCGCTATCTGCGGACGGACGACCTGCTCTCCCTACAGAAGACCCCAGAGGAGCAGGCCCATCGGGACGAGCTTCTTTTCCAGACCGTGCATCAGTCCTCGGAGCTCTGGCTCAAGCTCGCGGCGAACGAGACGGCCGAAGCGGTTGCGGTGCTCGAGCGTGAGGAGGTCGCCGGGGCTCTCCGACTGCTCCGCCGAGCAACCCTGGCACTGCAGCTGACCACCGGCCAGCTCGACATGCTCGAGCAGATGTCGCCCTGGGAATACCAGCGGGTGCGCGCCGTGCTGGGCCACGGGAGCGGCTTCGACTCGCCCGGCTTCCGCTCGCTGCGGGGCGTGGTTCCCAGGCTCGGCCAGGCGTTCTCCGCGCTCGTCCGGAAGCAGGGGCTGAGCCTCGAGGAGCTCTACGTCCACGGACGTGAGCACGAAGACCTGTACCAGCTCGCCGAGGCGCTGACGGAGCTCGACGAGCGCCTGATGCTCTGGCGGGTCCGCCACTACAAGGTCGTCGCCAGGATCATCGGCGACGAGGTCGTCGGCACGCAGGGAACGCCGGTCGAGCTGCTCGGGGGCCTGATCAAGCAGACGTTCTTCCCCGAGCTCTGGGCGATCCGCAACCGGCTCACGAGCCGAGCGATCGAAGAGGGAGCGCAGTAATGGCTACCTACGTCCTGGCGCCGCACGAGCTCGAGGAGCAACGGCCCGACGCGGACACCGCCAGCGTCGGCCGCGCCTTCGATGCCTCGCGAGGCTCCGAGATCCTCGAACAACGCATCGTCCGTTACGCGCCCGGACGCTCGCGTCCGGTCGAGACCGGCGACCGCATCGCGGTGCTGTACGTCGCCGACGGCCGGGGCGAGATCCACGTCGCGGGCACGGCACACCCTGTCGAGGCGGCGACGGGCGTCTATGTCGGTGCCGGTGAGAGCTACGAGGTCGAGAACCCGGGGCCAGACAAGCTTCTGGTCGTCACGGTCACGGCGCCTTCGGAGCACAACGGCTCCTCCCCGGCCTCGCGTCGGACCGTCCGTGAGGCCGACCAGCCGAACCTGACGGCGAGCGGCGATCGCGAATTTCGCTACCTCGTCACGGACGAGGTCGGCTGCCGGGAGGTGACGCAGTTCCGCGGTGACATCGCACCCGGACGAGCGCCGGACCACAGCCACGTCTACAACGAAGTGATCTACGTCCTCGAGGGCGAGGGCGCTCTGCACACCGAAGGAGAGGACGCGCCGGTGAGTGCAGGTAGCTGCATCCACCTGCCGGCCTATCTGATGCACTCACTCGAGAACTCGGGGGGCTCAACCATGCGGATCGTCGCCGTTTTCCATCCGGCCGGCGATCCGGCTTCCCGTGCGTACGAAGCAAACGAATGACGATCTTTAGCGTCTCACCACGTAAGGTCTGAAACGAGGTCGGGGTAATCAACAGGAGGGCAACATGAGGAAACTCGCAGTCGCCGCGGTCCTCGCGGCAGGGATGGCCGTCCTCGCAACGGCCGCCTGGGGGTCTGAAAAGGCCCCGAAGAGGGCGTCTTCCCCGTCAAATGCCGGAAGCGCTCTGATCTCGTGCGGGAAGACCCGCTCGATCGGCCTGATGGCGCCGTTTACGGGGCCTGCGGCCTCGATCGGGGTCAACCAGGTGCACTGGGCGAACTTCTTCAAGAACCAGTACAACCGCTCGCACAAGAAGAAGATCAAGTTCGTCAATGAGGACACGATGCTCGGTTCCGCCAACGGAACCGCCGAGGCGGTCAAGGGCGCGCAGGCGCTCGGCTCGACCGCCCAGGTCCTCGGCGTCGTCGGCCCCGCCGGCTCGAACGAGGTGAAGGCCACGACGGGAGCCCTGAAGGGCGCGGGCCTCGGCTGGGTCTCCGGCTCCGCGACGAACACGACGCTCACGACCGACGGTACGCGGACCGGCTTCTTCTTCCGCACGGTTCCGCCCGACTCGTCGCAGAGCAAGAGCGTCGCGAACTACATGATCAACACGCTGAAGGTGAAGCGTGTCTACATCATCGACGACCAGGAGGCCTACAGCATCGGCCTCGCCGACGAGGTGCAGAACATCCTCAAGGCGAAGGGCGTCAGCGTCTCGCGTGACGGTGTCAGTCAGCAGCAGTCCGACTTCTCGCCGCTCATCAACAAGATCCCGCGGAACACTCAGCTCGTCTACCTCCCCTGGCAGCTGCCCCCGAAGGGGCAGGCATTCGGCCAGCAGATGAAGACGCTCGGCCGTGGCGGGATCAAGCTGATGGGCTCGGACGGTCTGTTCGACCCTGCGTTCTCGGGGCTCGGGAACAACGTGTACGACTCGTTCTTCCCGGTCAACCCGGCGGATGCTCGCGTCGCAGCCTTCAAGAAGAGCCACGGCGGCAACTCGGAGCTCTTCGGTGCCCCGAGCTACGTCGCAGCCCAGGTCGTCACCGGGGCGATCGACCGCGCCTGTAAGGACGGCAAGGCGACCCGAGCCGAGGTTCGCAAGCAGATCAAGAGGACGAACATCTTGGTCAAGACCTCGCTCCTCGGCCTGCCCGTCAAGTTCGACAAGGGCGGCGACATGGTCAAGCGCCCGTTCGGCATCTACAAGTCGCAGAAGGGAGTCTTCGTCCGCGTCGCGTAGTCATGCCGATCTGAGCTGAACGTCGTGCGGCCCACCCTCCGGTGGGCCGCACGCGTTTGTGCGATCTTTGTTTCCCCCTGTGAATTGGAGCCTCTTCTTCGGCGAGTTGGTCAGCGGGCTGACACTCGGAAGCATCTATGCGCTGATCGCTCTCGGCTACACGATGGTCTACGGGATCCTGAAACTCTTGAACTTCGCCCACGGCGATGTCTTCATGGTCGGCGCGTTCGTCGCCTTCTTCGTCCTCCAGTGGCTCGGCGGGCCGATCTCACCAGACGTGAACGGCTGGGTCGTGGTGGCGATCATGTTCGCGGTGGCGATGGTCGCCTGCGGCGGGCTCGGCGTCGCGATCGAGCGGTTCGCCTATCGACCGCTCCGCAGCGCCCCGCGAATCGCGCCGCTGATCAGTGCGCTCGGCGTCTCGATCTTCCTCCAGAACAGCGCCCTCCTGCTCTGGGGCCCGCAGTTCCGTGATTACGGCACCTTCACGCTGATCGGCGTCAACACGTACAGCATCGGCAAAAACTTCTTCATCTCGAACGTCCAGATCCTCACGATCGCCGCCTCGATCGGGCTGATGATCGTGCTGGCGCTCGTCGTCTCCCGGACGCGCACCGGCAAGGCGATGCGCGCCACCTCATTCGACCGCGAGGCGGCCGAGATGATGGGGATCAGCGTCGACCGAGTGATCTCGTTCACGTTCTTCATCGGCTCGGCGCTCGCCGCCGCCGGCGGGGTCATGTTCGGAATCGTCTTCGGCCAGATCTTCTCCCTGATGGGCTTCACTGCCGGCCTGAAGGGTTTCACGGCGGCGGTCGTCGGTGGAATCGGGAGCATCCCGGGCGCGATGCTCGGCGGATTCCTGATCGGTCTGACCGAGGCCTTCGCGACCGGCTACCTCCCGGGCGGGTCGACCTACGCGAACCTCTATGTCTTCGCGCTCTTGATCACGATGTTCCTCATCCGTCCGAGCGGCTTGCTCGGCTCGCCCACGATCCGGAAGGTGTGAGAGCGATGCCCGACGGACAACTCGGCGCCGGCCTTCCCGAAGGGGCACCCGAGGTCCCCGACGCGGTCGACCGGCCGCGCGTCGGCACCGACGAATGGGTCGCGCAGGTCGAGCAGCGGCGGGAGGCCGGCAAGGGGCTGACCGGGGCAATCGCCCGCGGCTGGGAGCGCCTGCCCGCCTGGGGCCGCTTGGCCGTTCTGCTCGGCCCGTTCGCGGTGTTCCCGTTCGTCACGAACGAGGGGAACCTGTATCGCTACGGGCTGATCACGCTCGTCTACGCCGTGCTGGCACTCGGGCTGAACATCGTCGTCGGCTTCGCCGGCCTGCTCGACCTCGGCTATATCGCCTTCTTCGGCTTCGGCGCGTATCTGTACGGGATCATGGCGAGCGGCCATTCGGGCCACCATCTCCAGGCCGAGATCGCCGTCCCAATCGTCGTCGTCTCGACCGCGCTGCTCGGACTGTTGCTGGGCCTCACGTCCTGGCGGCTACTCGGCGACTACCTAGCGATCGTGACGCTCTTCTTCCTGCAGGCGTTCGTGATCTTCGTGAACAACGCGAACGGCGGGCCCAGCGACTTTTCCTATCCCTTCGTCGGCAAGGTTGACCTGACGGGCGGCGCGAACGGCCTTGACCGGATCGATCCGCTCAACTTCTTCGGCTTCAAGATCACGACGACGAAGGGCTACTACTTCTACACCCTGATCGCCCTCGCGGTCCTGATGACGATGCTGTTCTTCGTCAACTTCTCGCGAACAGGCCGCGCCTGGCGCGCGCTGCGCGAGGACCCGCTCGCCGCCGAGGCGATGAGCACCCCCGTCAACCGACTGAAGCTGCTCGCCTTCATGTTCGGGGCGGCAATCGCGGGGTTCACCGGAACGATCTTCGCCGCCGTCCAGTCAGGAGCCTTTCCAGGCGACTACGACGTCGGACTGCTGATCACGATCTACGCGATCGTGATTCTCGGCGGGCTCGGGAGCATCGGCGGCGTCGTGATCGGCGCGCTGATCGTCAACGGCGCGCCGGAGTTGCTGAGGTCGCCGACGAATGCGCGCTTTCTCTTCTACGGCGTGCTCGTGCTTGCCTTGCTGATCGGCATGAAGCCCTGGTACCGAGCCGTCGTCACCCTGGTCGGCACGATCGCGTTCGGGTTTGCGGTCCACGCGATCGTCGGCGCAGTGTGGTCCCGCGGGACGGCGGGCCATAGCCAGGGCGGCGGTGCATTCGGGCGTGCGCTCGACCACTGGGTGCTCCTTCCGACACACGCCGATCGGATCGCGGGCTGGGCGTACTTCGCGCTCATCGTCGCGGCCCTCGTCCTGACGCTCGTCCGCGGCTGGTGGCGCGTGGTCGTGATGATCCCGACTCTCTACCTGGCCGCGTTCGTCTGGGAGAACAAGCTGGTCGAGCAGGTCTCCGGCGCGACGCGCCTGATCCTTCTCGGCGCCCTACTCGTCGTGATCATGAACGTGCGGCCGTCAGGGATCTTCGGCACTGCGCGGGTGGAGGTGGTCTGACCGGTGCCGGCGCTGCTCGAGCTGCGAGACGTAACGAAGAGCTTCGGAGGCCTCCGCGTCGTCGACCAGCTGAACCTCCACGTCGACGACGGCGAGATCGTGAGCGTGATCGGGCCGAACGGCGCGGGCAAGACCACCGTCTTCAACCTGATCACGGGCATCTTCCACCCCGATTCGGGCGACATCGTCTTCGAAGGCGAACGGATCTCCGGCCTTTCGCCCCACAGGATCACGCAAAGAGGAGTTGCGCGCACCTTCCAGACGCTCAGGCTGTTCCTGAACATGACCGTACTGGAGAACGTAATGGCAGCCGAGTACGGCCACACGAAGGCGACCGCCTTCGAGTCGATGCTCCAGCTGCCGCGCGCGCGGCGCGAGGAGAAGCGCATCCGGGCGGTCGCGGAGGAGAAGCTCGCCTTCTTCGGTCAACGGCTCGCGGGCTACCGCTTCGACCAGCCCGCGTACAGCCTGTCGTACGCCAACAGGCGCCGGCTCGAGATCGCCCGCGCGATGGCGACCAATGCCCGGCTGCTCCTCCTCGACGAGCCGGCGGCCGGAATGAACCCGAACGAGACCCACGAGGTCACGCAGCTGATCGGACGCCTCCGCGACGACGCCGCCTACACGATCCTCGTGATCGAGCACGACATGCACGTCGTCGAGGGAATCTCGGACCGGGTGGTCGCGCTCGACCACGGGGTCAAGATCGCCGAGGGCTCGTTCGACGAGGTGGCCACGCATCCGCTCGTGATCGAGGCCTACCTCGGCGCCCGCGCCGAGAAGAAGGCCGTCTGATGCTGCTCCAGCTCCAGGACGTCGACACCTACTACGGCCAGATCCACATCCTGGAGCGGGTCTCGCTCGAGGTCGCCGAGGGCGAGCTCGTCTGCCTGCTCGGCGGCAACGCCTCGGGCAAGTCGACGACGCTGAAGACGATCCTCGGCATCGTCCACCCGCGTCGCGGCAGCGTCCGCTTCGACGGCGAGGACGTGGTCGGCCGCGCCACGAGCTACCGGATCGGCAAGGGCATGGCGATCGTGCCCGAAAACCGGCGTCTCTTCGGGCCGATGACCGTCCAGGAGAACCTGGAGATGGGCGCCTACCTCCGAAACGGCGGCCACAAAGAGGACTTCGAGCGCGTCTACTCCCTCTTCCCGCTGCTGCACGAGCGGCGCAAGCAACTGGCCGGGACGCTCTCCGGGGGCGAGCAGCAGATGGTGGCGATGGGCCGTGCCCTGATGTCACGGCCGAAGCTGCTGTTGATGGACGAGCCGTCGATGGGGCTGGCGCCGATTCTCGTCGAGCGCAACTTCGAAATCATCAAGGAGGTCCACGAATCGGGCGTGGCAATCCTCGTCGTCGAGCAGAACGCGAACGTCTCGCTCTCGATCGCGGACCGCGGCTATGTGCTCCAGACCGGCCGGATCGTCCTGTCCGGGCGTGCCTCCGACCTGATCGAGCACGAAGAGCTGCGCAAGGCTTACCTTGGCCGTTAGCGTCGACGCGCTTGCCGAGAGAGTTCGGCCGCGTTTCGCGATCTTCGAGCGGCTGACCTACATCAACAGCTGCTCGCAGGGAGCTCTCTCGGATGCCGTCCGCGACTCGTACGCGCGTTATCTGGCGGACTGGGACGAGCACGGTGCACCGTGGGAGTACTGGGTCGCGCAGCTCGACGCAGCTCGGAGGAGCGTCGCCGACCTCCTCAACGCGGAGGAGGACGAGATCGCGATCACGACCTCGGTCTCGGCGGGCGTCGCCGCGCTCACTAGCGCGCTCGCGTTCGACGGCGAGCGGGACAAGATCGTTCTCAGCGACTTCGAGTTCCCGACGATCGGGCAGATCTCCCACGCCCAAGAGCGAAGGGGCGCAAGGGTCGAGCACGTCGCTGTCGACGCCGACGGCATGATCCCGCTCGAGCGATTCGAGGCGGCGATCGACGAGCGCACCGCGCTCGTCGCGACCACCCACGTCTGCTTCCGAAACGGAGCGCGCCTGGACGTCGAGGCCCTTGCCGCGCTCGCCCACGAGCGCGGCGTCCCGCTGCTGCTGGACGCCTATCAGAGCGTCGGCTCGCTTCCGGTCGACGTACGTGCCCTCGGCTGCGACTTCCTCGTCGCCGGGGCGCTCAAGTACCTGCTCGGCTCGGCTGGGCTCGCCTTTTTCTACTGCCGCCGCGATCTTGTCGAGCAGCTCTATCCGACTGCCACGGGCTGGTTTGCCGACCGGGACATCTTCGAGATGGACATTCGCGATTACTCGCCGGCCCCGACCGCGCGCCGGTTCGAAGCCGGCACGCCTCCTGTTCCCGCAATCTACGCCGCGATCGCCGGCATCGAGCTGATGCGGGAGATCGGGATCGAGGAGACCGAAAAGCACGTCCGGGGGCTCACCGAGCGGCTGCTCGAGGGCGTGGACGAGTTGGGCGCGTTGGTCGTCACGCCGCGCGCGTGGGAGCACCGTGGGGCTTTGACTTGCATCGCCTCGACTGACGCCGAGCAGCTCGTGGCTGCGCTCGGCAAGCAGGGGATCGTGACGTCGTCGCGGGACGGCAACCTGCGGATCTCACCGCATTGCTACAACAGCGCCGAAGACGTTGAGGTCGTGCTCGAAGGGCTGCGACGGCATCGCGGTCTGCTCCGCGGAGCTACTTAGCGCCGCGTCCGTTATTGCCGGCACCCGAACAGGTCGTTGAGCATCAGCAGCTGGGACCGGTGCTGCCAGCTCGTTGTCCACGCCATCGCCGCCGGCGCCGCCAACCTCGACACCGGATCTAGGCTGCCGTCGTTCTTCGCCGCGGCCGGGCTCCCCGCTCCTTCACTCGGAATGACCACGATCGTCGGCGCCGGCGCCAACAGCCACGACGTCCTCGCGCGGATGGCGAACCTCGTCCGCTCGCTCCGGCCGCGGATCGAACAGGACGGGCTCGCCGATCCCGGCGAGATCGACGCGCTCCTGCACCGCCTTCCGGACGAGGTCGCAGCACATGCCAGCTTCGTTGCCGCAGCCTCGGAAGTCACAGCGTGGTCGCGCCTGACCTAACCGCGTCGGGTGTCAGCTCGTCGGGGCTCGGACCCTCTTCAGGCTTGGCTTTAAGCGATCAGCGCCGCTGACGGCTCGACCGATCTAGCTCGCGCAGCCGGGGTCTGGGTTCCACTCTGGCGATCATCGGACGCCGGCGTCTCGCCGCGCGGAAGCACAGGATTGTGGCGAGAGGCGCTCAGGCTGGCTGGCACACCCGCGCGCTATTCAGATGCAGCTAACCCTGCGCTTCCGCGGAGAGCTTCGGCGATCTGTACGCGTTGAGGGCTGGCAAGGCGTGAGGCAGCTGTGCGGCGCTTCTGCGCCGAGCGGCTGGCTGGGGCGAATGCGCTCCAGGTGAACCAGTGGCCGAATCCGCCTTGCAGCGTCCGCGGACCGCTCATCGTCAGCTGACCGTCTCGAATCGCGCCGCCCAGCTCGGCCCGTCCCAAGTAGACGCGGTAGAGCGCGGTGGTGTCGACGACGACCTCGAGGTCGACGTCTAAGCCGGGATGCTGGAGGCAGACCGAGACCTCGGAGGGCTCGAGGACCATCCAGTAACGCTGCTTGGGGGCGCGAAAGTCGAACTTGACCACGGTTCGGTTGGGTGGGAGCCGTTGGCGATCGACGTGGCGGGCCATCCAGACGATCAACAGGTAGGGATCGAGTTCATCGGGGCGCGGCTCGGTGATCGACCACGTCGCGCCCCACTCTCCAATCGCCTGTACGACCGGCTCGAGGTCGCGGCCGACGGGCGTGAGCCGATATTCGAGGGTGCGGCCTTTCGGGCCCGTCCTGCGCTCGATGATCTCGGCCCGCTCGAGCGCGCGCATACGGTCGGTGAGGACCGAGCGCGAGATCCCTGGGAGGCCGCGTTGGAGCTCGTTGAAACCGCTCGCGCCGCCGAGCATCTCGCGCACGATCAGAAGCGTCCAACGGTCGCCGAGGGTCTCGCTGGCCTTGGCGACCGGGCAGTACTGCGCGTAGCTGCGCATCGCGCCCATGCTAGTCCCGGTTCGGGCGAGGGTCTGTTATTCGGACCGGTTGGTTCGAAAGTAGAACTAGTGAGCCCGGGCTGGCAAGTCTACGTTGCTCTCGTGACTACCCGGACGTCATCGAGCACAGCGGAGACGACCGCGTCCGACGAGCTCGGCGGATCGTTCGGCGGAGAGCTGCTGCTGCCGACGAGCCCGGGCTACGACGCTGCCCGCGGAATCTGGAATGGCGCAATTGACCGCCATCCGGCCTGCATCGCCCGCTGCACGGGCGTGGCCGATGTGGTCGCGGCGGTGCGCTTCGCCCGCGAGCGGGATCTGCTGGTCGCGGTCCGTTCCGGTGGTCACGGCGTTGCCGGGCATGCGGTCTGCGATGGGGGCCTGATGATCGACCTTTCGCCGATGAAGGGCATCAGGGTCGACCCGCAAGCGAGGACGGCGCGGGCGCAGGCCGGCGTGCTTTGGGGCGAGCTCGACCGCGAGACGCAGCTCCACGGGCTGGCGACCGTGGGCGGGATCGTGACCCACACCGGCATCGCCGGCCTGACGCTCGGCGGCGGCATCGGCTGGCTCATGCGCAAAAACGGCGCCACCGTCGACAACCTGCTCTCCGTCGATCTCGTCACGGCCGACGGCGACCTCGTCACCGCCGACGAGGACGCGAACCCCGACCTGTTCTGGGGTGTCCGCGGCGGCGGCGGCAACTTCGGCATCGTCACCTCGTTCGAATACCGCCTACACCCGGTCGGGCCGATCGTGCTCGCCGGGCCCGTCTTCCACGCGCTCGAGGACGCCCCCGAGGTGCTGCGCTTCTACCGCCAGTTCGCCGCCGCCGCGCCCGACGAGCTCACGACAATCTTCGAGCTAAGCGTGGCGCAACCGCTTCCGTTCCTGCCCGCCGAGGTGCACGGCAAGCCGATCGTGATGGTCGGCGCCTGCTACGCCGGCGCGCCACAGGAAGGGCTTGAGGTCGTGCGCCCGCTCAAGGAGTTCGGCAACCCGATCGCCGACCTGCTGGAGCCCAAGACATACCTGGCCCTCCAGTCGATGTTCGACCCCTTCGTGCCGCACGGCTGGCACCGCTACTGGAAAAGC
>JBQCGP010000061.1:0-33488 GCA_051955535.1 Gaiellaceae bacterium | reverse complement strand
GGGGGCACGGATGGGGGCACGATCTCGCTCACGTCACCCGTTTCGCCGACCTCACCCCTCGGACGAGTGCGGGTTCCCGCTTCCCACCATCGGTCGGAATGGGCCGTGAAGGATTCGAACCTTCGACCTTGGGATTAAGAGTCCCCTGCTCTACCAACTGAGCTAACGGCCCGAGGCGCGCCTAGGGTACCAACGCCTTGAAGGTTCTCTCGGTCGTTGGAAACCGACCTCAGTTCGTGAAGTCGGCACCGCTCTCGCTCGCTCTGCGCAACGCCGAGATCGAGGAGATCACCATCCACACGGGGCAGCACTACGACCCCGAGCTCTCGCAGGTCTTCTTCGACGAGCTCGACCTCCCGGCTCCGGACTATTCGCTCGACCTGCACACGGCCGAAGTCGCGCCGATGCGCGCCGGGATACGCCGTGCAATCGCAGAGCGGGGACCCGATGTCGTGCTGGTATTCGGCGACACGAACTCGACGCTGGCCGGCGCAATGGCCGCCAACGACACGGGCGTGCCGCAGGCGCACGTCGAGGCCGGCCTTCGCAGCGGCGACCTCGAGATGCCCGAAGAGCGAAACCGGATCGAAGTCGACCGCCTCGCCGCGATCCTCTTCTGCCCGGACGAGCGGGCCGCCGAGACCCTCGCCGCCGAAGGCGTCCCGGGTCGGCGCGAGGTGGTCGGAGACGTGATGGCCGACGCCACGATGCGGCTCGCACCCCTCGCCCGCGAGAGGTCAGACGTGCTCGAACGCCTGCGCGTGAACCGTGACGCCTATCTTGTCGCGACCGTCCACCGCGAGGCAAACACGGCCCAGCCCCGGCTCGGCCGCATCGTCGATGGCCTCAACCGCATCGACGGGCCGGTCGTGTTCCCGCTCCACCCGCGGACGCGTGCCGCGCTCTCGCGCGAGGGGTTGACGCTCAGCCCTCACGTCCTCGCCGAGCCGCCGCTCGGTTACCTCGACTTCGCGGCGCTCGCTTCGCAGGCCCGCGTGATCCTGACCGACTCGGGCGGCCTCCAGAAGGAGGCCTACTGGTACGGCGTCCCCTGCGTGACGATGCGGCTGTCGACCGAGTGGGTGGACACCGTCGAGCTCGGCGCGAACGTCCTCGTCGACGACGATCCGGACAGGATCGTCGCTGCGGTGGCCGCCGCCGAGCTGCCGCCCGACCTGCCGCCGCTGTACGGCGACGGCCATGCCTCGGAGCGGATCGCCGAGGTGCTCGTTACGCTGAGCCCGTGACGAGAGTCGGTCTCGCGGGCCTCGGCTACTGGGGCCCGAACCTCGCGCGGAACTTCGACGAGCTCGCGGAGCTCGCCTGGCTCTGCGATCTCTCGGACGACCAACGGGCGCGCTTTGCCTCGCGCTACCCCCGGGCGCACCTGACCGGCGACTTCGACGAGATGCTCGCCGACGACTCGCTCGAGGCGATCGTCGTCGCGACGCCTGTGGTCACGCACGCCGAGCTCGCGAAGCGCGCGCTGGAGGCCGGAAAGCACGTCCTCGTCGAGAAGCCTCCGGCGCTGACGGGCGGCGAAGCTGAGGAGCTGGTCGCGGCCGCGGAGGAGAGCGGCCGCGTGTTGATGCCGGGCCACCTCCTCCTCTACCACCCCGGGGTCGCTCGCCTCAAGGACCTGATCCACTCCGGCGAGCTCGGCGATGTCCTCTACGTCTACGGCAACCGCCAGAACCTCGGCCAGATCCGCAAGGACGAGAACGCGCTCTGGTCGCTCGGCGTCCACGACCTCTCGGTGATCCTGCATCTGCTCGAGGAAGAGCCGAGTGAGGCGTGGGCGCGTGGCGAGTCGTTCTTGACCGACGGCGTCGAGGACGTGGTCTTCTGCTACCTGCGCTTCCCGTCGGGCAAGGTCGCCCACATGCACCTGTCGTGGCTCGACCCACACAAGATGCGGCGGATCACCGTCGTCGGCCGCGACAAGATGGCCGTCTTCGACGACATGGAGCTCGACCGCAAGCTGACGATCTACGACAAGGGCCCGGTCGAGCGCGCCGAGACCTACGGCGAGTGGATGACCCGCACCGGCGACATCTACAGCCCCAAGATTCCGAACGACGAGCCGCTCCGGCTCGAGTGCGAGCACTTCCTGCGCCTCGTCGCCGGCGAAGGCGACCCGCTCACGGCAGCCCGCGACGGGGTCGCGGTCGTGCGGACGCTCGAGCAGCTGCAGGTTTCCCTGGAGCAGACGCTCGCCTGACGCAATGAGCTATTTCGTCGCGGAGACGGCGATCGTTTATCCCGGCACGGTCATCGGAGACGACTGCCGGATCCTCGACTACGCCGTCGTCGGCAAGCAGCCGACGCTGTCGCCGCGCTCGACGGCGAAGCGGGAAGAGCTGCCGCCGCTCGAGCTCGGCGCCGGAACGGTCGTTTCGACCGGCGCGGTCGTGTTCGCGGGGTCGAGGCTCGGCGAACGCGTGGTCGTCGGCGACCAGGCCTGCGTACGCGAGCGCGTCGAGATCGGCGCCGACGTCGTGATCGGCCGCGGCTCCTTGGTCGAGAACGACACGACGATCGGCGCGCTGACGAAGATCCAGGCCCACGCCTACATCACCGCCTACTCGACGTTGGAAGACAACGTCTTCATCGCGCCCTGCGTCGCGACCACCAACGACAACTTGATGGGCCGGACCGAGAAGCGGCACGAACTGGTCAAGGGGCCGACGATCCGCCGTGGCGCGCGCGTCGGTGGGGCGGCGGTGCTGCTGCCTGGGATCGAGGTCGGCGAAGAGGCCTTCGTCGGCGCCGGGGCGATCGTCATCCGCGACGTCCCCGCACGGGCGGTCGTCGTCGGCTCGCCGGCGCGGCAGATCCGCGACGTACCGGAAGAAGAACTGCTCGAGAACGCCTAGACAGTGACGGGCTTCGAGAGCCCGATCGCGAAGCCCTTGGCGGACACGCGCGCGCGGTAGGTGCCCGGCCCGACGGCTCGGGAGAGCGTGAAGCGCCCGTTCGCAGTGGTCTTCACGTTCGCGACCACCCGCCAGGCGGAGCCGGCCCGGCGCTGGATCGTGACCGTCGTGCCGGCGACGCCGGGGCGGACCGTGCCCCAAAAGCCTGTCTGCACAGCGGGAATGTGAAGCCGCACGGTCGGCGCCACCGAGACGGCAACCGCCGCGCTCGCGATGTTGTCGGCGACAAGCCGGAAACGGCTCGATTGGGCCGGTTTCACCTTCGGAGTGACCGTGCCGCCGCGCGGCGTCATCTGCGTGACGGTCTTCCAGCCCCCTGAGGAGTCGAGCTGCTGTAGCTCGACGGAGGTGACCCCACGGGCCGTGCCGGTGAGGGCGGCCGAGTTGCCGTACGTCACGGGCATCGCAGGGGCGCCCAGCGCAAGGACGCCGACCTGGAACCAGGTCGACCGAAGCCCGAGCGCCGCACGCACCTGAGAACCCGTCGCGGTCGCTTGTCCCTTCGCGCCGGTCGCGACCACGCTCAGCACGCGACCCGAGGCGGAGGCGTCCGTCTGGACGTCCGCCAGCTTGCCGGGCGACTTCAGGCCACGACCAAGCTTCTGCGCCGTATACCGGAACGGCCCCCAGTCGTGGTACGGGGAGATCGAGTCGTATGGGTCGGGCACTGAGACCAGGTAGGGGACGGGCTGCGCGGCGGGGTTGAGATCCTGCGGCGAGGCGGTCCGTCCGCCAGAGGTCGAGAAGAAATACGTGGTCGCCACCTTGCCCTTGTAGAGGACGACCTGGCCCGCGGTCGCGTTGACGGCGGTGGTGGTCGCTGGCGCCTCGTGATCGATCCCGAGGTACATCTGGTCGCGCGTGTCCGGATAGAGGTCGAACGGTGCGGACGGGTGCAAGCGCGAAAGCGCATACGAACGCGCGGCGACGGCCTGCGCCTTGAGCGCCTCCGGAGCCCAGCCCTTCGGCATCTCCGAGGGCACGACGCCGCGGAGGTAGAGGTCGACATCGACGACGTTGACGGCGCGGATCGTCGCCGAGGTGAGCTTGAGGATCCGGAAGGAGCCGCGGTACCCGCGTCCGTTCAGCGAGACCGCAGTCGAGCCGGGCCTGAACTCGAGCGGGTAGGGCAGCGCCAACGGCTGCGCCAGGGGATTGGTCGGGTCCTTGTACTTGTAGGCGGCGCCGATCTTGTAGCTGCCGGCATCGAGTGCGTGCTTCGAGCCCGTCGCGTCGACGACCTGGAACGGCAGCTTCGATGCGATCGTGACCTGCTTGACCTTGTCCGCCAGCAATACGCGCACGCGAGTCGTGGGAGCCTTGCCGATCGTCGTGCCCGTGTAGTAGTGCTTGACGATCCGGTCGTACGTCCAGCCGTGCAGGGCGTAGCCGTAGGCGCCGTATTGGCTCATGCCGATTCCGTGGCCCCAGCCATGGCCGCTGATGAAGAAGATCGGTTGCGTGCGAACGGTCGGCGGCGCCGGCGTTTTCGAACGGCTCGTAGCAGCGCTCCCGGTCAGGCCGAGCGCGGCGACGAGGACTGTGGCGAAAACGCGAATGGACAATGCCGCCGGGACCCCCGGAACGGGTCGAGGGTAGCGGATTCGCCGAGCGCTTCCCGCAATCCTTTACAGCCTCTTAGCAGCCTGTTCGCGGTCGCGAGGCGGGGTTTCTCTAGGCTGGAGCCCGGGCACCGAGGACCGCCGGAGCTCTCTTTGCATGCCGGTCGAGACTGACATCCTGCCGCCGCGCTACCGCTCGCCTAGGCGAATCGCCACCGGAGGGATGGGCGACATCTACCGCGCGACCGACGTCGCGCTGGGGCGAGCCGTGGCGGTGAAGGTCCTCTCCGAGCGCTACGCGCGCAACGAAGGCATTCGCGGCCGGTTCAAGCGCGAGGCGCTCGCAGCGGCGAGGCTGTCGGGCGAGCCGTACGTCGTCACGGTCTTCGACGTCGGCGAGCATGCGGAGCGGCCGTTCATCGTCATGGAGTATCTCGGCGGCGGCTCGCTCGAGGACCGCCTGCGCGGGGGCGCCCACGACGTCGGACAGGCGCTCGACTGGCTCGAGCAGGCAGCGACGGCGCTCGACGCCGCGCACCGCCACGGCGTCGTTCATCGTGACGTCAAGCCCGGGAACCTGCTGCTCGACATGGACGGCAACGTCCACGTCGCCGACTTCGGGATCGCCAGCGCCGCGGGGATGGACGCCCTCACGCTGACCGGGACCGTGCTCGGGACGGCGGGCTACCTCGCGCCGGAGCAGGCGCAGGGAGAGCACGCCACACCGGCGAGCGACCGTTACGCGCTCGCGGTGGTCGCGTACGAGCTCCTGAGCGGGCGGCGGCCGTTCGAGAGCGACTCGATCACCGCGGAGGCGCTCGCCCACGTCCGCGAAGAGGTACCGCCCATCTCGGCGGCACGGCCGGGGCTGCCGCAAGAGCTCGACGCGGTCTTCCGGCGCGCGCTCGCAAAGGATCCTGCGCGGCGGTACGAGACCGGGGCCGAGCTGGTCGCCGCGCTAAGGGCTGCGTTCGCCGACGCGGCCGGCGCGACTCGGACGTTCGCCGCGGTCAAGCCGGTACGGGCCCAGCCGGCTCGGCGGGCGCGTGTGCCTGTCGGGCAGTGGACGGTGCTCGGCGCCCTGCTGGCACTGGCGGCCGTCGGGGGCGCGATCGCGGCGATCCTGCTCGCGGGCGGCGGGAGCGGGCACAAGACAGCGCAACGGCCGCCCGCGCGGACCGTGACGACGGTGGTCACTCGGCAGGGGCAGGCGACGACCGTCACAACGCCCGCGAGCACGGGCTCGTCCGGCTCGGCCGCGGCTTCAGGCTCGCTGAGCGGCTTGCAACTCAACAACGCCGGCTACTCGAAGATGCTGGCCGGTGACTACGCCGGGGCGCTCCCGCTCCTCCGCCAAGCGGTCGCGAAGTTGACCGGGGTCGGCTTCCCGAACGAGGCGTACGCCAACTACAACCTTGGCTACACGCTGTTGCAGCTCGGCAGCTGCGAAGAGGCGATTTCGTACCTCGAGCAGGCGAAGAGCCTAGAGCCTCAGCGGCACGAACCGAAGGACGCGCTCCAGCGCGCCAAGCACTGCAAGACGTAAATCAGCGCCAGGCGGTCTCTTCGACCGGAGCGCGCTCCTTGAGCGGCTCCCACCAGTCGCGGTGATCCGCGTACCAGGCGACCGTTTCTTCGAGGCCACGCTCGAAATCGATCTCCGGCTCCCAGCCGAGCTCGCGGCGGAGCTTCGTGGAGTCGAGCAGGTAGCGGCGGTCGTGGCCCGGCCGGTCGGGGACGATCGTCTTCAGGTCCGCCGGCTTTCTGGTCAGCTTCAGCACCGCGTCGGCGATCTCTTCGATGCTCTTCTCGACGCCCGAGCCGACGTTGTAGGTCTCGCCTTCGGCGCCTTTCTCGAGGACGAGCTCGATCGCGCGGCAGTGATCGAGCGCGTGTAGCCATTCCCGCCGATTCTGGGTCGAGGCGTAGAGCGGAAGCGACTGGTCGTCGAGAGCGTTGGTGACGAACAGCGGGATCACCTTCTCGGGGAACTGGTACGGCCCGTAGTTGTTCGAGCAGTTCGTGATCGTGACGGGCAGGCCGTAGGTCTCCGAGTAGGCGCGGACGGCGTGGTCGGCGCTCGCCTTCGAGGCGTTGTAGGGGGTGCGCGGCCGGTACGGCGACTCCTCGGTGAAGACCTCGTCGGTGTCGAGCGGCAGGTCGCCATAGACCTCGCAGGTCGAGATGTGATGGAAGCGGCGGATGCCACCGGTCGTCCGTGCGGCCTCGAGCAACGTCTGCGTCCCGAGCGCGTTCGTGCGGAAGAAGCGGCCTGGGTCCACGACGGCGAGGCTGTTGTGCGACTCGGCCGCAAAGTTGACGATCGTGTCGATCTCCTCGTCGCGGAGGACGCGCTCTGCCAGCTCGCGGTCGCCGATGTCGCCTTCGACGAAGGCGAACCGCTCTTCGACGTCCTCGAGGCTCGCGCGGTTTCCGGCGTACGTGAGCAGGTCGAGGACGACGAGGTGGTCGTCCGCGTGGCGGTCGAGCCAGAAACGGACGAAGTTCGAGCCGATGAACCCGGCGCCGCCAGTGACGAGAATCCGCATCGGCGGAACCTTAGTGGACGGACGTTCGGGCTCCGTTTGGTCGCAAGCGGACGTGTCCTGAGGACGAAAAGTCACACCTTTGTTGCAGTTGCCATGACCGTTTGGGGCAGTTCGAGTGGACAGTCCACTGCGAGGACCGCAGACGCCACGCCGCGAGAACCGACGACGACTACGAGTCGCGAAGGCGCTTAAGGCACTCTCGGAGGCCTTCGCGCCAGTGCGGCAGCCGCGGCGTCTCTGCCTTCTCGCTGCGCAGCACCGAGTACGCCGGCCGCGGCGCCGGGCGGCCCAGTTCCTCCGTCGAGATCGGCACCACGCGGCATTCCAGCTTCGCCTCCTCGAAGATCGCCTGGGCGAACTCGGCCCACGTGCACTCGCCGTCCGCGGCGACGTGCCAGATCCCGAACGGCAGCTCCAAGACCTCCCGCGTCGCCTCGCCGAGATGTCCAACGTAGGTCGGACACCCGACCTGGTCGTCGACGACCGACACCTCGTCGCGCTCCGCGCCCAGACGCAGCATCGTCCGCACGAAGTTGTGCCCGGTCGGGCCGAACAGCCAGGAGGAGCGAACGACCCACGCGTCCTCACCCGCCGCCGCCTCGCCGTAGGCCTTCGAGCGGCCGTAGGCGGACAGCGGGTTCAGGCCGTCCGACTCGACGTACGGCGACGTCTTCGTCCCGTCGAACACGTAATCGCTCGAGAAGTAGACGAGCGACCCGAGCGAACCCGCGTGCTTCGTCCCGCCGACGTTGACCGCCGCGGCGCCCTGTGGATCGGCCTCGGCCCCGTCCACGTCCGTCCAGGCGGCCGCGTGCAAGACCACGCCGAACGGCCCGAGCCCCTCGGGCGGTGGCAACGACACATCCCAGTCGCCGTGTCCGAGCGCGACGACCTGGTCGCCCGCGAACGCCTCGACGAGCGCGTGGCCGAGCTGCCCGCCCGCGCCGGTGACTAGGACGCTGCGGCCTTGTCCCGGCTGGACAGGATGGGCGATTGCGTGCTCCAGAGATGCCTGACGCGCGGGTCGTCCCAGGGGACCTCGTGTTCGTCCGGGTCGCCGGCGTGGTACTCCTGGGTGACGTGGTACAGGAACAGGCAGTCCGTCAGCGCCTCGTACCCATGCGCGTGTCGGCCCGGAACGAAGACCGTCACCGGGTTGTCGTCCCCTATGTCGACAGTGAACGTCTCGCCGCTGTCGCGATCCAGGACGACCACGCGGACCATCCCGCTCAGGCACGCGAAGAGGTCGCTCT
The DNA here is from genome assembly GCA_051955535.1 of Gaiellaceae bacterium. GTDB lineage: Bacteria > Actinomycetota > Thermoleophilia > Gaiellales > Gaiellaceae > 13-2-20CM-68-14. Next base: position 25,188 of record JBQCGP010000061.1, on the reverse strand, counting down.
GGCCACGCTCGTGGTAGTGCAACCCGCGGATCACGCCCTGCCGCGACCAGACGAGGTTCGACTGCCGGACCTCGTCCGGCAGTGACGAGGTGCGCATCAGCTCGATGAACCAGCCACGCTCGTCTTCGTGCCGGCGGAGCGGAAACATCTCGATGCCCTCGATCACGCCTTGTTGACCCCGTTCGCCCGCACGAAGTCGTTGACCTCGTAGTACGCGTCGATCGACTCGCCCGCGTCGCCCCAGAAGCCCTCCAGCACGTCGTACTCCATCGTCCCCTGCTCGACGTACCAGTTGTTGACGTCCGTGATCTCGAGCTCACCGCGCCCGGACGGCTTCAGCGTCGGGATCACGTCCCAGACGGACTCGTCGTAGAAGTAGATGCCGGTAACGGCGTACTTGCTGGGCGGGTCCGAGGGCTTCTCGACGATCCGCACGACCCTGCCGTCGCCGTTCAGCTCCGGCACCCCGAGATGCTGCAGATGCTCGACCTGCTCGACCGGCGAGAGCAGGATCCGGGCGCCGCGCTCCTGCTCGGCGAAGTGCTCCACCGCCGGCCCAAGCGACCCCTCGAGCACGTTGTCGGCGAGCATCACGCAGATCCGGTCGCCCTGGCCGAACCGCTCGGCGAGCCCGAGCGCCTCGGCGATCCCGCCGGCCTCTTCCTGGTAGGCGTAGAAGAGGCGGTCGATCCCGTACTCATGGCCGTTGCCCAGCAGCCGGAAGAACTCGCCGGCGTGCGTGCCCCCGGTGACGAGCATCAGCTCGGTCAACCCCGCGTTGACGAGCGCCTCGATCGAATACGTGACCATCGGACGGTCGTGAATCGGCAGCAGGTGCTTGTTCGTGATCCGCGTGAGCGGATGAAGCCGCGAGCCGGTGCCGCCTGCCAGGATGACGCCCTTCATCGCGGCCAGATGCTAGTTGTCTACCGCCCGGCCGGCCGAAGCGCCGGTCGGCGCCGAGGCTCGAGCGGCGACTCGGGCACCCGCACGATCCGCGCGAGCGGCCGCGGCAACCACCAGTTGTAGCGGCCGAAGAGCGCCATCAGCGACGGAACGAGCAGCGCGCGCACGATCGTGGCGTCGACGAAGATCGCGACGGCGAGACCGACTCCGAACTCCTGCAGGCCGACGATCCGGCCGGCGACGAAGCCGGAGAAGGCAGCCACCATCACGATCGCCGCGGCGCTGACGATCCGCCCGGTCCGCTCGAGCCCGTAGGCGACTGCCTCGCGGTTGTCGCGGCCGTGATCCCACTCCTCTCGCATGCGGGTGACGAGGAAGACCTCGTAGTCCATCGAGAGCCCGAACAGCATCGCGAACAGGAAGATCGGGATCCAGCCTTCGACCTGTCCGATCTCGTAGAGGCCGAGCACGCTCTGGCCCACGCCCCAGCGGAAGACGAGCACCAGCATCCCGTACGCCGCGGACACCGACAGCAGGTTGAGGATGACCGCCTTCAGCGGCAGCACCAGCGAACGGAACGCGCGCATCAGCAGCAGGTACGTGAGCACGAGCACCCCGGCGATGAGCCACGGGAAGTAGCGGTACGCCTGATCGAGGAAGTCGACGCCCTGCGGCGGCCCGCCTCCGGCGAGCACGCTGACGCCGCTCGGGAACCGTGCGGCCGGCACGAGCCGGGCGCGCAATCTGTGGACGAAGCTCTGGGCGGCCGCGTCGCCATACTCGTGGCGGCCGGCCATGACCAACTGCTCGTAGCGGCCGGTCGCATCGACGTAGGGGGGTCGGTTCGAGAACCGAAGCGTGGCCGTCTCGCGATCGGCGCGGACGGACGCGGCGAGCCGCGCGATCGCCGCCTGTACCTCCGGCGCACGCACGCCGCCGTCGCGGCCCGAGTCGACCACCACCTGCGTGGGCGAGATGGCTCCGGGCCCAATCGAGCCTTTGAGCAGGTCGAACCCACGCACCGCCTGCGGGAACCGCGGGATCCCTTCGGCCGAGCCGGGCGTCAGGTGCAGCGCGAAGACGGGGACGCCCGCCGCCAGCAGCAGCGCCGAGCCGGCGAAGAGATACGCGAGCGGCCGCCGCATGATCGACCACGCGAGCCGGTGCCAGAAGCCGGTGTCGCCTTCCCTACGCCAACGGCGCGGGAGCACCGGGATCCGCGCGACGCCGCGCCGTCCATACAGCGACAGCAGCGCCGGCTGCAGCGTCAGCGCCGCCGCAATCGAAGCGAGCGGGATCAAGAACCCGCCGACGCCGATCGACCGGATGAACGGCAGCGGCATGAACAGGAGCAGCGCCAGCCCGATCGCGACCGTCGCCCCCGAGAAGACGACGGCGCGCCCGGCCGTCTGCATCGTCCTCACGATCGCATCCTCGACCTCGCCGGGCTTCCGCAGCTCCTCCCTGAACCTGTAGATGACGAGCAGCGAGTAGTCGATCGCGATCCCGAGCCCGATCAGGAAGACGAGGTTCGTCACGTAGGTCGCGGTGGTCAAGAAGTGCGCGTAGAGGTAGACGCCGCCCAGCGTTGCCATCACCGTGCAGGCCGCGAAGATGAAGGGCATCGTCACGGCCACGGACAGTCCGAAGACCGCGATCAGCACGAGCACGGCAATCGGCAGCGCGATCATCTCGCCCTTACGTAGGTCCTGGGAGAAGATCGGGTCGAGGTCGTGCTGGATCGCAGCCTGCCCGGTCACGTACGACTGGACGCCGCCGTTGTGCGGCAGCGCCCCGTAGAGATCGTCGGTGTAGCCCTTCGCCTTCGCGAGTCGGAGGGTCGAGACGACGTCGCCGTAGAGGAGGTGCCGACCGGCGGGCACGAGCATGCGCGCCACCGAGTCCGGCACGACGCGGGCCGCGCGGTCGAGATCGCGCTGCAGACGGACGTACGCGCGCCGGTCGACGCCGTCGCGGACGCGGAACACGACCGTGAACACGCCGTCGCTGCGGTCGCCGAAGTGCCGCTCGAGGATCGTGCGCGCTTTCTCGGAATCCGTCCCCGGGACCGAGAACTCGTTCGAGAGCAGCGAGTTGAGCCGTGTGAACGCGAAACCGCCGACGAGCAGGACGACCAGCCAAGCGACCAGGACCGGCCAGCGAAACCGCACGACAAGGCGCGTCCACTGATCCATCCCATTCGTTCTACCCTTAACGACCGTGGCGAGGAAGCGAGATCAGCTCGACCAGCTCCAGGGCGAGATCCAGGAGCTCATCGACGAGCTCTGGCAGGTGCCGCGCTTCTCGGGGCTCCGGCGCGGCTTCCGGCCGCAGATCGACGTCGTCCGTACCGACGATCCGCCGGAGTTCCGGGTCGTCGCCGAGCTTGCCGGAATCGATCCCGAGAGCCTGCGGATCTTCGCCGACGACCGGACACTGGTCGTCGCCGGCGTCCGCTCGCGCCCGTCGCGCGGCCGTTACTTCCACATGGAGATCGAGGACGGGCCGTTCCAGCGGCGGGTCCAGTTCACCGAGCCGATCGACGCGGCAGGTGCGACCGCCGAATACCGCCGCGGCCTCCTGACGGTCACAGTGCCGGTCGCCGAGCGCGAGCCGGCCGCGGCAAAGATCTCGATCAAGATCGGTCGGGGCGCGCCGTGAGCGAGCTCCTCTCCGAGGATCGGCTCGAAGAGCTCGAGATCCCGGCCGAGCTGCCGGTTCTGCCGCTCAAGGAGACGGTCGTCTTCCCGCAGTCGATGACGCCGCTCGCGATCGGGCAGGAGCGCTCGATCAAGCTCGTCGAGGATGCGGTCGACGGCGAGCGCCTGCTCGCACTCGTCACGGTCGAGAACGCCGAGCCCGAGCGGCCTGGCTGGGACGACCTCTACCAGGTCGGCACGGCCGCGGTCATCCACAAGCTGATCCGCGTCCCCGACGGGACGCTCCGGATCCTCGTCCAGGGCATCCGCCGCGTCCGGCTCGAGCGCCGGATCAACGAGAAGCCGTACCTGGTCGGGGAGTTCGTCGAGGTGCCGGACGAGGTCGAGGCGACCCCCGAGGTCGAGGCCCTCACGCGCAACGTCCAGATGCTCTTCGGGCGCGTGATCGCCGCGGTGCCGTACCTTCCCGACGAGCTCGAGCTCGCCGCCGCGAACGTCGACGATCCGAACGCCCTTTCGTACCTCGTAGCTTCCACGCTCCGGCTCAAGACGGAGGAGAAGCAGAACCTGCTCGAAATGACCGACGCAGGCGAGCGGCTCCGCGAGATCTCACGGATCCTCAGCCGCGAGCTCGAGGTCGTCGAGCTCGGTTCGAAGATCCAGTCGCAGGTCCAGTCCGAGATGGAGAAGGGCCAGCGCGAGTACTTCCTGCGCCAGCAGCTGAAGGCGATCCAGGAGGAGCTCGGCGAAGGTGACGCCGAGCAAGCCGAGGTGAACGAACTGCGCGACCGGCTCGCCGCCCTCGACCTGCCGGAGGACGTTCGCAAGGCCGTCGACCGCGAGCTGGCCCGGCTCGAGAAGCTGCCCTCGGCCTCGGCGGAGTACGGCGTGATTCGCACCTACCTCGACTGGATCGCGACCCTCCCGTGGAATACGACGACCCAGGACAACCTCGACCTCGAGAGAGCCCGCACCGTCCTCGACGAGGACCACTACGACCTCGAGAAGGTCAAGGAGCGGATCATCGAGCACCTGGCCGTCTCGAAGCTCCGCAACGATGCCTCCGGCCAGATCCTCTGCTTCGTGGGGCCGCCGGGAGTCGGCAAGACCTCGCTCGGCCAGTCGATCGCGCGCACGCTCGAGCGGAAGTTCGTCCGCATCTCGGTCGGCGGCGTGCGCGACGAGGCCGAGATCCGCGGCCACCGCCGCACCTACATCGGCGCGATGCCGGGCACGATCATCCGCGCGATCCGGGATGCCGAGTCGAGTAACCCGGTCATGCTGATCGACGAGATCGACAAGATGGGAGCGGACTTCCGCGGCGATCCGGCCAGCGCGATGCTCGAGGTGCTGGACCCCGAGCAGAACAAGACCTTCCGGGACCACTACCTCGACCTTCCCTACGACCTCTCGAAGGTGCTGTTCATCTGCACCGCGAACCAGCTCGAAACGATCCCGGCGCCCTTGCTCGACCGCATGGACGTGATCCCGCTGTCCGGCTACACGGACGACGAGAAGTTCGCGATCGCGCGCAAATACCTTGTGCCCAAGCAGCTCGAGACGCACGGCCTCAAGGCGGCGCAGGTGGCGATCAGCGACAACGCACTGAAGGTCGTCGCCCGCGAGTACACCCGCGAGGCGGGCGTCCGGAACCTGGAGAGGCGGATCGCCGATCTCTGCCGGAAGGCGGCACTCGAGGTCGCGGAGGGCAGGAAGACGAAGATCCGGGTCGACGAGAAGCGCGTCCGCAAGTGGCTCGGGCCGAGGCGGTTCTCCGGCGAGGTCCGAAAGCGAACGTCCGAGCCGGGCGTCGCGACCGGGCTCGCCGTCACCGCGGTGGGCGGCGACATCCTCTTCATCGAGGCGACGGCCTATCCCGGGAAAGGACGCCTGACCGTCACCGGCCAACTCGGCGAGGTCATGCAGGAATCGGCGACTGCCGCGCATTCGTGGGTTCGCTCCCACGCGGTCAAGCTCGGCCTCGACCCGACCTGGTTCGCCGACCACGACGTCCACCTGCACATCCCTGCGGGGTCGATCCCCAAGGACGGGCCGTCGGCCGGGATCACGATGGCCACCGCAATCGTCTCGCTCGTCCGGGGCATCGCGGTCGCGGACGACGTCGCAATGACCGGCGAGATCACGCTGACCGGCCAGGTGCTGCCGATCGGCGGCGTCCGCGAGAAGGCCCTCGCGGCGCAGCGCGCCGGGATCAAGCGCATGGTCATCCCGCATGAGAACGAGCCCGACCTCGAGGAGCTCCCCAAGGAGACGCGCTCTGAGCTCGACTTCGTGCTCGCCGACACGCTCGACGACGTGCTCGCGGCAGCCTTCGACGGAACCGCCGCGACCAAGCGCCCCAGGCCGGTCGCGGCAGACCGCCAAGCAGCGTCCCCTGTTTAGGCGTTAGTTTCCGCAGGGTAGAGAAGCCGCGGAAACGAGCGAAAGGAACGCCGGAATGGCGAAAGCAAACGTCTCGGACGTGAAACCGTACGTCGAGCGAGCGATCAAGGACGAGGAATTCCGTGACAACTTGAAGAACGCGTTCGTCGCAGCCCGCGACGTTTATGACGAGCTGATGGGGCCGCGAGGCGTCAGCGGGAAGGCCGCGCGGGTCGCCTCCGACAAGGACATGCGTGACAACCTACGCTCTGCGATCGTGGAGCTACGCAGCGCCGCCGACCGCATCCAGCGCGGGCCGACGCACAAGGGCCGGAACCTGTTGCTGGTGACCGGAATCGCGCTCGGCATCCTTCTCTTCAACCCGCTTACAGGGTCCGACACGCGCAAGTGGCTGAAGGACTCCGTCCTCGGCGAGGAGGACGACTTCGGCTACCAGGGGAACTCCGGCTCGTCCTAGGCCGGTCAGCCGCCGGGCGGCGTGGTGATCGTGACGAGCCGCCCGTCCTCGCCGGCGAGGAGCGGCGCGAAGAAGGCACGCCTCAACGAGGCGGGATCGAGGCCGTTCGCCTGCGAGATGTCGCTCGCCTGCAGGAGGATCGCCCCCGGCTTCGGGGCAGTGCCGGTGACGCCGGGCAGGTAGCCGGCGACCTGCGCGAGGTAGAGGTCCTTCTGCTCCTGCCAGGCCTTCAGGTAGGGCGTGGGATCAACGGCGCCGTCATAACCGAGCGCGAGGTAGGCAACGGGGTGAACCTCGAAATGGAGGTGGTAGGCCGTCCCTTCGGCGTCGCCGGTGTTGCCGACGAAGCCGACCACCTCGCCGGCCTTGACGCGGTTCCCGTTCCGCGCCGCGGGCGAGTAGGCGGAGAGATGCGCGTAGTAGTACTCGTTGCCCTGGCCGTCGCGTAACCAGAGCCGGTTGCCGCCAACGTTGTTCCAACCGACCGAGAAGACCGTGCTGTCGGCGCACGCGAGCACGGGCGCGCCGAGCGACGCAAAGATGTCGTCACCGTGGTGCCAGTCACCCGACACGTCGCCGCGGAAGGCGCCGAACGTGTCGACGAAGTCGTGAGGGCCGTAAACGGGGAAGACGTATGGACCGGCGGTCAGCTGAGGCTGGAGACCGACCGGCAGCGGCCGGAAGTTCGGCGGGAGCCCCTGCGTGCTGGGCTTCGGCGGCGGCTTCGGCTGCTGCTTCTGGGTCGTCGTCGTCGGCGTGGTCGGGGCGGGCTGCGGCGTGCCGGCCTGCACCATCGCCTCCGAGTAGCCGACGAGGATCTCGCTTCCGGCCGAGAGCCCTCCGTGATCCGCGGTCACGTGGATGTCGAGCCCGGTCAGGTAGCCGCGGTAGCCCTGCGCCTTGCCGGATGCGGAGTGGACCTCGGACTGCTCGAGCGTGATCGCGTATCCCCAGTCGCCGAGCTGGACGCGCGCATTCGGGCCCGCGGAGGCGGCGGCGCCGTCGACCGTCAAACCGGAGACGGACGAGCCACTGAGACTGCCCGACGCGGACTGGGCGCTGGTCGTGCCTGCGGCATGCGCTGTCACGCTGGACGCGGTCACCTCGCCGCCGAAGAGCGAGACCGAGCTCACCGAGCTCGAGGCCGTTGAGCGCGCGTTCGCTCCGACGTCGGTCGAGGCCGACGCCGAGATGGAGCCTGTCGTGACGATCGAGCCGTCGCTCGGGTACGCGAAGCCGGACGTGAAGCCAACGGCGTTCGGCGGCGCCGACACGGCGGTCGAGCTCGCGCCCGGGACGACCTTGATGCCGTAGGCGCTCGCGGTCGCGGCCGGCTGCGAACCGCTCGCGGACGCACCGGCAGAGCCGGCGACGAGCAGGACAACGGCAAATCCGAGGACGACCTGCAGCCGCATGGCTCCGGCCATTATGGCCAAGGCCGCGAACGGAGCAACCTGGTCGCGCCTTAAGTCTCGAGTTCGCGGCGGGCGAACTCGACAAAGCGCCGGCGCGCGGCTTCGTCCGGCCCGGCCTCTCCCTCGATGTCGCGGGCGACTTCCTCCGCGACGGACCTGACCTCGTCGACGACCCGCGCACGGTACTCGGGCCGTGCGAGCAGGCTCTCGACCCAGGTGTCGGTGCCGTTCGGCGGCATGTCGTTGTCGACGAGGAGCTCGCCGAGCAGCACGCCGACCCGGATGTAGGCGAACGTCCGGAACGCGAGCAGCCGCTGAGGCGTGTCGACGAGGGCCGCGATCTCCGGGTGCTCGGCCTGAATGTCGGCGACGATCTCGCCGATCGGCTCGTCGACGAGCGGTATCCAGGCGTCTTCAGTGCTGCTCATCACCGGAAGCATAGGTTGGTTTTTGACGCAGGGCGCGCCACGCGAGGCTGGCGGCGACGAGGAACATCAGCACAGCGAAGAGGCGGCGCAGCGTGTCCTCGGGCAACGCCTTCGCGATCTGGACGCCGCCTTCGACCCCCGCGATCGCGCCGATCCCGACGAGCAGGCCGGCGCGTAGATCGACGTTGCCATACCGGTGCTGGCGCCAAGTGCCGACGATCACCGTGGGAAGGATTGCGAGCAGCGAAGTCGCCTCGGCGTGGATTTGGGTCAGCCCAAGGACCAGCACGAGGGTCGGCACGAAGAGGATGCCTCCGCCGACGCCGAAGAGCCCCGCGAGGACGCCGCCGACGAAGCCGAGGAGGGCCGCAAGGATCTCCATCAGACGAGGAGGCGGATCCCGACCGCCGTCAGGACGACCGCGAAGCCGAGCGTCAGCGTGCGCCCGCCGAGCCGCTGCTGCAGCGCCACGCCGCCAACGACGCCGAACACGCCCGGGATCCCCAGCAACGCGGCGGCGCCGACCTTGACGTCGCCGTGCAGGCCGTAGGCAATCGCGCCGGCGGCCGCGGTCAGCGAAATGGCGGCGAGCGAAGTACCGGTCGAGGAGCGCGTCGGGATGCCCGCGAGCACGAGCGCCGGGACGATGACGACGCCGCCGCCGACCCCGAAGAGCGCGCTGAAGACGCCCGCGGCGAGGCCGATAACAAGAAGGAGGGCGACCACGGCCTCGTATCGTATGGCGGTGGGTGCCGACGAGCTGCTGGCGGCCCTGGCCGAACGTCCCGACGCCGCGGCGGTGTTGCTGGATGTCGACGGCACGCTGGCGCCGATCGTGGCGCGCCCCGAGCTCGCCAGCGTCCCCGAGGAGACGCGCGCCGAGCTTCGCCGCCTCGTCGGGCGGTATGCGCTCGTCGCCGCCGTCAGCGGTAGGACGGGAAAGGACGCGGCGCGAATCGTAGGTGTCGACGGCCCCGTCTACGTCGGTGTGCACGGCCTCGAGCTGGCGCCCGAGGCGGAGGGCTGGCGCGGACCACTGCACGAGTTCGCCGAGACCGTCGACTTGCCGATCGAGGACAAGGGCCTCGCGATCGTCTTCCACTACCGCGGGGCGCCCGACGAGGAGGCGATGCTGGAGCGCCTGGAGGACGTCGCGGCCGACGCCAGGGAGCTCGGCCTCGTGGCGCAGTTCGGGCGCAAGGTGCTCGAGGTGCGCCCGCCGGTCGAAGCCGACAAGGGCACTGCAGTGCGCGCGCTGCTCCACGAGCGCGGGCTCGAGCGCGCGCTCTACGCGGGCGACGACACGACCGACCTCGACGCTTTCCGCGGGCTCGATGGGCTCGAGCTGGCGGTGCGGGTGGCGGTCGCCTCGGCCGAGGGGCCCGAGGAGCTCGTCGATGCAGCCGATCTCGTCGTCGAGAGCCCGGACGGGCTGGCGCGGCTGCTGACCCGGCTTTAGAGACGCAGGCGCTCGCGGAGCACGCGAGTCTGGCGGCGGGCGACGTCGAGCTCCGTCCGTTGCTCGTCGTCGAGCGCGAGCCGGAGGCGGTCCGGCCCGGCGCGTCGCACTGCCGCAACCTTGGCGAGGTTGACCACGTGGCTGCGATGTATCCGCGCGAAGCGGCCGCTCGGAAGCAGCTCCTCGAGCTCGCGGAGCGACGACGTCGCAAGGTAGGTGTGGTCGTAGGTATGGACGCGGCTGTAGTCGCCGTCGGCCTCGATCCAGTGAACGTCGTCATAGTCGAGCAGCGCCTTGGCGCCGCCCGCACCGACGACCGGGATCTTCTCGACGATCGCCGGCGCTTCCCGGCGCGCCTGAGCTAGCCGCGCGACCACTCGGGCGAGGCGTTCCGGCTCGACCGGCTTCACCAGGTAGTCGAAAGCCTCGACCGCGAAGGCGTCTGCGGCGTAGCGCTCGTGCGCGGTGACGAAGACGACCGCCGGCCGCTCGCGCCGATCGAGGACGAGCCGCGCAACTTCGAGACCGGTCATGCCGGGCATCTCGACGTCTAGGAAGATGACGTCGTACCGGACGTTCTGGGCGAGGGTCAGGGCTTCGGAGGCGGTCGCCGCCTCGCCGACGACCTCAACCTCGGGGTGGGCCGCGAGCAGATAGCGCAACTCTCCTCGCGCCGGCGCTTCGTCGTCGACGATCAGGGCGCGGATGGTCACGCGGGGACGTCCAGCCGGACGACCGTGCCGAACCCGCCGGACTTCAGCCGAACGCCCTCGCCGTAGAACGCGGTCAACCGTTGGTGGACGTTCGCAAGCCCGAGTCCGGCGCCGTCGCCCTCGCCGACGCCCGGCTCCAGGATGCGCTCGAGTGCCTCACGTGCGATCCCGCGCCCGTTGTCGCGGACGGTCACGCGTAGGCGCCCCCGCCGGACGCGCGCACGGATGACAAGCCGAAGCGGCCGGTCTGTCTTGCCGTGCTTGACGGCGTTCTCGACTAGCGGCTGGACGAGGAACGGCGGCAGCTTGACCTCCAGCGCCTGGGGCGTTGCGTCGATCTCGACCTCGAGCTGCGGGCCGAAGCGCGCCTGCTCGAGCGCGAGGTAGCTGCGAACGTGCTTGAGCTCTTCGGATAGCGGCACGAACTCGCCCGGACGGGCGAGCGTCCAGCGGCAGTAGTCGGCGAAGGCGAGCACGAGCTCCCGCGCCCGGTCCGGGTCCGTGCGGATGAAGCTCGCGATCGTGTTCAGGCAGTTGAACAGGAAGTGCGGCTCGATCTCGGCCTGAAGAGCCTTCAGCTCGGCCGATGCGGCCGCGCGCGCCGAGCCCGCGAGCTCGGAGAGCTGCAGCTGCGCCGAGAGCTGGTCGCCCAGCGAAGTCAGCAGGTCAACGTCGTCGTCGGCGAGCGGAGCGCCGTCGGTCGCGTAGACGACGAGGGCGCCGACCGGGCCGTCGCTGAGCCGGAGGGGCACGATTGCGGCTGCGCCGAGGGGGCACGCAGGGTGACCGCAGGCGACCCGGAGTGCGAGCGGGGCGATTCGCCCCTCGTCTGCCGCCAGGGCCTCGAAGACCGGACGGATCGGTGCGTCACCCGCGGCGTGATGGTCGGCGCCGGCTCCTACGAAGGCGAGCACGCGGCTCGTGTCCGTCACGGCCACGGCGCCGAAGCCGAGCTTCTCGAAGATCTCGTAGGCAACGGTGCGGGCTGCTGCGTCGGAGAGACCGAGCCTCAGCTCCGGCAGCGTCGCGGCGAGCAGCTCGAGCGTCGGGGCCTCGCGGCGCAGCCGGCGAACGCGGGGCATGGCTCTGACCGTACCATCGGCCCGTGCATGTGGACGAGGCAGTTCTGGCGCCGCTGCGTGCCCGTTTCGGCGAGCCGGCGACTCTCGAGTGGGAGGGTGAGATCTCCGAGCTCGAGCACTCGCTCGCGACGTACAACCCGCGCCGGACGCACGACGTGACGCTCTTCATCTTCAACGGCGACCGCTTGGGGCTGATCCGCAAGCACGGTTTCGAGCCCGGAATCTGGCGGCCGCCCGGCGGGGGCGTCAAGGAGCGCGAGGACTTCGTCGCCGGCGTGCGACGCGAGGCGCTCGAGGAAACGGGGCTGCACGTGGAGCTGGAGCGCTACCTCGTCGCCGTGACCGCGCGGTTCGTCTACGAGCACGAGGACGTGTCGTGGCGGACGCATGTCTTCCTCGCGATGACGACCGACGGCGAGCTCGAGCCGCGTGATACTGACGAGATTCAGGCAGCGCGATGGGGCACGCTGTCGGAGCTGAACGGGCCGCTCCGCGAGCGGCTCCTGGCCACCGGCCGGGCATTCTGGCGCTACCGCGTCGCCCTCCATGACGCCGCCGCAGCGGAGATATCCGCCGCGGTTACGCCTCGAGGAGTGCCACGACCTGCGGGATCGTCGTGATCCGCGGCCCCGACCAGTCGCGCGCTTCTTCCCACATCGGCTCCTCACCGTCGCGGTGGATCAGGACCGCCCGCATTCCGACCCGCTCCGCGCCGGCCAGCTCGTCGTTCGCACCGTCCCCGACGAAAATCGCCTCCGCGGGTTCGATGCCGAGCTCCTCGCAGGCGAGCGCGTAGATCCGTGGATCCGGCTTCCGCAGGCCGACGGCACACGAGAACACCGTGCTGTCGAACAGGCCCTCGAACGGCGTCTCGCCCCAAACCGCCGGGACGTCCTCGCTGCAGACCGAGATCAGCCCGAGCCTGAGGCCGCGTTCACGCAGCTCGCGGAGCGTCTCGACGGCCCCCGGCCGCGGCTTCAACATCGTGCGGGTCGATTCGTGCCGCAGGGCGACGACCTCGTCGGCGACTGGTTCCTCCGCCCCAAGCATCAACAGGTAGTCGCGCAGCGAGCCGCTCTCACGCTCGGCGCGGCCCTCGTACCACGACGCCGCGAACTCCTCGGGATCCCGTCCGAGCCGACCGGCCACCTTGTCCTGAAACGCACGCCCGCCAACGGGGTCGAAGTCGACGAGCGTGTCCCAGAGGTCGAAGACGACTGCGCGCGTCACGCCCTTCGCACTCGCACGGCCGTCCCATACGCGCAGATCTCGGTCCAGGTGTTGCCCATCTCGGACGTGTCGAAGCGCATGCCGACGACTGCGTTCGCGCCCTTGGCCTCGGCTTCCTCGACCATCCGGTCGATCACCTGCTGCCGGCTGTCGGCGAGGGCCTTCGTCATCCCTTTCAGCTCGCCGCCGAGCATGGACTTGAATCCCGCGCCGACTTGCGAAAACGCGTTTCGCGAACGAACGGTGAGCCCGAACACCTCCCCGAACACCTCGTCGATCTCGTGCCCTGCGATCTCGTTCGTCGTTGCGATCAGCATTGCGCCTCCATTCCCTTCGAGGACCTCACCCGAGGAGCTTCTTGATCTGCGGCCACGTCCGGGTGTTGAGGATCTGCTCCTTCGTCAGCCACGCCCGCCTCGCCTGGCCGATCCCGAGCTCCGGATATGCGAGCGCACGCGTCGAGTGGGCGTCGCTGTTCACGGCCAGGAGCACGCCGGCCTCGCCCGCCGCCCGAGCGTGTGCGTCTCGCAGGTCGAGCCGGTCGGGCTGCGAGTTGATTTCCAGGAACGTCTTCGTCGCGAGGGCGGCTTCGAACACGCGCGAGAGATCGATGTCCGCCGGCCCGCGTCGGTTGATCTTGCGGGCGGTCAGATGGCCGATGCAGTCGACGTTGGGGTTCTCCATCGCGGCGAGCACGCGCTCGGTCGGGTTCTTGTCGAACGCGGTGTGTAGGGAGGCAACAACCCAGTCCCGGCCCGCAAGCGTCTCGTCGTCGACGTCGAGCGAGCCGTCGGCGCGGATGTTCACCTCGATCCCCTTCACGAGGCGAAAGCGCCCGAACCGCTCCTGAAGCTCGTCTATCTCGCGGTCCTGCGCCTCGAGCCGTCCCTCACGCAGGTAGTGCGAGTGGTCGGTGATCGCCAGGAAGGAGTAGCCGCGCCGGCTCGCCTCGTCCGCCATCTCCTCGATCGAGTTCTTGCCGTCCGAAGACCACGTCGAGTGACAGTGGAGGTCTCCACGGAGGTCGCCGAGCTCGACCAGCTCCGGCAGCGCACCCTCGCGCGCCGCGTCCAGCTCACCAAGGTTCTCGCGTAGCTCCGGCGAGATGTACTCGTAGCCGAGGAACTCGTAGAGCTCCTCCTCGCTGCCGGTCTTGAAGATCTCGCCGGAGTCGACCACCTTGACGCCGTTCTCGGAGATCGACAGCCCTCGTCGGACGGCCTCCTCGCGCAGCGCCACGTTGTGGTGCTTCGAACCCGTGAAGTGCTGGAGCAGATTTCCGTACAGCCCCGAGGGGACGACGCGCAGGTCAAAGCGGAGCCCGTCGTTCGAGACCACGGTTGCCTTGGATTCCCCCTTGGCGGCGACCTTCTCGACCCAGCGCAGCTTCGTGAAGTACTCGGTCAGCTCACGGGGTTCTGTCGCGGTGGCGATGACGTCGAGGTCGCGAAAGGTCTCCCTGCGCCGCCGAACGCTCCCGGCCTCCGAAACCTCCAGCGCGACCGGGTGCTCACGCAGAACGTCGACGACCGCCTGGACCGCCGGTAACCCCTGGCCGAGCAGCGGCCTCACCTCCTGCGGCGCCTTGCGTCGCCCCGAGAGCTCCTTGACGATCCGCTCCTCGAGCTTGGCGCCGATCCCCGGGAGCCGCCGCAGCCGCTCGTCCTTTGCGGCCGCTTTCAGGTCGACGAGCGTGGTGACGCCGAGCTCTTGCCAGATCTTCCGTGCAGTCTTCGGCCCGAGGCCGGGCAGCCTCGTGAACTCGACAACCTCGGGCGGGACGAGCGCCTTGTGCTTCGTCAGCGCCCGGATCTCGCCCTCATTGACGATCTCGACGATCTTGCCTTCGATCGTCTTGCCGATTCCGGGCAGGTCCTTCGCCTTGCCCTCGAGCGCCAGCGCGGCGACCGGGCCCGGCTGCTCGCGCACTAATGCTGCAGCCCGGCGATAGGCGAGCAGCCGATACGCGGCCTCGCCTTCCAGCTCCAGAATGTCGGCGAGCAGCTCGAGCTGCTCCGCCACATCCGCGTTGCGGGGCAGCGTCTTCGCCATCACCGCGATCATAGGTGGACGGCTCGGGCCAGCTTCATCGTCCCTTAAAGCGCAAGCAAGGACCCGTTAACGCAAGGCCGTTAGAACTCCGCGGGGAGCGTGGTAACGACTTCCGCGAAAACCCGACCGGCGAAACGCCATGGGTTCTCAGGCATCGCGATCGCCTCGGCAGCGGCGGCGGCGGTCCTCTCAACCGGATTCGCGGGTGCCGCCTTCGGGCTGCAGGCGATCGCGCTTCCTCGACCGACGCGCGGCCAGCTGATCGCGGCTAAGACCCTGCGGTGGCTTACGCACCAGCAGGAGATCGAGAGCGAGGGAGTGAGCCGCCGTGGACCGATCTCGACCCGCTGCGTCGACGCGTCGGCCCTAGTCGGAACCCCTGCTCGCCGTGTGCGGGCATCGCTGTTGATCACGCCGACTGGACAGTGGATCGACACACGCCCAGGCAGCTTCCGGCTCGGTCGCACGCCGACGGAGATCGACGGACCCTGGATCGCGCTTGCGGCTGCTCGGGCGGGCTGTCCGACCGCGCTCGAGCGTCGAATCGGACGCTTCCTCGACCAGCGCCGGCCGGTGAGGGCCGTCCCTGTCTACGAGAGCGGGACGCGGCTGCTGCTACTGCAATTCGCGGGGCCGAAGTACGACCTCGGACTGCTCGTCGACCCGGTCACGTTCACTCCGCTGGCCGTCCGGCTCGGACGCCCGCATGGGGCCTGGAGATACCTCTCCACGCCAGACCCCGCATGAGAGCCTGGCTGGAGCAGCGCCGCACGATCCTCGTCGCGGCGATCGTTTCCCGAGTCCTCGTCCTGGCCGCAGCTGCAATCGGGCACGAGTTCCGCTGGTCGCGCCGGCTGCCCGTTCATATCGCGTCGACGGCGCACACTCTGACCACGCTGGGCTACTGGGACGGCAAGTGGTATCGAACGGTCGCCGAGCGCGGGTACCTGTTGATTCCAGGCCGCGAGAGCGACCCCGCCTTCTTCCCGCTGTTTCCGATCCTGCTGAGAGGCGTCCACGCCCTCGGCCTCTCGTACCTCACGGCGGGCCTCGTGATCGCCAACCTCGCCTTCGTCGCCGGACTGCTGGCCTTCAACGAGCTGAGCCGATACGTGGTCGACGCCGAGACCGCGAAGGTCGCAACCGTACTCGTCGCGTTCTTCCCGATGAGCTTCGTGTTCTCGATGACATATCCGGAGAGCCTCGTCCTCCTCGCGCTCGCGCTCACGTTGCTCCTCGCGCTGCGAGGGCGGTGGACAGCGTGCGCGTGCGCCGGCTCGATCGCCGTCCTGACACGGCCCGAAGCGCTCCTGTTCCTGATTCCGCTGGCGGTGATCGCGGTCGGCTACGGGAGGACGTCGACGAAGGCCGACCAAGGCCGGGCGATCGGCGCCGCCCTGGCGCCCGTGGCCTCGTTTCTCACCTTCCCGCTCTACCTCGGCTGGGCAGTTCACGACGTCTTCGCCTGGAGCCATGCCCAGGCGGGGTGGGGCCGGGCCTTCGGGCTCGAGGGCTTCGGCAACGCCTTCAACGGGCTCTTCCAGCCCGGGGCTACGTGGCTCTGGCGCGAGGTCGCCTTCTCCATGGTGTATCTCGTCCTCCTCGTCGCCGCCCGCCGGAACGGCGTGCCGCGGTCCTGGATTCTCGCGGGTGCGGCGATCGTGCTCATCCCGCTCGCAAGCGGAAGCTTCATGTCGGCCGCGCGGTTCGGGCTGCTCGCGCTGCCGGCTTACTGGGGGCTCGCGTATTTGGCCCGCCGGTCACTCGTCCGGCGGGCGCTTCTCGTAGTGTCCGCCGGGCTGCTCGTGGCAGGAACGATCACGATCCCGCTTGTCACTCCCTGAGCATTCTCCGGGCGGTCGCGCGACCGTCTGCCTGCCGACCTACAACGAGCGCGAGAATCTCGAGCCGATGCTGCGGGCGCTCGGCGAGCACGACGTGCGCGTGCTCGTCATCGACGACAACTCCCCCGACGGCACGGGGCGGCTCGCCGACCGACTCTCGCATGAGCTCGACTACGTCGAGGTCCTGCACCGCCCGCACAAGGAGGGGCTCGGGCCCGCCTACGTCGCCGGCTTCCGCCGCGCGCTGGCCGATGGGGCGGAGCGGATTCTGGAGATGGACGCCGACTTCTCCCACAACCCGGCAGACGTTCCCCGCCTGATCGCGGCCACAGACGAGGCCGACCTCGCGCTGGGCTCGCGGTACGTGGACGGCGGCGAGATCGTGAACTGGGGGCCGGTCCGCCGCGGGATCTCGGCCGGCGGCTCCTTCTACGCGCGAGTGTTGCTCTCGGTGCGGCCGCACGACCTCACCGGAGGCTTCAAGTGCTACCGCTCCGATGTTCTGAGAAGCTTCGACCTCGACGCAATCCACTCGAAGGGCTACGCCTTCCAGATCGAGACGACCTACCGCACGCTGCGGGCCGGCTTCACCGTCGTCGAGGTGCCGATCCGGTTCGTCGACCGCGAAGCCGGCGGCTCGAAGATGAGCCGCGCGATCGTGCTCGAGGCGATCTGGAAGGTGCCGGCCCTGCGACTTGCCGCTCTTCGTGGCCGGATCTGACGCCTAACCGGGTTTAGCGGCTCGCCGTGCTGACAGGCAAGCTATAGCGGTGCGCGAGATCACCGACGCGAGCTTCCGGGCAGACGTGCTCGAGGCCGACGGCCCGGTCGTGGTCGACTTCTGGGCACCCTGGTGCGGCCCCTGCCGCGCGGTCGAGCCGATCCTGGCCGAGCTCGAGCGCGAGCACGAGGCGATCACCTTCACGAAGCTGAACGTCGACGAGAACGTCGAAACGGCTTCGCGCTACGAGGTCTTGTCGATCCCGACGACGATTCTGTTCGAGGGCGGCGAGCCACGCGAGACGGTGATCGGCGCGCGTCCGCGCAAGTACTACGAACAGGCCTGGGCGGACTGGCTCGCGTCTACGTCGTCGACTCCTTGACGCGCGGCTGAGTCCGCAGGCGCGCCCTGGGAGCGGCCACCGAGCCCGAGCCCTCGTCCACGCCGCGCACGTGGACGCGTGGGTCGATGAAGCAGTAGACGATGTCGACGATCAGATTCAGGATGGCGACCGCGAAGCTGATCACGAGCACGACGCCCATGATCATCGGCAGGTCGCCGCTCGCAAGGGCCCGGACGAGCACCTTGCCCATCCCCGGCAGGCCGAAGGCGATCTCGATGAACAGCGCGCCGCCGAAGGCGAGCCCGATGTCCATGCCGAGCATGGAGACGACAGGCAGCATCGCGTTACGCAACACGTGCCGACGCATCACGCGCGAGGTGCTTGCGCCCTTCGCGCGCGCGGTCCGGACGTAGTCCTCGTCCATCGTCTCGATCATGCTCGCGCGGATCATCCGCGCGTAGAGCGCCGCGTAGAGGCAGGCGAACGTGAACCACGGCAGGATCATGTGGTAGGCCCACTGCGTCGGTCCGCCGCATGAGGTGGACGGGTTGAAGAAGTCGCAGTAGCCCGAGATGGGGAAGAGATTCAGCTTGTAGCCGAGCAGGTAAGAGAGGATCAGGCCAAGCCAGATCGGATGGGCCGAGGCCCCGATCAGAACGAGGACCATCAGTCCCTTGTCCGTCGGCGTGCGCTGGTAGAGCGCCGTCAGGACGCCGATCGGGAACGCGAGCAGGAACCACACGATCATCCCCCCGAAGACAAGGGAGGCGGTTACCGGAACAGCCGCGGTGATCGTTTGCCGAACCGGGATGCCCGAACGGACCGAGCGCCCCAGGTCGCCGTGCTCGACCAGGTGCTCGAGGAAGCGCACGTACTGCGTCGTCACCGGCAGGTCCCTGAGGTGGAATTGGCCCGCGAGCGTCGGGTCGGTCGAGCCGTTCCCGGACAGCGTGCTGCGCGTGTCCGTCGGGATGATGAAGAAGATGATGAACGTGAACAGGGTGATCACGGCCGCGAGCAGCAGCGCCCACACCAGCCGCCTGACGACGAACGTCAGCACCGGCGCCTAGAGTTGCGGCTCGGGGCGCTCAGCGCAAGCGAAAATGCTCCCACCCGCCGAGAGCTACGGGGTCGCCTGCGAGTCGGATTTCTAGCCCCGCGCCTTCTTCGCAGTGCCCGATCTGGGTGAAACTCCGTGGCTCGGGCATCGCCGCGAGCAGCTCGAAGTCCTCGCCGAAGGCCAGGTCGTCGTGGGTCGCGCCGGGCTCGAGCGGGACGCGCTCGAGGTCGATGACGAGCCGGCAGCCCGAGCGCTCGGCGATGTGAGCGGCGTCGGGGGCGAGGCCGTCCGAGAGGTCGATCAGCGCATGGGCGTCGCGCGCCAGCTCGATCCCCTCGTCGACCCGCAGCGGCGGGCGAACGTAGCACTGCTCGCGGAACGCAGCGCCCGCCGCGCCCAGCGACCCTGTGACGACGAGGCGGTCGCCGGGCTTGGCCCCTGCGCGACCGGGCACACGGTCCGACCGGCCGAGAGCGGTGATGGTGACGAAGATCGAATCCGCCTCGGTCGTGTCGCCGCCTCGGACCGGGACGCCTGTCTCCGCGATCCCGCCGTACAGCTCGAGCACGTCGTCGAGCTCGGTCGCACCGGAGACACCCAGGCTGACTAGCAGCGCCTCCGGTCGCGCGCCCGAAGCGGCCAGATCGCTGATGTTGACGGCGGCCGCGCGGAAGCCGAGGTCCCGCCACGACAGCCGGTCGAGACGGAAGTGGACGCATTCGACGAGCGAGTCCTGGGTGACGACGAGGCCGTCTTCGAACCGCGCCGCGTCGTGCTCGATCTGCTCCGCGAGTCCGCGACGTTCGAGCTCGGCGAGCAGGCCGAGCTCGCCGAGCTCAGACAGCCGCACGCTCGAGCGCTGTGCGCACCGACGCGGTGTTCGTCGCCGCGCGTACTACCGCGACGCCGACTGCGCCGGCCTCGACGCAGAGCGTCGCGTTGGTGGCGTCAACGCCCCCGATCGCGATCACCGGCGCCGCGACGCTTTCACAGACGTTGCGGAGGCCTTCGATGCCGAGGGCCGGAACCCCGGGCTTGATCGGCGTCGCACAGACGGGGCCGACACCGAGGTAGTCGGGGTGCTCGTTGTCGGCCGCCAGCGCCTCGTCGAGCGTCTGCGCAGAAAGCCCGACCAGCAGGCCGGCCTCGCGCGCGCGCTCGAGCCCCTCGTCCTCGCTGCCGAGGTGGACTCCGGCGGCGCCGAGAACGATCGCAGCCTCCACATCGTCGTTGACGACGAACGCGACCCCCGCACGCGCACAGAGATCGCGAAACGGTCGCCCCTGTTCGACCCGCTGGAGCGTCGAAACGCCCTTGCGCCGGAACTGGACGAGCGTGGCTCCGCCCTCGATCGCGACCCGGGCGACCCGGAGGTCGTCGACGAGGGCGTGCAGGATCATGTCGCCCTTGCCCGCTCGTCGAGGGTTGACGGATCGAGCGCGTACAGCGCGTCGTAGAGCGCCGCGTGGAAGGAGCCGGGGCCTCTGGCGGTTCGGGCCGCATCCTCGCCGGCGACGCCGAAGGCGACCAGCGCTTCCGCCGCTGCGGCGAGCGGCGCCTCCGGGCGAACCGCGAGGAAACAGCCGGTAATCGCCGTCGACATACAGCCTGACCCGGTGATCGTCGCCAGCAGCGGGTCGCCGTTCGCGACCGTGAGCGTCTGCCGTCCGTCCGAGACGTGGTCGACGGCGCCGGTCACGGCAACGACGGTACCCAGTTTCCGCGCGGCCCCAATAGCCAGCTCGCCGGCCGCGTCGCTCGCGCCCATCGACTCGACGCCGCGGATCTCGGCCTCGCGGCCGGCGAGCGTCGCGATCTCGGCCGCATTTCCCCGGACGACTGCGACGTCGACCTCGTCCAGGAGTCTTAGCGCGGTCTCGGTCCGGTACCGCGTCGCACCCGCACCGACCGGGTCGAGCACGACGGGCGCACCCGCCTCGTTCGCGGCACGACCGGCGGAGAGCATCGCCTCCACCCAGGGCGGCGAGAGCGTGCCGATGTTGAGCACGAGCGCCGCGGCGAGCGACGCCATCTCCTCCACCTCCTCGCGCGCATGTGCCATCACCGGCAGCGCGCCGAGCGCGAGCGTCGCGTTCGCCGTCTCGTTCATGACCACGTAGTTCGTGATCTGGTGGACGAGCGGCTTCCGCTCGCGGATCGCCGCGAGATCAGCGCCGGTCGAGAGCTGCAACTCGGTCGTGCTCACGAATCTCCTTCAGGTCGATGACATCGACGGGCCCGTCGCCTGCGCCGAGCTCGGCCAGGCCATGGGCCACCGCGGACGAAGCCGCCTCGGCCGCGGCTTCCGCGGCCTCGACCAGGGTCAGACCCCGGGCGAGTCCTGCGCAGACGGTGGCCGAATGGGTGCATCCCGCTCCGTGCGTGGCCGCAAGGGCGTGTCGCTCGACCGGGATCTCGACGTGGTCGGTGCCGTCGAAGAGGTGATCGACAGGCTCCCCGTGCCCGCCGGTGACGATCACGGCCGGCGCGCCCAGGGCGTGGATCCCCTCCGCCAGCTCGGACTTGGTAACAGTCAGTTGCTTGAGCGCCGCGAGCACCTGAGCCTCGGCGAGATTCGGGGTCACCACTATCGAGAGCGGGAACAGACGGCCGACGAGCGTCTCCACCGCATCGTCCTCGAGCAGCTGCGCGCCCGAGCTCGCGAGCATCACCGGATCGACGACGAGCGGTACCGGATGTGCCTCGAGAAAGTCCGCGACCGTTTCGATCAGGCCCCGCGAGAAGAGCATCCCGGTCTTGGCCGCGTCGACGCCGATGTCGTCGACGACCGCCTGCAGCTGCGCGACGACGAACTCGGGCGGCAACTCATGGATCGCGGTAACCGCGGCCGTGTTCTGCGCGGTCAGCGCCACGAGTGCCGACATGCCATGGCAGCCGGCCGCGGCAAATGCCTTCAGGTCGGCCTGGATACCGGCTCCGCCGCCGGAATCGGATGTCGCGATCGTCAAGCAGCGCGGTGTCAAGCCACTCCCTTCGCCGGCATTACCCGGATCAGGTTCGCGGGTCTGATCTCAGCCCTTGCGGGCACCCCGGTGAATCAATCCTAGCCGCGCCGAAGATCCTTACGCCCTCCCTCGGATCCCTTACGGCCTCGTCACCGATTCGTAACCGGCCGCTCCTAGCCTCCCCGGCACCACCAAGCGCAGGGGTCAGGAAAGGAGCGGCCATGCGTATCTTGGCTGCATTGGCACTCGCGACAGCGGCACTGGCTGTGCCGACCGCCGCGTGGGCCTACGGATCGGACGTCGGCGCCTACGGCTGCTACGGCAACGGAGGCCAGGTCACCCGGCCGGCGGGGACTGAGATCGTCGTCCGGCAGGGCTGGGTCGCAGCGACCCGCGCTCAGAACCTGGAGTTCATTCACGCCCAGCGAACGACCGTGTCCGTCAACGGCGGCCCGATCGTCGACCTCTCCAACGACTGGACGACGCCGCGGACCGACCCACAGGGCTGGAGGACGGACGTCTTCTACCCGACCGGGATCGTGCTCGGCCCTGGGCAAAGTCTG
Organism: Gaiellaceae bacterium; assembly: GCA_051955535.1. Classification (GTDB taxonomy): domain Bacteria; phylum Actinomycetota; class Thermoleophilia; order Gaiellales; family Gaiellaceae; genus 13-2-20CM-68-14. The sequence continues at coordinate 2,886 of JBQCGP010000061.1, read as the reverse complement.
ACCTTCCACTTCGCCATCTCGCTCAGGCACCGCCTCTTCGACGGGTTCAGCTACGGCGGGCCCGGAGCGATCGTCGACAGCACCTGCACGGTCACGGGAGCCTGATTCCAAGCGATTGAGACGGCGGTTGCCGCTTCAATGGTGGAGTGGCAACCGCCGCGGCTCAATGGTCCGACCTGCTCCAGGGCGAGGAGATCGCCTACGTGGGCACCGAGTCTGCCCGCGAGGCCCGGCTCGCGCCGTTGCCGGAGGAGCTGCATCCTCGCGTGCGCGAGGCGCTCGCGGCGCAGGGGATCGACGAGCTCTACACGCATCAGCGCGCGGCATGGGACGCTGCTGCGCGCGGCGAGCACGTCGTCGTCACGACCGGCACCGCGTCGGGCAAGACGCTTGCCTTCAACCTCCCCGTGCTCGACGCAATCGCGCGCGAGCCGAAGACGCGGGCGCTCTACCTCTACCCGACGAAGGCGCTCGCACAGGACCAGCTGCGATCGCTGTCGGGATTCCGGCTGCCACGGCTTCGCGCTGCGATCTACGACGGCGACACCGAGACCGAGCGCCGCTGGCAGATCCGGCGCTGGGCGAACCTCGTTCTGACGAACCCGGACATGCTCCACGTGGGCGTGCTCCCGCACCACGACCGCTGGGGCGACGTGCTCTCGAACCTCCGCTACGTGATCGTCGACGAGGCGCACGTCTACCGCGGCGTCTTCGGCTCGCACGTCGCGAATGTGCTCCTGCGGCTGCGGCGGCTCGCGGCGATCTACGGCGCCGAGCCGCAGTTCCTGCTCGCCTCGGCGACGATCGCGAACCCGGGCGAGCTGGTCGAGCGCCTGCTCGGCGTGCGCGCGACCGTCGTCGGCGATGACGGCGCTCCCAGGGCCGAACGGACGATCGTGCTCTGGAACCCGCCTCTGACCGACGAAGAGCTTGGCCTGCGCGCCTCGCCGCTCGGCGAGGGCTCGCGGGTGCTTGGCGAGCTCGTCTCGCGCGGGCTCCGAACGCTTCTCTTTGCGAAGAGCCGGAAGGCGGCCGAGCTGATCCATCGCTTCGCGGCCGACCGGCTCGGCGACGCCTCGCGGCTCTCGCCCTACCGCGCCGGCTACACACCCGCGCAGCGGCGTGAGATCGAGCAGCGGCTGTCCGGCGGCGAGCTCCTCGGTGTCTCCGCCACGAACGCACTCGAGCTGGGCATCGACGTCGGCCTCCTCGACGCGGTCGTCTCCGTGGGCTTCCCGGGGACGGTCTCGAGCCTGCGCCAGCAGTGGGGCCGGGCCGGGCGCCGCGGGCGCGGGCTCGCCGCACTCGTAGCCAGCGAGGACGCGCTCGACCAGTACTTCATGCGCGAGCCGCAGGCCCTACTCGGCCGGCGAGTCGAGGCCGCGATTCTCGACCACGAGAACCACCGCGTTCTCGACGGCCACGTCCGCTCGGCGGCCTTCGAGGCGCCGCTCGACGACGGGGACCGCGCGATCCTCGGCGACGTCGCGCTCGAGCGGGCCGCCGAGCTCCCCGAGCTGAAGAAGACGGACGCCGGCTTCGTCTGGGCCGGCCGGGACTACCCTGCGGCTCGCGTCCCGCTCCGCTCGACCGGCCTGGACGCCTTCAACGTGGTCGACCGCTCGACAGGCTCGGTGCTCGGGCTCGTCGAGCGCGAGCGCGCTTACTCGACCGTGCACGAGGGCGCGATCTACCTCCACCTCGGTGAGCAGTTCAGGGTTGCGTCGCTCGATCACGAAGCCCGCGCCGCGCTGGTAGAGCCGTTCTCCGGCGACTACTACACGCAGGCCAAGAAGGAGACGATGACGGCGATCGATGCAGCGCGAAGGGTCGAGTGGCGCTGCGGCCTCGAGCTCAGCTTCGGCAGCGTCGTCGTCGCCGAGCAGGTCGTCGCGTACCAGAAGAAGTCGATCCACGACCAGGCCGCGTTCGATCTCGTTCAGCTGGATCTGCCGCAGACCGAGTTCGAGACCGAGGCGATCTGGTTCGTGCCCCAGCCGTGGATGAGCGAGGATCTCGACTCAGAGCGGCGGCTCCTCGGCTCGCTGCACGCTGCCGAGCACTCGCTGATCGCGCTGCTGCCGCTCTGGGCGATGTGCGACCGCTGGGACATCGGCGGCCTCTCGACGAACGTGCACTTCCAGACGGGAGCGCCGACGATCTTCGTCTACGACGGCCACCCGGGCGGAGTCGGCATCACGGAGCGCGGCTTCGAGGCGTTCGAGGGATGGGTCGAGGACACGGCGCGGATGCTCCGCGGCTGCCCGTGCCTGCTCGGCTGTCCGTCCTGCGTGCAGAGCCCCAAGTGCGGGAACCTGAACGAGCCGCTGGACAAGGCCGGCGCATTGGCGCTCTTAGAACGGATGTCGAAATCCCCCTAGCCCGTTCGTCGTAATCTCGACACCGACAAAGGAGGGCAACATGCAGTACGGGCTCTTGATCTACGGCGGCGAGGGGCGCTGGGAGCAGTACAGCGAGGCAGAGCAGCAGGCGATGACCCAGGAGTACATGGCGATCAGCCGCGATTCACGCACCCAGGGCGGCGCCGACCTCGGTGAGCTTTCGAAGGCGACAACTGTCCGCGTCGAGGACGGCAAGACGCTGACGACCGACGGTCCCTTCGCCGAGACCAAGGAGTACCTGGGCGGCTTCTACCTGATCGAGGCGAACGACCTGGACGAGGCGATCGAGGTCGCCGCGCGGATTCCGGCGGCGCGCACGGGCGGGGCGATCGAGATCAGGCCGGTGATCGAGCACTGAGCTCGGCGAGCCTCGAGGAGGTCGTCCGCGAGGAATGGAGTCGTGTTCTCGCGACCCTGATCGGCGGGCGCCGCGCCCTAGGACTCCCCCCGGCCGCCAGCCACGACCCCCCCCCCCACCCCCACG
>JBQCGP010000060.1:0-2562 GCA_051955535.1 Gaiellaceae bacterium | reverse complement strand
GTCGGGATCTCGATGGACTACCAGGTGTTCAACATGAGCCGGATGCGCGAGGCCTACGACCGCACCAGGTCGACGCCGACCGCCGTCGTCGAAGGAATCGGGCGAACGGGACGACTCGTAACTAGCGCGGCGTTGATTCTCGGCCTCGCCTTCGTCGCGTTCAGCTCGACGCCGGGAACCGAAGCGAAGATGTTCGCGACCGCCCTCGGCGGCGGGATCCTGATCGACGCCACGATCATCCGCGGCGTGCTCGCGCCCGCGTTCGTCGCCATCCTCGGCCGCTGGAACTGGTGGCTGCCGGCCCGGCCCGCGCGAATCCTCCGGGTCGAGGCCTCGCCCGTCCACCCGGAGCCCTCAGCGCAGACGGCCTAGGAAAAAGCGACGACCCCAAGCTTGTGCGTCGTCGCCCGCGCGGGCTCGGGCCGCGGCGCGCAAGAGACGCTGCTGATGGTGATCGCAGCTCCGCAAGTCGCTGCGCTGTATGCGAGGCAAAGCGGGCTCCTCGGAGGGCGGCAGGGCCACACGCCGGCTGGCGGATCGGTCACGCGCAAAGAGCGTTGCGGATTTCCGGCGATTTCGTCTCACAGAGGGGGTCACGCCGGTTCTGATCGGCTAGGACAAGCCGAATCCGGCTTGCCGATGCCGCTAACGAGGGAACACTAGATAGTGCCCGCGAGTGCCCGCGCGTGACGAGCGTTTACGAGATGGACAAGACAACAGCCCGATTTGCAAGGTAGTTCGGTGAAGCCCTCTGACGGACTCGAACCGTCGACCCCCTCCTTACCATCGAGCAACGAGGCAGGAAGCGCGGGCACGCGCGGGAAGCCGCGGGCACGAAAGCCGCGCAAGAAGAAGGAATCGACGGAAGACGAGTGACCGCGAGTGGACGCGGTTGCCCACGTTGGTGTTCCCTCAGTGTTCCCTTCGACAAAGTCGGCCGGCGCACAGGCACGCTCAGGCGAGAGGACGCTGTCGTGTGCTCTTCGCCTTCACGAGGGCGGTGATCGTTTCGTTCACCGGAGCCGTGAGCCCCACCTCGCGGGCGGCGAGAGGGATCGCGCCGTTGAGGACCTCGATCTCGCAGGGTCGCCCGGCGAGCAGGTCGAGCAGCATCGAGGGGCGAGCGTCAGGGATCTTCTCGCCGAACGCGCGCGCGTATGCGACGGGATCGTCGAACGAGAGCTGGATGCCACGCGCCTGGGCGACCGCGAACACCTCGCGCGCGCAGCCCGCGGCGATCTGCCATGCGGATGCGTCGGCCAGTACTTGGCCGATCGTCCACTCGAGTACCGAGCAGGTGCCGCTGAATGCGACGTTGCAGACGAGCTTCTCCCAGACCAGCTGGTCGACGTCGTCGTAGGTCTGCACGTGGAAGCAGGCGTCCTCCCAGACCTTCGCGATCCGCCGGATCCGCTCGGTCGCAGGCCCGTGGCGCTCGCCGAGCCGCACGAGCTCCCAGCCGCTGTGGTGGACGTGGCCGGGGCCCACCACGGAGGCGCCGAAGCCGCCGACGACGCCGATCGCGACCTGCTCCTCGCCGAGCACCGCGGCGACTCGCTCGGCGCTACCGAGCCCGTTCTGGATCGGCAGCACGACCGTCTCGGCGCCGACGAGTGGCCTCGCCGCTCGCGCGGCCGCCTCGACATCGTGCGCCTTCGTCGCGATCACGACCAGGTCGCAGACGCCCGCCTCACCCGGGTCGGTGGTCGCGTGGATCCGGATCGTCCGGTCGCCGCTCGCTCCCTCGACGCGGAGACCGTGCGCGCGGATCGCCTCGACATGCTCGTCCCAGCGGTCGATCGCCCAGACCTCGTTCCCCGAGTGGCCGAGAATCCCCGCGTACACCGACCCCATCGCCCCAGCCCCGACGATCGCGATCTTCATTGGCGCACGTGGACTCGACGTGGGGCAGGCCGACAAACTCGCCCCTCAGCGAGCTCCGACAGTCGCGACTAGAAGGCGCTGCGGCATCTCCAGATGGACGTCCGGCCGGCCCGCGAAGTAGGTGCGGCTCGCCTCCGCAGGCCCGAAGTGGTCGACCTCCCCAAAGCCGTAGCGGCGCAGCAGCGCCTCCACCTCGGCCGCTGTGAAGAAGCTGAGCCAGGGCTCGCCCACCTCGCCGACCACCCGCGACATCGTGCTGTGCATCGCGAGTTCCTGGTCGTCCAGCGCCGATGGTGGCAGGTTGTAGGTGAGCACGATCCTGCTGCCGGGCGGGCAGGCGGCCACCGTCTCGAGGGTCGCCTCGATCGCCGCCAGGGTGAGGTACATCGTCACCCCGATCCAGGAGAAGACGGCGCCCGCCGCGAAGTCGAACCCAGCCGCGAGCAGCCCGTCGCGGAGCGTCTGCGTCTCGAAGTCGACCGCTGCGAAGACGAGATTGGCGGGCAGGCTGACGCCGAGTTCCGCCAGGCGCTCCCGTTTCCAGGCCTGGCTGGCCGGATGGTCGACCTCGAAGACGCGCAGTCGTTCCAGCAGGTCCGGCCGCCGGTAGGCGAACGAGTCCAGACCCGCGCCGAGGATGGCGTACTGACGGACCCCGGCGGCAACCGCGCGCTCGAC
>JBQCGP010000059.1:0-13529 GCA_051955535.1 Gaiellaceae bacterium | reverse complement strand
GGGTGGGGCGGAAGATGGGCGGGGTGGCCGCCCTAACGTGGGGCGGCCCTGGGGGGGGGGGTGGAAGGGCGGGCACGGGCGCCTCAGGTCGGCGCCGGTGCGCGCGCGGTTCAGGCATCTAGTGCTTCAGCGCCCTGAAGGTGTAATAGGACGGCTTCCGCTTGCCCGCGGAAGTGAAGAAGCCGGACTGCCAGCCGGCCAGCCGCGACTCGTCCTTGACGAGGAACCAGATCATCATCTGGATGCGCGGGTTCTTCCGCGCGATCGCAAAGGACTGGGCAAGGTACTTCGCCTGCGTCTTCCAGGCCACGCCGAAGGTGCGGTCCGGAGGGCGGGTCTGGTAGCCGTACTCCGTGATCCAGATCGGCTTGCGGCCGTAGAGGCGCGTCAGCTCCGTGGTGAGGTCGCCGATGTTGCCGAGGATCACCACGGTCTTCGCCTTCGGCTTCGAGAGCGGCGACTCGCTCGGCCGGGACGCGTACGGATGGTGCGCCCAGGCATCGAAGCGGCGCAGGCCGTACTTCTTCGCCAAGCGAAGGAACGCGAGCGGCGAGATCGACGCGCGCCCACTCTTCGGCTGGTTGTTGCCGCGTGGATCGGTGCCGCCGCACGCGACCTTCGCAGCGGCGTGCTGGACGGCGTGCACGCCGCCGTAGATCGCATTGCAGATCCGCACGTAGTTGTACGCGCTGAGCGCGATGTAGTGGCCGTGAACCTTCTTGTACTGCGGAGCCAGGAACACCGGGTTGTTCGGCTCGTTCCAGGCGAGCCACAGGTGGACTGCCGGCAGGACGTTGCCGTCGGCGTCCTTGAAGGCGCCGTTGTAGCGCCGCGCGGCCGCGGTTGCGAAGTTCTGCAGGTCGGCAGGCCGCGTGGGTGCTATACGCATCCCCTTCCCGCCGTTCGCCCACGAGGGCGTGCCGACGATCGAGAACAGCACCTTGATCTTGTACTTCGCCGCGAGCTGCACGGCGCGGTCGTAGTTGGACCAGTTGTAGGCCGCGTCGGCCGGGTTGGCCGGAGTCGTCGGGCGCTTCTTGCCGACGACGCCGATCGGGCCGCCCCACCAGAGCGTGATTCGGACGATCTGCGCCCGGAGATTGTGCAGGATCGGGAAGCCCTTCTCCGGGTTCCCGAGCGTCATTCCGTCGTCGTAGATGCCGACGCTGAACGAGCGGCCGGCTTTGCTCTGCTTGCCGCTTGCCGTCGCACCGGCGGTGATCAGCCCGGCGGCGAGGATCGTCGCCATCGCTAACAGAATCAACTTCTTAGGCATGTACAGCCTCAGCCTCCCTTTCTTGTGAGGGCAGCATTCGGCGCAACCCCTCTTCAAGTGTCATTTTCGGTTCCCAGCCGAGCACTTGGCGCGCACGCGTGATGTCAGGCTCGCGCACCTGGGGGTCGTCGACCGGGAGTGCTTCGAACACGATTTCACTCTTCGACTTGGTCATGCGGATGACGGTCTGCGCGAGCTCCAACAGGGTCATCTCGGTCGGATTGCCGAGGTTGACCGGCAGATGCTCGGTGCTCGTCGCGAGGGCGTAGAGCCCTTCGATCAGATCGTCCACGTAGCAGAAGCTCCGCGTCTGGGACCCGTCGCCGAAGACCGTGAGCGGCTTGTTCTCGAGAGCCTGGCGCACGAAGGTCGGGATTGCCCGGCCGTCGTGCGGCCGCATCCGAGGCCCGTAAGTGTTGAAGATGCGGGCGATCGCGGTGTCGACGCCCTGCTGGCGGTGATAAGCCATCGTCATCGCCTCGGCGTACCGCTTCGCCTCGTCGTAGACCCCGCGCGGGCCAATCGGATTGACGTTGCCCCAGTACGTCTCAGGCTGGGGGTGGACCTGCGGATCTCCATAGACCTCGCTCGTGGAGAAGAGCAAGATCCGTGCCCGCTTGAATTTCGCGAGCCCGAGTGCGTTGTGGGTTCCGTAGGAGCCGACCTTGAGCGTGTGCAGGGGCAGCCGCGCGTAGTCGATCGGGCTGGCCGGACTGGCCGCGTGGAAGATCACGTCGACCGGTCCGTCGAGCTCGATGTGCTCGGTCACGTCGTGGTTGATGAAGGTGAAGTTCTCGTCCCGGATGTGCTCGATGTTCTGCAGCGAGCCCGTGTCGAGGTTGTCTATGCAGACGACGCGATGCCCTTTCGCGAGCAGGTAATCGCACAGATGCGAGCCCAGAAAGCCCGCACCGCCGGTGACGACGGTGACCGACATCGAATCGATGTTACTGGCGCCTTCCTCGATTCCTGGGGGAGTTAACGGAATCCGAACGGTGAAGGTAAACAGGCTGCAAAGCCGGTTCTTGGGCCTGTCTCGTAAGGGCTTTGTTCGGATTACGAACTTCTCGTGGCGGGTAGCGTCGATACGAGTCGTAAACCAGAAACAGGGGGGTCTCACAATGAGAAAGGTGGTACTGGCTGTGATCGCGCTCGCCGTCTTGGCGATCGGATCGACAGCGCTGGCAGGATCCGCCGACGTCAATGTGACCAGTACCGGGTTCAACCCCGCGACCGTCGCCGTGCAGAGCGGCGACACGGTGAACTGGACGAACACCGACAGCGCGAACCATCAGGTCAACGTCGCGGGCAGCTCGTGCAAGCTGACGCTCGCGGCCGGTCAGAGCGGCTCGTGCTCGTTCCCGAATGCGGGGACGTTCGCCTACAGCGATCCGACCGCGACCGGCTTTGCCGGGACGGTCAACGTGACGCCGAACGCGCGGTCGGTCACAATCGCCGCGTCGCGCAACTTCGGCATCTTCGGCGACGCGATGACGCTCTCCGGCACGATCTCGAACAAGTCCGCCGGCCAGCACGTGACCGTCACGGCCACGCCGGCCTCCGGGCCCGCGTTGAACTATCCCGTCACGACGGACGTGAACGGGAACTGGTCGCTCCAGGTGCAGCCGCGCGCGACCACGACGTACAAGGCGACCTGGGACACCGCGACGAGCAAGTCGGTGGTCGTGACTCTGCGGCCGCGGCTGACGTTCCAGAAGGTCGGTCGGCATCAGTACCTCGTCGTCGTCCTCGCGGCGCACTCGATGGCCGGCATGCAGCTCGACATCGCCCGGCGGATCGGCGGTAAATACGTGACCTACCGCCACGCCACGATCACGAGCATCGCGCGGACCTCGACCACGTCGGTGGCGTACTTCGTCACAGTCGTGCCGGCGGGGACGCACCTCCGCGCCTTCCTGCCGAAGAACCAGGTCGGCAACGACTACCTGGACGGCCACAGCAACTTCGTCGTCCAGTAGCCCCACGGTTCCATCCGGACCCGGCCCGGCGGGCCGGGTCCGGCGACCTGGCCGGGGACCTGGTCCGGGGACATGGCCAGGGACCTGGTCCGGAGCAGGGGGCCAATCTCGCCCGCTTCGACGTCAGCTTCGCGCCGCCGCGTATTCTCGCGCGATGACCGCCGAACGCGAGCTCGAGGGCCAGGTCGCCCTCGTCACCGGCGGCGGGCGTGGCGTCGGCGCTTTCATCGCCCGTGAGCTTGCAGCAGCAGGCGCCCGCGTCGCCGTCAGCGCACGCACGGAGGAGCAGGTCGACGAGATCGCGCGCGAGATCGGCGGCCTCGCAGTGGTCGCAAACGTCACCGAGCGCGCGGCCGTGGAGGCGATGATCGACCGCGTCGAGTCCAACCTCGGCGTCATCGACCTGCTGGTCGCGAACGCAGGCCGCAACGTCCGGGAGCCGAAAGCCTGGGAGGTCGAGCCCGAGGACTGGTGGAACGTCTTCGAGGTGAACGTACTGGGCGTCTACCTGTGCTGCCGGGCCGTGATCCCGAGGATGCTGGCGCGTGACGGCGGCAGAATCGTGATCACCGGCAGCGGAGCCTCCTACCTCCCTCACTCCGGCAGCACTGCCTACGCGGCGAGCAAGGCCGCCGTCTGGCGCTTCGGCAACGTGCTCGCGGAGCAACTCGAGGGCCGCATACCGGTCTTCGTCATCAGCCCAGGCCTCGTGCGGACCGAGATGACGCAACGCGCCCCGGACGACGCCCCGTGGACGCCTCCTGAGCTTGCCCCTCGACTCGTCCGCGCGCTCGCCTCCGGCCGCGCCGACGCCCTGGCCGGCCGCTACCTCCACGCAGAGCACGACGACATTGAGGACCTGATCAGCCGCGCAAACGAGATCCGCGAGCGCGACCTGAATGCCATCCGCCTCCAGCGCTAGCAGAGTTTTCGACTGGTAGTCTAAAACTAACCATGAGAGTCGCCCTCGCACAGATCAACACGGTCGTCGGCGATCTCGACGGCAACGCGGAGCGAATCGGGAGCCGCCTCGCCGAGGCCAAGGACCAGCAGGCCGATCTCGTCGTCTTCCCCGAGCTAGCGGTCACGGGCTACCCACCGGAGGACCTCCTGCTCAGACCGAGCTTCGTCCATGCCGCCCGGCAGAAGGCCGAGGAGCTCGCCCGCGAGGCCCGCGGAATCGTCGCTCTGATCGGGGTCCCGTGGCTCGACCGCGACCTCTACAACGCCTGCGCCGTCTGCGCCGCGGGCGAGATCAAGACCATCTACCGGAAGCGGTTCCTGCCCAACTACGGCGTCTTCGACGAAGACCGCTACTTCGCGCCCGCGCGGGACCTCGTCCTGCTCGAGCACGGCGGCACGCTCGTCGGCGTGACGATCTGCGAGGACATGTGGCAGCCCGGTCCGCCCGCAACCGAGCTGGCCCTGGCCGGCGCGCAGGTGCTCGTCAACCTGTCCGCCTCGCCCTTCCACCTGCTCCGCGACCGCGAACGCGAGGAGATGTTCGCCACACGCGCGCGCGACAACTCGTGCTTCGTTGCGTTCTGCAACGCGGTGGGCGGACAGGACGAGCTGATCTTCGACGGCCACTCGCTCCTGCTCGACGAGGAGGGCCACCTGCTTGCGCGCGGCGCCGGCTTCGAGGAGGCACTCGTCGTCGCCGACATCGAGCCCGCCGACGCGGTCGGGCGCCGCCTGCGTGATGTTCGCCGCCGCGGGCTCGCACGCGACCGCGGAGAGATCCCAGAGATTGCGCCTCTCCACGTCGGTTCGCCGAGGGAGCCTCGGGAGCCGGTCGAGGGACAGATCGCTCCGCGCCTCGACGAGCTCGAGCAGATGCGGCTCGCGCTCGAGCTCGGGCTGGGCGACTACGTGAACAAGAACGGCTTTCGCGAGATCGTCGTCGGCGTCTCCGGCGGGATCGACTCCGCCCTCACCGCAGCACTCGCCGTCGAGGCACTCGGCGCCGAACGCGTGCACTGCGTCTCGATGCCTTCCCGTTACTCCTCGCCGGAGACGCGCGACGATGCGCGCCGGCTTGCCGGAAACCTCGACGCGGACTTCCGCGAGCTCCCGATCGACGGGATCTACGACGCCAACGAGAGCGCGCTCAGCGAGAGCTTTGCCGGCCTCGAGCCCGACCTGACCGAGGAGAACATCCAGGCTCGCATTCGCGGCCTGCTGCTGATGGCGCTCTCGAACAAGTTCGGCTGGCTCGTCGTCGCGACCGGCAACAAGTCGGAGCTCTCGGTCGGCTACGCGACGCTCTACGGCGACATGGCCGGCGGCTTTGCGCTGCTCAAGGATGTCTACAAGACCGACGTTTTCCGGCTTGCCAAGCACCTCAACGAGCGAGCGAAGCAAGATCTGATCCCGCAGAGCATCATCGACCGCGCCCCCAGTGCGGAGCTCCGCGAGAACCAGCGGGACGAGGACTCGCTGCCGCCCTACCCCGCGCTCGACAAGGTTCTTGTTGCGTACGTCGAGGAGGATCGTTCGGCAGAGGAGCTGAGCCGCGATGGGTTCGACCCCGACGTCGTCCAGCACGCCGTCTCGATGATCGACCGCGCCGAGTACAAGCGCCGCCAGGCGCCGCCCGGGGTCCGCCTTCACCCGAAAGCTTTCGGGCGCGACCGACGAACGCCGATTACGAACCTCTGGCGCGGCTAGCGAGCTTGCGGAACCACTTCAGCCGCTCCTGATACGGAACAGCGGCGTTCGCGGGGGACGTCGATGGCAGGACGAACAGGCGGGTCTCGTCCAACCGACGCTCCTGCTCCCCGAGCTCGGGCCGCTCGCCGAACGTGCCGCGGTAGGCCTCCTTGCCGACGAACGCGATCCAGCGCGGGCGGAGCTCCTCGGCGAGCGATCCCAGCCGCTCGGCCGCGCCGGCGAAGTCGCGGCGGCGCAGATCGCCCGAGCCTCGCGTGGTCCGAAGCGCGGCGTTCGTCAGGCCGACGCCGTACCGCAGCGTCTCGAACTGCTCGTCGGGCGCGAGCAGGCGGGGCGTGAAGCCGGCGTCGTGCAGCAGCCGCCAGAAATCGTTCCGCCGGTTCGCGAAGTGAGCGGCGGCGGCCGCCGAGACGAAGCCCGGATTGATTCCGCAGAAGACCACCCGAAGATCCGGCGCAAGGACGTCGGGGACTGCGCTCGCCTCGACCACAGGCAGCTCATGCAGCGAGCCTTGGCTCGCGCAGGTCGAGCCGTTGTTCGAACAGGAGCCGGAGTCGTTCTCCGGTGAGCCGGATGTCCTCTTCCAGTTCCCGGCGCTCGACACGGAACACCTTCACGGTCTCGTCGGTCTCGCCGTAGCAGCGGAGGTAGCACTCGGCTTCGCTCAGGGTCCGCAGCCTGCGCATGCCGCTGAGCGTACGGCCGACTCCGGACGGCGGAACTACTCGTATTGGAGAGCTTCGAGAACGTTCAGACGGGCCGCCCGGCGTGCCGGGAAGATCGCCGCCAGGATCCCGATGATGATCGCCGCGATCACGAAGTAGACGAGCTGCATCCAGGGGACGGCGAACACGATCCCCTGGCTCGAGAGCGCGCGCGTGACGAGGAACGCGAGGAAGATGCCCACCGCAATCCCGAGCGCCGCGCCCATCAGCGCGGTGACGATGCTCTCGTAGCGGATCATCATCCGCGTCTGCCGGCGCGTCATCCCGACCGCGCGGAGCATTCCGATCTCGCGTGTCCGCTCGTAGACCGTCAGCACCAGCGTGTTCACGATCCCGAGCAGGCTGACCACGACGGACAGCGCGAGCAACACGTAGAGCAGGTTGAGGAGCTGGTTGATCGGCTTCTCGAAGCTCTTCTTGAGCTGGTCTCGGGTCTGCACCTTGGCGTCGGCGAAGCCCTGCACGTTGTTCTCGAGCGTCTTCGTGTTCGCAGCGTTGACTCCGCCTGGCGTGTTCACGAGCACCATCTGGTCCTGGGGCCGCGGGAAGTTCTTGTCGAACAGCGCCGTTGAGATGATGCCCTGGCCGAACGGGCTCCCTCCTTTCGGCTTCTTGTAGGTGCCAATCAGATGGAGGGTGGTCTTCTGGCCCGATGGAAACTCGAAGACGACGACCGACCCAAGGTGCAGGTGATGCTTCTTCGCGTAATCGGTGTCCGTGAAGAAACCCGTCTGACCGAGCCTTGCCGGAACCGAGTCGTTGCCGATCTTCCAATCGAGGTTGATCACCTTCGGCGCGTTCGGCTGGACACCGCTGAGGTCGTGAACGTTGCCGAGGAACTTCGCCGTGCCCGCGCGAAAGGCCGAGACGGCGAGGACTCCCGGCTTCCCCTTCAACGACTTGCCCGCATCTGCTGAGATCGGCTGGAACGAGCCCGAGGAAGTGATCGCGTAGTCGGCAATGAAGAGCTTGTTGACCGCGCTCTCGAACGGCTGGCGCAATCCCTGGGCGAAGAGCGCCACGAAGGTCACGAGCGCCAGGCCGATCATCAGGGCCGACGCCGTCGAGGCAGTGCGGGCCGGGTTACGGGATGCATTGTCGCGCGCGAGGATCCCGGGGGCACCGCCGATCTCCCTCGCAGGCCAGCCGAGCACGTCGGCGAGGGGCCGGACGACCCGCGAGGCGTTCATGGAGACGCCGAAGAAGAGGAGCAGGACGCCGGCGCCCAGGGCGAGCAGTCGCGGGGCCGTCGCGATGCCGCTCCCGAGCGCGCCCAGCGCGGAGAGGCCGATCCCGAGCACGAGGACGATCAGCGCGGTCGCCGGCCCGAAGCGGGCCCAGCGCGACGGCGGCAGCACGGACCCCTCGCGCACGGCTGCGATCGGGGGCACGCGCGTTGCGCGGCGTGCCGGCCGTAGGCTCGCGATCAGCGTGATCAACGTCCCGACGAGCAGCGAGACGATGATCGTGCGCGTCGCGAAGATCGTCGCCCCCTGCGGGAGGTTGATGCCGATAGCAACGAAGAGCCGGTTCAGGCCCTTCGCCAGCAGCAGGCCGAGGAAGAGCCCTGCCACCGAACCGACGAGGCCGATGACCAGCGCTTCGATGATCACCGACCACAGCACCTGTCGGCGGGAAGCGCCAAGCGTCCGCAGCGTCGCGAACTCGCGCATCCGCTGGGCGATCGTGATCCCGAGCGTGTTTGCGATAACGAAGGCGCCTACGAAGACCGCGATGCCCGCGAAGGCGAGGAGCGCGTACTTGATGATGTTGATGAAGCCGAGGTCCTTCTTGTCCTCCTTCACCTGGGCCTTGGGGGTTCGAACCGTCGCGGTCGGCGGGAGAACCCGCTTGATCTCGAACGTCAGCCGGTTCGCCGGGACGCCTGCCTTCGACTGGACCTGGATCGCATCGAGCTGTCCCACCTTCTGGAAGAGGCGCTGTGCGGTGGGCTGGTCGAAGATGGCAAAGGTCACGCCGCCCAGCGAGACGTTCGCCGAATACTTGGCGATCCCCGAGATCTTGAACTGCTCGATCGGGCCGTACACCTGGACGCCGACGTGGTCGCCGACGCCGAGATGCTTCCTGTCGGCCGTCCCTTTGTCGATCACGACCTGCCTGGGCCCCGTCGCCCAGGCGCCGCTCGTGAGCTTCGAGGGGTTGAAGCGCATGTCCGCGCGCGGATCGAGCGAGAACCCGAGCGCCGGCGCGCTGTTGGAGCTGATCAGCTTGCCGTTGGAGCCCACCAGCTTGACGGCATTGCTCGTGACCGATCCCTCGGCGAAGCTGACGTCCGGGATCGCCTTGACCTTCGGGAGCACGCTGTCCGGGAAGGTCGGGTTCTCGATCTGGTTGCCGTTGCCGCCGTTCGAGAACGCCGCCTTACCGCTGATGATCGCGTCGGCGTTCTGGTAGGACGTCGCGAAGATCGTGTTGAAGCCGTGATTGATCGTGTCCGTGAGGACGTAGGTGCCGCTGATCATGGCCACGCCGAGGACGATCGCGAGACCGGTCAGAAACCCGCGCAGCTTGCGGGTGGCGAGGCCCTTGAGGGCGACGCGAAGCACTTACTCTCCGGTCAGCTCGTCCATCGCGGCGATCACGGCGCTCGCTTCCGAGCGAGGCATGTCGCGGACGATCTGGCCGTCCGCGAGGAAGAGGATCCGGTCGGCGATTGCAGCCGCACGCGGGTCGTGCGTGACCATCACGGTCGTCTGCCCGTACGAGTCGACCGAGCGCCGCAGCAGCTCCAGGATCTCCTCGCTCGTCTTCGAGTCGAGGTTGCCGGTCGGCTCGTCCGCGAACACCACCGTCGGCTTCGAGACGAGGGCGCGTGCGAGCGCCACGCGCTGCTGCTGGCCGCCCGAGAGCTCGGCGGGCCGATGGGAGCGACGATCCGCCAGCCCGACGTTCTTCATCAGCCCCTCGAACCACTCGGTGTCCGGCTTCTCGCCGGCGATCGTCAGCGGCAGGACAACGTTCTCCTCGGCGGTCAGCATCGGGAGCAGGTTGAAGAACTGGAAGACGAAGCCGATGTGCTTGCGGCGGATCTTGGTGATCTCGGTGTCGTTCAGCTCGCCAAGGCGGTTCCCGGCCAGCACGACGTAGCCGCTCGTCGGCTTGTCCAGCGCCGCGAGGATATGCATCAGCGTCGACTTGCCTGACCCGGACGGGCCCATGACGGCGGTCAGCTTCCCGCGCGAGACCTCCAGGCTGACGCCGCGCAGCGCGTCGACGGCCGTGTCGCCCTCGCCATAGCGGCGCGTCAGCTCATGTGCCTCGACGACCTGTCCGGCCGCAGCCTGGTCAGCCGCGACTTCCGCGGGTACTGCAATGGATTCGCTCATGGCTCTCCCTCCGGCGCTCATTGGCCAGAGTCGCAACCTTCGACTCGCAAGTCAAATCGGTACTGGGCGCGGTTCGCTAGCGTGGCGGAATGGCCACCGTCGCGCTCGACATCGTTGCCGTCAGGAAACGCTTTTCCGCGTTGCAAAGCGGGCTCGCCTTCTTCGACGGCCCTGGCGGCACGCAGGTTCCGGACGAGGTGATCGACGCGATCGCGACGTACCTGCGCGAGTCGAACGCGAACGTGGGCGGCGACTTCGAGACGTCGCGCCGCTCGGACGCTCTCGTCGCCGGCGCGAGGCTCGCCGGCGCCGGCTTCCTCGGCTGCTCGGCCGACGAGGTCGTCTTCGGCGCCAACATGACGACGCTGAACTTCGCGCTCTCGCGCGCGGCGGCGCGCGGTTGGCGCGAGGGCGACGAGGTGGTGGTGACCCGGCTCGACCACGACGCGAACGTGTCGCCGTGGCTCGAGCTGGCCCGCGATCTCGGTCTCGTCGTGCGCTTCGCGGACATCCGCGGCGACACGACGCTCGACCTCGACGACCTCGCCGCGCAGCTCTCCGAGCGCACGCGCGTCGTCGCCTTTCCATGGGCGTCGAACGCCGTCGGGACGCTCGTCGACGTCGCGCGCGTCGCCGAGCTCGCACACGAGGCGGGCGCGCTCGCCTGGGTGGACGCCGTCCACTACGCCCCGCACGGGCCGATCGACGTCGCCGCCGCGGGCGCCGACGTCCTGATCTGCTCGCCGTACAAGTTCTACGGCCCGCACCTCGGGCTCGCCTTCGCGCGCAGCGAGCTGCTCGAGTCGTGGCGCCCCTACAAGGTTCGGCCGGCGTCCGACCAGCCGCTCGGCCACCGCTACGAGACCGGCACCCTGCCGCACGAGCTGCTGGCCGGGTTCGTCGCGGCCGTGGACTACCTCGGCTCGCTCGGCTGGGACGCGATCGTCGCGCACGAGCGCGAGCTCGGTGACCGGTTCCTGCGCGGGCTGCCGACGAGGTGCCGGCACCACGGCCTGCCGGCCATGGAGGGCCGAGTTCCGACCTTCGCGCTCACGATCGACGGCGTTGCGCCGGACGAGGCCTCACGCCGCCTCGGCGAGCGCGACCTCGCCGTCTGGCACGGCAACTACTACGCGCTCGAGGTGATGAAGCGCCTCGGCCTCGAGGACTCCGGCGGCGCCGTCCGCGTCGGCATCGTCCACTACAACACCGCGGACGAGGTCGACCGACTGCTCGCGGAGCTCGAGCGGGTGTAAATCAGAAGTCGACCGTCACGCCGACGGCGGATGCTTCAGCCTTCGCGAGGACGTGCGCCGCGGCCGAGACGTCGAAGACGGCGAGACCCAGCGAGCGGAAGAGCGTGATCTCGTCGTCGGAGGTCCGCCCGGTCGCCGACCCGGTGAGCAGCTCGCCGAGCTCTCCGCGGACGTGACCCGGTTCGATCGAGCCCTCCTTCACGGCGAGCCGATACTCGGGCGCCTCGTTCTCCGGCGACTCGCGGCGGTCGGTGAAGAGAAGTGCGTCGGCGACCGTCTCCGTGTCGAGCTCGCGGCTCGTCGGCTGGCTCGCCCCGACCGCGTTTGACGTGTACTCCGGGCTCGAGCCAGCTCCGCGTGAGGACCGGCTCGCGCGAGGTCGTCGCGGTCACGACGACGTCGGCGCCACGCACCGCCTCCTCGACGCTCTCGCATGCCTCCAGCTCGAACGGGAATCGGACGCACGAGCGGGATCGACTGCAGGTGCGTGCGCGCCTGCACGCCGGTGCCGACGATCGCCAGCGTGCGCGCGTCCTCGCGCGCAAGCGCGGTGCCAGCGCGGAGACCGCGGCGGTGCGGATCGCGAGCGGCTGAGTCATCTCGCCGTGCTCGAGCGCTACGAAAGCGCCTGCGACGACCTCGATGCACTCGGACATTGGCAGCAGGCGTTCGATGTCGGCTGCGGTGAGGACGCGGAACGACATCTGTTTCGAGCATCGCACGCGGGCAACCGCCGCCAGCGCGGCAACCGTTTTGATGGGACAGTCCCCGGTTCGGGGACAGTCCCTGCTAGTGAGGTTGCGGCGCCGGCCGCCCCGCCCAGCGCGAGGCGGCGCTGGCACGCGCGAAGCTGCGTGCCGCTTCCTCGTCGACCGAGAGCACCACAGGCCCGTGAACGATCAGGCCTTCGTCCGCCCGCTCCTTGAGCAGGTCGGAAAGGAACCCTTCGACGAGCCACTCGCGGCCCGCGACCACCGAGGCGCGAAGCTTGATGCGCACGAGCCGCTCGTCCAGCTCGTTGACCTCCGCGACCCACGGTCGCCGCGCGAACGTCGTCGGCCCCTCGGGCAGGATCCGCTGCACCTGGAGGACGAGGTTCTCGCCGCGCTCGCGGTCGGTGACGAAGAGCTCGATCGCGAGCTCCTTCAGGCCCTCGGGCAGAACACGGACGGCAGGGATCTGCGAGTTGGAGACCTGGATCGTCTCGCCCTCGAGCGTCCGGAGCTTCGTGCGCCGCAGCGAGACGTCCTCGACGACGCCCTGGAGCTCGAGCGTCGGGATCGCGATCGTGTCGCCGACGGCGTACCACCGCTCGACGAACATCATCGTCCCGGCGATGACGTCCATGAGGACGCGCTGGATAGCGAAGCCCGCGAGGATCAGCACGAACGAGGCCCCGGCGATCGTCGACAGCTTGCTGAGCCCACCCGTCAGCTCTGCCGCCGACAGGACGATGGCGATCGCGAACGCCGCGTAGGCGATCGCGGCGCGGATGACCGCGACCGTCGTCTCCCGGCGCTTGACGTTGGCGATCCGGACCGCGACCGTAGCGGCCGCGGCCTCGGTCCGCCGGTCGTGCCAGGTCAGCGCCTTGGCGGCGACGAACGCAGCGCCGCGCGAGACGAGCCACGCAGCGACGAACAGGCAGAAAACGGTGAGCAGGTGCAGCATCTCTCCCACTTGGTCAAGGTACTCATTGACCCCCGTGTGGCCGCAACCCCCTGTCACCGGATTCTTACCGCGACTTAACCTTGGCTGAACGGGACTACTTGGGCACCCCGCTGACGACCAAGCTCGGCGCGCGGCCCGGCGCCCACGTCGTGGTCTACTTCACGACGAGCCTCGACGATCTGGAACGGCGGTTCGCCAAGTTGAAGCGCACGCTCGCGCCGGCCGACGGGCTCTGGATCGCCTACCCGAAGCGGAGCTCGAAGCTGGAGACCGACCTCACGTTCGCCGACGTCCAGCGGATCGGCCTGGACGCCGGCCTCGTCGACAATAAGAGCATCGCCTTCGACGACGACTGGTCCGCGGTTCGCTTCGTCTACCGCAAGGAGGACCGGCCCTGATGTACCCGGGGCTTCGCGAGCGGCTCGAGGGACGGCTGATCGTGCTCGAGCCGCTGAACGCCGGGCACGAGCCCGAGATGCGCGCCGCCGCCGCCGACCCGGTCGTCTGGCGCTGGATGCAGATCGACGCGAGCGAGGACGACGGCTTCGGTCGTTGGTTCGGGCACGCACTGGCGAACGCCGAGGCCGGCACCGAGGTCCCAT
>JBQCGP010000058.1:0-2514 GCA_051955535.1 Gaiellaceae bacterium | reverse complement strand
CCCGTGAGCACCCGTGGACAGCGAAAGCGAACACTTGTTCGATCGCCTCCGCCCGGCTAAACTTGCCCGGTTATGGCCCAGGAAGAGCTGGTCGTCCACGGCGCGCGCGAGCACAACCTCAAGGACATCACCGTCCGGCTGCCGCGCCACGCGCTGATCTGCGTCACCGGCCTGAGCGGCTCCGGCAAGTCGAGCCTCGCCTTCGACACGATCTACGCCGAGGGCCAGCGCCGCTACGTCGAGAGCCTCAGCGCCTACGCGCGCCAGTTCCTGCAGATGATGGAGAAGCCGGACGTCGACTCGATCGACGGCCTCAGTCCGGCGATCTCGATCGACCAGAAGACCACCAGCCGCAACCCGCGCTCGACCGTCGGCACCGTCACCGAGATCTACGACTACCTGCGGCTGCTCTTCGCACGCATCGGCAAGCCGCACTGCCCGGTCTGCGGCCGCCCGATCGCCGGGCAGAGCCAGGAGGCGATCGTCGACCAGATCCTCCAGCTTCCGGACGGCACGAAGTTCACCGTCAACGCCCCGGTCGTGCGCGACCGCAAGGGCGAGTACCGCGACGTCTTCGAGGAGCTCCGCGCGGAAGGCTTCACGCGCGTGAAGGTGGACGGCGAGCAGCACCTGCTCGAAGAGCCCCCGACGCTCGACAAGAAGTACAAGCACACGATCGAGGTGGTGGTCGACCGCCTCGTGATGAAGCCCGACCTCCGCCAGCGGCTCGCGCAGTCGGTGGAGACGGCGGCCGAGCTGGCCGAAGGGCTCGTCGTGGTCGACGTCGTGGACGGCGACGAGATGCTCTTCTCCGAGAACTTCGCGTGCCCCGAGCACGGCGTCGGCCTCCCCGAGCTCGAGCCGCGAATCTTCTCGTTCAACTCGCCCCACGGCGCCTGCCCGCGCTGCACCGGTCTCGGCGCGCAGCAGGAGATCGACCCCGACCTGCTCGTGCCCGACACGACGCTCTCGATCGGCGAGGGCGCGCTCGTGCCCTGGTCGCTGGGCAACTCGAGCTTCTACGAGTCGGTCATCCAGGCGATCGCCGACCGCTACGAGATCGACCTCGAGCTCCCCTGGCACGACCTGCCCGAGGAGCAGCAGAACCTCTTCCTCTTCGGGACGAACGGCGACAAGGTCTACGTGCAGTACCGCAATCGGATGGGCCGGCGCCGCTCGTACATGCTCGCCTTCGAGGGCATCGTCGCGAGCCTCGAGCGACGCTACCGCGAGACCGACTCGAGCCAGCAGCGCGAGCGGATCGAGGAGTACATGAGCTTCCGCCCGTGCCCGGTCTGCCACGGCGCGCGCCTCAAGCCCGAGGTGCTCGCCGTGACCGTCGGCGACGCCAACATCCACCGCTTCACGCAGATGTCGGTCCAGCGGGCGATCGAGTTCGTCGACGGACTCCAGCTGACCGAGACCGAGCGGCTGATCGGCGAGCGGATCCTGAAGGAGATCCGCGAGCGCCTGACCTTCCTCGAGAACGTCGGCGTCGGCTACCTCCAGCTCGACCGTGCGGCCTCGACGCTGAGCGGCGGCGAGGCGCAGCGGCTCCGGCTCGCGACGCAGATCGGGAGCCAGCTCGTCGGCGTGCTCTACATCCTCGACGAGCCGTCGATCGGCTTGCACCAGCGCGACAACGGCAAGCTGATTGCGACGCTGGAGCGGCTGCGCGACCTCGGCAACACCGTCCTCGTCGTCGAGCACGACGAGCAGATGATGCGCTCGGCCGACTACCTGGTCGACATGGGGCCGGGCGCCGGCGAGCACGGCGGCCACGTCGTCGCGGAAGGGCCGGCCAAGACCGTCGAGCGCAACCCGAAGTCGATCACCGGCCAGTTCCTCTCGCGCAAGCGGGAGATCGCGGTGCCCGAGCGGCGCACGGAGGACCTCGGCGCGTTCGCGGTCCGTGGCGCGCGGATGCACAACCTGAAGGACGTCGACGTCGAGTTTCCGGTCGGCAAGTTCATCACCGTCACCGGCGTCTCGGGTTCCGGCAAGTCGACGCTCGTGAACGAGATCGTCTTCAAGTCGCTCGCGAACCGGCTGCACCGGATGCGCGTGAAGCCCGGCGACCACGACGCCGTCGAGGGCATCGAGTGCTTCGACAAGGTGATCGACATCGACCAGTCGCCCATCGGCCGCACGCCGCGCTCGAACCCGGCTACCTACGCGGACCTGTTCACGCCGATCCGCGAGCTCTACTCGCTGACGCCCGAGGCCAAGGTGCGCGGCTACAAGCCCGGCCGCTTCTCGTTCAACGTCCGCGGCGGCCGCTGCGAGTCGTGCAAGGGCGACGGGACGATCAAGATCGAGATGCACTTCCTGCCGGACGTCTACGTCCCGTGCGAGACCTGCGGCGGCAAGCGCTACAACCGCGAGACGCTCGAGGTGCGCTTCAAGGGCAAGTCGATCGCGGACGTGCTCGACATGTCCGTCGAAGAGGCGCTCGCCTTCTTCGCGAAGATTCCGAAGCTCCGCCGCAAGCTGCAGACCCTCCACGACGTGGGG
>JBQCGP010000057.1:0-4996 GCA_051955535.1 Gaiellaceae bacterium | reverse complement strand
AAAGCGTGCGAGGCTGCGGCGCGGCGCCGAGGCATGGCTCATCGCGAATCCGGAGCTTGCGGAGCTTCGGGTCGTATTCGAGTTCGCCGCCGTCCGGCCGGGTGGGATCGAGCTGGTCGGCGACCTGCTCTACGAGTAGGGACCCAGGACTCTTCCGCATCCCGGCGAACAACCGAGGGCCGTGGCCCCGACGCAGGACGCCCTCTACCGCGAACTCGCGCTCGACCTCTCGTGGTCGGAGCGCGACCTTCCGGAACGGGAGCGGACGAAGCACGTCCACAGGCTGCATCCGTACCTCGGCAAGTTCATCCCGCAGCTCGTCGAGGCGCTGCTCGACCGCTACTTCGTCCCCGGACAGCACGTGCTCGACCCGTTCGCGGGCTCGGGGACGACCCTCGTACAGGCCCTGGAGTCCGGGCTCGACGCGACCGGTGCGGACATCGCCGCGTTCAACTGCCTGCTGATGGAGGTGAAGACGCGCCGCTACAACCCGTTCGTGCTCGAGCGGGAGCTACGGGCGGCCCGCGAGCGGATCGGCGAGAGCGCGAGCGCGCGGTCACGCGGGTACGTGCGCGCGTGGTACGCGCCGCAGGCAGCGCGTGAACTGCTCGGGTTCCGCGAGTTGCTCGACGACTACGTGAACTCGGACGTTCTCCGGGTGGTCCTCGGTCGCGCGGCTCGCTCCGCACGGCGGACGACGCACTTCGACCTCGACTTCCCGCGGCGGCCTCAGCTCGAGGAGTACTGGTGCTACAAGCACCGGCGCACCTGCCGTCCGGTGGGTGAGGCGGCGCCGTTCCTGCGCCGCTACGCGCTGGACACGCTCGAGCGGATCAAGGCCTTTTCGCGCGTGCGCGCGCGGGCGCGCGAGGCCGTCGTCCTCCACGGGGACGCGCGCGAGCTCGACTTCGGTGGACCGTTCGACGGGGTCGTCACGTCGCCGCCGTACCCCGGCCTGATCGACTACCACGAGCAGCATCGCTACGCGTACGAGTTGCTCGGGCTCGACGACTGTCGCGAGCTCGAGGTCGGCGCGGGCGCGGCGGGCACGTCGCGCGCTGCGCTCGACGCCTATTCGGACGGGATCGTCACGGTACTCCGGAACCTCCGATCCTCGCTTCGGCCGGAGGCGCCGGTCTTGATCGTCGTCAACGACCGGAGAGGGCTTTACCCGGAGATCCTCGAGCGGTCGGGGCTGCGCGAGGAGCTTCGGCACCGGCGACACGTGAACAGGCGGACGGGGCGTCGTGCAGGCGAGTACTTCGAGGACGTGCTCGTCTGCAGGTTTTCCACTCCCGGCGCTAAGGCGTAACGGTTCGGTCACAGCCCCGCCGCTAGCGTCGCGGGGTGCTCGCACGGACGATCACCCATGCGCTCGTCGGTCTCGATGCGCGGCGCGTCGAGGTCGAGGCACATATCCAGAACGGAGTGCCGGCCTTCGCAATCGTCGGCCTTCCCGACCGCGCCTGCCAGGAGGCGAAACAACGCGTCCGCAGCGGGATCACCTCGGCAGAGCTCAAATGGCCCGAGCGGCGGCTGACGGTCAACCTGGCTCCCGCGGAGCTCCGCAAGGAGGGGTCGGGGTTCGACCTGCCGATTGCCCTGGCTGTGCTCGCGGCCTCACGACAGGTGACCGAGGAGAGCCTGCGCGGCCATGCGGCGGTCGGCGAGCTCGCGCTCGACGGCCGCGTTCGGCCGGTCACGGGCGTGCTCGCCGCCGCTGAGGGGGCGAAACAGCAGGGGCTGTCGCGGCTGTTCTGCGCCGCGTCCTCGGCGCCGGAGGCTGCACTCGCGGGCATCGAGCCGGTACCGCTCCACCACCTCGCCGAGGCGGCGTCGTACCTCCGGGGCGAGTGGCAGCCCGAGCCGCTCGAGGAGGCGGCCGAGCTGCCGGCGCCGGAAGGGCTGCCCGACCTCGCGGACGTGCGCGGCCAGGAACGCGCTCGGCGCGCGCTCGAGCTGGCCGCCGCCGGCGGACACAACCTGCTGCTCGGCGGCCCGCCGGGGACCGGCAAGACGATGCTCGCGCGCCGCCTGCCCGGGATCCTGCCGCCGCTGACCCGTGAGGAGGCGCTCGAGGTCACGCGCATTCACTCCGTCGCAGGCCTGCTGCCGCCCGGGAGGCCGTTGGTGACCGTGCCTCCGTTCCGGGCGCCTCACCACACCGCCTCCGCTCCGGCGATCGTCGGTGGGGGCTCCGGGCCGCGCCCCGGCGAGGCGAGCCTTGCCCATCGCGGCGTCCTCTTTCTGGACGAGCTCGCCGAGTTCCCGCGCCCGACGCTCGAGGCGCTCCGCCAGCCGCTCGAGGACGGCGTGATCAGCATTGCCCGGGTCGAAGGGAGGGCGGTCTTTCCGGCACGGTTTCAGCTCATCGCGGCGATGAACCTGTGTCCGTGCGGGGCCCGCGGCGATCCAGCAGCCGAGTGCAAGTGCTCTGCCCAGCGCCTCGCCGCCTACCGGGACAAGCTCTCTCGCGCGCTACTCGACCGTTTCGACCTACTCGTGACCGTGCCTCGGCCCCGGGCGGTCGAGCTCGCCGCTGCGCCGGCGGAGCCTTCCGACGGCGTCCGCGAGCGTGTAGTCGCGGCGCGTGAACGGCTACGCAAAGGCCGCCTGCGGCGCAGCGAGGGGGCGGAGGAGCTCCTTTCTCGAGCAGTCGAGCGGCTGCCGCTGTCCGCGCGCGGCCGGGCGCGGGTCGCCCGCGTCGCCGTCACGATCGCCGCGCTCGCCGACGTCGAGCGGGTCGACTCCGAGCACGTGGCGGAGGCGCTCTCGTTTCGCACGCCCAACGAGCTGGCGGCGGCCGCGTGAGCGGGGCCGTGGCGGCTACGCCCGGAGTGCGAAGGCTCCAGCGAGCTGAGTTCCCGGACCTTCTTCGGCAGATCCACGATCCGCCGCGCGTTCTCTACCTTCGGGGTGCCGGCGAGGTCGATCTTCTTGCGCGGCCGGCAGTCGCGATCGTCGGAGCACGCGCGTGCTCCCCGTACGGCTCTCAGGTCGCCCGGATGCTCGGACGGGAGCTGGCCGTCGCCGGCTTGGTCGTTGTGAGCGGGCTCGCCCGAGGGGTCGACGGGGAGGCGCACCGCGGCGCGCTCGAGGCGAAGGGCGTGACGGTCGCGGTGCTCGGCTGTGGGATCGACCGCGACTACCCGGCCGCACATGCGGATCTGGCACGGCGAATCTGCGAACGAGGCCTCGTCGTGTCGGAGTACGAGCCGGGGGTCGACCCGGCACCGTGGCGCTTTCCTGCGAGGAACCGGATCATCGCAGGCCTCGCCGCGGCGACCGTGATCGTCGAGGCGCGCGAGCGAAGCGGCGCGCTGATCACCGCCGATTTCGCTTTGGAGGACGGGCGAGAGGTCTTCGCCGTGCCAGGCGAGATCACCGGCTTGCTCGCTGTGGGAACGAACCGTCTTCTCCAGCAAGGAGCGACGCCGCTTACCTCGGCGACGGACGTGCTCGAGGCATTCGGGCTCGGCGCTGTGCCGGCTGCGCGGCCGCCCGCCCTCGGCACAACCCCGACCCGTGTGCTGGAGCGCCTGGCGGAGAGCTCGGCGACTGCGGACGAGCTTGCCCGAGCGACCGGCCTCGAGGCAGGGCCGCTTGCGGCCGCGCTTGCGGAGCTCGAGCTTGCTGGGCTCGTCGGCGAGGCCGACGGGCGCTACAGGGGGGTGAGGCCGCCGGACTAGGATCAGTGACATCGCGAGTTTCTGGCTCGAAGACGAACCGGTTCCGTTCCCGAGGCACCGTTACGGGCGTGTCGACGTTGCGGTCGTCGGGGCCGGCGTCACCGGCTGCTCGTGTGCTCTCACGCTGGCCGAGGCAGGGCTGCGCGTCCGCGTTCACGACGGCCGCGAAATCGCCGGCGGCGCGAGCGGTCGCAACGGCGGCTTCGCGCTCCGAGGTGGCGCCCCGCCGTACGACGTCGCCCGGAACCAGCTCGGACCGGACCGTGCGGCTGAGCTCTGGCGGTTGACCGAGCGTGCTCTCGAGCGGATGGCGGCGCTCGCAGGCGATGCTTTCCGGCCCGTGGGCAGCCTCCGGCTTGCCAACGACGGCGACGAAGCGGTTGCGTTGCAGGCCGAGTACGAGGCGCTGCGTGAGGACGGCTTCGCCGCAGAGTGGCGAGAAGAGCTGGGCGGCCCCCTGGCCGGCCGGTTCGCCGGCGCGCTGTTCCACCCGACCGACGGGTCGATCCAGCCTGCCCGCTGGGTGCGGCGGCTTGCGGCACTCGCCGCTGAGGCCGGTGCGCAGATCTCCGAGCACGACCGAGTCGCGTCGCTCGACGACCTCGACGCCGAGCAGGTGGTCGTCGCGACCGACGGATACACACAGGGCCTCGTCGACGAGCTCGACCGCGCCGTCCGTCCAACCCGTGGCCAGGTCGTCGTTACCGCGCCGCTCGGCGAGGAGCTTTACCCCTGCCCGCACTACGCGCGGTTCGGCTACGACTACTGGCAGCAGACACCGGACCTCCGCCTCGTCCTCGGCGGCTTCCGCGATACCGCGGTCGACGAAGAGTGGACGGCAAGCGAGGACCCCACCCCGGGGATCCAGGCGAGGCTTGGCGTGTATGCGGAAGAGCTCGCGGGCGGACCCGTCGAGATCGCACGCCGCTGGTGCGGGATCTTCGGCATGACCTCGGACCTGCTTCCGATCGCCGGCCGCGTGCGCGACGGCGTCTGGGCGGCCTGCGGCTATTCGGGCCACGGCAACGTGCTCGGCCTGGCGTGCGGAGAGCTCGTCGCAGGCGCGATCCTCGGCGAGCGCTCGCCCCTCCTCGACGTGTTCGACCCCGACCGGACCGGGGGTGTCAACGTCTGACGACGCCAAGCTCAAGGCCCTTGGTGAGGTTCTCGGAGCCTTCAACCGGCACGATCTCGACGCGATCATGTCCTACTTCGCGGACGACTGCGTCTTCGATTCGCCGCGAGGTCCCGATGTCTGGGGGCGCCGGTTTGTCGGGAAGGAAGAGGTCGCGCGCGGTCTTGCTGCC
>JBQCGP010000056.1:0-25056 GCA_051955535.1 Gaiellaceae bacterium | reverse complement strand
GACGGGAGCGGCAACTTTCGGCGCGTGGCGGCTCCGCCGCTACCCGCTGGCGCCCAAACCTGCTCGCTCGCGAGCGCTGACTTCAACGGTGACGGTTCGCCCGACCTGGCGGTCGCCATCTCGAGCGGTTCTGCGGTGGCGATCCTCCTGGGCGACGGCAGCGGCCACTTCAGCGCGGCGCCCGGCTCGCCGGTCCCGGTGGGCGGCACGCCCGAGGGTGTCGTCTCGGCAGACGTGAACGGCGACGGGCGGCCGGATCTAGTTGTGCCGGTAGCCGACTCGACCGGGCGCATCACCGGGATCGAGGTCCTGCTGGGGGATGGTGCGGGCGGCTTCGTGCCCGCCCCTGGGTCACCCGTTCTGTTCCTGGCGGGCGACAGTCTCGCGGTCGCGGCCGCCGACCTGAACGGCGACGGCAAGGTCGATCTCGCCGTCGCCAACACCGCGCTGAACGAGGTCCAGGTGCTGCTCGGGGACGGAAGCGGCAGCTTCGCGGAGCCGGTGAGCGTCGAGTCGCTGCCCGACCCGCACGCGATCGGGGTGGGCGATGTCGACGGAAACGGCACGCCCGATCTCGCAGTCCTCGGGACGAACGGGGTCTCGATTCTGCTCGGGGATGGCACCGGCCATTTCGCCGCTGCGCCTGGCTCGCCGGTCCACTGCGTCGGCGACGACCTCCTGGTCGCAGACCTGAACGGGGACGGCACGCCCGACCTCGCGGTCGCAAACGCCGACGCCGGGGCGATCTCCGTCGAAATGGCGAGCGGTGGCGGTCGCTTCCGGCAGGCTGCATACGCGCCCTTCTCTGCCGGTTACCCCCTCCTCCTCTCGGCGGCCGATTTCGAAGGGGACGGCAAGACCGACATCGTCGCCCTCACCCCCGGGGCGCCCTACTGGCCCGTCGGCCCGCGCGGGAGCGTCCTCCTGCTGCAGACCTCGCCAACTCCGGAGATCCGACCCGGGCGCGCTCTTCGCCCGCGAGCTGATCCGGTCTTCGAGACACGCAGCCAGATCACTGCGCTCGCGGCGGACGGGAAGCACGCCGCGGTCTGCGGCGGGGTTCCGATCGCTTGGACCGCCCCCGGACGCGCGTCGGTCACCTTCAAGACAGGCTCCTACGGCGGCTGCGATGGCGAGCTCGCCGTTGGGGGCAACCGTGTCGCCTGGGTCGAGGGCCTCGGCTGCGGCAATCTCAGCTGCGACGAAGGGGTGTTCGTCTCGAAACTCTCGGGCGGGAGGCGCCGGGAGATCGATGAGGCGGAGAACGACTGCGGTGCCGGCCCGTGCGATCCGACCGGCGTCTTCATCGCACAGCTGCTGGGCGGAGGGCCGCTGATCGCCTGGAACGACTGGACGGTCGAGTGCGCCGCCGACTGCGACGCGGGGGTAGACGACGTTGCGACCTTTGCCATCACTTCGCAGTCGCTCAATCGAATCTACGGCGGCCGGGCCCGCACCGTTCGGACCGACCGCGCCGCGCACCCGCTGCTCGCGGTAGGGGGCGGACGCCTGGCTCTTGAGCTCGGAGCAAAGGTCGTCGTCCTGAAGCCGAACGGTGTGCGGGTCGCGACCGTTCCCGCCCCGGGCCTGGAGAGCGTCGCGCTCGCGCCGACCGAGCTCGCCGTCGCAGGGCGAACGTCGCTCGACGTCTACGACCCGGCCAACGGGGACCTGCGGAAAACGATCCCGCTCGGCGCGAGCGCCGCGCTCCAGCTCGCAGGAATCACTCCGCGCCTGGCGCTCCTGCGCGGCCCGCACGCGCTCGTGCTCGTCCGCCTCGGTGACGGCAGCCTGATCTCGTTCCCCCTCAAGGCGGCCGCGGCGACCCGTCTGGTCGATGCGAAGCTGACCGCGGCCGGGCTCTTCTACGCCTACAACGTTCCGCGCGCGAAGGCGAAGGGCCGGGTCGTCTTCGAGCCAACCTCGAGGCTGCTCGCCCGCTTCTGACGATGAAGCCTGGCCTGGTCCTCTCGTGCCTGGCGGTCGGTCTGCTTCTGGCCGCGGTCCCGTCCTCCGCTGCCGTCACCCGGACCCCGTCGTTCGCCGCCGACACGCGATATGCGCTCCCGACCGGGGCCAACGAGGAGGCCGAGACGGTCGCGATCGGCGACCTGAACGCGGACGGCAAGCCGGACCTCGTCACTGCGAGCTCCGATCCGTCCATCGTCTCCGTGCTGCTCAACAAGGGCGGCGGCAGCTTTCGCGTCAGGCGCGACTACATCGTCGGAGCCGGGGCTTGGTCGGTCGCGATCGGCGACCTGAACGGCGACGGCAAGCCCGACCTGGCCGTCGCGGACTTGGATCTGGGCGCGGTCTCCGTGCTCATGAACAAGGGGGACGGCACCTTCGGAGCGAGGCGCGAATACGCGACGGCCCCCGGCCCCCTGTCGATCGCGGTCGGCGACCTGAACGGAGACGGCAAGCCCGATGTCGTCACAAACTCCGGCGACACCGTCTCCGTGCTCCTGAACAGGGGGGACGGTACGTTCGCGGCCAGGCAGGACTATCCCGTCGCGGGCGGCGGCGACAACGTCTCGGTCGCGATCGGCGACCTCAACGGAGACGGCAAGCCGGACATCGTCACCGCGGGCGGCACCGTCTCCGTGCTCCTCAACAAAGGCGACGGCACCTTCGCGGTGAGGCGCGACTACCCCGTAGCAGGCTCCGCGGCCGCGATCGGCGACCTGAACGGAGACGGCAAGCCCGATCTGGCGCTGGCGAACGGGAGCAGCGTTTCCGTACTCCTCAACCACGGCGACGGCAGCTTCGGGGCGAGCCACGAATACCCACTGCTCCACCCTCCGGGTTGGGATACCGCGGGCTCGGAGTCGCTCGCGATCGGCGACCTGAACGGCGACGGCAAGCCGGACCTCGTCACCGGGAATGTCGACGTGCACGTCTCCCTGCTCTTGAACGGCGGGGCCGGGAGCTTTCGCACGACGCTCGATCTCGGTGCCCAGAAGTGCACGCCCAGCTACACCGACCGCAGCGTCGCGATCAGCGACCTGAACGGCGATGGGAGGCCGGATCTCGCGGTCGTCGGCGACGGCGTCTGCGTCCTGTTCAACAGGCCGGGACTGTGCAACGTCCAGGACGTGGGGGAGCTGTCGGTGACCGGCGCGACACGCCTGCTGGCACGCGGCCATTGCCGCGTCGGCAGGATTCGGTACGCGCACGCGGCGTTCACGAAGCGGGGCCGGGTGAGCGCGCAGAAGCCCGGGTTCGGCCGCGTGCTGCGACAGGGAAGCAAGGTGAACCTCGTCGTCAGCCTGGGGAAGCGCAAGTGAGAACGCAAGCGTTCGGCAGCGCGCCCAACTGCGCCATCGTTCGCCGCGGTATTCGAATTGGCGCGCGCTAAACCCGGTTGTTGGAAATGCCGCCGGCGAGAATCGAACGAGCGCACGCGCGCTCCGGCATCACTCGCCTGCCGCACGGGCGCGTGCCGGCACCGCTCCCCTCCGCTGGTGTCCGGCCTGGAATGCTGGTGAGCGAGGGTTCTCTCAATTCCGCGCGGCGGAACTTCGAGGTTAGTGACGATGCTGGAGGGCGGGGGTGCCGCCCTCCAGCTACAGGGGCTCAGAACGGGCAGTTGCCGGGAGCCGGGGTCACGTCGATCCGTCGGGTTGCGTCCTTGGGGATGAGCTGGACCACGACCGTCTTCGCCACGGCGCCGCTCTCGTCTCGGATGATGTGCACGGCCCCGCTGCCGATGTCGACGAACGCGTTCGTCCCGTTCGCGGAGTACACGTGCGGTGTACACGTTGGATCGTCGCCGTCGTACTCGGTCACCGTCCCCTGCGTCACGATCACGAGGCTCGGCCCGGGGTGCGTGTGCCAGCCGCTGCTGGGGATGCACCCGCCGCAGAGGCTCGGATCCCACGTGTTCTGCTGGACGTAGATGTCGGAATCCCCGTTCGTCTTGAGCTGTGCCTTCCAGGCGTCGGCCGGGATCGTTTTCGCCTTGATGTCGAGGTCGCCGAACGTCGCCTTCGCCAGCGTGGTGCCGCTGAAGCCCGGCGTTGTGGCCGGCGTCGCCAGCACCTTGCCGCCCAAGACGGCGGCGCCGATCGCCGCGAGTGCGACGAGCGAGAGCCATCTCGATTTCATCTCTTCTCCTTTCCGGACGAGACCGCCTCGACGACTCGGATGGGATCGAGGCCGGCGAGTCGCGCGGACTCCGCAGCGTCGCGCGCCGACGGCGCGTCGTAGACGTAGAAGCAGATCTCGTCTTCGGGAACGTGGATCGAGCGGTCGAAGCGGACGCGTGTCGTCCCTTGCGTCGACTTCGCTGCCGAACGCGCTCGCCGCTCGCGAGCGGCGCGCTCGTGCGCTTGGTCGCGAGCGAGATACGTCTCGACGAGGTAGCTCGGCATGCGCTCGACGCTATGACGGCGGCGCCGCGGCGGAAACGACAGAACGTTTGAACTTTGAGCGTCCTACGCAGGTTCGTCAGCGCGGAGCCGAAGGGCGAGCTCGGTTCGCGAGCGGATGCCGAGCTTGGCGTAGATGTGGTTCAGGTGGCTCGCGACGGTCCGCTCGCCGAGAAACAGCGCCGCCGCGACCTCGCGGTTCGTTCTGCCTTCGGCGACGAGGGCGGCGACGCGACGCTCGGCTGGCGTCAGCCCTTCCGCCCGCCTGCGCCCGCTGATCCGGCCGAGCTCGGCGTGCGCCTTCGCCGCCCAGCCTGAGGCTCCGATGGTCTCGAACGCTTCGAGAGCGGCCTCGATCGCCTCTCGGGCCGGACGCTTCTGGCGGATACGCCGCCTGACGATGCCGAGGGCGAGCAGCGCGCGCCCTCGGCCGAAAGGATCGCCGACCGTCTCGTGCTCGGCAACCGCCCGTGCGAGGAGATCGGGCGCTGCTTCAACCTCTCCGCCGGCCGCGGCGACAAGACCCCGGCAGCGCGTCACGTGTGCGAGCACCCACTCGCGTGCGACTCGTACCGCGTCCGCCTCCCAGGCGTCGAGAACTTTCACCGCCTGATCGATTCGCCCGCGCTCGAGCAGAAGCTCGACGCGGTCGCCCGTCCACCAGCGGATACTCGGTTCGTTCCATCCCACCAACGCCGCGTGCCGGTCGGCCTGGTCGAGCCACTCGTCCGCTGCTGACATATCTGCGTCTGAGAGCGAGACGAGTCCGATGACCGCGCTGTGCTGCGGTAGTACCCCGGACTGCTTTTTTGCAAGGTCGAGCGCGCGTTGCGAATGCTCCCGGGCGAGCTCCGACTTGCCTCGGTGGACGGCGATGACTGCGATCGGGAGGTGGTCTTGCGGCATCTCGAGGCCGTACTGGATCGAGATGTCGTGGGCGCGAGCGGCATGCTCGGCCGCGAGCTCCCAGCGTCCGGCCCAGAACTCGACCCAAGCCAACCCCCACGATGCGCGGGCAGCGCGCGGCTCGTCTTGCTCGCGCCACTCCTGAAGCTCGTGCTCGAAAAGTGCGCGAGCCTCGCCCCTCTTCGACGACGGCGCGAGGGTATTCACGATCGCTTGCGTCGCCTCGCGAACGAGGCGCTCGCCGCCGACGGCGTCTGCGAACTCGCGAGCACGCGGGAGATCCGCTGAGGCATCGGACTCGCCAGCGAACCAGCCGAGTACCGCATGCACTGCGCGCGCGCGCGCGCGGAGCGCGTCGTCGTCGACCTCGTCGGCAAGCTCAAGGGCCGCGCGTGCGTGCCCCCCGTGCTCCCGCTTAGCCCACGCGAGGCGGCAATGAATGGCCGATTGCAGCGCCGGACGCGACTTCGCCTCGCGCAGCGCCTCCTCGAGCAGGACGATCGAACGATCGGCGCGCTCGAGCTCCGAGAGGAGGAGAAGGACCTCAGGCCGCAGCGAACCGATCTCGGTCTCGGCCAGGAGGTCGGTCGCGATAGTCCGGGCGCGCGTCCACTCGCCGGCAGCCTGATGCGCCCGCGCTGCAGCCAGCGCTCGACGGCGCCGCCCGTCGCTTCCACCGAGCGGCGTAAGCCGCAGCGCGTGCTCGGCGAGCTCGGCCGCGAGCGCGGCAGCGCCGCGTCCAGACGCGGTCCGCGCAGCCTCGTCCAGCACCGCGGCCACCTCGCGGTCCGCTCCATACGTGGCCAGCGCGAGGTGCCGCGCCCGGACAAGCGGGTCGTCCACGGTGTCGGCGATTCGCCGGTGGACGCGTTGCCGGTCGTCCGCGAGGTCTGCGTAAAGCACCGACGAGAGCAGCGGGTGGCTAAAACGAAGCGCGCCGTCCCCGTGTTCGATCACATTCGCCGCGACGGCGGCATCGAGCGCGCGCGGGTCGACGCCTGCGCGCTCGAGTAGGGAGGTGGAAGGGGCGCCAAATGCGGCTGCGAGTGCCAGCGCCTCGCGCGTGGTCGCGGGAAGTCCGGTCAGCCGCGCGCGCACGAGTCCCTCGAGCGTCTGCGGCACCGGAAGCGGTTGCGTCAGGTCGACCTCGGAACCGAGGGCGCGTGCGAGCTCCAGTGCATAGAACGGGTTTCCGCCCGAGCGCTCGTGGATCCGGAGCAGCGTCTGGCGCGCGAAGGCCCGATGCACGCGGTCGCGCAGGAGCATGTGGAGCGCACCGACGCTCAGCGGCCGGAGCGGCAGCCGTCGGACGTTCTCGTCTGCGAGCGCCTTCTCGATCTCCGACGGCTGCGCGCCGTTCGCGCACCGACGCGCCAGCAGCAGCAGCACCCGGCTCTCATCGAGCCTCCGCAACCCGAACGCGAGCGCGTCGGTCGACGCCGCGTCGAGCCATTGGAGATCGTCGATCGCGACCACCAGCGGCGCCTGCTCGGCGAGCACCTGGAGGGCATCGCGAACGGCGAGCCCGAGAGCGCGCGGATCCACGGCTTCCGTGGTCGCGTCCTCGAGCAGGAGCGCGGCCTCGAGAGCGCGCCGCCGAGGCGCCGACAGCCTCGGCAGCACGTCGTCGAGCACACTCTCGAACAGATCCCCCAACCCTGCGTGCGCGAGGCCGCGCTCAGCCTCGGCCGGTCGCGAGAGGAGAATCCGCGATCCGCTCTCGCGCGCACGCTCGACGCCTGCAAGCCAAAGCGTCGACTTCCCGATTCCCGGATCCCCCTCGAGCGCGAGCGCAGCGGGGCCCACGCCCGCTCCGTCAACAAACGCGCGGACGGACGCGAGTTCCTGATCCCTGCCGACGATCTCGTACGCCATCGCGTTCAGACGGATGGTGGCAGAGGAAGGGGAAAGACCCGGTCGTCCTGGGTCCAAGGCGCTCAGAGGATGGGCGTCAGCGGCACCAACGCGCGAGCTCAACGCCGGGGCGATCGTTCGCTGTTGGCACGGGATCGAGGAGTGCCCCCGGCAAGAATCGAACTTGCGCACGCGGTTTAGGAAACCGCTGCTCTATCCACTGAGCTACGGGGGCCCGCGGGTGACGATAGCGCTGGTGTCAGAGAAGTTACTGACACGAGGGTCTAGTCGACCGCGGCCACGATGCCGCGAACGATGAGATAGGTCCCGGCCACGTACAGCGCCGCGACGGCCAGCCGTCGTTCGTTGTGTCTGAGCCAGCTGTTGAACCGATCGACCTCGGTCGCCGTTCGGGCCGGCGCGACGAGGTAGGCGAACAGCGGCACTTCGATCAGGACGAACATGATCAGGTAGAAGCCGACGACGAGCGCGACCGTCGCGGTGGCGCTGTAATCGAGCTGGTCGATGTCCTTCAACCCCACGATCGGGAAGACGCCCGGAATGATGTTGAGGGCGACTCCTGCCGCGAAGGCGAGAGCTGCGCCCCGCTCGATGACGCGTTCCGACCAGCCTGGCCCTCGGGTCTTCCGGCGATCA
This sequence comes from Gaiellaceae bacterium, assembly GCA_051955535.1. Classification (GTDB taxonomy): domain Bacteria; phylum Actinomycetota; class Thermoleophilia; order Gaiellales; family Gaiellaceae; genus 13-2-20CM-68-14. The sequence goes on along the minus strand of JBQCGP010000056.1, from coordinate 17,269 downwards.
CGGCGCACCCAGTTCGGGTGGCTGGAGACGACTCTGCCGACCACGAGGGCAACGATCCCGGCGGTGAAGTAGACGACCGGATCTGCAACGGAGCGCGAGCCCGTGAACGCGGTCGAGTTCTCCAGCGCGAAAACGACGACCAGGCCAATCCCCACGCATGTCGCCAGGCCGCCGACGAGAAAGAAGAACAGGATCCTCGCCGGCCGAGGAGTCCTGAGTGCGATCAGATCGACGGCGAGGAGCGTCGGCCAGAGGGCCGAGGCGACCGCGAGCAGGAAGAGCTCAGGCACGGGACGAGCGTACGATGCGGCCGTGACGCCGAGGGTCTTGATCGTGACCGCCAGCGTCGGCGAGGGGCACGATCTTCCGGCGCGGACGCTTGCCGCCCAGCTTGGCGAGGAGCGGCCCGGTGTCGAGGTGGTCACGGTGGACGGGCTTGCAGTGATGGGGCGGACGGTCGCCGCCGTCAGTGAGAGCGCGCCGCGCGTGGTCTTCTTTCGTTTGGGCTGGCTCTGGGATGTGGGGTTCTGGTTCTTCGCAGACTTCGGGCCGACCCGACGATTCACGCAGTCGGCGCTGACCTGGCTCGGCGCTCCTGGGCTGCTGAACCTTGTTCGGACACATCGGCCGGATGTGATCGTCTCGACGTATCCGCACACGACCGAGGTGCTGGGGCGACTGCGTCGCAGCGGCCGCCTGCACATTCCGGTTTGCGCTGCGGTGACCGACCTGGCTGCACTGCGGTACTGGGCGACGCCGGGCGCCGACGTCCACCTCGTCACACACGCCGAGTCGATCGACGAGGTCCTCGGGATCGCCGGCCCCTCGGCGGCGGCGCACTGCGTGCACGGCTTCACCGACCCAGCGTTCTTGGAGTCGCGCCGAAAGGAAGAGGCCCGCGCGGCGCTCGCTCTGCCGGCCGACGCGAAGATCGTGCTCGTGTCGGGCGGCGGGTGGGGCGTCGGGAGGCTCGAGACCGCGGTCGAGGTCGCACTCGGGCTTCCTCAGGTCGGCCTCGTTGCCTGTCTGTGCGGTCGTAACGACGAGCTGCGAGGGCGCGTCGAGCGGAGGTTCGCTGCTCAGGAACGCGTGAGGGTCGAGGGATTTACGGAAGCAATGCCCGACTGGCTCGCGGCGGCCGATGTGCTCGTCCACTCCACGGCTGGACTGACGATCCTCGAGGCGCTTATTCGCGGCTGCCCGGCAATCTCGTTCGGCTGGGGTCGCGGCCACATCCGGCTCAACAACGCCGCCTTCCGCCGGTTCGGCCTCGCCGAAGTGGCGGGCACGCAGGCCGAGCTCCGATCGGCTCTCGTGCACGCGCTCGAATCAGGTCGACGGCCCGACCTCGGCTACGCGCGGTTGCCGTCCGCGGCCTCCCTCGTGCTCGCCCAGGCCGACGATGGCCTGTGACCTCGCGAGAATCCCGCCGGAGACGGTGAGGATCGCAAGAGAGGCGATCAGTACGCCTCCGCCGAGGGGCGTATCGCCCCAATGCTCGCCGCCGACGAGCGGCGCGAGCAGTACGGGGATCGCGACCTGCATGGCCAGCACGGCCGGCCCCACCCGTGATGCCGGGTAGCGCTGGAGGGCCGAGGTCTCGCTGAGCAGGCCCGCTCCCAACGCCGCCGCGGAGGCGGCTGCGAAGCCTAGTGCCGCCACCCATGCTCGTCGTGAGAGCTCGTCGACGACGAGCTTGGCGCCGAAGGCGGCCCAGGCGTCTCCCGCACCGGCCGCGATCACGAGGAGGGGCGCGGACATCGGCCGCCGGAAGGCCGCCGTGGCTACGTACGGCAGGACGACGAACGCGCCCAGAAGACCGAGAGCAAGCCCGAGCGCCAGGGGCCCGGCATGCGACGTGGTGTGCTCGGGAGCCGCCCACGCGATTCCGGCGACTCCCAACACGACGCCACCGCTGCACACGAGCTCCGCCCGACCGATTCGCTCGTGGAGCATCCACGAGGCGAGCGCGAGCAGGAGCAAGATCCCGAGCGCGATGACCGGCTGGACGAGCGTCAGAGGCGCCAGCGAGAGGGCCAGCAGCTGCAGCGGCCACCCCAGGGCCGCGAGCGCGATCGCCCCGAGCCACAGCGGTCGGCGTGCGAGCCGGGCGAGGAGCGAGACCTGCATGGTCTCCCGAACCGGTACCCGTCGGGCCTCGAGCGCCTGGACTGCGTACGAGACTTCGTAACAGCAGGACGCGCCCGCCGCTGCAAGCGCTCCGAGCGCGACCTCCGTGGTCATCGGTGCGACGATGCGCCGATGCGCGCGCAGACCCTCGGCGCGGTCGGCGGCCTGGGCGCAGCCGCCCTCTGGAGCGCGCCTGCACCGGCGGCCTTCGCGCCCGCGCTCGCGGGGGCGCTAGGCATTCGTACCCGTCTTGCGGGCTGGCGAGGGGTCGCCATCACCTTCGACGACGGGCCGCACCCCGACGGGACGCCGGCCGTACTCGCCGAGCTGGAGCGTCTCGGGGTGACCGCTACGTTCTTTCTCACCGGCGAGCAGGTCGAGCGCTTTCCCTTGCTTGCGGCCGAGATCGCCGCCGCCGGTCACGGGATCGGCCTGCACGGGTACCGCCACCGCCTACTGCTCCTCCGCAGCCCACGCGCCGTTGCCCAGGATCTCGATCGGGCGTTCGCGGCAACCGAGGACTCGACCGGTGCCTCTCCGGTCTGTTTCCGCCCACCGTACGGAGTCTTCAGTTTGGCGTCGCTCGAGCTCGTGCGCCGCCGTGGCTGGGAGCCGCTGCTCTGGTCCCGCTGGGGATGCGACTGGCGTGCGCGGGAGACGCCGGCGTCCATCGCGAGGCGGGCGACGGCCTCGCTCTCCCCGGGAGACGTCGTGCTGCTGCACGACGCCGATCACTACAGCTCCGCGGGGTCCTGGCGGAGGACGGTCGCGGCGTTGCCGGCGATCGTCGAGGCTGCGCTCGCGCTTGGCGAGCCACTGGTCTCGGTCACCCACTCGACGTAGGAGCGGATCCCCTTCCGGAAGGGCGTGCTCGCACGCCACCCGAGCTCGCGCGCAGCACGCTCGGCCGACGCTCGCTTGAGCTCGACGTCCGCCTTACGGCCGTCGACGTGAACGATCGGCACGTCGGCGACGAGGCCCTGCACGTGCTGCGCGATCGCCCGAATGCTCGTCAACTCCTCTCCTACGAGGTTGTAGACGCCCGCCGGCGCCTCCGCCGCCAGGGCTGCGACCACGCCCTCGGCGAGATCGTCGACGTAAACGAATTGGCGTGACTGCAAGCCGTCGCCGGCGATCGCAATCGGCTGGCCGGCGCGCGCGTGCGCGACGAACGCGGCGACGACGGCCGCTGCGCGAGATCTCGGCCCGTAAGGAATGCCGAAGCGAAGGGTTGTCTGCTCGAGCCCGTAAAGCTCTGCATACGACCGGCAATACATCTCGCCTGCCAGTTTCGTGGCTGTATAGAAATGAGTCGGGACGACGAGAGGGCTGTCCTCGTCGAGCGACTGCCCGTTGCCGTTCGCCCCGCCGTAGACCCAGATCGTGCTGGCGTAGACGAACCGACGCACTCCGGCCGCCCGGGCCGCCTCGAGGGCGAACTGGGTGCCGCGCACGTTGACGAGATCGGCCCGTACCGGATCGGCGGCGACGTCGTTCACGTCCGCGACGGCAGCGAGGTGAACGACGGCCTCGCAGCCGCTCAGCGCCCGATCGAGCGCCTCGCGATCCAAGAGGTCGCCAACGATCGACTCGAGGTCGCCGTTGGCATACGGCGACCGCACCAGGTCGAAGATCCGCGGCTCGTAGCCGCTGGCACAGAGACGATCGACGACGTGGGAGCCGATGAAACCAGCGCCACCGGTGACCAGGATGGTCACTGTTGCAGAGTGTCCTCCATGCCTGCCAAGGGCCGGTAGTAAAGCGGAACGCACCAGTGGTTCTCTGCCACCCAGTCGGTATTCGGGAGGTCGACGCTGTCCCCTGTGATCCGATGGCAAGGCGTGTCGTAGACCTTGCCCGTCGAGCGCTCTATCGGCTCGAAGACGACGTATTTGTACAGGCCGGAGGTCATTCCGTCCGGGAGCTCGAGCCGCGCCGGATGGAGGGCGTCGAGCCGTTCACGGGCGACCTCGTTCTTCCAGGCCGCGATCTCGTCGAGGCGCCGCACCTGCACGAGCCCGATCGCGCTCGTGAACTCGCTCATCCGGAAGTTCAGCCCGTCGAACCGGTAGTCGGGCTTTCCGTAGTCGCGGAACCTGCGTGCGAACTCGACCACGTCGTCTCTACGCGAGACGAGCATGCCGCCCTCGCCGGTGGAGACGGTCTTCGTGGCCGCGAACGACCAGACGCCTGCGTCGCCCCAAGTGCCGGGACGCCGTCCGCTCCACTCTGCCCCGTGCGCGTGGGCGCAGTCTTCGATCAGGAAGATGCCTTCGGCACGACAGAGCTCCGCGATTCTCTCGATGTCGAACGCAATGTGGCCCCCGATGTGCACGACGAAGGCGGCGACCGGCCGATGACGGTGCACCTTCTCCTCGAAATCGGTGAAGGAGACGCAGAGGTCCTCGCGGTTGCAGTCGACATACTCGACGGATCCGCCGGCTGCCGCGATCGCAAGCGGGTTGGCCATGAACGTGTTCGAGGGACAGAGCACGGTGCGGCCCTCGACGTCGGCGAACGTCAGCGCTGCAAGCGCCGCACCGGTCCAGCTCGACGTGGTGACGGAGGCGCCGACCCCGTTCCACGCCGCCCACGCAGCTTCGAAAGCCTCAGTCACCGGCCCCTGCGTCCAGACCTGCCGATCGAGTACTTCTTCCCAGAGGGTGTGCAGGAGTGGACGATCGCGGTCGTCGAATCCGATCGCGAATTGCTCGAACGATGGCAGGGATCGCTGCGCCGACATCGGCGAGACCCTAAACCGTCGCGGTGACAGATGGGAGATGCGAAGCGTCGGCGCTCTCACAAACGTCTCAAGGTGGTCGCTTAGGGTGGTACCTCGAAATGGCGGGGCAGGCGCGTTCAAGGATCCTCTCGACCGCCGTCGCCGTAGTGCTCGTCGGAATCGGCGCCGCAGCATCAAAGTCTTCGCCCGTGACCTTCGCGCCTCGCGTCGACAACCCCTGGTTCCCGCTGATCCCGGGGACGACCTTCGTCTACCGGGGCGTCAAAGACGGCAAAACCGCCCGCGACGTCTTCACGGTCCTTCACGCGACGCGAACGATCGAGGGAGTGCGATGCACCTCCGTCAGCGACCGCCTGTACCTCGCCGGCCGGCTGGAGGAGCGCACGACCGACTGGTACGCGCAGGACCGGCGTGGGAACGTCTGGTACTTCGGGGAGGCGACGGCGGAGCTCGACCGCGCCGGTCACGTCACCAGCAGGGAGGGGAGCTGGCTTGCCGGCCGCGACGGCGCCCGTGCCGGCATCTACATGCCCGCGGGGCCGCAGGTCGGGCAGAGCGGGCGCCAGGAGTACTACAAGGGACACGCCGAGGACCACTTCGCGGTTGTCAGCACCAACGCCCGGGTTTCGGTGCCGTTCGTCAGCTCGAACCGCGCCCTGCTGACGAAGGAGTGGACGCCGCTCGAGCCGGGGACACTCGACCACAAGTACTACGTGCGCGGAATCGGCACGGTCAAGGAAGTGACGGTCAAGGGCCCGCTCGAGCGCGACGTGCTCGTTTCAATGACCAAGCCGTAGGGCTACCCTCAGAACGTGACCCCGGTCGCGATCCTCGTCGTCGACGACGACGCTCCGATCCGGCGGATGCTGGAGCGGACGCTCGCGGCCGAGGGGTACTCGGTCTCGTCGTCGCCGGACGGTGGGAGCGCGATGGCGTCGGTCGAGCGTTCGGCGCCGGATCTCGTCGTCCTGGACGTGGCGATGCCGGGGCTCGACGGGCTGGCGGTCTCGCGGCTGCTACGCCGGAAAGGGCTGGGGGTCCCCATCCTGATGCTGACCGCGCGTGACGGCGTCCCGGACCGCGTCGCCGGGCTCGACGCCGGCGCCGACGACTACCTCGTCAAGCCCTTCGCAGCCGACGAGCTGCTTGCGCGCATACGTGCGCTCCTGCGCAGAGGGAGCGAGCCCGGCGAGCTGCTCGCCCACGGCGACCTCGTCTTCGACGTCGAGACGCGCGACGGCTCTCGCGCCGGACGCGATCTTGGTCTCAGCGCCAGGGAGGCGGACCTGCTGGAGCTGCTGCTACTCAACCGCCGCCGCGTCGTCACTCGGGAGCTCGCGCTCGAGCGCGTCTGGGGAAGCCCGGGCGCGGCGAGCCTGAACGTCGTCGACCGGTATGTCTCGTATCTGCGCGCGAAGCTCGGTGAGCCGCCGGTGATCGAGACAGTCCGCGGCACCGGTTTCAAGCTGGGATGAGGCGCCTCTCGCTTCGGTGGCGATCCGTCGCCGCGGCTGCGTCCGCGATCGTGCTCGCGGTCGTCGTCGTCGGGGTCGGGGTGGATTTGCTCGTTTCGCGGCACCTCCACGGCCAGCTCGATAGGACGCTTCACGCGCGCGCGGTGGAGGTCGCACAGCTGGCGGCGTCCGCTCCCAAGGTGCTGACGACGCCGGGCGCGCTCGACGCGCCGCTCGGTAGCACCCAGCTCTCGATCGAGGTTGTCGACAGCCGCGGGCGGCTCGTTGCGCGCTCGCTCGCGCTCGGCGGCCGCGTGCTGCCGGCCCAAGCTCTCGTGCGGCGCGCGATCGGGCGCGGCCGCCCAGGTTACGCGAACATGGAAAGCGCCGGAGACGACCTGCGCGCCTACGCGGCTCCGCTCGCCGACGTGGGCGGCCCGGCCTCCGGCGGCGCCGTGGTGGTAGCGGGCTCGACCCACGATCTTCAGGAGACGCTCTCCAGCCTGCGCTGGTTTCTCTTCGCTGCCGGTCTCGCTGCTGCGGTGCTGGCTGGCGGCGCCGTCGCCGTCCTGATGCGACGCGCGCTCGTCCCGCTCGAGCGGCTCGCGGGCGCCGCTGCCGACGTCGAGCGGACGGGCGATCCGAGCCGTCGCCTTCCCGAGCCCGCCCAGCGCGACGAGGTCGGGCGCCTGGCGTCGACCCTCAACGCGATGCTCGCCAGCCTCGAGCGCGCCCGCGATGCGGAGCGGCGCTTCCTCGCGGACGCCTCCCACGAGCTGCGCACGCCCCTGACCGCGCTGCGCGGCAACGTCGCCTACCTTGCGCGTCACGGCGCGACCCCGGACCTCGTCGCCGAGCTCGAGGCCGATGCGGAGCGGCTCGCCGTGCTCGCGGACGACCTGCTGACGCTCTCGCGGGAGGAAGCGGCCGGGACGCCGACGGAGCCGGTGCGGCTCGACGAGCTCGCTCGTTCGGTGGCCGAAGAGTCCGCGCGCGCTGACGTCGAGGCTGCCGGGCCGGTCGTTGTCCACGGCGACCATGCGGCTCTTGAGCGTGCGCTCGCGAACCTCGTTCGGAACGCTGAGCTCTATGGGCCTACGGGTGGTCGGATCGCGCTTGCGACCCAAGCCGTCAACGGCGTTGCAAGGCTGAGCGTCTCGGACGAAGGACCGGGGCCCGAGGATCCGGAGCAGGCCTTCGCCCGCTTCTGGCGCGGCGAGCACGGCGAGCCGGGCTCAGGGCTCGGCCTTGCGATCGTCCGCGCCACCGCGGAGAGGCACGGTGGGCGGGCGTACGCCGAAGGCTCGCGCTTCACGATTGAAATACCTGCTCTCTAGAAACGGGTTCTCAGAGATCTCTCAGAGTCCACGCCTACAACGGACACGTGAGGTTTCTCCGCACGCTCTCGACCTCGCGCCTGGTGGCGCTGATCGTCGCGGTCGTCGTCGTCGCGGCAGGGGTCGCAGCGATCGCGGTTCGGGCGAGCGGAGGCAGCGGCTCCACGCCCCCGCCGAAGTCGCTTGCCGACGCGCTGCACGACTCGCTCGCCGGTCCCGAGCCCGACGGAGTCACTGCAAAGATCACGTTCACGAACAAGCTCTTCCCCTCGGGCGCGCTGACGGGCCAGGCGGGATCCGCGCTGATGTCAGGCGCCTCCGGGCGCCTCTGGGCGACGAACGACGGGCACGGACGGCTCGAGCTGCAATCGGATGCCGGCGACGTCCAGGTGGTCTGGAACCAGACCCAAGTCTCCGTCTTCGACGCTTCCTCCAACACTGTCTACCGCGCCACTCTGCCCGCGTACTCCGATACCTCGACCTCGTCGGCGCAGCCTGCCATCCCCTCGGTCGCCGAGATCACCGACTTCCTGACGCAGCTCGCCGACCACGTGGTGCTCTCGGACGCGATTCCAAGCAACGTTGCAGGTCAGGAGGCGTACACCGTCCGAGTCTCCCCCAAGCACGACGGCGGCCTGCTCGGCGCCGCCGAGGTCGCCTTCGACTCCTCGCGCGCGGTCCCGCTTCGGATCGGTATCTACGCGCAAGGCGCCTCGTCTCCGGTGCTCGAGCTGGCCGCGACCGACATGTCCTACGGCCCCGTGTCGTCAGGAGACGTCGACATCTCGCCGCCGGCAGATGCGAAGACCGTCGATCTCGGCACGCTCGGCCAAGGGACGGGCACAGGATCGGGCTCACAGCCACAGGTCACGGGTCTGGCCGCGGTCCAGGCTGCCGCCGGCTTCCCGGTCGCCGCGCCTGACACCCTTGTCGGCCTGCCGCGGCAGGACGTCCGCCTGGTCGGCAGCACCGATTCGAAGGCCGCGCTCGTGGTCTACGGCCACGGTCTCGGCGCGATCGTCGTCCTCCAGAGGCCGGCCGACGCGAACGCCAAGAACGACGTGCTCGGTAGCCTCCCGCAGGTGTCGCTCGATGGCACCACCGCGCACGAGCTCGCGACGCAGCTCGGAACGGCGCTGACCTGGGAGAAGGGCGGAGTCAGCTTCGTCCTCGCTGGGTCGGTCCCGACCGCGGCGGCCGAGGCGGCCGCGCGCGAGCTCGGGTGAACGACGCGCTACCGGTCAGCGCCCGCGGCCTCGTCAAGGTCTACGGTGAGCTCGTCGCCGTCGATCACGTCGACTTGACCGTCGAGAAGGGCGACGTCTTCGGCTACCTGGGCCCTAACGGCGCCGGCAAGACAACCTCACTGCGCATGCTGCTCGGTCTGATCCGCCCGACCGAGGGCTCGATCCGGCTCTTCGGCCGCGACCCACACGTTATCGGTGCGAAGGCGCTCGACGGCGTCGCCGGGTTCGTCGAGGGGCCGACGTTCTACCCGTACCTGACCGCTCGGCGGAACCTGCGCTTGCTGGCCGCCTACGACAACGGCGACCGGCGCGTCAAGCGGTCGCGGATCGAGGAGCTTCTGGAGCTCGTCGAGCTGAGCGACCGCGGCGACGACAAGGTCGGCGGCTATTCGCACGGGATGCGGCAGCGCCTCGGAATCGCCGCCGCACTCCTGCGCGACCCCAAGCTGCTCCTGCTCGACGAGCCGACGACCGGCCTCGACCCTGCCGGGATGCGGGACATGCGCGACCTCGTCCGGCGACTCGCCTCCGAGGGAATCACCGTGCTGCTCTCGAGCCATCTGCTCGGCGAGGTCGAAGAGCTATGCAACCGGGTCGCGATCATCCGCAAGGGGCGGATCGTCTACGAGGGCCAGCTTCAGGACCTGCTCGCGACGGCCACGACCGGCTACCGGCTGCGCTCGCCGGAGCCCGACCGCGCGAGGGCCCTGCTACTCAACCAGCCGGGGATCCGCGAGGTCGTCTCGGTCGACGGTGCGCTGCGTTTCCAGGCCGACGAGGACGCAGTCGCAACGCTCTCGATCGCACTCGGGCAGGCGAGGATCGGCGTCACGGCGCTCATCCCGGAGACCGCGAGCCTCGAGGAGCTCTTCCTCGGCATGACCGAGGGCGAGCAGCCCGGCACCGAGGAGGCGGTTGCGTGATCGCCGCGGTCGGACGCATCTACGAGTGGGAGATTGGGAAGCTGCTCGCCCAGAAGCGGACCTACCTCGGCCTGGTCGCGGCGACGTTGGTGCCGATCGTCTTCGTCGTCGTGCTCGTCCTGCAGACCGGAGGCCCGAACGACGTGCCGCTCGGCCGCTACATCCGCGACACCGGTCTCGCGGTCCCGTTCGTAGTCCTCTTCTTCATGTCGATCTGGGGCCTGCCGCTGATCACAGCTCTTGTCGCCGGCGACATCGTCGCCGCCGAGAGCCACAACGACACCCTGAAGACGATCCTGACCCGGTCGCGCGACCGCGGCCAGGTTTTCGCCGGGAAGGTGCTCGCGACGCTCACGTACACCTTTGCGGTGGTCTTCGCGCTGGGGATGGTCGGGCTCGTCGCCGGCAGCATGGCCTGGGGCTTCCATCCGCTGACCTCGCTCTCGGGAACGAAGGTTGCGCCGGGTCACGGACTGGTGCTCCTGTTCGGCAGCCTGCTCGTCTACTTCCTGCCCCTGGCCGGGATCGCCTGCTTCGCGCTGCTGCTCTCGACCGTGACGCGGAACAGCGCCGCCTCGGTGGTCGGCGCGCTGATGTTCGCGCTGCTGATGCAGCTGCTCGGCGTCCTGCCCGGTACCGAGGCGATTAGGCCGTACCTGCTCGGTACACAATTCGAGGCGTGGCACGGCTTTCTGCGCACGCCCGCGGACTGGGTGCCGGTGACCCGCGCGATCTGGGTTTGCGCGCTGTACATCTCGATACCGCTAGCCGCGGCGTACCTGGTGTTCCTGCGGCGCGACGTGGCGAGCCAGTAGCGGCTGCAGTCCGCCGGGCAGCGCCGGTGGCGGCGCTGGCGGGCGTGGCTGCGCTCGTGCGGCTGCCGTTCCTCGGCAGCATCGGGCCGGACGAAGGCGGGTACGCGTACGTCGCCTGGCAGTGGGCGCGGGGTCATGCGCTCTATAGCGGCGTCTGGGTGGACCGCCCGCAAGGGCTGATCCTGGTTTACCGGCTGCTGATCTCGATCTCGCACTCGGCGTGGGCGATCAGGCTCGGCGCGGTCGTCGCCGGCGTTGCGATCACCCTGCTGCTCGTCTGGGTGGGCCGCCTTTTCGACGGCGAACGCACCGGGTTGCTCGCGGGCGGGCTCTTCGCGGTCGCCGGGCTCGGGCCGCACGTAGAGGGCTTCACCTTCAACGGCGAGCTCGCCGCCGCCGTGCCGTCGACCGCGGCCGTGGGCGCCGCGCTCGTGGCGTGGCGCCGGGACTCCCGGCGTTGGCTCGCGGCTGCCGGGTTGCTCGGCGGGACTGCGCTGCTGATGAAGCAGTCCGGCTTCGACGGCCTCGCGGTCGCCTTCGCCGTTGCGCTTGTCGCAAAGCCCAGGCTCGCGCGGGTCGGGCTCGTTTCCGTCGGCGCGGCCGTGCCGCTCGGCGCCTCCGCCCTCGCGGGCTGGTTCACAGGCTGGAACGCGTACTGGACGGCCCTCGTCGCCTACCACTTCGACCCCTCGACGGGTTCGGGGCGGCTCACGCACCTCGGCCAGTCGTTGCCGGTGGTGGCGAGCGACGTGCTGCCGTTGGCGGTGGCCGCTCTTGTCGGCCTGTGGGTGTTGCGGCGAAGGCCCGAGCTCCGTTTCGCACTGGTCTGGCTCGGCGCCGCCGTCGTGGGCGTGAACGTCGGCGGCCTTTACTGGCCGCACTACTACATCCAGGTGCTGCCGCCTCTATGCCTGCTCGGCGGTGCGGCGCTCGCGCGCATCCGGGTGCAGGCGCTTGGCTGGGCGACCGCGGCCGTGGTGGCGCTGCCGGCGTTCGCGTTCCTCGGCGCGCTCGTGCAGGCCTCCGAGTCGAGCCGCGAGCAGATGGTCAAGTACGCGCTCGGGTATGAGAACGACCAGCGGGTCGCGCGCTACGTCCGCTCGCACACGTCGCCGGCCAACCGTGTCTACGCGTTCGTCTCGCGCGCCGACTTCTACTTCCTGGCCAATCGCGAGGCGGCCTCGCCGTACATCTGGGCGCACCCGCTGAACACGATTCCCGGCGCGAAGGCGGCCCTCGCGCGGACGCTCTCGACACCGCAGCGACCGCGACTCGTTGTCCTCTTCCAGCGCAAGCCGCTGGAGGGGAGAGACAGGCAGGTGGACGCGATGCTGGACCGCCACTACGAGCCGGTCTGGCGGAGCCCGTCGGGGACGACGGTGCTCCAGGAGCGGAATCCGGGGTCGGTAGGCTGAGGCTCGTGCGAAAGGCTCTCGATGCGGTGAAACAGTGGCGGGCGGACGGGAAAGGCGTAGCGCTCGCGACCGTCGTCGCGACGCGCCGGTCGGCGCCGCGTCCGCTCGGATCGAAGCTTGCGGTCTCGGAAAGCGGCGACCTGGCCGGGTCGGTCTCAGGCGGGTGCGTCGAGAGTGACGTCGCCGCCCAGGCGAGGGAGGTCCTGACGAGCGGGCAGCCCCGGCTGGTCTCCTACGGAATTGCCGACGAGGACGCCTGGGAGGTCGGGCTGCCGTGCGGCGGCGAAATCGATGTGTTTCTCGAGCGTGTCGAGGGCGAGCTGCCGGATCCGGAGGCGCCGCAGGTGGCATTCACGGTCGTCGAGGGCGAGCGCGCCGGCGAGCGGTGGGTGTCGCCGGACGGCTGCGTGACGCGCACCGGGCTGCTCGAGCTCGAGGGCGAGCGCGTCTTCGCCGAGCTCCTCGGCCCGCCGCCGCTGCTGCTGGTCTTCGGCGCTGTCGATCTCGCCGAGGAGCTCTGCCGCGCCGCCAACGGGCTGGGCTGGCGGACGGTTGTGACCGACGCGCGGGCGCGGTTCGCGACGCGAGAGCGGATCCCGAGCGCGGGGGAGATCGTCGTCGCCTGGCCCGAGGAGGTGCTCGAGCGCTTTCGGCCCGACGACAGAACTGCCGTCGTCACTCTGACGCACGAGGAGCGCTGGGACGTGCCCGCGCTCGTGGGCGCGCTTGCGAGCGACGCGTTCTACGTCGGCGCGATCGGCTCGCGGCGAACCCAGGAGCGGCGACGCGAGCGTCTGGTCGAAGAAGGTGTCCCCGCCGAGCAGATCGAGCGGCTCTGCGGGCCGGCGGGCCTCGACGTCGGTGCGGGGACCCCGGCTGAGACCGCGCTGTCGATCCTGGCCGAGATCCTTGCCGTCCGCGCGGGCCGCGAGGGCGGCCGCCTGCGGGCCTCTGGCGAGCGCATTCACGCCTAGTTAGGCTCGCGGCCGTGGAAGGCACCGAGCCCGCCGCGCTCGCCGACCCGGCTTCCTGGCTCGTCGCGCAGGCCGACAACCCGGACGTCGTCGAGGTGACGCTCAGCGACGCCAGCACGCACATCCTGCTTCTGCCGGCGGAGGTTTCCGCGCAGCGGGCGGTCGGGATCCTGATTGGATCGCGCGAGGTGGACGAGGAGCTGCCCTGGCCGCCGGGCGAGTGGCTCGAGACCGAGGCCGCCCGCTGGATCAAGCGGAGCGCGATCGTCTCCGTCCGGATCCTGACGCGGCCGCGGACGACCACAGCATGATCCGAGAGCTGCTCGACGCGCACCAGGGCGACGAGCTGGATCTCTACGCCCGGACGATCAATCCGCAGTTCATCCGGCTGCTGCGGACGATCGGCTTCGATCGGCGCTGGGAGCGGGCGGACGGGGCGTACCTTTACGACGCCGACGGTACGCGCTACCTCGACCTGCTGGGCGGCTTCGGGATGTACAACGTCGGCCGCAACAACCTGCATGTGCGGGCAGCACTCGTCGAGGCACTCGAGCTCGAGACGCCGGGCAAGGTGCAGATGGGTGTCTCCCCGCTCCCCGGGCTGCTCGCGGAAGCCTTGTTGCAGAGGGCTCCGTCGTCGCTCGCACGGGTGCTGTTCACGAGCTCCGGCACCGAGTCGGTCGAGGCGGCGCTGAAGCTCGGCCGCACCGCGACGAGGCGGTCGCGGGTGGTGTCCTGCGAGCACGGCTTCCACGGGTTGACGCTGGGCTCGCTCTCGGCGGCGGGCGACGCCGCGTTCACCGACCGGTACGGCCCGCTGCTGCCCGGTTTCTCGCGCGTGCCCTTCGACGATCTCGACGCGCTCGAGGCGGCCCTGCGAGGCGAGGACGTGGCCGTCTTCATCGTCGAGCCCATCCAGGGGCACGGGCCGTATTTCCCTTCGTCGGGATACCTCGAAGGCGCGCAGCAGCTCTGCCGCAGCTACGGCACCTTGTTCTGCGTCGACGAGGTGCAGGTCGGCTTCGGGCGGACGGGGAAGCTGTTCGCGCTGGAGCACTGGGCGCTGGAGCCGGACCTTCTGACGGTCGCGAAGTCCCTCTCCGGGGGCTACGTCCCGGTCGGGGCGCTGCTGATGTCGAACGCGGTGTACGACGCGGTTTTCGATTCGCTCGAGCACGCGTTCGAGTACGGGTCGACGTTCGCGCCGAACGACCTGGCGATGGCGGCGGGCCTGGCGACGCTCGAGGTGCTCGATACGGAGAAGCTGTCCGACCATGCCGCCCGGCTCGGCGAGGTGCTGCTCGAGCGGACGCGCCCGTTTGTCGAGCGCTACGAGGTGGTCAGGGACGTGCGGGGGATGGGCCTCATCTGGGCGATCGAGTTCCAGGAGCCGGCCGGCGGCAGCCGCTCGTGGCGGCTGCTCGAGCGCGTCCACCCGGGGCTGTTCGCGCAGCTCGTCGTCCTACCGCTCTTCAGAAAGCACAAGATCCTCAGCCAGGTTGCGGGCCACGAGACCCCGACCCTCAAGATCCTGCCACCGCTCGTTCTCTCCGAGCAGGACGTCGACTGGTTCGTGAACGCGCTCGAAGAGACGCTCGACGGAGCCCAGAGGCTCCCGCGCGCGATGGCGCGCTTCGCCTGGACGGCCGCTCGGGCTTCGGTTAAAGCTCGCTGACCTAAGGCGTCGCTTGCGATGCCGACCGAAAGGCCGTGCCGGCTTTGCCGCGGGGCCGCTAAACCCGGTCTCTCGGTGCGCGGGCGACTCGCGCTGTCTTAAAGCTCACTTACCTCCGCGTGCCGGTCGGCGACGCACTCGCGCGCCCATGTCTCGGCGGCCTCGACCAGGCGGCCGGCAAGGACGTCCGCCTCGTGCTCGTCGCCGGGAATGTGCTCCGGGTCGACCTCGATCCGCACCTGGTGCAGGGCAGCCTCGGAGTCTTCGCCGATCTCGTGCCGGTCCTCGGCGACGATCGCGACCTCTCCGACCTTGGGGATCAGCGCCTGAGCGAGGTCGTCGATCTCAGCCGCGGTGGCGGGGCGGCCGGCGAAGATCCCGAAGTTGACGCGAACCTCGAGGCCCGGCGGCTCCGGGCTGCGGCGGTAGAAGGCGAGCGGGGGATCGGTATTCATCGCAAGCCATATCTCCCGGGTGCAACAAACCTAACCTTCCTGTGGCTCCCAACGGAAACGGCGCGCCGCGAAGATCGCTCCGGCCAGGCCCCAAGCCGCGATCACAGCCACGTCGCCGGGCCTATTCCAGATGTGCTGGTCGTGAATGGCGATGTCCCGAATGAGGCGGATCACGTAAACAAGAGGAAAGACGTTCGCGATCGCCTTCAGCGCCGCCGGGAACGAATGAGGCGAGAAGAACGCACCCGATAGGAACGACAGCGGCAGGTAGATCGCGTTCACCACTGCCGACGAGCCCTCCGACGATTTGATGAGAACCGTCAACGCCAGGCCGAGCGCCGTGAACGCGGCCGCGCTTAGCAGCAGCGCGAGCGCCAGCGACCCAAGGTTGTGCGTGTGCGTGTGGAAGTGGAACCGTCCGATCGCGACCATGCAGACCGCCTCCAAGCCGAAGGCGACCAGCGTGGTGCAGAGCAGCGCGACGATGTACGCCCACGGCGGCAGCGGCGTCGCGCGCACGCGTTTGAGGATTCCGGACTCGCGCCGGATCACCATCATGATCGAGAGCCCGGCGAACCCTGTCGCGATCGCGCCGTAGCCGAGCATCCCGGCGAGCAGGTAGTCGGCTGCGCGGATTTTGCCCTCGCCCTTGATCTTGTCGCTGCCGTACACGGATCCGAGCAGGAAGAACATGATCAGCGGCAGCGCGAAGGTGAAGAACGCGAGCTCGCGGCTCCGCATGTACAGCCGAAGCTGCGCGCGAAACTCGTGACGAAAAAGGGTCACTCGTGCTCCGCCTGCACCAGCGTGAGGTACACCTCTTCGAGGCTCGGCTTGCGCACCTCGAGGCCCTCGAGCTCCTCGCCGCGCTTCATTGCCGCCGCAGTCAGCTCGTGGAGAACGCGCGTCGGCTCATCCGTTTCGAGGACGACGACCTCGCCGTTCCGCCGGTAACGGATCTCCGTCGCAGGCGTTCCCCCGATCAGCTCGTGCACGGTTCCCGACGCGACGATCTGCCCCTCGCGCAGGACGGCGACACGGTCGGCGAGCTGCTCGACCTCGTCCAGGTAATGCGTCGTCAGCAGGATCGTCTTGCCGAGCGCCCGGAGCGAGCGGATCGTCTCCCAGGCACGCCGCCGAGCGGCCGGGTCGAAACCCGTCGTCGGCTCGTCGAGGAAGATCAGCTCCGGATCGCCGATGAGCGCCAGGCCGAGGTCGAGACGGCGCCGCTGGCCGCCGGAAAGCCGCCGGGCGCGCGCGTCCCGCTTTTCCTCGAGCCCGATCAGCGCGACCACCTCGTCGACCGGGCGCGGGTGTTTGTAGTAGCCCCCGAACTGGGCGAGCTGCTCGGCGACGGTCAGGTTCTCGTACATCGCCGACGACTGGAGCACGACGCCGATCCGCTGGCGCCACTCGAGGCCGGCGCCCGTGGGGTCGGCGCCGAGGACCTGCACGTCTCCGCCGTCGCGCTCGCGGTAGCCCTCGAGAATCTCGATCGTCGTCGTCTTGCCCGCGCCGTTCGGGCCGAGCAGGCCGAAGACCTCGCCGGCGCGAAGCTCGAAGTCGATGCCCTTCAATGCCTCGAAGTCGCCGTACGACTTCGTCAGGCCGCGAATGCTGATGACCGGATTCACGACAGGCCGAGCTCAACCATTCCGGCCGGTGGGAACCGCGGCTCCGTGCCGTCGCCGAGCTCGGCGGCGATCCGGCCGCAGTCGGGCTGGTGTCCGACCACGACCACCGTCTCGCCGCGCCCTTCCACCGCCTCGCGGACTCCATCTGCGGTCGCGCCGGGCGCAAGCGCATCGCTCGGCTCGCTCTCGCAGCCGAGCTCGGCGGCGATCGCCTCGCCCGTCTCGCGGGCCCGCAAGAGCGGGCTCGTCAGCAGCGCGTCGGCCTCGACACCGCCCGCCGCCAGCTGCTCGCCGAGCGCGCGCGCCTGCTCGCGTCCGGCCGCGTTGAGGCGCCGAAGCTCGTCCGGCTTGCCCGGATCGGCGTCCGCGTGTCGGATCAGGATCAGGCGCACCGGTGTCTAGGCGCGATCCGGCGCAGGGAACTCGCGCCGCGGCTCGCCGACGTACTCCGCGGACGGGCGGATGAT
>JBQCGP010000055.1:0-2537 GCA_051955535.1 Gaiellaceae bacterium | reverse complement strand
GAGACACTCCGCCGCTGGGACCGCGCCGGCCGGATCAAGACGCGACGCGACGGGGCAAACCGCCGCGTGATCTCAGGCTCCGAGATCGCGCGGCTTCGCGGCGGAGAGCAGGGGGACCTTTCGGCTCGTAACCGCTTCAGCGGCACCGTCCGCGAGGTGAAGGTCGAAGGGCTGCTCGCCCAGGTCGAGCTCGAGGCGGGCCCCTTCCGGGTCGTCTCCATCGTCACGCGCGAGGCGGTCGAGCAGCTCGGGCTCAAGCCGGGTGCGCCGGCTACTGCGATCGTCAAGGCCACTTCGGTGATGCTCGAGCGATGAGGCGGGCCGTCGTCCTCTTCGCGCTGCTCGCACTGCTCCTCCCGCTCACGGGCGCGGGCGCCACGCGGATCACCGTCTACGCCGCCGCGTCGCTGACGCAGGTCTTCCCGCGCATCGCTCCTGCGCCGCGCTACAGCTTCGCGGGCTCCGACGCTCTCGCCGCGCAGATCAACGCGGGCGCGCCGGCCGACGTCTTCGCCTCCGCGAGCCCGAAGCAGACCGAGCTGCTCTACCACAACGGCGTGCTCCGCAAGCCGGTCGTGTTCGCGACGAACAAGCTGATCGTGATCGTCCCGCGCTCGAACCCCGCGGGCATTCACTCCGTCTACGACCTTCGCCGCCATGGGGTGAAAGTGATCGTCGGGACCCCGACCGTTCCGGTCGGGGCGTACACCGACCAGGTGCTCGACTCGCTTGGGATAAAGACGAGCGTCATGGCAAACGTCGTCTCCCAGGAGCCGGACGTGAAGTCAATCGTCGCGAAGATCGCCCTCGGCCAGGGCGACGCCGGCTTCGTCTACAAGACCGACGCCCGCCCGGCGGGCAAGAAGGTGACGTCGATCCTGATTCCCTCGTGGGCGCAGCCGCCGATCCGCTACGAGATCGGGATCGTCAAGGCGAGCTCCCACCACGCGGCAGCCGCCGCGTTCATCAAGCGCGTCACCTCCCTGCGCGGACGCCGGCTCCTCGTGCAGGCGGGTTTCGGCCTCCCCAAGCGGCCGAAGTGAGGCACGCGTTCACCGTCGTCGCCGTCGCGGCGGCGGCGTTCTCGCTTGCTTTCCTCGTGGTGCCAGTCGTTGCGCTGTTCGTGCACGTGCCGCCAGGCGACCTTCTCCATGCGCTGGGAACGCCGGCGGCCAGGGACGCGCTCGTGGTCAGCATCAAGACGAGCGCAATCGCCCACGGCGCAGTGCTGCTGATCGGCACGCCGGCGGCCTACGCGATCGGCCGCAGCCGCTTCCGCGGCCGCTCGGTGTTCCTCTCACTGATCGAGCTGCCGCTCGTCCTGCCGCCGGCGGTCGCAGGGATCGCGCTGCTCGTCACCTTCGGCCGGCTGGGCCTGCTCGGCGGCACGCTCGACGCGCTCGGGATCGACGTCGCGTTCACGCAGTTGGCGGTCATTCTGGCGGTCGCGTTCGTGGAAGCGCCCCTCTACCTGCGCGGTGCGATCGCCAGCTTCGAGAGCGTCGATGAATCGCAGCTCGACGCGGCGCGCACGCTGGGGGCACGCCCATTCCGCGTCTTCGCGCGGGTGGCGCTGCCGCTCGCGGCCGGAGGGCTCGGGGCAGCCTCGACGCTGGCCCTCGCGCGCGGGCTCGGCGAGTTCGGCGCGACGCTCCTCTTCGCCGGGAGCCTCCAGGGCGTCACCCAGACGCTCCCGCTCGCCGTCTACGCCCAGTTCGAGGTGAACCTGGACACCGCCCTCGCAATCGGCGCGCTCTTCGTCTGCTTCGGCGCCGCCGTGCTGCTGGCCCTCAAGCTACTGCCCGGATGGACCCGCTTCGTCTCGCACTCGACGTTCCGCTCCGCGAGTTCGACCTCGGCGTAGAGCTCGCGGTCGGGCGCGAGGTGGTCGCGCTGGTCGGGCCCTCGGGCGCGGGCACGACGACGCGGCTGCGGGCGGTCGCAGGGCTCGTGACGGCCCGCGGGCAGATCTCGGTGAACGGTACGAACTGGCTCGAGTCCGAGCGCGGCGTCGAGTGGCCACCGGAGGAGCGGTCCGTCGGCTTCGTCTTCCAGGACTACGCGCTCTTCCCGCACTTGAGCGTCCGTCGTAACGTCGAGTTCGGGCGGCACGCGCGCGCCGATCGCCTGCTCGACCGCTTCGGGCTCGCCGGGCTCGCCGACGCGAAACCGCGCGAGCTCTCCGGCGGCGAGCGCCAGCGAGTCGCCCTTGCCCGTGCCCTCGCGACCGACCCGGCCGTGCTGTTGCTCGACGAGCCGCTTTCGGCGCTCGATGCGCACACGCGCGCCGAGGTCCGCGGCGAGCTGCAGACACTGCTCCGCGAAGCGGGCAAGCCGACGATCGTGGTCACCCACGACTTCGAGGACGCCGCCACGCTGGCGAGCCGGGTCGGCGTGCTGGTCGAGGGCCGACTACGGCAGATCGGTTCGCCGGCGAAGCTCGTCGCAGCTCCGGCCGATCCGTTCGTCGCCACGTTGACGGGCGCGAACGTCCTACGCGGCGAGGCGCGCCCATTCGACGGGCTCACCGAGCTCGT
>JBQCGP010000054.1:0-21005 GCA_051955535.1 Gaiellaceae bacterium | reverse complement strand
TACAACCGCGAGACGCTCGAGGTGCGCTTCAAGGGCAAGTCGATCGCGGACGTGCTCGACATGTCCGTCGAAGAGGCGCTCGCCTTCTTCGCGAAGATTCCGAAGCTCCGCCGCAAGCTGCAGACCCTCCACGACGTGGGGCTCGACTACATCAAGCTCGGTCAGCCCGCGACGACCCTGTCAGGCGGCGAGGCCCAGCGGATCAAGCTGGCGAAGGAGCTCTCGAAAATCGCGACGGGGCGGACGCTCTACATGCTCGACGAGCCGACGACGGGCTTGCACTTCGCGGACATCGAGAAGCTGCTCGACGTCTTGCAGCGGCTCGTCGATGCCGGCAACACCGTGCTGGTGATCGAGCACAACCTGGACGTGATCAAACAGGCGGACTGGCTGATCGACCTCGGGCCGGAGGGCGGCGAGGCCGGCGGCGAGATCGTTGCGACCGGAACGCCGGAGCAAGTCGCGGCCGTCGAGGAGTCGTTCACCGGGCAGTTCCTGCGCGAGGTGCTGCCAGCGCACGCCGCCGCGGCCGCTTAGGCGCTCGCTTACGACGCCGATTGGAGGACGTCCCGGCTTTGCCGGGCGTCCGTCGCTCAGCGCGCTACTGGTCGGTGCCGGCGCGCTGGGTGCCGGAGAACGTGTAGCTGACCGTCGACGACTGGCTCTGGAGCGTGTTGCCCGCGCCGCTCGGGAAGGTGAGCGTGACGCGCAGGTGGTCGGTCGAGCCGGCCGACAGCGTCAGGTTCGAGAGGGCGATGCTGCTCCCGATCAGCGCCCGCGAGGCGAGCACCGTCGAGGTCGAGCCACCGCAGGTGTAGGTGTAGGGCGGGCCGGACTCAGTCCAGGCCTGCGAGCACTTGTCGATGGCGATCTGAAGGCCGTTCGTCGCGTCGGTGTCGAGCAGAGAGGAGGGGGAAGCGCTCGTCGTCAGGGTCGCGGACGCAAAGGAGATCGTGCCGGAGTAGCTGAGGTCGAGCGCGCGCTGCATCGTGTCGCCGGGCGCAATCGGGCTCGCGCCGGTGCCGAGACGGCTGAACGGCGCCGTCAGCGAGAGCGTGCCGCTCGCGATCGTGTTGCTCGTGGACGTTGAGCTGGTGAAGGTTGCGAAGGTGCCGAGCCCTGCGATCGACGCTGCAGCTCCGAGAGCAGCGAGCGTGAGCAAGAGCTTGCGAGCACGAGAGGAAGAGTTCCGCCGCATGCCTTTCTTGTCGGCACCGACGACCGTGCGCCCGTCACTCGAAGGGGGGATAACGAAGGTCAATCGAGGTAGTAGTTGACGTTCAGCTGGACGAGGTCGACCTGCGTCTTCTTGGAGCTGGAGTCCTTCATGTACGCGCGCACGGCCAGGTTGTTCACGTCGGCCACGGCGTTCACGTCGTTCGCCGAGGTGAGCTGGCTCATCGTCACCGTGTCGGTCGAGTAGGTCGCGTTACCGGTGTTGCACGACTGGGGTGTCCCCGAGCTTCCGTACGAGGCGAGCAATGTGACGCCGTTGTACGCCTCGCCGTACCAGCAGGACGTGGCGCCGTTTTGACTCGAGCGGTAGTAGTAGTTGAGCGTGACGCTCGTGATCACCGCGCTGGTCGGCACGCTCGGGTCGAAGGTGAACTTGAGGTAGCGCGACGTGCTGAATGTCGACGCCCAGTTCGATGCCGACGTGTAGTTCGTGCCGTCGCCCGAGAGCGCGAGGGCCCAGTTCGTCGTCGTGGCGGTTCCGGTCGAGCGGTCGCGGGAGATCTGCTCGTACATCGTGTAGTTCGCGTACGAGGTCGCGCCGCTCACCGTCGCGAGGTCGATCTTCACCGCCTTGTTCCCCGATTCCCTGCCGTAGACGCGAATCCGCAAATCGTTCAGCACGTCGGTGCTCGTGACCTGCGTGGCGATCGACTGGTTCACGGTCGTGAAGGTCGTGTTGGACGAGCTACACGCGAGCGGCGACCCCGAGCTTCCGTAGCTTCCCAGCAGCGTCGACGTGGATGCGCGGTACACCTCGAGGTAGATGCACGCGGTGTTGCCCGAGACGTTGTCGGCGAAGCTGAAGTTGAACGTCGCGGTCGAGACCGGGACGCCTCCCGGCCTCGAGCTGTTGAAGTCGAACTCGACGTAGCGGGTCGCCGAGAACGACGACGACCAAAAGCCGGTGGTCATGACCTGGCTGTCGCCCGAGGCGAGGTAGACGTCCGATGCATCGACCTCGCCTGCGCCGGCCGACGCGTCCTTGAGGTTCCAGGCGGAGGTGGAGCGGACGCCGGGGAAGATCTTCTTCGACGTGACGGCCATCGAGATGCCCGTCGTCGTCGAGTTGAAAGAAGCGAAGGAGAGCGAAACGACCGAGAACGCAGCCGCCGCCGCCCCGATCAGCGCGGCCCAACGGAGGGCGCGGCGCGAGACGAGCGGTTTGTCCTCAGACAAGAGGTGCGACACGGGACGGCGCATCGGGCACCTCCTCCGCGTCACCGTCATCCGGATCGATCCAGATCCGCCGGACCACCAACAGCGCGAACGCGGCCGGGGCGAGGAAGACGGTCAGCAGCCGTAGCAGGGGGTTCCGTAGCCAGACGATCAACCAGCCGAGCTTCGGAACCACGTGGCGAACTTGCCAGGCGGTCTTGCCGTCCAGTCGGGCTGTGAACTGATCGCGCGCATCGTTGGCGTCACCTTTCGTGCGGACGACCGGATGCGCGCCGCCGCGGACGACCTGGACGATGCGATGGGTCTGGACGTGATGGTCGCCGTTCGGGACGTGGATGCTGATCACCTGCCCGACACGGACGTCCCGCAGTGGCTCCGGCGTGACGACCAGGAGGTCGCCGGCGGCGAAGTAGGGCTTCATGCTGTTCGAGAGCACGGTCTCGACCCGGTAGAGGCCTGTGTGAGGAAGGATCGCGAGCAGTAGGAACGCGGCGAGCGCGACGCCCAGCGCTGCGCGCAGCGCCAGGTCGGCAAGCGAAAAGCCTCTCCCGCCGGCGCGCGGCCGGAGCCCCGTGTGCGTGCGCGGCTCGACCGGTGCGATAGCCACGGCTACTTGTTGGTTGCGGCGCGCTGCGTTCCGGTAAACGTGTACTGACTCGTCGACGACTTGTTCTGGAACGTGTTTCCGGCGCCGCTCGGGAAGGTCAGCGTGACGCGGAGGTGATCGGTGTTGCCGGCCGTGAGCGAGCTGAGGTTGCTCAGCGTGACGCCGCTCTGGATCACGGGCCGCGAGCTGAGCACCGTCGACGTCGTGCCTCCGCAGGTGTAGGTGTAGGGAGGCCCGGACTCAGTCCAGGCCTGCGAGCACTTGTCGATGACCATCTGGAGCCCGTTCGTCGTGTCCGTGTCGAGGAGCGAGCTCGCGGTGGCCTGCGTGGTCAACGTCACCGAAGCGAGGTCGAGCGTGCCCTGGTCGATCAGGTCGACCGAGCGCTGAATCGTGTCGCCGGGCGCGATCGCGTTCGCGTCGACGTTGAGGCGGTTCGTCGAGGCGCCGGTGGCGCCGAGCGCAATCGTGACCGTGCCGGACGCGACGGTGTGGCTCGCGGACGTCGAGCTGGTGAAGGTGGCGAATGTTCCGAGCCCTGCGATGCTCGCGGTCGCGCCGAGCACGGCGCACGTCGCAAGAAGCTTCCTCGTGATTGAAGTGCGCTTGCCGCTTCGCGCACGCCGCAGTGTCATCACCGAATCTCCTTCCGGGGGGTCGCAGGTCATCCCGTTGATCCGTAGATCAGCGGTCGTTCATCGGCACGAGCGTCGATGGACTTGAGCCTTTTCCCGACGAAGGTTGCGGAACAGTCCGAGGCCGTTGGCGTACGCTGAGGCCGTGAACACGCGAGCCGAGCCCTCGCGCCACGACCCAGCCACCGAGTGGTGGCTGCGGGCGCTCCTCGTTGCCCAGGCGCCGCGGCCGGTCTTCGCGGAGCTGCGCAACGACTCGCGCGAGGCGGCCGAGGACCGTCAGGAGGTGGTCGCGGCGATTTCCTTCTTCGTCGGACTGGCCTTGACGCTGCTGACGACGCAGGCTGCCAACTTCGCCGACGATCCGGCCAGGCAGGGCATCGTCATCCCGGTCTGGCTCTTCATCGCCGGCCTGCTCGTCGGCCTCGTCAACTACTGGCTCGCCGGCGGCGTCCTCTACCTGGCTCTCGATTGGCTCGGCGCGAGGACGAGCTACCGGCAGGCGCGCCATCTCCTGGCGCTCGCCGCGGTGCCGCTGGCGCTCTCGCTCGTGCTCCTCCCAGTGCGGCTTGCCCTCTACGGCGGGGACATCTTCCGAAGCGGCGGCTCGGACGCAGGATCCTCGGGGCACGTCTTCCTGGCGCTCGCCCTCGTTTTCGCGCTCTGGTCGGTCGTCCTCCTTGCGATCGGAATCCGCGTAGTCAACCGCTGGAGCTGGGGGCGGACCGCAGCCGCGGTCGGCGTGTTCGGGCTGCTTATCGCGCTCGTCGACCTAGCGCTGAGCGTGCTCGGCGGCTAGTTCGCCCTCGAACTCGGCCAACTCCTCGTCCGGGATCGAGTAGGTGTGCTGCTCCTCCGGGAACCGCTGCTCGCGCACGTCGGCCGCGTAGCGCTCGAGTGCGCCGCGGATCTCGGCGGCGAGGTCGGCGTAGCGCTTGACGAATCGGGGCGCCCGGCCGTCGTAGAGTCCGAGCAGGTCGTGATAGACGAGCACCTGGCCGTCGGTCGCCGCGCCCGCGCCGATTCCGATCGTCGGGACGGTCAACGCCTCTGTGATCCGCGCCGCAACGGCTTCGGGCACTGCCTCGAGCACGACCGCGAAACAGCCTGCGCGCTCGAGCGCGAGCGCATCCTCGTAGAGCCGCAGGGCCTGTGCGGACGTTCGTCCCTGGGCCTTGAAGCCCCCGAGCACGGTTGCCGACTGCGGCGTCAGGCCGACGTGGCCCATCACGCCGATCCCGGCGCCCGTGATTGCGCGCACGCGCGAGAGCGAAGGGCCGGCGCCCTCGAGCTTGACGACGTCGGCGCCGCCCTCCTTGACGAAGCGGACCGCGTTGTGTACAGCGTCGTCGTCCGAGGCCTCGTAGGTGCCGAAGGGCATGTCACCGATGATCAGCGGCCGCTTCGCGGCGCGGGCGACCGAGCGGGTCAGGAACAGCATCTCGTCCATCGTCACGGGGACGGTCGAGTCGTGACCGAGGACGACCATCGCCGCCGTGTCGCCGACGAGGATCAGGTCGATACCGGCCGCGTCGGCGAGCCTCGCCCCCGGCGCGTCGTAGGCGGTGACCATGACGATCTTCTCGCCGCGCCGCTTCATCTGTAGAAGCTCCGGCAGCGCGAGCTTTCCGGGCGCAGGAGTTGCAGGACCAGGCTGGCGGGGACGGGTGCTCATGCCGGCTCCTTCGTGTCTAAAAGGACGTTGTCGATCAGGCGTGTGCCGTCGATCCGGACGGCGGCGGCGAGGACGGGCGGGTCGAAGTCGGCGACTTCGACGTAGTCGACGTCGAGTCCGGCAAGCAGCTCGCGCGCCCTGGCCGGATCGCGGGTCGAGAGCGCCTGCGGCAGCGCGAGTGCACGCCGGCGCTGCTCGGGTGACAGATAGGCGTTTCGCGAGGAGAGCGCCAGCCCGTCGGGATCGCGGACGGTCGCCACGACACGGATCTCCAGGTCGAGATCGAGGTCGCGGACCATCCGCTTGAGAACCGCGACCTGTTGGGCGTCCTTCTGGCCGAAGTAGGCGCGGTCGGGGCGGACGATGTTGAAGAGCTTCAGGCAGACCGTTGCGACGCCGCGGAAGTGGTCGGGCCTCAGCTCGCCTTCGAGTCGCCGGCCGAGCTCCTCGACCTCGACCCAGGTCTGGAACCCGGGCGGGTAGAGCTCATCCGGTTCGGGGGCGAAGAGGACGTCGACGCCTGCTTCTTCCGCCAACACCGCATCACGCTCTTCTTCGCGTGGGTACGTCGCGAGATCCTCGCCCGGCGAGAACTGGGCCGGGTTGACGAAGAGGCTCGCGACGACCCGGTCGTTCTCCTCCCGCGCCGCGCGGAAGAGCGCGAGGTGTCCTTCGTGGAAGGCGCCCATCGTCGGGACGAGGGCGATACGGCCACCCCGGGGCACTGAACGCAGCTCCGCGATCGTGCGGACGATCTTCACGCCCGAGTCGCCTCCGCGAGGACGTCGTACAGGGGCTCGAGGTCCGGGCGCGCGGCGCGGATCGCCTCGCGGTGGGCCGCGACCGTGTCCCAGTCGCCTCGCTCGATCGGGCCGGTGAGCTCGAAGCCGTTCTCGATCGTCCGCTGCATCAACGGGACGAGCGCTTCGGTCGGCGCGCCGGCGGCATTGAAGAGGTCGGCGGCGACCTTGTGCAGCGTGACGAGGTAGTTGGAGGCGATCGCCGCGCCCGCGTGATAAAGGGGACGCGCGTCATCCGCGAGCTCGAAGGGTTTCAGCCCGAGCAGGCGGGCGAGCGCGAAGCCGCGCTCCCGGGCCTCGTCCGACTCGGCCGTGACCGCCGCGAAGGCGCCGTCGAGCTGTTCTGGTCCCCTCGTGCGCGTGAACGTCTGCAGCGGATGGAGGCCGAAGCGCCGGGTGTGCGGGTCGAGCGCGGCGAGCGGCGTGCCGCCGCTGACATGCGCGATCCAGCCATGTCCCGGGACCAGGTCCCTGGCTACGTCCCGGATGGCCGCGTCCGGAACGCACAGGAGCGTCAGCTCCGCGTCGTCGCGCAGCACGACCCCGCGCTGGTCGAGACGCGCGGAAATCGCAGAGCCGACACGGCCGCGACCGATCACGTTGACGCTTTCGAACATCGTTCTGCTCCAGTTCCCTAGCGGATACCGGGCGCCCAAAGCCTAGCTGGCTACCGGTATCGTGGCGGGCCTCTCGATGCGGTTTCGGGGTCTCATCATCCTCATCGCGCTCTGCGCGGCCCTGGGGGCCTCCCCTGGCGCGCCCGCCGCCTCGCGCGCGGTTCTCGTTCCGTGCGGCCAGAACGGGCTCGAGTGCACGACCGTGAACGTGCCGCTCGACCGGAGCGGCGCGACCCCGGGCACCGTCTCCCTCCACGTCGAGGAGCTGCCCGCTCCCGGGAAGCCTCGGGGCGTCCTGTTCTTCGTCGCGGGCGGGCCCGGACAGGCGTCGGCCGGCACGTTCCAGCTCGGCGCGAACGCAGTCGACTGGCGCGGAGAGTTCCCCGGCTACACGCTGGTCGCCTTCGACAACCGGGGGACGGGCCAGTCCGGAGTCCTCCGCTGTCCCGAGCTCCAGGCCGATCCGTTCGCGTCGCCGGCGCGAGAGCAGGCGCTCGTCTCGAAGTGCGCGACGGAGATCGGTCCCAGCCGGGCCTTCTACTCCACCCGCGATCACGTCGACGACATCGACGCGGTTCGACAGGCGCTCGGGGTCGACAAGATCGGGCTCTGGGGCACGTCGTACGGGACACAGCTCTCGGTCGCCTACGCGCTGACCTACCCGAGCCACGTCGACCGGCTCCTCCTCGACTCGGTCGCCGACGCGCAGGGCCGCGACCCATTCGCCCTCGACGACCTCCAGCAGATGCCGAAGGGACTGGCTTCGCTCTGCTCGGGCGGAATCTGTAAGTCGGCGACGTCGAACTTCGTGGGCGAGGTCACGAAGCTTGCGAACCGGATGGCCGCGCACCCGCTCAAGGGCAAGGTCGCGAACGCGGCGGGTGGGTCGAAAACCGTGCAGGCAAGCGGCATCGATTTCCTGAGCGGGGCGCTCCTCGACACCGACCTCAACGCCGGCCTCGCAGCCGAGGTGCCTGCGGCCGTGCATGCGGCGCTCCGTGGCCGGTTGCGCCCCCTGCTCCGGCTCGTCGAGCTCGACCGCGAGAGCTCTGTCACCCCGGCGACGGACCTGAGCATGGGGATGTTCGCCGCCACGGTCTGCGACGACGGGCCGTTCCCGTGGGATCCGAACGCGCCTGTCGCGCAGCGCGCGGCCAAGCTCGCAGCCGCCCGCAGTGCGTTGCCGCGCGGCTCCACGGGGCCGTTCGGCCTCTGGGCGACCGATCTCGGGCCCGCGGCCTTCTGCCTCACCTGGCCGCCTCAGGCGGCCCGCCCGGGAATCGGTTCGGGGCCGCTGCCGAACGTGCCGGTGCTCGTCTTCGAAGGTGAGCGCGACCTGCGCACGCCCTTGTCGAACGGAGCCGCGCTTGCGGCGCGCTTCCCGCAGGGTCACCTCGTGACCGTGCCCGGCGTCGGCCACAGCGTCCTCGGCACCGACCTGACCGGCTGCGCGCAGAACGCAGTGGCAACATGGCTTTCGGGAGGCGTCCCGTCTTCGCGCTGCCCGCGCTCGCCGCTGCTCGTCAATCCGATCGGTGCCTTCCCGGCGTCCTTGGCCGTACTCGGATCGGGCGTGCGCGGGCGCACGCTCGCGGCGGTCTCGAAGACTGTGCGTGAAGCCGCGGCATCCTGGGCATTCGCGTTCACTGGCTTCAGCGGCGCGCACGCTATCCCGGGGCTCTTCGGCGGCTCGATTCGCTCCTCCGGGACAACCTTCACGCTCAAGCGGTACAGCTTGGTTCCCGGAGTGCAGGTGAGCGGCAGCCTTCAGCTCAACAGGCCGGAGACGGGCGCGATACTTCCGGCCCGGTTCGTCGGGTCATTGCGGGTTCTCGGGACGAAGGCGGCACACGGGCGGCTGTCGGTCGGGCCGAAGGTGCTCACCGGCACTCTCGGTGGGCGGCGCGTGCGCGGCCCTGCGTAGACCGCGTTTGCGACACGTCCGGCGCTAGGCCTACACTCCCGCGGCGATGCCGATCTACGAGTACGTGTGCATGGAGTGCGAGTCGCATTTCGAGGAGCTCGTCCGGAACGGTCACGACCCCGACTGCCCGGACTGCGGCACCGCGAACGTGCGCAAGCAGTTCTCCGTGTTCGCCACTCACGGCACCGCCGAGCAACCGAGCTTTGGCGGATCAAGCGGCGGTTGTTGCGGCGGAAGCTGTGGCTGCCACTGAGCTAGCGACCTTCGCGGCCGAGGTCGCGGGCTGCGAGAAGTGCCGCCTCGCGCAGGGGCGGACCCAGGTCGTCTTCGGGGTCGGCGATCCGGCCTCCGACCTGATGTTCGTGGGCGAGGCCCCGGGTTTCCATGAGGACCAGCAGGGCAAGCCGTTCGTGGGTCAGGCCGGCAAGCTGCTCGACCGCCTGCTCGCCGGCATCGGGCTCGAGCGCGAGCAGGTCTACATCGCGAACGTGCTCAAGTGCCGCCCGCCCGGCAACAGGGATCCGCAACCGGACGAGATCGAGGCCTGCGAGGGCCATCTCTTCCGGCAGATCGCGCTGATCGAGCCGAAGGTCGTCGCGACGCTCGGCAACTTCGCGACGAAGCTGCTTTCCGGAAAGCCGACGGGGATCACGCGCGTCCATGGCGTCGAGCAGCAGACGACGCTCGGCGGTCGCCGCGTCCTGCTCTACCCGCTCTACCACCCGGCCGCGGCGCTCTACACCCCCGCGATGCTGAAGGTGCTCGAGGTGGACTTCGCACGCCTGCCCGAGCTGCTCGGCCGCTCGATCGCACCACCCGAGCCCGTACCGGCGCTTGCGCCGCTCGCTCCCGAGCCTGCGGTTCAGCTCGGCCTGTTCTGAGCACGGTCGAGCTCACCTCCGGGTCGCCCGCGGAGACGGAGGCGATCGCGGGGCGTCTTGCCGGCGAGCTCCGTTCCGGCGATGTCGTCACCGTGTCGGGCGAGCTCGGTACCGGCAAGACGACGTTCGTCCGCGGCGCATGTCGAGCGCTCGGCATCGAGGTCGCCGTCACGAGCCCGACATTCACGATCGGCCACCGCTAT
The DNA here is from genome assembly GCA_051955535.1 of Gaiellaceae bacterium. Lineage (GTDB taxonomy): Bacteria > Actinomycetota > Thermoleophilia > Gaiellales > Gaiellaceae > 13-2-20CM-68-14. The sequence continues at coordinate 11,251 of JBQCGP010000054.1, read as the reverse complement.
CCGGGCAATCCAGACGTCTCCCACCTCGATCTCTACCGCTTCCAGGGCTTTTCCCCGGCGGAGTGGGGCGACTTGGAGCCGTACTTCGAGGACGCGATCTGCTTTGTGGAGTGGCCGGAAGCGGCCGCGCAGGCACTCCCGCCGGTGCGTGTCTCGGTACGTTTGTCGCACGTGGACCGAGAACGTAGGACGATCGAGCTCTCGAGCGACGAGCCGCAGCTCCTCGGTGAGGTTTCCGGCGATGCTGACGCTCGCGTTTGACACCGCGACGAGCGTCGCGACCAGCGCCCTCCTCCGCGACGGCGAGGTCGTCGCCGAACGCGCGTCCAGGGCGGTTCGCGTCCTCGCGGATGCCGAGGAGCTGCTCGAACGGGCCGGCGCCGAACCGCGCGAGCTGAACCGACTCGTCGCCGGAACAGGCCCGGGGAGCTTCACCGGCGTCCGGATCGGGCTTGCGGCGGCCCGCGCGCTCGCGTTCGCTCTCGAGCTGCCGCTCGCCGGCGTCTCGACGCTCGACGCCCTCGCGGCCGGTGCGCCCGGCGCCCTCCCGGTCGTCGACGCCGGCAGACGGGAGGTCTTCACGCTCCTCCGCGGCGCGCCCGTCGTAACCGCCCCGGCCGAGCTCGCGTTCGCGCCCGGAACGGTGTGCGTCGGCGACGGCGCGGTCCGCTACCGCGAAGTCCTCGAGTCACTCGGCGCGGAGATCCCGCCCCGGGAGAGCGAGCTCCATGCGCCGCGCGCACGCTTCCACGCCGAGCTGGCCCGCGAGTTCGTGGATCCAGGCACGGTCGAGCCCATTTATCTCCGGTTGCCGGACGCGGAGCAGACGCGATGAAGGAGATGACCCGGGTCGAGCTTCGTCGACTCGAGATGCGCGACCTCAACGCGATCGAGCGAATCGAGCGCGCCTCCTACCCGACGCCCTGGTCCCGTTCGATGTTCGCGAGTGAGCTCGCGAAGCCGTCGTCGATCTGTATCGGTGCCTTCGACCTGGAGACGCATGAGCTGGTCGGCTATCTCGTCATCTCGCGTTACGTCGACGCATGGCACGTGATGAACGTGGCCATCGCGCCCGGCCACCGACGGCGCGGGATCGCGACGACGCTGCTGGAGAGGCTCTTCGAGCTGACCGCCGGCCGCGGCCGGCGCGGCTACACGCTCGAGGTGCGGGTCTCGAACGGCGGCGCGGTCTCGCTCTACGAGCGGCTCGGCTTCAAAGCACGTGGCATCAGGCGCGGGTACTACACCGACAACCGCGAAGACGCGCTGATCATGTGGAAAGACCCGATCGTCGAGCCAGACGACGCGTGACCCTGCTCCCTTTGGCCATGTCTGGGGTCAGACCCCGGACATGGCCTGAACGTCCCGGGCGCCTGACCGAGGGCACGGTTCCGCCCAATTGGCGTCACACGCGGCCCCGTTTGGGGTCAGACCCCGGACGGGGCCGAAACGGACAGTGATTCTGGGCATCGAGACCTCTTGCGACGAGACCGCTGCGGCGATCGTCACGGTTGACGGCAAGATCGTTGCCAACGTCGTCTCCTCACAGGCGGATCTCCACGCCCGCTTCGGGGGCGTCGTTCCGGAGGTCGCCTCGCGGCGGCACCTCGAGTTGGTGGTGCCCGTGCTACGCGAGGCGCTCGGGCAGGCGGGTGTGGAGCTCGCCGATGCAGAGGCGGTCGCGGTCACGCAGGGGCCGGGCCTTGTTGGCGCGCTTCTCGTCGGCCTCTCCGCCGCGAAGGCGGTTGCGTGGGCGAACAGGCTGCCGCTCGTACCGGTCGACCATCTGCACGGGCACGTTGGGTCTCTCTACCTGCGTCCCGAGCCCGTGGAGCCGCCGTTCCTCTGCCTGCTCGCGAGCGGCGGTCACACGCTGCTGGTCGACGTCGCCGAGCGCGGCGACTTCCGCGTGCTCGGCTCGACGCTCGACGACGCCGCCGGTGAGGCTTTCGACAAGGGCGCACGACTGCTCGGTCTCGGCTATCCCGGCGGCGCGGCCATCGATCGGCTTGCACGGGAGGGCGATCCGGAGGCGTACGACTTCCCGGTCGCACGCGTGCCCGGGCTCGACTTCTCCTTCTCCGGCCTGAAGACGGCGCTTCTCTACACGGTCCGCGAGCTCGGAGACGGCGAGCTCGAGCGCCGGCGCGCCGACCTTGCCGCCTCGTACCAGCGGGCGATCGTTCGCGCGCTCGTCCGCCGCGCCAGGGAGGCCGCAGACGAAACCGGCAGGGCGAGGATCGCCGTGGTCGGCGGGGTCGCGGCGAATTCGGAGCTGCGCGCCGCGCTTCCGGACGCTGCGTTCGCGCCGCTGCCGCTCTGCACCGACAACGCCGCGATGATCGCTTCGGCCGCGCGGTACGTCGAGGCGGTCCCGTGGCCCAGTTATCTTGATCTCGATGCGTACGCATCTCGGTAGGGTCGCGCCGTTCGTCCTCGCCGCGCTCGGGGGGCTTGCCTTCGTGCTCGGCGCCGGCGGTACGAGCTCGACGGCGCCGACGCTCTCCTCGTCCGCGGCGGCCTGGCGCGGCCTGGCTGGAAGCGCGCGGCCGCAGGTCGACCTCGGCCAGCGTGTGATCGTCATCCTCAAGGCGCCGTCGCTCGCCGAGCGCGTCGCCGCGGCAGGTGGCCTCGCGACGGACTCGCAGGAGCGGCAGTGGACGACGGCTGCGCTGGCGGCGCAGCAGCAGGTCCTGGGCACGCTCGCCCAGCACGGGGTGCAGGTGCGAGTCGACTACTACTACTCGCGTGTCATCAACGGCTTCTCGGCGTCGCTCGACTCCGAGGCGGTGGCGCTGCTCGAGCGAGAGCCCGAGGTCGCGGGCGTCTATCCGGTCCGGGTTGCGTACCCGGCCACGATCTCGTCGGAGCTGCTCGCAAAGGACGAGCTCGCGCGCGGCGCCGCGCACCGGACCGAGATCCTCCTGCCGGGCTTCGACGGTCGCGGCGTCACCATCGCGCTGCTCGATACCGGCGTCGATCGCGCGCAGCCGTTCCTACGCGGCCACGTGCAGGACGGGATCAACATCCTCAGCGACAGCGACTTCAAGGCAATCGCTGCAACCAAGCCGGACGACGCGACGCGGCTCGAGCGCCACGGGACGGAGATGGCCGGGCTGCTGGTCGGAAGCGGCGGGCCGAAGGGGCTCGGGGGCGTGGCGCCGGGTGCCTCGGTTCTGCCGATCAGGGTCGCCGGCTGGCAGCGCGACGCCGGCGGCGGCTGGGCGATCTATTCCCGCACCGACCAGCTGATCGCAGGGCTCGAGCGCGCGGTCGATCCGAACGAGGACGGCGACGCACACGACGCCGCGAGGATCGCGCTCGTTCCGCTCGCGGCGCCGTACGCCGCCTTCGCAGACGCGCCGGACGCACGTGCGATCCAGGGGGCGCTCGACCTCGACACGCTTGTCGTCACCGCTGCCGGAAACGACGGCCCGGCTGGGCCCGCTTTCGGGAGTCTCTCGAGCCCCGGGGCCGCGCCGGCCGCGCTCAGCGTCGGCGCCGCCGACCTGCGCACCCAAACCGAGCGGGTACGCGTGGTCGTCCGCTCCGGCCTCGACGTTCTCGTCGACCGGATGCTGCCGCTCGCCGGCGCGGTGTTGCCGCGACAGGCGCGCGAGCTGGCGCTCGCTGCGCCGCATGAGCGTGGCTCAGGCCCCAGCGCGAACGGCTACCAGTCGGCGCCGTCCCTCGACTCGTTCTTCAACTCGAAGGGTGTGAGCGCCGTCGCCGGGCGTGCAGCGCTCGTTCGCGCGGGCGACGACCCCGTCACAGCCGTCGAGAACGCCGCCCGTGCGGGGGCTGCCGCGGTTGTCCTGTACGGGACCGCGATTCCGGCCGGCGGCCTGGGTCTCGACGAGAGCGTTCCGGTGCCGGTCGTCGCCGTTCCGGACGACGTCGCCAGCACAGCGCTGAGTGCCCTCGCGCGCGGCGCGCATCCGGCGCTTTCCCTAGGGGCCACGCAGGTGGCGCGAAACGGCACGGGTGGCGAGATCGCGCCGTTCTCGTCGCGCGGGCTCGCATTCGACTGGCGCGTGAAGCCTGACCTGGTCGGGCCGGCCGTGGCCTTGATGACGTCGGAGCCCTCGGCGGCGGCCGACGGCACTGCGGCATATGGAACGGTGAACGGTTCGAGCGCGTCGGCCGCGACCGTCGCCGGTGCTGCGGCGCTGCTCGCGCAAGCGCGGCCCGACCTTGACGCGCAGGGTCTGCGGAGCATCCTCGCCGGCTACGCGCAGCCGTTCCCGGACGCACCGGTGACGGCGCAGGGCACCGGCATCGTCGACGTCGGCGCCTCCGCGGCCGCCGAGGTCGCCACCGACCCGACCAGCCTCGCCTTCGGGCCGGCCGCGCGCCCGAATTGGAGCTCCGTCCAGGTGGTGAAGGTGCGTAGCCTCTCCAGCCGGCGGCTCTACCTCCGCGTAGCGCTGCCGCAGACCGGCGGGGCCGGCCTGGCCCTGACCGCGACGCCCGCGATCTTCCGGCTCGAGCCGGGCGGCGAGGTGACGGTCCGCGTGAAGGCCTCGTTCGCAGGAACGCCGACGCCCGGCCCGGCCGCCGCGGGAACGATGGAGATCACCTCCAAGGCGACGCTGCCGCTCCGCGTGCCCTGGGCGATTCCCTTCGGCCGTGCCGACGCGCCGCTTCTCTCGCAGCTGCAGCTGTCGCGGAAGACCTTCAAGCCCTCCGACACGAGCCCGGCGGTCTTGTCCTTCCGGGCCGGAGATCTCAGCTCCGGCGACGGCGGCAGCCAGGTTCAGCCCGTCGGCCGGCTCGACATGGTGCTCGCGAATTCCGAGGGCCGTCACCTCGGCCTGCTCGTCCGGATGCGCGACCTGCTGCCCGGCAGCTACGCCTTCGGCCTGACCGGCCGCGACCCGAACGGCAATACGCTACCGACGGGCGACTACACGCTCACGCTCGGCGCCTTCCCACCCGACGGCAGCCGTCCCACCTTCCGCAAGGTCACGTTCACCATTAAATAAAGGCCTATACTCGGCAGCTGCCGATTTGCAGCAACTTTCCGTTTCGCCAAGCGCCGAAGGAGCGTCAGTGACCACAGTCGAAGCCCCGGAATCACACCTTCGCGAGAACCCGTACGACATCGCCAAGGAGCAGCTCGGCCGCGTTGCGAAGTTGTTCGCGGTCGACCCGAACCTCGTTAACGTCCTGCAGAATTGTAAGAAGGCCGTCGTCGTCTCGGTCCCTGTGACCATGGACGACGGCACGATCGACGTCTTCCAGGGCTACCGGGTCACGCACAACATCGCGCGCGGTCCTTCGAAGGGCGGCATCCGCTACCACCCGGACGTCGAGCTCGACGAGGTCAAGGCGCTCGCGATGTGGATGACGTGGAAGTGCGCGCTGATGGGGATTCCGTTCGGCGGCGCCAAGGGGGGCATCGCGGTCGATCCCAAAAAGCTCTCGCCGGGCGAGCTACAGCGGATGACCCGCCGCTACACGAGCGAGATCATCAACGAGATCGGGCCCGAGAAGGACATCCCGGCCCCGGACGTCGGCACCGACCCGTCCGTGATGGCGTGGATCTTCGACACGTACTCGATGAACAAGGGACATTCGGTGCTGGGCGTGGTGACCGGCAAGCCCCTCAACGTGGGCGGATCCCTGGGCCGGCTCGAGGCCACGGCGCACGGTGCGCTCTATTGCATCCAGGAAGCGATCCGCAAGCAGGAGCTGCGGATGGACCGGCTGCGCGTGGCAGTCCAGGGATTCGGAAACGTCGGCAGCTTCCTCGCCAAGTTCCTCGGCGAGCAGGGTGCGAAGGTGATCGCGGTCTCCGACTCGCGCGGCGGGCTCTACAACGACGATGGACTCGACATGTCCGCCGTGCTGGCGCACAAGCAAGAGACGGGAGCGCTGGAGGGCCTGCGCGGCGCCGAGTCGATCACGAACGACGAGCTGCTGCTGCTCGACTGCGACGTGCTCGCGCCATGCGCGCTCGAGCAGGTGATCACGCGCTCGAACGCCGACCAGGTGAAGGCGAAGATCATCGCCGAAGGCGCCAACGGGCCGGTCACGCCGGCGGCAGACGAGATCCTCGACGACCGCGGCATCCTGATCCTGCCGGACGTGCTCGCGAACGCGGGCGGCGTCGTCGTCTCGTACTTCGAGTGGGTGCAGGGGCTCCAGGAGTACTTCTGGAAGGAGGACGAGATCAACTCGAAGCTGCGCGACATCACGACACGCGCGTTCAACGAGACGTGGCGCGTCGCCGACGAGCGCAAGACGAGCATGCGGCTCGCCGCCTACGGCCTGGCCGTGCGGCGGGTCGCGGACGCCACGATCACCCGGGGCTTGTATCCGTAACCCGAGCGTCGTGCTCTTCAAGGCGGCGGGGTGCCATCTCTGCGCAAGAGCTGAGGCGGAGCTCGCGGCTCTTGGGAAGGAGCTCGGGTTCGAGCCCGAGGCCGTTGCGATCGACAGCGATCCGGAGCTCGAGGCGCGCTATCGCGAGCTGATCCCGGTCGTCGAGATCGACGGAGAGCGCGTCTGCACGTACTACGTGCAGCCCGAGCCGTTCAGACGACGGTTTGCGGCCGCACAAGCTGCGGCTCCGGACGGGCGCTTGTGACATCCCTTCGCGGCACGTCGAGCGGCTTTGGCACAATGCTCGTGCCGTGTTACAAACTTCCGAACGAACCGAGGTGTCGAATGATCGCCTCGGCGTCGGTGTCGCCGCCCGGCTGAGCCGCTATCTCCAGGTTCTGACCCAGTCGAAGAAGATGGGCAAGGACCGGATCTCCTCGCAGGAGATCGCCGACTACACGAACATCAACGCGACGCAGATCCGGCGCGACCTGTCCCAGTTCGGCAGGTTCGGCAAGCGCGGGGTTGGTTACAACATCGACTCGCTGCTCGGCGAGATCCGGAAGATCCTCCGGACCCAGGGCCAGCACAACGTCGCCCTCGTCGGCGCCGGACGGCTCGGGCAGGCGATCGCGAGCTCGCCGATCTTTGCCGAGCACGGGATCAACATCGCCGCCGTGTTCGACACCGACCCGGACAAGGTGGGCCGGGAGGTGGGCGCAATGCCGGTCAGCGACTACCGGCAGCTGCGGGATGCGGTGCGCGAGAAGAACATCATCGTCGGCGTCATCGCGGTCCCGGCGGACAACGCCCAGGAGGTGGCCGACGAGCTCGTCGCGGCCGGCCTGAAGATCATCTTCAACTACTCCGAGGCGCTCCTCGACGTGCCGCATGACGTGCAGGTCCACACATCGAATCCGGCCGTCGAGCTCCTGCACGCGCTCTACTTCCACCTGACCTAACGGCCCTCGCGGCGCTCTCGCGAGCGAGATCCGCGAAGCTCCCGCGGTGAGGATCGTCCTCTGGCACGGCTACCTGCTCGGCGGCACGGGCTCGAACGTGTACACACGCGCGCTCGCGCGCGCGTGGGGCCGCCTCGGGCACGAGGTCGTCATCGTCTGCCAGGAGCGAGACCCGGGCGCTTACGACCTCGCCGGCGCGCGAGTCGTGCGCCCCGAGCTACCGGACAATCTGCTGCCCACCTTCATCCTCGACCGCTATGCGGGGCTCGAGCCGCGGCTGTTGCAGGACCTGACCCGCGACGAGCGCGACCGCTACGTCGAGGCGAATGCCGCGGCTGTGCGCGCCGAGCTCCCGGCCGACCTCGTCTTCGCAAACCACGTCCTGCTCGGTGGCCCGGTCGGGGCCGCCGCCGGCGCTCCCTTCGCCGTCAAGGCGCACGGCTCCGAGCTCGAGTATTCGATGCGCGGTAACGAGGAGCTCTCCGCGTGGGGCCGCCGATCCCTCGAGCGGGCGCGCGCGACCTTCGTCGGCACGGCACACATCCGCCGAGTGCTCGAAGAGGTCGTCGGGCACGTCGACCATGTGCACGAGGTGCCGCCGGGCGTCGATGTCGACGAGTTCCGGCCGGAGTCACGCGACCAGGCCCTCGGCCGCCTACTCGACGAGGCGCGCAGCGACCCGCCGAACCCGGGAAACGCGGAGGAGCGGCTTCCTGACGAAGGCAACGCGGAGCGGCTCGCCGCCTGGTTCGCGACCGACGAGCCGACCGTCCTCTACTTCGGCAAGCTCCTCTACAACAAGGGCGTCCACGTCCTCTTCGAAGCCCTGCGCGAGACCGGCGCCCGCGCCGTGGTCGTCGGCTTCGGCGACTACCGCGCCGAGCTGGAGCGGATCGCGCCGCCTCGGACGCTCTTCACGGGGCCGCTCGAGCACCGACACCTCGTCCACATGATTCCGCTCTGCGAGGTCACCGTCGTACCGTCGATCTTCCCGGAAGCCTTCGGGATGGTCGCCGCCGAGGGGGCGGCGGGAGGCTCGCTGCCGCTGGTCGCACGCCACTCCGGCCTGGCCGAGGTAGCCGAGGGCCTCGCGGGGGAGTACCCGCCGGAACACCGCGACCTCGCGAGCTTCGAGACGGCAAACGCGCAGGACCTCGCCGAGAAGCTCGTGCGCCTGCTCGCGCTGCCCACTAACGAGCGCCGGACGCTCGTGGACGCCGCCCGCCGGGCCGCCGTCAGGCGCTGGAGCTGGGAGCAAGTAGCGGCGCGACTGCTGCAACCCTTCAGCAATTAAAGTGCCCGGCCCGGTGGGCGATACGCAGACACTCACCCCCGACGAGCAGATCCGCTCGGCGTACGAGGCCTACGAGAACGGTCAGGACTTCACGGTCGCGGTCGAGGAGGAGTTCGCCGTCCTCGATCCCGAGACGCTCTCGCTCACGAACCGGTTCGAGGAGCTCCAGGCCGCGGCGCAGGGGACGGCGCTCGAGGACCACCTCGTCGGCGAGCTGATCGCGTCCGAGGTCGAGGTCCGTACGGGCCGCTGCGAGAGCTTCGCCGAGGCGGCCGCGAAGGTCGGCGAGCGCCGCATGCAACTCGACGAGCTCGCGGCAGGTGTCGGCGTTGGGCTCGCGGCCATCGGCACGCATCCGTGGAGCCCGTGGCAGGAGCAGCGGATCATCGACACGCCGCACTATCGCGCCAACGACGAGCTGCTCCGCTACGTCGTCTGGCGCAACAACAGCTTCGGCCTGCATGTCCACGTCGGCATCCGCGGCGCCGACCGCGCCGTTGCGGTCTGCAACGCGCTCCGGAACTACCTGCCAGAGCTGTTGGCCGTGTCCGCGAGCTCGCCGTTCGTCGAAGGTGTCTTCACGCATCTGCACTCCGCCCGCACGGAGATCTTCACGCGCATGTTCCCGCGCTGCGGGGTCCCGGACGCCTACGACGGCTGGCGCGGGTTCGAGGAGTACGTCCGCTTCCTCTACGACACGAAGTCGATCGCCGAGCACACGCAGATCTGGTGGAGCGTGCGGCCGCACCTCGCCTTCCCGACCGTGGAGATCCGGATCTGTGACGCCCAGCCGGAAGTCGAAGAGTCATGCTCGCTCGCAGCGCTCGCCTACGCGCTCAGCGCTCGGATCGCACGGGCGCTCGACGAGGGCGAGCCGCTGCCCGACTATCCGCATCGGCTGATCGAGGAGAATTTCTGGCGTGCGACACGTTGGGGCCTCTCGGGAGAGCTGATCGACCTCGGCACCGGCGATGTCCGCGACGCCCGCGCCCACCTCGAGCGCCTGCTCGAGTGGATCGCGCCGGTTGCGGACGAGCTCGGCGCCTCGCAATATCTCGCGGTACCGGCCGCCAACTCGGCCGAACGCCAGTCGGCCCAGTACCGGGAGGGTGCGACGATGGAGGAGATCTACGCCGGTCTTGTCCGCCGCGGAGCGCCCGTCCGTGGCTGAGGAGCAGCCGCCTCAGCAGCCGACCGAGAGCGAGCAGGAGCTCGTCGAGCAGCTCCAGGCCGAGCTGAGCCGCCTCAAAGTCTCGGACCTGCTCGTCCAAACCGTTTACACCGTCTCCTCGCTCGGCTACCACCGCCTCAGCGGCGAAAACAAGGACCTCGAACAGGCGCAGCTGGCGATCGAGGCGCTGAAGGCGCTTCTGCCCGTGCTCGACGGCGCCGTCGCCGAGGAGGTCGTCCGCGACTTCAACCAGGTGCTCGCGAACATGCAGCTCGCGTACGCGTCCGCCGCAGACAACTCCACGGCAGAGCACTAGCGCGCCCGCCGCTCGACCTGGTAGAAGCTGCTGGTGGGGTTCCGGCGAGTCGCCGTTTTGTTGGGCTGCGCCGCAGCAGGGCTGCTGTTCAGCGGGAGTGCTGTGGGTCAGGTCCGGGGAGTCATGCCGATCGCGCCGCTCTCGCGGCCGATCCCGATCCCCTCGCCGTTTGTCGGGCTCGCTCCAGTCAGCTTCAAGTACTGGGGCGGCGCAATCATGCCCTTCGCGGAGAACGAAACGGTCCTCTGGGGCAGCTCCGGCCACGACACCACGCTTACGTCGAACCTCCCGAGCTTCCTGACCGCGTTCGCCGCGGCGGGCAACTCCAATCCGTACAACGTCGCGCTCGAGTACCAGACGGCGGGCCGGACCGGGACGACTTCGAACCAGCCGATCACTATTGCGAGCCGCTACCTCGGCACCGCGACGATCTCGCCCAGCACGACCTCGACGGACCTGGACGACAGCGACGTGCAGGCCGAGCTCGTCCACCAGATCTCGATCGGGGCGCTCCCGGCGCCTCGAGTCGCCTTCGGCGGACCGGTGACGGAGTACTACGTGATGTTCCCCCCTGCGTACACGATCTGCATCGGCAGCGACTGCTCGGACGTGACTTTCTGCGCGTACCACTCCGACGCCCACTTCGATGGGATCCCGTTCGCCTACGCCGTCTTGCCGGAGAGCACGCCGACCGATTCGGGCTGCGGCGCGAGCTCCAATCCCGGAACCGGCAACCTCGACTCGATGGCGAGCCACGAGATGGTCGAGTCGATGACCGATCCCGAGGTCGGCGATGTCGGGTCGCAACTCGCGCCGCCGCTCGCCTGGTACGACGCGACCAACGGCGAGATCGCCGACATCTGCAACGGCCAGGAAGCCTCCGCGACGTTCGGCGGCCTCACGTGGACAGTCCAGAAGCAATGGAGCAACACGAACAAGGCCTGCGAGGCGACGCATCCGGCGGGCGGTCTTCAGGGCGTGTCGGCGAGCTTCGCCCCGTCCACCTCCCTTGCGCCCGTCGGCTTCGACGCAACCGCGACGACGACGCCGAACACCGGCGCGACGGTAACCCAGTACGCGTGGGATTGGGGCGACGGCACGTCTAGCTCCGGGAGCTCGGCAGTCGCCGGACACACCTACGCGACACCCGGGACGCGCCTGGTCACCATGATCGCGAGCGA
>JBQCGP010000053.1:0-14188 GCA_051955535.1 Gaiellaceae bacterium | reverse complement strand
GGCGCGACTAGCAGGAGGCTGCCGAGCCACAGGAACGCGCTGCCGGGGTTCGCCCCCCTGGGGAGCAGCGCCGACCCGGCCGAGGCCGGGCGTTCGCCGGCGGGGGCCCCCGCCTGCTGGGGGGACGAACGACGCGCCACTCGGAAAGCGTAGCCCCCTCCTCCTACGGAGGCGGCGCGGCGCTCCTGACTATCGCGAACAGGCTCCGCTCGACAGTCCCGCCCTCCGGATCGAATGCTCGGTGCCGGCCGAGGTGTTCGACGCGGCTGCCGGCGCACGTGCGGGAGAGGTAGTCCTCGAGCCAGGAGCGCGGGTCCGGTGTCATCTCCGGCAGCCCGTAGTCGGGCGTCATCTCGGTCTCGCCCGTGTCGAAGAACATGACGACCCCGGTCTTGCGCCAGATCGCCTCCTGCATCTGCGTCGCGGCTTCGAGGCCGTAGGCGCGGACGAAGTGGTGCCAGATCGACAGGCACAAGACGCAGTCGGCGGACGGCATCAGCTCGACGTTCTCGGGCGTCAGCGCGAGCGCGAGAACGCCGATGTTCTCCAGGCCGCTCCGACGGACGGCGTAGAGCGTCGTCCGGTAGTTGGACGGCTTACCCTCGAGTGCGATCGTGGAGACGCCGGCTTCCGCGAGCATCAGCGAGAAGTAGCCCTCACAGGCACCGATGTCGACCCCGGTACGGACGCCGTTGGCCTCGAGCACCGGCCGCATCGCCTCCCAGCGGGTCTCCGATCCGCGGGCCCGCGTCGCCTGCGCACCGGGCAGTGACGAGACCGGCTGGTAAAGGCCGAACGGGAAGGTGTCGATGTGGAACCGAATCCGGTCGACGGCCGCGTCGACTGCGTCCCGCCTCACGAGCCGCCTCAGCAGCGTCTTGGACCACGACCAGGTAGGCGCAGGGGCCTCGTCCGCGCCTGCGGGGTGCGCTTCTGCGGGCCTGCCCCGGCCAGGCGCGGTTTTCAAATGTCCTCCTCCGACGGCCTGCGAACGATAGCCCGCGTTCAGCCGTCATGGGGGGGCGAGGGTCCGGCGACCGTGAGCCGCCGGGGGACGCGCGCGTAGAGCCTGCGGGCCGTTTCCGACCTCTTCGCCCGCCGGCGCACGCGAATCCCCGCCTCAAGTGCCTCTGCGCCAACCCGGCCGCGCACCGTCCGTGCGAGGCCGATCCCCTGGTAGATCGGCTCGACCTGGTCGGTGAACTGTTGCTTGTGGCCGGTCGCGGCGCCGAGGAACTCCGCCCTGGTCACGCCCTCGCCGGCCCCGGCCTCGAGAGTCGAGTAGAGCGTTTCCGACCCCGGCGCGTAGCGCGCGAACGCCGGGTCGAATGCCATTACCAGTCCGTAGAGCGTGCGCGACAGCAGCAGGTAGACGTTCGCGGCCACCGGTCGGCCGTCGACGCGCAGAGTCAGCACCCGTGGCACGCCCTGTCCAGCGAGCCGAAGAAGAGCCGAGCGGTAGAAGGCCGCGCCCGTTGCGCTCATCATTCCCGAGCCCTCGCGCCTTCCCCGCCAGCGCAGTGCATAGAGACGGGCAGCGTCGTCGAAAGCCGGCCCGACCTCCTCAGGACGTCGGGCGATCGAGAGCTCGACCGAACCGAGCCGTTCGAGCTGCCGCCGACGCCGGCGGCGGTTCTGCCGCGCTTTCGGCGGGAACATGCGCTCGTAGACCGCGTCCCAGCCGTCGGAGAGGTCGAGCACGGGCGACTCGAGCCGCTCTATCAGCCGTAGGTCGTGCCAGGCAGGGGTCTGGGTGAGACGGCTCTCTGCCGGGAGACCGAAGACGTTCGCGAAGTCGTGATCCGGGCCGTCAGCGGCCTCGGCCAGCACGGCCGCGGTCGAGCCGCTCTCCTGCGGCCGGAGCAGCACGTCGGCGAGCGCCGCCTTCGTCCCGCCGACGAACTCCAAGGTTCGCAAGCCCAGCCGCCGCCGGACGAACAGCGGCAGCCCGCCGACGAGCCGGTCACCGCGAAAGGCCGCTCCCACGGCCAATCGTTGCCCCCCGCCGAAGTGGCGCCACCACTCTAGGAGCCAACCGTTCAGCAAAAACGGGCTCGGGCGCGGCATCGCGGCGACGAGCTCGTCCCAGGCGGGGGCGAGAGCGGCGAGCTCGGCTTCCGTCGAGATCAGTTCGACGCGCAGCTGTTCGTCAGTCCGTTCGACCACGGCTCCGGACCGCCTTATCGGTCCGGGACCATACTCCTGCCGGGATCGCCGAATCAGCGGAATCCGTACTTTCCCGCGACGCCTCTCGGGGCGAAGCACGATGAACCTCGGGTGACGGTCGTCCAGCTTTGTCGAGACGAACCGATGATCGAGACTGCGGAGAGACACCGAGAGCCAAAACAGTCCCTGCTTACCGATCGCCCGGCAGCAGCAGACTTCGAGCCGGCCGATGAGGCGGATTTGTCTCCGTGGAAGGCGATCGCCGGCTTGGTCGTTTCCCTGGCCATCTTGATCGCGGCGTTGATCGCTCTTTGCTTCATCGTCGCGAAGCTCGTGACCGGTTACGCGGTCTAGCGCGGGACGAACCTAGGCAGTGCTCTTGCGGCCTCGCTCGGCCGACGAGAAGAGCGTGATCCCGATTGCGGCCAGCACGACGGCCACGACGAACTTGACGAGCCAACCGGCATTGGCCAGGTCCGCCAGGATGCCGCCGAGGAGGCTCGCTCCGATCCCGACGAGTGCCGTCATGAGCAGGCTGACGTCCTGTCTGCCGGGCAGCACGAGCCGCCCGAGCGCGCCGATGATCAAGCCCGTAACCACCAGCCAGAAGAGCTCGAAAGCTAGCCCGATTAGCGACCCGGCCAGGAGCAGGACGATGACGATGATCAGCAGGACGAGGACTACGGGCATGTCGGCCTACACCGCCTGCAGCACGAGAACGATGAGCCCGAGCCCGATCGCGGCGAAAGAGAGCAGCACGACTCCAAGCGCAGCCGCGGCGACCAGTGCAACGCGACGCGGCACGACCCTCCACGCGAGTGCAACGAACGTCCGCTCTTGCCAGATCGGCCACGGCCCAGGCTCGCGGGCGAGCAGCCTGCGAATCAGGCCGAAGACCCCGGCTCCGAACCGCGCGCGCTCGGCTGCCGCCAGGCGCATTCGCCACCGGCGAACCATCTCGTCCGCCTCCCGCCGATCCCGGCGGCGATAGACAGGCAAACCGCTCCGACGCTGCATCCAGAATTCGAGTGAGGCGCGGGCCTGCTCGAGAGGCGGCGGGGCCAGCATTTTCTCGAGCAGCACTTCGTCCGCGTGGCGATTTGCGACCGTGCTCATCGGGGCAGACGATTCTAGCCGTCGACCCGATCGCTCACGGTGCCGTCGTGGGGCGCGTGCAGTGGTGGCCGGTCGCATCGCCGCGGAGCTGACGGATCGTCGGCGGGTCGAGGCGGAGCAGCTCCGGAACGCTCACGAGGCGCAGCTGGTGGCGTTCGAACCAGGGCAGCAAGCGGCGCACCGCTACCAGCGTCCAGGGGTGGATGTCGTGCAGAAGCACGATCGAGCCGGGGGCCGCAGCGGCTTCGACCGAGCGCACCACTGCCCTCGCGTTTGCGCCCGGGAGGGAGTCGCCCGCGTCGACGCTCCAGCGCACATCGAGCATTCCAAGCCGGCCGACCAGACGATCGAGGCGCGGCGTCGCCAACCCGTACGGCGGGCGGAAGAGAAGGACAGTGTGTCGCGAAGCCGCCTCGATCGCCCGCCTGCCGGCGATGATCTCCCAGGCAGCGGCGTCGTAGCGAAGCCGAGGCAGTCGCGGGTGCGACCACGTGTGATCGCCGAGGCTTCCGAGCCGCGCCTCGCTTGCGGCAGCCTCGGGCCAGTCGGCAAGCCGGTCGCCGACCAGGAAGAAGGTTGCGCCCGCGCCCCTGCGTTCGAGTAGCCGGAGAAGCGAGAGCGTGTACGGGCTTGGGCCGTCGTCGAAGGTCAGCGCCACCTCGGGCAGGCGACCTCCGCCGCAGAAGACGGGCAGCCGGAGCGACGCCAGCCGTTCGACCGCCCGCTCTCGCGCGGCAGCGAGCCCGGTCGGGCTCAGTAAGCGAGAGTCGACGGGGCGCCGAAGGGAGCCTGCGCGGACGGTGCCTGCACTCACGAGCAGAGCGGCGAGCATGGTCGAAGCGAGCAGGCGTGCAACCCGATGCGGGCCGGGTCGGAGCGGAGGCACGAACGAAGCGTAAAGGGGAAGGGAGGCGACGGCCGCTCAGTTCGAGTCTCGCGATAATGGCCGCCATGCTGATGCGGATCGGGGTCCTCGCACTCGTCGGCGTGCTCGGCGCGCTCGGATCGCTGCTGATCACACGCACGTCGCTTGCGTCGGTCGGGCCGACCGATTCCACGACGACTACGACGACCGCATCGACCACCGTCCCCACCTCTGTCGGCACGACCACCGGCACTTCCACGTCGACGGGCTCTGCGACGCCGCCGGTCGGCGTGCCGGTCACGCCGGCGCTCGCTCGCGGCTGCGTCACCGTCGGCGGCGTGATGCTCCTCGTGCCGGGCCGGCAGGCGGTCGTCCTGGTCGCGGATCCCGCCCACGCGCATGGAAGCTCGGGCCCCTTCGTTTATCCGGGCACCGGAGCGCTCGTCAGCGTCGCGCGTGTCGACGTGCGGGCCAAGGGCTGCCGCGGCAGGGCCCAGGCGACCGTGTCCTCCCCGTCGCTCTTCGACGGCGCCGTGCGAGCGAGGTGGGGGTCGGTGCCCGCCGGACCTGCGCCGCATGCGGCGCTTCGCGGCCTTCGTCTCGGGGGCAAGCAACTGGTTCTCCCGGCTGGAAAACGAGCACCCGTCGCGGCCTGGGGTTACGCGACGCAGGGGGAACGGCGCCCGCTCGGTTCCGGACACGAGCTCGAAACGGCGCTTGCCGTGCACCTGCTCGCGCCCCACGCGGGCCTGCCGCGCGGCGCAATCGTCGTCGTAGGCTTTGCCGTCGAGGCCCGGCGGCCCGCGTCCGCGGCGCCGCGCGGGGCGGCGCATCGCCCTCGCTCCCAAACGGGCACGAAGGCGGGACGCGGCCGTTCACAGGTGAAACAGAGTCATTCCACCGGCCGGCGTACCGATCGCCGTCGCCTGCTCGCGCGCCTCCAGCGTGCACACAAGCCGCTGAAGATCACGCCGCCGCTCGGTCTGCCGCGCTACGTCTTCCCGGTGGCCGGAACTGCCTCCTTCACCGACACATACGGCGCTAACAGGAGCGACGTCTCATGGCATCACGGCGACGACATCTTTGCGCCGCTCGGCACGCCGGTCGTCGCCGTCGCCGACGGAACCCTGAACAGGGTCGGGTGGGAAAAGCTCGGCGGCTGGCGGCTCTGGGTCCGTGACCCGCTCGGCAACGAGTTCTATTACGCCCACCTCTCCGGGTACACCCGCGCGGCCCTCGAGAAGGGTCGGGTGAAGGCCGGCACGGTGCTCGGCTTCGTCGGTGACACCGGCGACGCATTCGGGACGCCCTTCCACCTCCATTTCGAGGTTCACCCCAGGTCGCTGCTGCCGCTGCGCTACGACGGCGCAGTCGACCCGACGACCTATCTCGACCATTGGGCGCGCCTGAGCCACGCACGGGGATCGCGTCCGCTCCATCCTCACCTGCCCGGTGGATCTGCACGAGCGCAGGCGATCTACGTCTACGGCGAGTTGCTCGCGGCACGCGGTCTGATCCACCGCCGACCACCGCACCCGCCGATCCGGCAACTCCGCACACGCGGCAGCGATTTCGGCGCAAGGCCGGTCGCCCCGAAACGACGCGCCCGGGCGAAGCACAGCAAGCCGGTGGAGGCGACGAACGCACCGGCTTCCACGCTGACGCTCGAAGGGGTCGCGATTGCGTTCCTGGCGGCGCCCGCAGCGCTGGGCGCGACCCTCTTTCGCCGCAAGCGCTGATCCTTACGCCGTCAGGACACGCGGTGCCGCACCCACCAGACGGTGAACGCCAGGAGCGCGATAGCGAGGCCTGAGAAGATCGCGGCCTCGATTCCCTGAAGGAGCCAGAAGCGCGAGGCCGGCTGGTAGATCGCAAGGTTGTAGATGTGGTGAGCGCGCATGCAGGCGATGCTGCTGCTCTGCGACGGTCCGCATGCCATCAAGGTCTGATGGGCGACAGACTGCGGGAGCGAGTGCCCCGCAGCGTCGCTCGGGCCGCTGACGAGGTTCCACGACTGGTCGAGCCCGCTCGGCCCTTCCGTGCCGGGGGGCCAGACCTTGCGGATCGGCGCGATGTAGTCCTTGCGCACCCAGCCCTGGAGCCCGATCCGAAGCGCGAAATAGGCGATTAGCGCGATCCCGCCCGCGGTGACCGCCCGCCGGGTGAACACGCCGAGGGCCAGGACGAGCGCGACGGCGAACAAGGTGTAGGCGTACGGGACGATGCCCTCGAAATCGAAAACGTTCGGCTCCATCCGGCCGTTGACGTGGTCGAGCGGCCCACGGAACCACGTCATCAGCTCGGTCAGGGCGAGGGTCGCGAGCAGCGCCGCGACGATCATGAAGGCGAGACTGGTCGCGAGCCAGCGGCTGCGCGGCACGCTCTGCGTCCAGGCGAAGCGGAAAGTGCCATGCTCGAGCTCGAGCACGAATGGCGCCGCGAACAGAACGCCGATCAAGCCGGGTACGAAGTTGAGCCACGGGATGATCGAGCCGGCGTGCTCGAAGCGATTGCGGAAGGACTCGACGGTCGAGCCGCAGCCGGCCCCGCCGTGGGCCAGGCACGCTCCGACGCCGTTGTCGCTGTAGACCGCCGCCATGTGGAGCCCGAGCGGGATGAGCGCTGCCGCGGCGAGCGCGAGCGCTGCCGCGACTAGGACGGTCTCCAGCCGCTGCAGGCGCCAGCTGAGCCAGATCACGACGCCACCTTCTCGTAGAGCTTCGGGTCGGAGCCACGGCCAAGGTAGGCGAGCACGATCTCCTCGAGGTCAACCTCGTCGACCTGCCAGCGCGTGTCGTAGAGGTGGCCGTTTGCGCGAACGACAAGCGTTGTCTGCCGCTCGGTGTGGCTTTCGCGAATCACCGAGTGGACCCGTGCCACGGTGGTGGGGTCGGTGCGCGGGCCGCTAAGGACGCGGTGCTGCGCCACGATCTCTTCGATCGGAGCGGCGAGCTGCACCTCCGCGTGGGCGAGCAAGATCATGTAGTCGCAGACGCGCTCGAGGTCCGCGACGATGTGGGAGGACAGGACGACGGTCAGCCCGCCGTCGGCGACGGCCTCCATCAGCGACTGCAAGAACTCGCGCCGAGCGAGCGGATCGAGAGAAGCGACCGGCTCGTCGAGCAGGAGCAACTCTGGCCGCTTCGCCAGCGCGAGGGTCAGCGCCACTTGGGCCTGCTGGCCGCCGGAGAGCGTGCCGACCTTCTGGCGGAGCGGGATGCGGAGCCGCTCGAGTCGTGCGAGCGCGAGCTCTTCGTCCCAGTCGGGGTTCAGCTTCGCGCCTGCCTTCAGCATCTCGTCGAGTCGAAAACGCCGGTAGAGCGGATGGTCCTGGGCGACGAAACCGATGCGCGGCAGCACGACGGCCGGTTCCTTGCGAGCCGAGTATCCGAGCACCTGCACGGAGCCTGCGCTCGGCGTCGTGAGGCCGACCGCAAGGTGGAGAAGCGTGGTCTTGCCGGCGCCGTTCGGTCCGACAAGGGCAGCGACCGTTCCGGCTTGGGACTGCAAGCGTGCAGTCGCGGAGCGCCCAGTTCTTTCCGTACCGCTTCCCGAGGCCGTGCGTTTCGAGCGTGAGCTCGCTCATGCCGCCTCCTCAAAAAAAACCGCGTGCATCGTCGCAGCGATCAACGCGTCGATGCCCTCCTCGTCCAGACCCGCCTTGCGTGCACGCTCGACCCACTTGACGAGCGCAGCGCGTAGTGCGGAGTAGTCCGCCGGAACCGCGGCAGGCTGATTCGTCGAGATGAACGTCCCCTGGCCGCGCCGAGCCTCGGTCACGCCTTCGCGTTCGAGCTCGCGGTAGGCCTTCAACACGGTGTTCGGATTGATCGCGAGCTTCCCGACGACCTCCTTGACCGTCGGAACCTGGTCGCCCGGCTGGAGGATGCCGAGCCTCAGTGCCTGCTTGACCTGCTGGACTAGCTGCAGATAGGTCGGGACGCCAGAGCGTGCGTCGAGTCGGAACTCGATCAAAGCAAGTACCATTTATCTACAGTCATAGGTAAATAAGTCTAGACCGCGGCCGAACCGCTGTCAACTTCAGCAGACGCGCGTCCCGTCTCTCTCGAACGCTGTGGCGACCACAACGAGCGGGTCTTCGATTGCCTGGATCACAAACCGCCCCGACCGCTGCGCGACAAGGCGGGTCAACCGGCTCTTCGACGGGCTGACACAGACGTTGCCGCGCACCGACTCGTAGGGGCTGAACCGCAAGCGGAGGGCATACCGCCCCGGCCGTGCGACCGAGCCCTCGATGCGATTCGAGTCCAGGTCCGTGATCGTCGCCCGCCCAGGCCCCGTCAAGATGGGCGTCGGGTGCGGAAGCTCGTAGATGGTCGCGTCGAAGCCGCTCCAGACCCGTCGCAGCCCCGTCGCGCGGTTGCGCGCGATCCGCGCCTCGCGTTTCCCGTCGATCGCTTCGAGCTGGAGCTTCGGGACGACGACGTAACGGACACCTAGGCTCCGAAGCCAGCGGCGGTACAGGTCGGAGGTGAGCACCGGCACGTAGAGCTCCGGGTTGTCGGCAATGTCGAGCTGCCGGTACCACCCGCGTGCAAGCGGAACACCCGCTGCAGGCAGGTAATAGGCCTCCCAGTGGTTGATCGTCGGCACGACCTCGACGCGGAAGTTCGCGGTCTCGTGGGTCACGAGGAAGCGGACGATCGGCTGCCAGAAGCCGGTGCGCGCGTCCGCGGCCGATGCACGCTCCGGGATCATCGGCAAGAACGGCAGGACACTTGCAGCGAACGCGCCGGCGAGCGCCGGCAACACGAGCCACAACGGTCGAAAGCGCACTCGGCTTGCCAAGACGAGCATCAACGGGACCAAGAAGACGGAGGCACGGACGAGGTTGTGCCCGATCGGTGAGGGCAAGGCGTAAACCACGATGCTGGCGCAGCCCCACACCAAGAACAGGCTCGCGATGCGTCGGCTCCGGCCATGCAGCGCGAGAGTCGTGCCTAGTGCCGCGATCGCGAGTCCGGCGGCCAGGCGCCATGCGCCGTACGGGTAGTAGAGGCCCGGCGAGGGGAGTAGGGCCATGATCCCGAGCTGAAACCCGCCCGCGAGGAGGAGTGCGGCGCCGACGGCAATCGTCTGGCGGTCGACGCGCCGTCGGCTGAGAAAGATGGCGACGAGCGTCAGCGCGAGGAAGAAGAAGGCGAGCGGGCTGAACGCGAGGCTTAGCAGGGTGCAGCAAACGGCCGTTTTGACAAGCCGGCGCTGCAGCGCCCATATCGTTCCGAGCAGGGCTGCGCAGCCGAGCTCATATGGGTAGGCGGCCGAGAACGCCTGGCCGACCACCAGAAGCGCAAACACGCGCGCAGGCCATCGCCCGACGAGGTCCCATTCCCTGCGTGCGATACCCGCAAAGAACGCCGCCGACAGCACAACACCGGCAACGCCGAGCGTCGCGTTGCCGACGAGTGCAGCGAGTGGGTAGTAGAGGAGGCTGTAGGAGGAGAGCGGGTATTGCCCTGTGAACCACAGGTTGTCCCAGACGAGGAATCCGTGGCGGACGAGGTCGGTTCGATAAAGGTGGGCCGCAAGATCCCCGCCCCGGGGCACGGCGAAGACGACTAGCGCCGAGGCGACGGCTGCAACGAGGCCGCACAAGGCGACTTCGCGCAACTCCTCGCTGCGCGGCGTCGAAAGGGGTACGGCGGGGTTGGCCCCGCTGAGCCCCGGCCCGCCCCGGTCTCGACTCCAGGGAAGCGGCATCGTGATGCCCCCGGCAAGAATCGAACTTGCGCACGCGGTTTAGGAAGCCGCGCGCTCACCACGAGAAGGGGCTGCTCGTCCGAAGATTAGGAAACGCAGTGGTAAGGGCGCAGCAGCAGCGTATTCAGTGCGTGCTTGAGTGGGGCTCATCATATGGGAGGCTGGAAATTCGCACGTTGCCACTTTCGGCAACCTCAGCTTGCGCTTTGAAGCACGAGCGCGGTCAAGCTCGCCGCCTACCTCGCCTGCGTATAGGCCGTCGCTTGGTCTCGCACAAGGCGAACGAGGTTCTCGAGCGCGACGGTCACATCGAGAATGTGGAGCCCGATTGCGGCATCCTGCAGGCGGCCGAGGAGCGGAGTCCCGCCGCCTGCTTCGCTGATCTGGAGCCAGGTCGCGTTCCCGGACGACTCGCAGCGAGCGGTGAAGCGTCCCGGCAGGGCCACCCAGGGAGTCGAGACGCGCGGAATCCCCCGGGTCGACAGGTACGCGAGCACGAACGAGGGCAGGGCGGGCACCAGCCTTCCGGCGCCGCCGCCGGGCGAGGCGGGATTGACGCACAGAATCCGCCTGTCAGCCGAGCGGTCGGGTGGCGCGAGCGATGCCACTCCGGCGGCGGAGGTGGTGCGGCCGAACTGGCTGTTCGTCTCCGGCTTGCCGGCAAAGCTCGAGTAGGCGACGACGCAGCCGATCTGCCGCAGGGAGGCGCAGGCGCGGATGTGGCGGAAGTCCCCTCCAGCGTTGCGTCCTCTCGCGACGGTGACGTTCCCTCCAAGCAGGAGGGCGGAGACAAGACGACGGCGAAGCGACGGAGAACCGTCCAGATGCTGCTGAAGCAGGCGTATGAGCAGCACGGCGCCTTGCGAGTGGCCGATGAAGACGATGCCGCGACCCGCGTTGTAGTGGGCGAGGTACGTGCGAAAGGCGGCGACAACGCTGCGGTAGGCGATCAGTGCGTTCCGGAGCGCGATGCGGCGGGGATGGTTGAGCGCGCTCAGCGTGACCTGTCGGTAGACGGGCGCATAGACGCGGCAGACCTGCGAGAAACGGGCGGCTTGCGTCAAGGCGACCGCCCGTTCACGAAACCCGATTGTGAGGTCAGCGTTGATCGTCCGCTCGCCGCTTATCGTCGGGTACACGTAGAAGCAGTCGATAGGCGGATTCGCAGCCGGCACCGCGTGCTCCAGGCGTGTGTTTTGGTGAGGGCCGACGACAGTCGTGGTGAGATCGGAAAGGCAGGGATTGTCGCGCTCTCCCGGTCGGCAGAGCCAGACCGTCCCCCAACGGTCGCGCGACGCCGTGGACGCGACCGGCCCGGCCGGCGCCGCGGTCTTGCGCTTCGTGCCGCTACAGCCGGCGAGCGCACAGGCCGTCGCCGCGGCGGCGAGCGCGAGCACACCGAGTCTTGAGATGCGCGTAGGCGACACGGCGGACGCGTCCCACGCTACCGGGTGTTAACCCATTGGCAGCCGACCTGGCGTTGCCTCGATCCGCTTCCTAAACTCAGCGACATGCCCGACTCTGCAGGGCCGGTCGCATGAACCGCGTCCTCGTATCCGTGCCCGGTGCCGAGGTCGTGGTCCCGTGGGAGTCGCGCGATGCGCTGCTCGAGGAGCTCCGCCGTCGCGACGACGCCGGCGAGGTCATTGCCGCGTTCGAAGCAGTCGCCGCGACTCGTCCGGTGGAGCTCGACGTCTACAGCCAGGTGGTCGTTGTCGAGACGATCCGCGACATGGAGAGCAGGGCCGAGGGCCGGCTCCCGGAAGGCCTTCGGGATCTGCTTGACGCGCTCGTGGACGAGCTCCATCACCACTCGGGCTAGCTACCGGGTCAGCGCCGAGGTTACGAGATGCGCGAGCGCTCCGATTCGATCAGCCCCCGCGCACTCTCGGGCAGCGGCATGGCGACAGAAGCTTACGCCGGTGACGGCCGCTCCCACTGCGGTAGCTCGCCAACGGTCACCCCGCCCTTACCGCCTTTAACAGGGCAGCGCGCGTTGCGGGGCCGAGGACGCCGTCGGGGCTGAGCTTGTGCGCGGTCTGGAACCGGATCAGTGCGTGCTCGGTCGATGGGCCGAAGACGCCGTCGATTGTTCCGACCGTGAAGCCGATTGACTTGAGCGCTCGTTGGAGCTCCTTGACCGGGTTGCCGCGGTCGCCGAGCTTCAGGGTCGAGGCAGGAACGGTGGGCACAGGGGTGGCCGATTGCGCCGTCGTTGGCACGGTCTGCCTCGTCGGTGGCGTGTTCGCCCTTCTTTTCCCGCTTCCCGAGAAGACCCCGCCGAGAGCGAGGCCGACGAGGAGGAGCGCAAGTGCGATCGCGAGTGCTATCAGGATGCGCCGATTGGCGATCGGGGCCGCCCGCGGCGACCGCAGCTTGCGCGTGAACGGCTCGGGCGCGAGCCAGTCATCGATTGGTGAAGCCGCCATTTCGTGGGTCTGTGTATCGGGATCGACCTGCGCGGGCAGGCGGCCGGCTTGCCGTGGCGGCGTCGGCTCTGGCTCGTCGAACCAGTCGTCGGGATCATGGGGAGTCTGGTTGCCAGGCGCGTTCATCGAGCCACCGCCGCTGCCAGCCTTTGCGGCGGTGTTGGGTGCGTGAACAGGAGCAGGTAGATCAGTTTGGGCGGGTTGAGGTCGCTCAGGTTGGCCGCCGCGAGCCGGCGAAACGTCTGCTCGTAGGCGGCCTGGTCGCGCGTCAGCTCGAGCGCGAAGCGATCGGCGTTCCGCTCCCACCGTCGCGAGAGCGCGTTGACCGCCGGTCCGGTGACGACGGTGAGCGCGATCACGATCAGCAGCAGCAGCGGCAGCCGATGCGGGTCGGCGACCGTCGTCCCCAACAAGGCCCACACCACAACGGTGCCGGCGATGACGCTGACGAGTGAGAGTGCGGTGCCGAGCAGCAGGTGCCGCATCCGCTGGTGCCCGAGCTCGTGGGCGATCACCGTCCGAATCTCCGCCGGGGAGGCTTCGGCGAGCAGCGTGTCGGAGACGACGAGCCGTCGCGTCCTGCCAAGACCGGTCACATGGGCGTTGGCCTTGCGCGTGCGACGGCTTGTGTCCTCGACGAGGAGGTCCTCGACCGCCACGCCGGCTGCGCCGGCCAGCGCGCGCAGTTCGCTTCGAAGCGGCTCCTGATCCAAGGGCCGGTACTGGTTGAAGAGCGGCGCCAGCAGCACTGGCGCCAGGAACGAGAACAGGAAGACGAAGAGCGCGAGCGCTGCTGCCCCCGGTACGACCCACCAGCCGGGCAGCGCTCGAGCGAGCGCGACAAAGCCGAGCAACAGCGGCGGCACAAGGAGGAGATTGACGCCGACCGCCTTTAGTTGGTCGATCAGCCAGCCGCGCCACGTTTGCGTTGAGAAGCCGAATCGGTGTTCGCGCCGATAGCCGCGCCAAAACGCAAGCGGCGCTCGCAGCGCTGCCAAGAGCACGATGATGATCGACGCGTAAGCAAGAGTGCGCGCCCACCAGGTCAGTGAGCGCGGATCAAGCGCGCCAACCGTCGCGCTCCAGCTGAGCGCCACCAGGAATGCGGTCGCAAGCGCGAGTTCAACCGCGGCTGCCCAGTAGAGAGGACGGTGGTACCTGCTGGCGCGCGCAACCTGTGCGGCCGAAAAGAAGCGCAAGGGATCGACGGGAAAACGCGCCCGAGAACGAGCGCGGGACCAACCACTCACGGTCACGCGTCCGACGGTAGCGCAGCCACGCGAATGGCCCGACGCTGTCGCTGTGATTCCGGCCACCGAGCCGATGTTCAAGATCGAGCCTTGCAAGGAGGGGTCAGAGGTCGATGTACGAATCCGGCGTGGCGCCTTCTCCTGCGTTGCGCGTCCTGTAACAAACTGTTCACAGTCGGGACACCGGATCATCACAAGAGGGGCGGAGAATCGGCCGTGTGAGGGCGAGGGACCGGCGCCGCTACGGATGGACTGTCATGGCTGTGGGAGTCGGCGTGGCGCTGATCGTCGTCGTGGCAGCGGGGGCTGCCCGAACCCAGGTTGTCGATCCGTCGTTCGTGCCGAGCGCGCCGTTCGACGCGGGGCTCGCACCCACCGATGTGGCCGTTGCCGACTTCAACGGCGACCACAGGTCTGATCTCGCCGTCGCCAACTGCCTCAACGCGACCACTCCCGAAGGGGACACCATCAGCCGGAGCGAGGTCAGGATTCTGATTGGCGACGGGAGCGGCAACTTTCGGCGCGTGGCGGCTCCGCCGCTACCCGCTGGCGCCCAAACCTGCTCGCTCGCGAGCGCTGACTTCAACGGTGACGGTTCGCCCGACCTGGCGGTCGCCATCTCGAGCGGTTCTGCGGTGGCG
>JBQCGP010000052.1:0-30482 GCA_051955535.1 Gaiellaceae bacterium | reverse complement strand
CGAAGGCGGGCCTGGGCAGCTCGATCGCCGCGGCCGTCGGCGGCTACGCAGTCGGCGTTGCGTTGGCACTGCTCCTCACGCGGCAGCCGAGCACCGAAGCGGCTCCCGCAACCGAGCCGACCGCCTGACAAATCTCGTGGGCCGCTCCCGGCTACCAAGGCCGGGACGGCCCATTGACTCGGCTTCAGGAAGGCCGTAGGGTCGCGTGGGTGTTTTGTGGACGGGGGGGGAGGGGGGCGGCTGCCGTCGCGCGGGGCGGCGCCCGCCGCCGTCGAGGGGGGTGTAACGGGGGGGCGCGCGCGGGGTAATCAGCTCACCACAACCCCCCGGTCCAACAAAAACGCACGCGACCCTACGGCGTTCCTGAAGCCGAGTCAATGGGCCGTCCCTGCCTTGCGGCCGGGAGCGGCCCACTGAGATTTGTCAGGAGGTCGGCTCGGTGACCGGTGCGGCCTCGGTGCTCGGCTGCCGCGTGAGCAGCAGCGCAAGCGCGACGCCGACCGCGTAGCCGCCGACCGCCGCTGCGATCGAGCTGCCCAGACCGGCCTTTGTCGTCATGTTCCAGACGATCCCGAGCACCAGGCCGATCGCGCTCATCTCCGCCCACCAGAGCGGGAGGTACCTCGTCTTCCGCAGCGCGTCACCCTTGAGGTCGCCCGGGCCGTTCGCCATCAGCGCCTGGGCGACCTTCTTCCCCGAGCGCTCGGCGACAAGCGGGCCCTGGATCGCCAGCACGACGAGTGCTCCGATCCCGACCTGGATCCAGCCGGTATCCCAGGTCCACAAGTCGGACGTCATGTAAGCGCCGGAACCGAAGAGGCCGAGGATCGCGATTGGAAACACTCGACCGATCTTCGACGCGACACGACCCCAGGGCGCCGCGTCCGCGAGCGTGCGTGCAGATCGGAGCTGGACGGCGCAGACGGTGAGAACGGAGGCCGCGCCGATGCCGATCAGCAGCGAGACCAGGTGGATGTAGAGCACGACGTGGTAGGTGTCCAAGAAAAAGCCTCCTAGAGCGTTGACCCCGGTTCGCCTTGAAAATACGACAACGTCCGGTCTCGTACAAGGGGTCGGTCGCGATCGCTAAGACGGGTCGGTCGCGCGATACGCTGCGCGCGGCATGGCCGTGCTGGAGTCCCACGTCGAGCCCGGCGAGGAACATGACCGCCGACGGGAGCGGATGGAGCAGCTCGTCGCCGAGCTGCGCGAGCGGACTGAGCTCGTCGCCCGCGGCGGCGGCGAGAAGGCCGTCGAGCGACATCGGTCGCGCGGGAAGCTGACGGCGCGCGAGCGGATCGACCGGCTCGTCGACCCGGGCAGCGCCTTCCTCGAGCTCTCGGCGCTGGCCGCCTGGGAGGTCTACGACAGGCAGGCGCCCTCGGCCGGGATCGTCACCGGGATCGGAATCATCGAAGGCCGCGAGTGCGTGCTGATCGCCAACGATGCGACGGTCAAGGGCGGCACCTACTTCCCGCTCACCGTGAAGAAGCACCTCCGTGCCCAGGAGATCGCCGAGCAGAACCACCTACCGTGTGTCTACCTCGTCGACTCGGGCGGCGCGTTCCTGCCGCTTCAGGCGGAGGTCTTCCCGGACCGCGACCACTTCGGGCGGATCTTCTTCAACCAGGCGCGGCTCTCCGCGAAGGGGATCCCACAGATCGCCTCGGTGATGGGGTCGTGCACCGCGGGCGGCGCGTACGTGCCGGCCATGAGCGACGAGACGATCATCGTCAAGGGGACCGGGACGATCTTCATCGGCGGGCCGCCGCTCGTGAAGGCGGCGACGGGGCAGGACGTGACGGCCGAGGAGCTCGGCGGCGCTGACGTACACACCCGCCTCTCCGGCGTCGCCGACCACTACGCGACCTCCGACGAGCATGCGCTGGCGCTCGTCCGGCAGATCGTCCGCAACCTGAATCCCGCGCCGAAACAGCCGCCGTGGGACGTCCTGCGGGCCGAGGAACCCGCGGCTGATCCCGGCGACCTGTACGGCTTGATCCCCGACGGCTACCGCGAGCCGTTCGATCCGCGCGAGGTGATCGCTCGGATCGTGGACGGCAGCCGCTTCGACGAGTTCAAGACGCTCTACGGCGAGACGCTTGTCTGCGGCTTCGCCCACATCGAAGGGTTCCCGGTCGGGATCCTCGCCAACAACGGCGTCCTCTTCGCGGAGTCGGCCCAGAAAGGTGCGCACTTCATAGAGCTCGCGTGCAAGCGGAAGATCCCGCTCGTCTTCCTCCAGAACATCACGGGCTTCATGGTCGGAAAGGAGTACGAGGCGGGCGGGATCGCGCGCGACGGCGCGAAGCTCGTCACCGCGGTCGCCTGCGCGGAGGTGCCGAAGTTCACGGTGATCGTCGGCGGCTCGTTCGGCGCCGGCAACTACGGCATGTGCGGCCGCGCGTACTCCCCGCGGCAGCTGTGGATGTGGCCGAACGCGCGGATCTCGGTGATGGGCGGCGAACAGGCAGCAACGGTTCTGACCATGGTCGGCGACGCAGATCCGGACGCGATCAGGGCGAAATACGAGGAGGAGGGCAACCCCTACTACTCGACTGCTCGGCTGTGGGACGACGGCATCATCGACCCGCTCGATACGCGGCGGGTGCTCGCGCTCGGGATCTCGGCGGCGCTGAACGCAGAGATTCCCGAGACGACCTTCGGCGTCTTTCGGATGTGAGAGGAGGCGGATGGGCTACACGAAGATCAACCTCGATGAGATCGAGCCGACCGGGCCGGGCGGGATGGTGAGGTTCGTCCGGCGAGAGATCGACCTTCAAGCGTTCGGGATCAACTGGTTCGAGCTGCCGCCGAACGCCGACGGCGTCCACCACGACGAGCTCGAAAGCGGTCAGGAGGAGGTCAACGTGATCATCCGTGGGTCGGGGACGTACATGATCGACGGCGAAGAGATTCCGGTCCGCGCGGGAGATGTGTTTCGCTTCGATCCCGAGACGGAGCGCGGCCCGACGGCCGGCCCGGATGGCCTGGTGATGGTCGCGGTGGGGGCGCGCCGAGGAAGCTACGAGCCGAGAGGGCCTTATTGATGGCCGACCACACCGTCGACCTGACGAACGACGAGCTCAAGCTCATCCGCAGCGCGCTGCACTCGTACCTCGACGACTTCGGCCACGAGGAGGCCGACGTCCTGCGGAAGATCAAGGAGCTGCTCGAGAAGCTGCCCTATCACGAGCAGTTCTTCGAGTAGCCGCGGGTGCTGGTCCGGATCGTTCTCTGGAACCTCGCCGACTCGAACACCACGATCGAGGAGCTGCGGCGCTACCTACGAGACGAGTCCGTGGAGCAGTTCGCCGAGGTCCCCGGGCTGCGCTTCAAGGCCTGGATATCGGACGAGGCGAGCGAGCGCTGGGGTGCGGTCCACTTCTGGGAGTCGGCCGAGGCCGCCCGGCAAGAGCTGCCGAGCCGGGCTCGCGAGCTGATCGGCAAGGACCCGGACATCGCGGAGGAGTTCGACCTCGAGGCGACGGTCGAGGGCCGGTTCGAGGTGGACAAGCTCTCGGGCCGCGGTCTAGCCTTCGAACAGTAAGTACCTTTTTAAGGCTATGCCACTGACAAGGGAGGGTCGAGGGACGGGCGTCGCCGTTGCCGTCGACCTCGTCAACACTTGGGACGAGCTCGAGGACGAGCCGGATCTGATCGAAGACGTCCGCGACCTGCGGACCTGGCTCGACTGGCACGGCCTGCACGAAGCGGCGAAGCGCATGAAGCCGGCTGACGTCGACCGCGCGCGCAGGCTGAGGGGCCGGTTCGACCGCGTCTTCGACGCGCGGAGCGAGGACGAGGCGGTCCGCCTGCTGAACCGGCTCTCCGCCGAGTACGGCACCCCGCCCCAGCTCGAACATGCGGACAACCGGTGGCGCATGCGTACGTGGCCGGACGAGGGACAAGGGCTCGACGCGGTCGCCGCATACGCGACGGCGGGCCTGCTCGAGGCGATGCGTGACCTCGGCTGGACCCGGTTCGGCCGCTGCGAGGGCTCTCCCTGCCGTTGCGCGTTCGTCGACCGCAGCCGCAACAGCAGCCGCCGCTACTGCTGCACGCTGTGCGCCGACCGAGTCGCACAGGCGAACTACCGAGCTCGCAGAAAAAGCCGTCCCGCCTCCTGAGAGGCGGGACGGTACCGGGGAAGGGCCCGGGAAGAGCTCTAGGAGAGGCCGTCGCAGGTCGCCGGGAACTGGCTCGGGTCTTGCTCTCCGGTCGACTTGAGGATCGCGAGCGGGGTCGACGTGTCGCTCGGATCCGCGATGTACACGAGCTTGCCGACCCCGGCGAAGATCGTCCCCTGGCCAGGTTCGGTGAGGTGGCCGTCGTTTCCGTTGATCGTGACCGTCACGGTTCCGTCGCCGTTCGGCTCCACAACGAACGGGCCGGCCAGGATCGTCGTCAACGACTTCCCGTTCGCGGGATTCGTGTAGGTGATGTGGAAGTCGACTGCATGGGTTACGTCCTTGCCGTCCGAGTAGACCGTCTCGCGGAACGTCCCGACGGTATGCGCCGTGAACGCGAACGGACAAAACCTTCCGGCCGGGAACGTGGTTGTCCGGTCGAGGTGAACTTCGGTCGTGACCGGCTGGTCGGCCGCCGCCGTCGGCGCGAGCCCGAGAAGCGCCGAGACCGCGAGGACTGCCGTGACCGCGAAGGCCTTTGTTCTCATCGTCCTCCCTTTCGTCAGTTGCTTGAGCCCTGAAGCTGCTGACGCGCGTCAGTAACTAAGACGGTTTAGAAGCTGACTGGTTAGAGGACGAGCGTCTCCGGAAAGACCACGCCATCCGCGAAGCGATCGAGGCGGTAGGGCTCGAGGTCGAAGCTCGGGGAAAGACCGAGGACCTCCTCGGCCACCGCCCGGCCGACGGCGGGACTCTGCATGAAGCCGTGGCCGGAGAAGCCGCAGGCGGCATAAACACCGTCGGCGACGCGTCCGAGGATTGGGTGCGCGTCGGGGGTCATGTCATAGAGCCCGGCCCAGGCCCGGTCGATCGCCGCGCCGGCGGCTCCGGGAAAGCGGTGGCGCAGCCGCTCGAGCCGGTCCTTGAACACCGTCTCGTCGACGGACTCTTCGAACCCCCACCGCGGAGCCGCGTCGGACATCGCGACAACGAGGCGATCCCCGCGCCGGCGGAAGTGGAAGCCTGTCTCCTCTTCGACGGTCATCGGCAGGTCCGGAGGAACGCCGAGCGCGCTGGTCTCGAGCAGCTGACGCGCGAGTGGCCTGATGGGCAGCTCCACTCCGATTCCCGCGCCTACCGTTGCCGACCACGGCCCACACGCGATCACGAAAACGTCAGCGTCCAGCGAGGCTGCGTCCTCCTTCTCCCGGACCTCCACCCCACGCTGCACAGCCCTCCGAACGAGCTCACGGGCGACGGCGGGCGGATCGGCGAGGCCGTCCTGCCAGCAGGCGTACGCACCGAGGACGTCATCGCCGCGGACGCTCTCCGGGACCGAAGCCCGCTCGACCGGCACTCCCAGCGACCGTTGCAGCCCCACCCGCGCCTCGAGCGTCTCGAGCCCGTCGGCTGTCGTCGCCAGGAAGAGGTAACCGACCTGGCGGAAGAACGGCGCGCCGAGCTCCTCGAAGAAGCGGATGCTCGCCTGCGCCAGCCGTACCTCGGCCGCGGTGGAGAACTGTTGCCTCACGCCGCCCATCGCTTTCGCCGTCGCGCCGCCCGCCACGGTGCCTCGGTCGCAGAGGACGACGTCTTCCGCCCCGAGCTCCGCCAGGTGGTAGGCGACGCTTGCGCCGGCGGCGCCCGCCCCGGCTACGACGATGCGAGCCAACGGTCGAGCGCCTCGCGCTCGTCCTCGGTCAGGCCGCGCAGCGGGCGGCGGACATCCTCGCGGATCGGGACACCGCGCCGGCGCAGCACATGCTTCGCGGCCGCGTGGAAGGGAAACTGTTCGAGGCCTTCCCGCAATGCTTCGAGATCGGGCCCCGGGACGCCGCGCGCCGCTGCTGCGACCTCGGCCGGAAATGCCGTAGCGAGACCGGAGACGACTCCGGCGGCGCCGCCCGCAAGCCCCTGCTGGATCAGCGCCTCCGGCCCGACGAAGACGTCCAGGCCCTCGACCAGGTAGGGCTGGAAGCGCTCCCACGGCCGGTCGGACACCTTGAGTCCGGAGAAGTTCGGCGCCTCCTCGCGCAGGCGGTCGAGCACGACGAGCGGGACGGCGTACCCGCTCCGCGCCGCGAACTCGTAGACGTAGAACGGCAGCGGCTCGCACGCCAAGGCAGCCGCTGTGAAGTGCTCGAGCAATGCGCGATCGTCGAGCGCGAAGTACGGCGGCCCGATCACCGCGACGGCGTCGGCGCCGAGGTCGGCGGCGTGGGCCGCGAGCTCCTCGGTCTCGCGAGTCGTCTGGGCGCCGCAATGGATAGCAACGGCGAACCCGTCCGGACGCGCCGCGATGAACAGCTCCGCCGCGCGCCGACGCTCGGCGTCGCCGAGGAGGATCCCCTCGCCGGTGGTGCCGAGCGCAAGGAGCCCATCGAGCCCGCCGCTCTCGAGGAACCCGACCAGCGGGTCGAACGCGTCCTCGTCGAGGGTCTCGCCGCCGCCTGCAAGCGGGGTCACTGCGGCTGCGAGGGCGCCTTTGAGCATGAATACGACTTTAAGCTGCGCGTCCGTGACCGCGTTGAGGATCGAGCGCGACGGCCCGCTGCTGCGGATCGCCCTCGCGCGCCCCGAGCGCCGCAACGCGTTCGACGCCGCGCTGATCCGCGAGCTCACCGAAGCCTTCGCGGACGTCGGGGATGCGCGTGCCGTCGTCCTCTCCGGGGACGGCGAGAGCTTCTGCGCCGGGGCCGATGTCGACTGGCAGCGCTCCGCGATCGACCTCTCCTTCGAGGAGAACGTCGAGGACGCGCTTCGTCTCTACCGGATGCTGGAGGCGATCGACTCCTGTCCCGCGCCGCTCGTCGCCCGCGTGCAGGGATACGCACTCGGCGGGGGCTCCGGGCTCGTGTGCTGCACCGACGTCGCAATCGCGGCGCCTGATGCCGTCTTCGGCTTCTCCGAGGTCAAGCTCGGGATCGTCCCGGCAGTGATCTCGCCGTTCGTCTTCCCGCGAATCGGCACCGCAGCGGCGCGACGTTTCTTCCTGACCGGCGAGCGCTTCGATGCCCAGACCGGCGCGCGCATCGGCCTCGTCCACGAGGTGGCGGCGGAGCCCGACGACGCAGTCGAGCGCGTCGTCGGCGAGATCCTCAGCGCCGGGCCGGAGGCGACGCGCGCCGCGAAGCGCCTGATCCGCGAACGGCCGGGCGCAGAGGAGGCGGCCCGACTGGCCGCAGGTCTACGCACAAGCCCCGAAGGACAAGAGGGGCTGCGCGCGTTCCTCGACAAACGCCCGGCCGCATGGAGATCCGAAAGCTCCTCGTAGCGAACCGCGGCGAGATCGCGCTGCGCGTCTTCCGCGCCTGCGCCGCCGAGCGGATCGCCACCGTCGCGGTCGCGGCACCCGACGACGCGGGCTCGCTGCACGCACGCGAGGCCGACGAGGTCGTCGAGATCTCCGGCTACCTCCACTCCGAGGAGCACATCCGCGCAGCGAAGCAGACTTGCGCGGACGCGATCCACCCCGGTTAGGGGTTCCTCGCCGAGAACGCCGACTTCGCCGAGGCGGTCGAGGCGGCCGGCCTCGTCTTCGTCGGCCCGACGCCGGAGGCGCTGCGCCGGGGCGGCGACAAGCTCGAGGCCAAGCGCGCAGCAGCGCAAGCGGGCGTGCCAGTCCTCCCGACAGGCGAGCCGGACGAGATCGGGTTCGCGGTGATGATCAAGGCGGCCGCAGGGGGCGGCGGCCGCGGGATGCGCGTCGTTCGCAGCGCCGCGGAACTCGAAGAGGCCGTGGCCGCGTCGCGCCGCGAGGCCAGTGCGGCCTTCGGCGACGACACGGTGTTCTTCGAGCGCTACCTGGAGCGGCCGCGCCACGTCGAGATCCAGCTGCTCGCGGACGGCCACGGGAACGTCTACTCGCTCGGCGAGCGCGAGTGTTCGATCCAGCGGCGCCATCAGAAGGTGCTCGAGGAGGCCCCCTCGCCGGCGCTCGACTCCGAGCTCCGCGACCGGATGAGCGCCGCGGCGATCGCCTTCGCCCGCGAGATCGGCTACCGGAGCCTCGGAACGGTCGAGTTCCTGCTCGACGGCGGCGACTTCTACCTCCTGGAGCTGAACGGGCGGATCCAGGTCGAGCATCCGGTCACCGAGGAGGCGACCGGTCTCGACCTCGTCGCGCTCCAGCTGGCCATCGCGCGAGGAGACGAACTGGGCGACCCCCGCGCCCAGTTCGAGCGCCACGCGGTCGAGGTGCGGCTCTATGCCGAGGATCCCGTCGACTTCCTGCCGCAGGCCGGGACCGTGGAGCGGTTGCGCCTGCCGAGCTCGATCCGGGTCGACGCCGGAGTCGCCGAAGGCGACGAGGTCGGCGTCGCCTACGACCCGATGATCGCGAAGCTGATCGGCGCCGGCGGCTCGCGCGCGGAGGCGCTCGACCGGCTCGCCGCAGCGCTCGACGAGACGGAGGTCGACGGCGTCACCACCAACCTGTCGTTCCTCCGCTGGCTCGTGGCACACCCGGGCCTGCGCGCCGGCCGAACGACGACGGCGTTCCTGACGGAGTTCCCGCCGCTCTCGACCCCGCCGGGCCGGTTGCCGGGCGGCCCATGGGCGTCGAGCTGGCGCCTCAACCTGCCTCCGCCCGCACCCGCCGCGGTGCCTGATCCCGACGCGGCCACACACGACCACCGCCACACCGGCGAGCACAGCGCCCTGACGGCGCCGATGCCCGGAACGGTGATCCGCGTCGCGGTCGTCGAGGGCCAATCGGTCGAGGCGCGGCAGCCGCTCGTCGTGCTCGAGGCGATGAAGATGGAGACGCCGGTTGTGGCCCCCTTTGAGGCCGTCGTCCGCGCCGTCCACGTGGCCGAGGGCGACCGCGTCACGGGCGGCCAGCTGCTCGTCGAGCTCGAAGACTGAAATACAGCTTTCGAGTCGTAAAGACGAGGTAAACAGCCCGTTTTGGTCAGCGAGAAGCGGGCAAACCCTAGTCGTACTCCGATGTAATCAACAACTTTGGGGGGTTTGCAGGCATGAAGAAGCTGATACTCGCGCTGGCCTTAACCGGTGCACTCGCCGCCGCCACAGCCGCCACAGCGGCTGCACCGACGGTGACTCTCAGCCAGAACCGCAGCACCATCTTCTTCGGCGGAACCATCAACCTCACCGGGCAGATCACACCGGCCGCCACCGACCAGAAGGTGACGATCACGCAGTTCCCGATGAACCGCGCGCCGGTCTCGGTGACGGTCACGACAAATAGCGACGGCACGTTCAGCGACGACATCTCGCCGCACTACAACGGCCGCGTCGTCGCGAAGTACACGTCCTCGAATCAGACGGCGAGCAGCGACGAGCTGAACTTCTTCGTTCGGCCTCGCGTGTCGCTCAGCAAGTTCGCGCGCAATCGTTACGCCGCGCGCATCGTTGCCGGCCGACCGTTCACCGGCCGTTACGTCTGGATTCAGCGCTGGAATGCCCGCGCGCATGCATGGCGGAACGTGTTCCGCGTGCAGCTGAAGCACTACGTCCCGAGCAGCGGTGCCACCACGGCCGCGTTCCGGGTCCACTTCGGTAAGCGGGTCAAGCTCCGCGCATTCCTCAACGACGCCTCAGCGCGGCCGGACTACGTCCGCAGCTGGAGCAACTTCGTCGTCTCTCGCTAGTCGAGACCGGCTTGTCCACCGACGGGGGAGCTTCGGCTCCCCCGTTGCTTTTCGTTAGAAAAGCTGCTGGAGCT
Source organism: Gaiellaceae bacterium (assembly GCA_051955535.1). Taxonomy (GTDB): domain Bacteria; phylum Actinomycetota; class Thermoleophilia; order Gaiellales; family Gaiellaceae; genus 13-2-20CM-68-14. The sequence continues at coordinate 20,666 of JBQCGP010000052.1, read as the reverse complement.
TCATGGCGTTGCTCATATCGCCCTTGACGCGGAGCTTGCCGGTCATGAAGGCGGTCGTGGCGTTCTGCTCGCCGTTGACGATCCGCAGAAACGTCTGGTCGGATGCAGAGATCGTCGTGTCGGCCGTCCCGTCACCCTCGCTGACCCTGGGCCGGCCGTTCTCGACGCGGACGAGCCACTTGCCGGCGCCATCGATGTCGAACAGGTAGGTCGCGTTCAGCCCCGCGGCCTTCGACGAGCCCTGTGCCCGCGTCTCGAGGGTCTCGAAGAACTCGCGCACGCTCTCGGTCGCCATTGAGGCGACCTTATCGGTCTTGGACCAGGTGCGACGCAACCGCGCCGCCTTCCCGACGGGGTACAGCGGCCGCGCCGCACATGTCGGCGCGGCCTTTTGAACGGCGTCGCAAGCGACGCCTCAGCTCACCGCGCAACCGGCTCGGCCTGGAGCCGTCGCAACGGCCGCGTTGCCGGGAGCAACGCTGCCAGCACCAGCGCCACTGCTGCAGCCCCCGCCGCGACGTACATCGCGGCGCGTAGGTCGATCGAGTCCGCGACCGCCCCGAGCGCGACGGCTCCGACGCCGCCGAGGCCGATCGAGAGGCCGATCGAGAGACCGGACGCCAGGCCGATCCGGCTCGGCAAGTACTCCTGGGCCATCACCATCGTGACGCCGAAGGTGCTGATCACGGAGATCCCGACACCTGCGAGCGCGATCGCCCCAACGGCGCCGCCGACGGCCACGAACACGAGGATCAGCGGCGCGGTCACCGCGCTGCTCACGAGGAGCACCGGACGGCGCCCGAATCGGTCGGCCAGCGGCCCGGCCGCCAGCGTCCCGAGCCCACCGGCGAGCAGCATCAGCGACAGGAGGTGGTTGCCGTGCGCCTTCGAGTGGCCGAGCGAGACCTCCCAGAGCGGCACGAACGTGATCAGTCCGAACCACGCGATGCTGCGGAACGCGATCACGCCCAGCAGGAGCACCAGCGCCCCGACTCGATCCGGCCCATCCGCGGCCAAGCGCCGGGCGCGCTCGGAAGCGAACGAGCCGAGGAATGGGGCGACCCGCAGCAACACGAGCGCAACGACGACGCACGGCACCGCGAGCAGCAGCCCGCCCTCGAGTCCGAAGGCGAGCACGAGCGGCGTCGCCACGGTCGGCCCCAACGCAAAGCCGAGGTTGCCCCCGATCGAGAACAGCGACATGGCGCTCGCGCGGCGGCGCCCGCCGACGAAGGCGGCGAACTTCGAGCCTTCGGGGTGGAAGGCGGCGACGCCGAGCCCCGAGACGACGACGAGCACGAGCACGAGCCAGTACGACGGCGCGACGGCGGCCAGCGCGATCCCGATCCCGGCCAGCGCGACGCCGGCCGGCAGAAGCCAGATCGCGCCGCGGCGATCCGACCAAAGCCCGAACAGCGGCTGCACGATCGATGACGAGACCGCGGATGCGAGCATCGCCGTGGCCGCGAGCGTGTACGAAAGGTCGAACTTGTCGACGAAGAACGGGAGCAGCGCCGGCAGCGCGCCGTTCGCGAAATCGGTCGCGAGATGGCCGCTCGAGAGCGCCGCCATGGCCCGCTTGTCCAGCTCGGCCCGCACCCGCCCAGGCTAGCGGGCGGCCGGCTGCGCTACGCCGCGCTGGCCGTCGCGGCCGGCGGGAGGTAGCGCTCGATCAGAGCCCGCGAAAGCTCCCACTGGCAAGCGACGATCGCGAGCCGGTTCTGCTCGAGATCGTCAAGCGTGGCGCCTAGCAACCGAAGCTGCTGACGCTCGAGGACGAGCGCCGCGTGGAGCTGAACGAGGGTCTCGGGATCGTGTCGTTCCGCCCGGACCGTACGTGTAGAGATCAACTGCCGCAGAGTCATGGTCGCTCTATCGGCGCGACGGCGCCGAAGTTGAGGCCGGCCCCGCATATGGGGGAGGTTACGACGGAGGTCGGATAGCATCGCGGCCCCGATGCGGGTTGAGGTCGAAGCCGGAGCGCCCGAGTCTGTCGAGACCGACGTCCTCGCCGCACCGCAGCTAGCGTCGGAGCCACTGTCGAGCCGGCTCGCGGCATTCGACGGCCGGCTCGGCGACCTGCTGTCGCGCCTCGTCGATGAGGGCGAGGCCGCCGGCAAGCTGAAGACGGCGCCGCTCGTCCACCTGAACGGCGAGCTCGAGGCCGAGCGTCTGGCCGTTGCGGGCGTCGGCGCTCGAGAGGCGCTCGACGCCGACGCGCTTCGCACGGCTGCGGGCACGGTCGCCCGCGCAGCGCGGGAGTTCGCGACGAGCATCGCCTGGCTGCTCGACGACTCGCTGCCGCTTGCGCTCACCGAGCAGGCGCGCGCGATCGTCGACGGGACGCTGCTCGGCTCCTACGACCCGGGTCGACGCTGGAAGAGCGCCGGCGATGCATCCCGGCTCGAGCGGCTGATCATCGTCAGCTCGGACGAGGCGGTGGCCGAGGCCGCGGGCCGCGCCGGAGTCGTCGCCGGCTGGGCGAACCGCGCGCGCGACCTTGCCAACGCGCCTCCGAACGACCTGACGCCTGCGGGCCTGGCCGAAAGCGCGGGCGGGATCGCCGAGGGGTCGGACACCCTCGGCTTCGACGTCCTCGGACTCGACGAGATCCGCGAGCTCGGCATGGGCGCGTTCGCCGGCGTCGCGCAGGGGAGCCACAACCCGGCGCGCCTGATCGTCCTGCGCTACGAGCCGCCGCATCCGGTCGGCGACGTCGTGCTCGGCCTCGTCGGCAAAGCCGTCACCTTCGACACCGGCGGGATCTCGATCAAGAAGCCGACCTACATGGAGGACATGAAGGGCGACATGGCCGGCGGCGGCACCGTGATCGCCGCTCTCGGCGCACTCAACGAGCTCGAGGTGCCGTTACGGGCGGTCGGCGTGGTCGGCGCGACCGAGAACGCGGTCGGCGGCGGTGCCTACCGGCCCGGCGACATCCTGACCGCGATGAACGGCAAGACGATCGAGATCATCAACACCGACGCCGAGGGGCGGCTCGTCCTCGCCGACTGCCTCCCCTACGCCCGGCAGCTCGGCGCCACCCACATCGTCGACTTCGCGACGCTGACGGGGGCGATGGAGCGCGCGCTCGGCGACTTCTACGCAGGTGTCTTCGCGAACGACTCCGACTGGCGGACGCTCGTCGTCGAGGCCGGCGAGGCGAGCGGCGACCACGCCTGGCCCTGGCCCCTCCACCCGCGGTACCGACGGTTCATCGACTCCGACTTTGCCGACCTGAAGAACTCGAACATCCGCTCGCAGGGTGTGCCGGTACTCGCCGCCGAGTTCCTGCACGAGTTCGCGGGCGAGGGCCCATGGGCCCACATCGACATGGCCGGAACCGGCTTCTTCACCTGGGCCCGGCACGATTACCTCTGGCAGCGCGGCGGCACCGGCTACGGCGTCCGCCTGATCTGCGAGCTCGCCGACCGGCTCGTCGCCGCCGCTTGAACTTCGACCTCACGCAAGAGCAGCAGCTCGTCCGCGACACCGTGCGCGAGTTCGCCGAATCCCGTATCGCGCCCGTCGCCGAGGAGCTCGATCGAGAGCACCGCTTCCCCTACGACCTCATCGCCGAGCTCGCAGGCCTCGGCTTGATGGGCATGACGATCCCCGAGGAGTACGGCGGCGGCGGCGCGGACACGCTTTCCTACGCGATCGCGGTCGAGGAGCTGACGCGCATCGACTCGTCGGTCGCGATCACGGTTGCCGCGCACCACTCGCTCGGAACGCTGCCGATCTTCTACTTCGGGAGCGAGGATCAGAAGCGGCAGTGGCTGCCCGACCTCGCCTCGGGCCGGCGACTCGCGGCGTTCGGGCTGACCGAGCCCGATGCAGGCTCCGACGCCGGGGCGACGCGCACGACCGCCGAGCTCCGGGACGGGCAGTGGGTGATCAACGGCTCGAAGATCTTCATCACCAACGCCGGTACCGAGATCACCGCCTGCGTGACGATCACCGCACGCACCGGCGAGGACGAGATCTCCAACCTGATCGTCCCGAACGGGACGGCCGGCTACGAGATCTCGGCGCCGATGGAAAAGATGGGCTGGCACGCCTCGGACACGCGTGAGCTTTCGTTCCGCGACTGCGCGGTGCCGGAGGAGAACCTGCTCGGTCCGCGCGGGCAGGGCTTTACCCAATTCCTGGAGATCCTCGACGGCGGCCGGATCTCGGTCGCCGCGATGGCGGTCGGGCTCGCGCAGGGCGCCTTCGACCTCGCGGCGGCGTACGCGCACGAGCGCCAGCAGTTCGGCCGCCCGATCGCGAAGTTTCAGGCCATCCAGTTCCGGCTCGCGGACATGGCAACCGAGATCGAGGCGGCGCGGAACCTGGTCTACAAGGCCGCATGGGTCAAGGACCAGGGCCGACCCTTCGGCAAGGATGCGGCGATCGCGAAGCTCTACTCCGGAGAGATGTCGAACCGCGTCGTCAACTGGGCGCTCCAGGTCCACGGCGGCTACGGCTACATGGACGAGTTCGCGATCTCGCGGCTGTACCGCGACCAGAAGATCCTCGAGATCGGCGAGGGGACGAACGAAGTGCAGAGGATGGTGATCGCCCGGCACCTCGGGCTCTGAATTTCCCGCTCTCCCTACACTGATCGAGGATGCGGCGCCTCGCCCCCCTTGTGCTGCTCGCTGCCCTCGCTGCCGGGTGCTCGTCCTCGAGCGCGAAGCAGATCACGATCCAGCCGGCGAAGACCTACCAGCTGAGCGGATTTCAGCCGCCTGGGGAGATCTCGCCTCGGAAGCCGACGACGGTCGCATTCACGATCAAGCAGCCGTCCGGGTCTGCGCTGACGGCCTATCGCACCGGCCCCGGGCCGCACACCGGCGTCCACCTGATCATCGTCAGCGACGATCTCTCGACGATCATCCACCGGCATCCGCCGATGCAGCCAGGTGGACGGTTCGAGCAGCGCGTCGTCTTCCCGGCGCCGGGCCGGTACCGGGTGATCGTCGACGCCTATCCGCAGAACGGCGGGCCTGTCCCGAACTTCCAGCTCTTCAGGGATGTCCAGGTGCGCGGGGTGCCCGAGCCCAAGCCGCTCGGGGGTTACAAGCCGGTCCAGCACATCGGAGGCTTCACGTTCACGGCGCCGCGGCGTCCGCGCGTACGCGCAATCCAGGCGTCGCTGATGACCGTCCACGTCACCGACGCCGCCGGACACCCGGCGCATTTCGTGCCCTGGTACGGCGCCCTCGCGCACGCGATCTTCTTCCACGTCGGGACGCTCGACTACTTTCACACTCACGTCTGCGCGCCGGGGGCAACCGGCTGTACGTCCCTGCTCGCCGGAGCGAAGGTGACTGGGACGAGCGCCGCGCCCGGGAAGCTGACGATCGGGATTCTGCTGCCGACTGCGGGCACCTGGAGGCTCTTCCTGCAGACGAAGCCCGGCGGCAAACTGGTGACGGTCCCCTACGTCTTGAAAGCTCAATGAGACGCACCCTCGCCTGGTCGGGTGCGGCCGCGCTCGTCGTGCTCGGCTCGCGGACGATCGTCTATGCGCTGTCGCCCTCGCCGCTTGCCGCCGAGCTCTCGCACCGGGCGGGCGGCCCAGGACTGCCGGCGGTCGCCGTCGGCTCCGCCGCGCTCGCGCTCGTGGCGTCGGTCGCGGTCGTCTCGCTGGCCGCCCTCGGCGTCCGGGAACGCCTGCTGCTCGAGACACGGCCCCTCGTCGCGCCCCCACGCCTGCGTCTCAGCCTGCTTGCCGGGCGCGCGCTCGGGCTCTGGCTCGTGACGATGCCGGCCTTCGCGCTGCTCGAGTCGTACATCCACTGGCGGCAAGGCCTCGGCTGGCACGGGATTCACTGTCTGACCGGCCCCGTCCACCGCAACGCGATCCCCGTTCTCGGTGCACTCTCGCTGGTAGCGGCCGCCATCGCCGCGGCGCTCGAGCACGTCTTCGCCTGGATGCGGCGCACGCTCGCACAGATCCCCGCTTCGGCCCGCGCGGTCGGGATCGTGCGCGGCTCTCGGCCGGCGTTTGCCGGCCTCGCACCGTGCGCGGCGCTCGTCGGTGCGCTCGGCGCGCGCGCGCCACCCCGCCTCTCCTGACGTCGCCTCGGCGCTCGCCGCGGTTTCCAGGAACGAAAGGAGAGCACGACCATGAACCCCAAACGCGTGCGCGCACGCGCGCTCGCCGGCGCTGCGGCGGCCCTCGCCGCGCTGGCGTTCGCCTCGTCCGCGTGGGCGCACGCCGAGATCAGCCCGCCGATCGCCAAGTCGAAGACCCTGCAGCTCTTCACGCTCGCCGTCCCGACCGAGAAGGAAGGGCTGACGACCACCAAGGTCGAAATGACGCCGCCGAGCGGCTTCGCCATCGACTCGTTTGTCCCCGCCGTCGGCTGGGAGCGGCAGCTCCAGCAGACCGGGACCGGCGAGAACGCGGTGATCCAGAAGGTCACCTGGACCGGCGGCCGCGTGGCGACGGAGGAGGACGCCGTCTTCCAGTTCCTGGCCAGCCCGGATTCGAGCAAGACGTACACCTTCACGGTCCGCCAGACGTACTCGGACGGGTCGATCGTCAACTGGACAGGGCCGGAGTCCTCTGACACGCCGGCCCCGACCATCGAAGCCAAGTCCTCGCTCGGAGGGGGCGGCAACTCGACGTTCGCGATCATCGCGCTCGCCGTCGCGGGCGTCGCCGTCGTGCTTTCCGGTATCGCGCTGGCAATGCGAGGAGGAACGCGGCCGCTCGCATGAGACGCGGGATCCTGATCGCGTTCGCCGCGGCAGCGACGTCACTGGCCCTGCCGGCCGCAGCCTGGGCGCATGCGGCGCTGTTACACACGAATCCGGTGGCCAGCCGTGTCGTCAACACGCCGCCGACGGAAGTCTCGCTCCGTTACAGCGAGCCGGTCGAGCCGCGCTTCGCAATCGTCTCGGTGACGAACGCGGCGGGCGACAAGATGACCACCGGGCCGCCGACCCGCTCACTCACGAATGCGGACACGCTCGTCGTCCCCCTGAAGAAGCTCGACGAGGGCTGGTACCTCGTGTACTGGCGCGTGATCTCGGTCGACGGGCACCCGGTCCGCGGCGCCTTCACGTTCGCGGTCGGGCCGAACGCGGGGCCCGCCCCGCAGTTCGCGATCCCCTCGATCTCGGAGACGGCGGCGACGCCGAAGCTAGTGACCGCCCGTTGGATCGCCTTCCTGTCGGTAATGGCCGCGATCGGGCTCTTCGTGCTGCGGATCGCGATTGCGAGACCCATGGTCGCACGGGTGTCTGGAACGCGGCTCCGCGCCGTGACGATCGCTTTCGGCGTCGCGTCGCTCGTGGCGCTGCTCGCCATCCCGGTCTACTTCCTGCTTGCCACGGCCGACTTCGCACTTCGCTCCTTCTGGAGCTTCGGCGCGCTCTTTCCCCTCATCCGCGTCTCGGCGTTCGGACGCGGCTGGCTCGACCTCGAGCTCGTCTTCGCGCTCTTCGCCGCCGCTGCCGGCGTTGCCATCTGGCTCGACCGGCCCGAACGTCGGGAACGCTCGATCGCGGCGGTGATCGCCCTGACCGGCGCGCTCGCGGCCGCCGCAGCGTGTCTGCTCGTCCCGGCGACCGTCGGCCACGCGGGCCAGACCTCGCCCCGCGGCCTGTCGATCGCGTTCGACTGGTTCCACCTCGCCGCGGGCTCCGTGTGGGTCGGCGGCTTGATCGGGCTCGTCGTCCTCGCGACAAGTCTGCCGACGGCGCGGCGCGTTGCCGGTCTCGTCGTCTGCATCCCACGCTTCTCGAACGTTGCACTCGTCTCGGTGCTCGTCCTGATCGGCGCCGGCATCGGGTCGTCCGTGCAGCACCTCCCCACGCTCGCGTCGCTCTGGCAGACCTCGTACGGCAAGGCGCTGCTCGTCAAGATCGCGCTGCTCGGCGCGGCGCTCCTGCTCGCGTCGGGGAACCTGCTGCGCACGGTGCCGCGCTTCAAGGCCTGCGCACTACGGCCCGAGCTCGGGGTGCCAACTACGCGCCTGCTGCGGCGCCTTGTCGGCGGGGAGACGGTGTTGGTCGCCGGCGCGGTGCTGGCCGCGGCGGTTCTCTCGAGCTTGCCGCCTCCATCCAAGGCCCTTGCCTCGGTCGGCCGTGCCCAAGCGCACGTCGGGCCTGGCCCAGTCACCGAGGTGGTGAACCAGAATGGCTACCGGGTCGCCGTCCGGGTGGCGCCGAACAAGGCCGCGGTCCCGAACTCGTTCCAGGTCGCGATCACGCGAGGCGGCAAGCCCGTTCGGAACGCAGACGTCACGCTCGACTTCACGATGCTCGACATGGAGATGGGCCAGCAGGCCTACCACCTGACCGAGACCTCGCCTGGCACATATGGCCGCGCTGCTCCGGCGCTCGTGATGGTGGGCCACTGGGGGCTCGGGTTCCAGATTGCGCCGCCCGGACAGAGGCCGTTCACGGTTCTCCTCGTCGACAAGGCCGCCGGATGAGCCGCGCCGTGCTGATCCGCCTGCTCGCGGCGATCGCCGCGCTCGGTGCCGGCGCCGCCGCGATCGTGATCGTCGTCCTGCTGGTTCACGACACGATCGGCTGACGGATGATGCGCGGCGTGAAGGTCGGGATTGCGCTGGTGCTCGCGGCGGCTACAGCCGCGCTTTCCGCGGGCGCGGCGCGCGCGAACGGCGATCCGGCCAGCGACGTGCTCCCTTTCTCGACGGTCTATTTCTCGATCAAGAACCCGCAGAGCGCCGCTTCGGGCCGCGACCTTCTGAAGATCACGCAGGTCGCCGCCAAGAAGAAGCACCCGATCCGCGTAGCCGTGATCGCGATGCCGAGCGACCTCGGACTGATCCAGAGCCTCTGGCTGAAGCCGCAGCCGTACGCCGAGTTCCTTGGCAAGGAGCTCTTCCAGTTCGCGCGCTACAAGGGAACGACGCTGATCGTGATGCCGAACGGCTATGGCGTCTACGGCCCCTTGGCGGGGAAGGGCAAGCCCGCGCTCGCCCGGCTGCCGAAGCCCGGCACAAGCGACCTCGACAAGCTCGGCGTGCATGCGGCCACGGCGACGAGACGCATAGCGGCGGCGAACGGGGTCGCCCTACCGCCGCCGAGCAGCGACTCTTCTGGCACGCCCTCGTGGGTGATCGTCGTCGCTGCCCTCGGCGGAGCCGCCCTCGTCGGCGGGCTCGTCTTCCTCGGTTTGCGGCGCTGGCTCCTGGCTACCTGAGGCGTCGCTTGCGATGCCGGCTAGAGGCCGTGGCGGCTTTGCCGCCGCGGCCGTCTTGACCACGCCCTTGGGCAAGAAGCCCCTTGGCGGAGTCGTTGTCGGTGCCGCTTAACGCTTCAAGAAAACAAGCCGCGGCCGGTGTTACGGTCGAGAGAGATGATCTTCAGACAGTTCGTCGACGACGACCTGGGCTGCGCGTCCTACCTCGTCGGCGACGAGACGACGCACGAGGCCGTCGTCGTCGACCCCTCCTACTCGATCGAGCAGTACCTGTCGGCGGCCGACCAGGAACACGTCCGCATCGCCCGCACGCTCGAGACCCACACGCATGCCGATCACGTCTCGGGGCACGGTCGACTCGCGCTCGAACACGGGATCCCGGTCGCGATCCACTCGGCTGCCGAGGCGGAGTACGAGCACGATCCACTCGAGGACGGACAGGAGATCGTGCTCGGCGAGGTGGTGCTTCGGGTCATCCACACGCCCGGACACCGGCCCGAGCATTGCTGCTTCGCCGTGATCGACCGCACCCGGGCGGACGAGCCATGGCTCCTGCTCACGGGCGACTCGCTGTTCGTCGGCGATGCCGCGCGGCCCGACCTTGCGGTCGAGGCCGTCGACGGCGCGCGCGAGCTCTACGCGAGCCTGCGGCGCCTGCTCGAGCTACCGGACGGCGTCGAGGTTTACCCAGGACACGTCGCGGGGTCGCTCTGCGGAGCGTCGATGAGCTCGAAGGCCTCGACGACGATCGGCTTCGAGCGCCGCTTCAACCCGATGCTCGGCGCCGGGGACGTCGAGGAGTTCGTGAGCGCCTCGGCTCTCACGCGTGCCCCGCGGCCGCCGAACCTGGAGCGGATCGTCGAGCTCAACCGCGGGCCGTTCGTCGGTGCGCTGGAGCCGCTTGCCGAGCGAGACGAGCTCGAGGCCCCGATCCTCGACGTAAGGCCCGCCGACGTCTTCGTCGCCGGCCACGCCGCGGGAGCGATCAACGTCCCGCTCTCGCGCCGCGGCTTCGCGACAAGGGCCGCATTCGTGCTCGTTCCAAACGAGGCGCCTCTGATCCTCGCGGACACGCGCGAGCAGGCCGAGGACGCGGCCGGACGGCTGCACGCGGTCGGGATCTTCGACCTCCGCGGCTACGTGCTTCATGCCCCGGAGACGGAGACGCTGAAGCCCGTCGAGGTCGACGAGCTCGATGGGCTGCTCGAGGACGGCGCGGAGGTGATCGACGTCCGCGAACTGCACGAGCGCGACGACGGCTTCATCCCGGGCAGCCGCAACATCCCGTACCGGCTCGTCCGCGAATACGGCGACGAGCTCAAGGAGGACGGGCGGCCGGTCGTGACGATCTGCGAAAGCGGCGCTCGTGCCGTCGTCGCCGCGAGCGTGCTGGCAGCCTCGGGCGTCGACGCGCGACCGGTGCTCCACGGCGGGATCTCCGACTGGGAGGCGCGAGGCGGCGCCACCGTCGGCTTCAGACGTTGCGGCTCTTAGGAGGGTTCGGCGGAATGGCGCTCGTCGCCGGCGTGCGCTGGTCGTTCCCTGGGGAGGACGCAGGGAGCGTCCATATCCGTAGATATGGGCGCGACTGAGGACGCTGCCAAGGGGAGAGCAGCGTGCGCCGGCGGCACAGACGCTGTTTCGCCGAACCCTCCTAGCTGAGCCGGTCTACGGCGTAGCCGTTCTCGGCCATCGCGGCCAGAAGCTGCAGGCAGTGCTCCTCGTCGCGCGTGACTAGCGTCAGCTCTACCTCGGTCTCGTTGACCGGAATGTCCATGCCCTCGCGATGGTGCTCGACCGAGATGACGTTGCCGCGCTCCGCCGCGATCAACGACAGAAGCTTGATCAGCTCGCCCGGCCTGTCGGCGAGGTGCGTGCGGACGACCAGGTAACGCCCGGCCGCGGTCAGGCCGTGGCGCATCACCGAGATGAGCATCGTCGCGTCGATGTTCCCGCCCGAAAGGAGGGCGACGGCCGGCCCCTCCCCCGCCACCTTGCCCGCCAGCAGCGCCGCGACTCCCACCGCTCCGGCCCCTTCGACGACGAGCTTCGACCGTTCGAGGATCAGCACGATGGCCTTGCTGATCTCGTCGTCCGAAACGGTGATCATGTCGTCGAGAACGTCCGGGAGGATCCTCGAGGTCAGCGCTCCCGGCTGTTTGACGGCGATCCCGTCCGCGATCGTGTAGCGATCGCGCTGGACCTCGACGCCGACGACGCGGACGTCCGGCTTGACGGCGCGAAGCGCGAGCCCGATGCCCGCCGAGAGCCCTCCGCCGCCGACGGGGACGAGCACGACCGCGGCCTCCGGCACCTGCTCGGCGAGCTCCAATCCGATCGTGCCCTGTCCGGAGATCACCGTCTCGTCCTCGTACGGATGGACGAAGGTGGCGCCGGTCTCCTCCGCATATGCCATCGCCGCGGCGAGCGCGTCCTCGAACGCGGCGCCGACCATCTCGGTCTCAGCGTCATAGTTCCGGCAAGCCTCGACCTTGGCGGTCGGCGCGTCCTGCGGGACGAAGATCGCCGCGGGGATGCCGGCCTCGCGCGCGGCCCACGCGACGGCCTGGCCGTGGTTGCCTGCGCTCGCCGCCACGACGCCCGCGCGCCGTTCCGCGTCCGAGAGCGCGGCGATCCGCGTCACGGCGCCGCGCACCTTGAACGATCCGGTCCGCTGGAGGTTCTCGGCCTTGAGCACGACCTCCCGCCCGGCCAGCCGCGAGAGCGTCTCCGAGCCATAGACCGGAGTTACGCGCGCGATGCCTTCGAGGCCGCGGCGCGCCGCCTCGATCTCAGTGAGTGTCGGGCCTGTGGTTTCCGTCGCCATCCGAGACGTGAAAGACCTTCTCCATGATCTCGCGAACCGCAGTGAGCGGGTCGAGCTCACGATTCTGAACCTCGTCGAGCAGCCGCCGCAGCTCATTGTCGCCCTCCACCGCGCGCTCCAGATGCACCTTCGCCCGCGCCGACGCGACGGCGAAGACCTCGCGAGCGAGGTTCTCCCGTCGGCGCTGCTCGAGCAGTCCTTCGCCCACCAGGAACTCTCGGTGGGCCTCGATCTTCGCCCAGAGCTCTGGCACGTTCTCACCGCGCGTGGCTTCCGTCATCACGATCGGCGGCCGCCAGGCCCTGTTCTTGTCGAGGGAGAGGATCGAGCGCACCTCGTTCTGCATCGTCTTCGCGGCGGGATGGTCTCGCTTGTTGATCGCGATCACGTCCGGAATCTCCATGATCCCGGCCTTCAGCGCCTGGATCGAGTCGCCGGAACCGGGCATCAGGACGAGCACGACCGTGTCGGCGATCCCGATCACCTCGACCTCACCCTGGCCGGCGCCGACGGTCTCGAGGAAGACGAGCTGCTTCCCCGCCGCGTCGAGGACGAGCAGTGCCTGCAGGGTCGCCTCGGCGAGCCCGCCGAGGTGGCCGCGCGTCCCCATGGAGCGGATGAAGACCTCGGGGTCAAGGAAGTGGTCGGAGAGGCGGATCCGGTCCCCGAGCAGGGCTCCATGCGTGAACGGGCTCGAGGGATCGACCGAGATCACGCCGATGGTCGTGCCGGCCTCACGGACATGGCGTACAAGCGCCGAGATCAGGGTCGACTTGCCGACGCCAGGCGGGCCGGTGATCCCGACGGCGTAGGCCCGGCCGGTGTCCGGGTAGACCTCGCGGACGAGGTCGTACGCCAGCGGATCCGAGTTCTCCACGAGCGTGATCGCGCGTGCGAGCGCGCGCTTCTCGCCGGCACGGACGCCCGCGGCGAGCGACTCGCGCGTGAAGTCGCGGCGGGCTGCCATGGCCCGAACTCTAGATCGCGCGCTCTCCGGCCTGGACCGGCGGCGCCTCGACTTCGGTCGCGGTGTGGAGCTCGGCCGGCTCAGCGAGATGAGGAGTCGAGACGGAGGTGCCGCGCGCGAGCGCGTAGCCGACTACGGCCGCGACCGCGGAGAGCACGGCAGCGGCGCCCCAGATCCAGCGGGGGCCGAAGGAATCGGTCAGGCGGCCCGCGAGCACCATGCCGAGCGCGAGCACGGTGACGCTCGAGCTCATCAGAACGGTGAAGGCGCGGCCGCGGAGCCGGTCCGGGGCGCCGCGCTGGACGAGCAGGGCGTTGCACACGATCGCGGCGCCGTTGCCGGCGCCTGACACGATCACGCAGACCGCGGCGACCCACACGTTCGGCGAGGCGGCGGCTCCGCCGATGCCGATCGCCATCATCGTGAGGGAGGCGCCGTAGACGTTCGGGAGCCCGCGCTCTTCGATCCAGGAGCCGGCTATGTAGGCCCCGGCGGCAAGACCGATTGCCGCGCACCCCATCAGCAGGCCGAGGCCGAAGCTGCCGGCGGAGAACGAGTCGGTGGCCAGGAACGGCTCACCGACGTTGACGAAGGCGTTCGAGACCATCCCGATGTTCCACGCGATGAGGACGGTCAGCAGTGGCCGCGAACGGCGGACGAGCACGAGGCCGTCGCCGAGGTCGCGCCAGTGGCCGCGCGTCTCGGCCTTCGCCTTCTGGAGGAGTCGTTGCGGGATCTGTGCGATCAGCGTCGCCGAGACGAGGAACGTGACGGCGTTGATCCAGTAGGCGAGATGAGGACCGCTGGCCGCGACGAGCGCGCCGCCGACGAGCGAGCCGAGCGCCCAGCTGGAGTTGTCGATCGTCTGCAGCAGCGAGTTCGCCGCGGGGAGGTCGGCGTCCGAGACGAGGTTCGGCAGTCCCGCGTAGACGGCCGGGCGGAAGAAACCGGTCGCGACGCCCGTGACTGCCGCCAGGGCCACGATCGTCGTCGCGTTCGGAGCGAACGGGAGCGTGGCGAAGACGCCGCAGCGGACGAGGTCGGCGCCGATCATCAGGCTGCGGCGGGAGAGCCGGTCGACCAGCGGCCCCGCGAGCAGGCCGACGAGCAGCGTCGGCAGGATGTCCGCGATCAGGAGGGCGCTCATCCAAATCGGGGAGTGGGTCCGATGGAGGACGTCGATCTGGAGCGCGACGAGCGCGAGCCAGGTGCCGAGGCCGGATCCGAGCGTCGCCAGGAAGAGCGAGCGGAAACCGGGCTCCCGGCCGAGGAGCCCGAGCTGGCGCCCGGTCACGAGGCGGCTCACGGCCCCTGAAACGGTAACAGCGTCCTGTCGACTCGAAAGAGGGGTTTTTCGGACTAGGCGCGAACGGCCGGTCGCAAAATGCGGTCAAGCGCCTCGGCGAGGAACGCGTTCTCCTCGGCGGTGCCGACGGTGACCCGCACGGCATTCGGCCCGCCGAAGCCGTGAGTCGGCCGAACGATCACGCCCTCGCGGAGGAGTTGCTCGAACAGCGGCCGCGAGTCCTCGCCGAGCTCGCAGTAGAGGAAGTTCGCGACGGCGGGCCCAACCGGCGCGAGGCCGTGCTCGCGGAGGATTCGCTCGACCTCTGGCCGTTGGAGCGCGTTCTCGCGTCGGCGCCGCCCGATCTCCTCGGGATCGTTCAGGCTGGCGAGCGCTGCCTCCTGCGCGGGCGTCGTGATGTCGAAGGCGCGCCGCACCTTGCCGAGGGCGGTGACTACGGCGGGCGCCGCCAGCGCGTAGCCGACGCGGAGCCCGGCGAGCCCGAAGACCTTCGAGAACGTCCGCAGGACTACGACCTTAGGGCCGGCCTTCAGGTACTCCGCGATCCCGTCGGGGTAATCGGGGTCGTCGATGTACTCGAGATAGGCCTGGTCGAGGACGGTCAGGACGTGTTCCGGGACCTTCTCGAAGTAGCCGTCGAGTTCGGCCCGCGTGTTAATCGTCCCGGTCGGGTTGTTCGGATGGCAGATGTAGACGAGCTTCGTGCGCGGCGTGATCGCCTCGAGCATCGCCTCGAGGTCGTAGCGCGCCACTTTCAGAGGCACCGTTGTCGGAGTGGCGCCGATCTTCTTGGCGTCGATCACGTAGCTCGGGAAGGACGGCCAGCCGCAGACGATCTCGTCGCCAGGGTCGAGGACGGCCTGCGAGAGGCCGTCGACGAGCCCGTCGGAACCCGCGCCGACGGCGACCTCTTCGAAGCGGACGTCGTGGAGCTCGGCAAGGGCGGTCCGTAGCCGGTAAGCGCCGCCGTCCGGGTAGCGGTTCAGCTCCGGCGCGCAGCGGGCGATGGCCTCGAGCGCCGACGGAAAAGGCCCGAAGGGCCCTTCGTTCGACGCGAGCTTGACGACCCGCTCGAGCCCGAGCTCGCGTTGCACCTCCTCGACCGGCTTGCCAGGCTCGTACGGGACGAGGTCGCGGACCGGCGGGCGGAAGAAGCTGTCCGCGATCTCGGCGAGACCGACCGGATCTTGCTCGCTTCTCTCGGTTGCGAGCGAATCTTCTGCCGCTTCTGCCACGCCGGGCAATCTACTTGGCCCGCGGTCCGCCGCCCTGGAAAGGTTCATCCAGCCTCCTCCCCGCGGCGAGCTTACTTCGGAAGCGC
The DNA here is from genome assembly GCA_051955535.1 of Gaiellaceae bacterium. Taxonomy (GTDB): domain Bacteria; phylum Actinomycetota; class Thermoleophilia; order Gaiellales; family Gaiellaceae; genus 13-2-20CM-68-14. The sequence goes on along the minus strand of JBQCGP010000052.1, from coordinate 5,073 downwards.
GTACAGGTGGGTGACGGCTTCGTGCCGGTTGTGCGGCAGTCGTCCGGGGGCGCGGCTTAGAGTTGCCGCGGATGAAGGTTGGGGTACCTCGCGAGACGGCTGCGGGCGAGAATCGTGTCGCGCTCGTGCCAGAGAGCGTCAAGCGGCTGGCAGGCAAGGGCTTCGAGATCGATCTCGAGCGGGGCGCCGGTGAGGCCGCGAGCTTTCCAGATGCCCTCTACCAGGAAGCCGGTGCGGCGCTCGTCGACGACCCTTACTCGGCGGACGCCGTCGCGAAAGTGCAAACGCCTTCTGCCGAAGAGGCGGGGCGGCTCCGAGACGGCCAGATCCTGATCGGGTTCCTGCAGCCGCTGACCGACCGCGAGGGCATCGAGCGCCTGGCTGAGCGCGGAGTCGTCGCCTTCGCAATGGAATCGATCCCCCGGATCACGCGAGCGCAGGCGATGGACGCCCTCTCGTCGCAAGCGACCGTTTCCGGTTACAAGGCCGCAATCCTGGCGGCGGAGCGGCTGCCTCGGTTCTTTCCGATGCTGATGACGGCCGCGGGCACCGTGGCGCCCGCGAAGGTGCTCGTGCTCGGCGCAGGCGTAGCCGGCCTGCAGGCGATCGCGACCGCACGCCGGCTCGGCGCCGTCGTCTCGGGCTTCGATGTGCGGCCCGTGGTCCGCGAGCAGGTCGAGAGCCTCGGCGCGACCTTCCTCGACCTCGGCGTCACCGGCGAAGAGACGGCGGGCGGCTACGCGCGGGAGCTCACCGCCGAGGAGCAGCAGAGGCAGCAGGAAGCGCTCGAGGCGCGCGTGCCGGAATTCGACGCGGTCATCACGACTGCTCTCGTCCCCGGCCGCCCGGCGCCGCGACTGATCCCGGCATCGGCCGTCGCGGCCATGCGGCCGGGCTCGGTGATCGTCGACCTCGCCGCCGAGGCCGGCGGGAACTGCGAGCTCACGGAACCCGGTGAGGCCGTCGTCGGCGAAGGCGTCACCATCGTCGGCTACACAAACCTGCCGAGCACGATGCCGTTCCACGCGAGCCAGCTCTACTCGCGCAACGTCCTTGCTTTGCTCCAGCACCTCGCACCCGACGGACAGCTCAATCTCGACTGGGACGACGAGATCACCTCGTCTGCGTGCGTCACAAGGAAGGAGGAGGTAGCCGCATGAAGTTGCTGATGGTCTTGATCGTCGGACGCGCCGACCTGCGCGGCGCGGCCGGCGCGTACCTGCAAGAAGGGGGCCCGCTGGGGAAACACGGCTTTCCCGGCGAAGCGAGGCCGGAGGCCGACGCGAAATGAGTCACGGCCTGTTGCTGTCATTCGAGGTCACGATCCTCGTACTCGCGATCTTCCTCGGGTTCGAGGTGATCTCGAAGGTGCCGACACTGCTGCACACGCCGCTGATGTCGGGCACGAACGCGATCCACGGGATCGTGATCGTGGGCGCGATGCTCGTGGCGGGTATGGGTCACAAGGACACGCTGACGACCATCGTCGGACTTGTCGCGGTGGTTCTCGCCTCGGCAAACGTGGTCGGCGGCTTCGTCGTCACCGACCGCATGCTCGAGATGTTCAAGAAGCGCGAGGCGCCGCCCGCGGAGTCACCGGCAGGCGCACCGCCACAGGGTGGAGATGACGGGACCCCTCCCCCGTCGAGCTGAGGCGACATGGGCCAGGTAGCGACCAACTTCGCCTACCTGGCGACAATCATCGCGTTCATCCTCGCGCTTCGATTCCTCTCCAGTCCGGCGACGGCTCGGCGCGGCAACTGGATCGGCGCGGTCGGGATGCTGATCGCGATCGGGGTCACGTTCGCCCAGAACGCGATCGTCAGCTACTGGGAGATCCTTGTCGGGATGGCGATCGGCGGCGCCTTCGGGGCGGTCGCTGCGCGGCGCGTGAAGATGACCGCGATGCCGCAGATGGTGGCGCTGTTCAACGGCGTCGGCGGCGGCGCCGCGGCATTGATCTCCCTGGCGGAGTTCCACAACACCGTGCCCCTGCCCGGCCACCTGCACGGGGACATCAGCGTCGCGATCATCCTGTCCGCGCTGATCGGCTCGATCTCCTTCGCCGGGTCGATGGTCGCCTTCGCGAAGCTCCAGGAGCTGATCCAGGGCCGGCCGATCGTCTATCCGGGTCAGCAGCTCGTGAACGGTGCCTTGCTGGCCGCCGTGCTCGCCTGCGGGATCGCGATCGTGGCGGGAGCCGAGCAGCAGTGGCTCATGGTCGTGCTGATCCTCGGTGCGCTGCTCTTCGGCGTTCTGTTCGTCCTGCCGATCGGCGGCGCCGACATGCCCGTCGTGATCTCGCTACTCAACGCCTTCACCGGACTCGCGGCGGCCGCGACCGGATTCGAGCTCGAGAACAACGTGCTGATCGTGAGCGGCATGCTCGTCGGCGCCTCGGGAACATTTCTCACGGTACTGATGGGCCGGGCGATGAACCGCTCGATCGCCAACGTCCTCTTCGGCGCGTTCGGCCAGATCAGTGCGGGCGCCGCGGCCGCGGCAGCAGACACGGACGGCGGCACCGTCCGCTCGGCGGGCGCCGACGACATCGCCGTCATGCTCGCCTACGCGCACAAGGTCGTCTTCGTGCCCGGATACGGCATGGCCGTGGCGCAGGCGCAGCACGACGTACGGCAGCTGGCCGACCTGCTCGAGCAGCGCGGCGTCGAGGTGAGCTACGCCATCCATCCAGTCGCCGGCCGGATGCCCGGGCACATGAATGTGTTGCTCGCCGAGGCGAACGTTCCCTACCCGCAGCTCCACGAGATGGACGAGTCGAACGAGGAGTTTCCTCGCACCGACGTCGCGCTCGTCATCGGCGCCAACGACGTGACGAACCCGGACGCCCGGAACAACCAGGGCAGCCCGATCTACGGAATGCCGATCCTGAACGTCGACCAGGCCCAAACCGTCGTCGTGCTCAAGCGCTCGATGAACCCCGGCTTTGCGGGCATCGAGAACCCGCTGTTCCTCAACCCGAAGACGGTAATGCTGTTCGGCGACGCCAAGGCTTCCATCACGGACTTGATCGCGGCCGTCAAGCAGCAGTGAGACCTTGATCCCGGTCTTCTCAGCGCGGCACGTCGAGGAGGCCGTCCCGCCGGAACGCGCGGTCGAGGCCGTCCGCGACGCGTTCCTCGCATACGCGCGCGGTGAGTGGTCGATGCCTCCCAAGGTCTACGTGCCCGCTTATCCGGCCGGGGACTTCCGCGCAATGCCGGCACTTGGGGCCGGGCACGCCCTCCTCAAGTGGGTGACCTCGTTCCCGGGGAACCCCGCACGCGGGCTGCCGACTGTCACGGGGCTCGTGCTTCTCTCGTCCGCAGACGACGGCCGGCTCGTCGCAGCGCTTGACGCGGGAGCGGTGACCGCGCTGCGGACCGGGGCCGCGGCCGTGCTCGCCGCGGAGACGCTCGGGCGCGACGAGAGCTCGCCGGCCGTCGTGATCGGTGCCGGAGTCAACGGCAAAGCCGCGGCGAAGACGTTCCTTGCCCGCGGCCGGGACGTGATGCTGTGGGACGTCGATCCAGAGCGGGCGCGCGCGGCCGCCGACGAGCTCGGCACTCGGGTCGCGGGCTCGCGCGAGGAGGCCTTCGGCGCCGACGTCCTTGTAACCGTTACGCCCGGGCACGAGGTCCTACTCGAAGAAGGCTCGCTCCAGCCCGGGCAGCACGCGAGCCTGATGGGCGCTGACGGTCCGGGCAAAGCCGAGATCGCGGTTGCCGAGCTCGCGCGCGTGCGCGTGTTCTGCGACGACTGGGAGCAGGCCAGCCACAACGGGGACTTGGCCCACGGGGTCGAAACCGGGAAGATCACGCGGGACGACGTGACGCAGCTCGGCGACGTGCTCGCCGGGTCGGCACCTGGCCGTCGGTCGCCGGAAGACATCACGATCTTCGACTCGACCGGACTTGCGATTCAGGATCTCGCCATCGCGCTCGCCGCTATGGAGCAAGCCGCCAGGCTCGACCTGCCGACGATCGCGCTCCAGTGACGGTCGCGGCGCTCGCCGACATCCACGGGAACGTTCAGGCGCTCGACGCCGTGCTCGCCGATCCGCGTTGCGCTGCAGCCGACGAGATCGTTGTCCTCGGCGACGTCGTCGCGGGCACGTTTCCGGCCGAATGCCTGGACCGGCTCGACGCGCTGGCCGACCGGGTCAAGATCCTGCGCGGCAATGCCGACCGCATCGTGCTCGAGGACGACGAGGAGGAGAGCCGGTGGGCTCGCGAGCGCCTCGGTCGCGAGCGCCTCGCGACCGTCGCGGCGTGGCCGACGTCGTTCGCGATCGCGGTCGACGGGCTCGGCGGCGTCCTTTGCTGCCACGCGACACCGCACAGCGACGAAGACATCCTGACGCCGATCACGCCGGAGGCAGAGGCCGAGACTTCGTTCGAGGGGACGACCGAACCGGTCGTCATCGGCGGCCATACGCACATGCAGTTCGAGCGCAACATTCGCGAGTGGCGCTTCGTCAACGTCGGCAGCATCGGCCGGCCGCGTGAAGCACGTCCGGCTGCGTACTGGGCCCTGCTCGGGCCCGACGTCGAGCTCGTCTCGAGCGAGTACGACGTCGTCGCCGCCGCGGAGGCCGTCCTCGCTTCGGGCCAGCCGAACGCCGAGCAGGTCGTCGAGGTCTTGCTCCATCCACCGAGCCCCGACAAGGCAGCCGTCGTATTGGAGCGATGGCGGCTCGAGAGGGCCGGCTAGGAGGCCCGAGTCGCCCTAGTCGCGCTCGCGAATCTTCCAGAATGAATCTTTGTAGACGAGCTTTCCGTCGTCGTCGAACTTCCAGAGATCACAGCCGCGCACCTCGACTCGTTCACCGCCGGTCGTCGTTCCGCTGATCGTCCACTCGGACGCACCGCGCGCACCGCAGACAAAGTGATCATCGTCGCCGTAGTGGACGTCGGGGATGCCCTCGAAACGGGCAGCAAGACCGCGCGCGACCTCTTCCTTCCCGACAAACCGGCGCCCCCAGACATCGGGACCTCGCGGCGAATCGAAGACGCAGTCGTCCGCGAAGTAGGACATGATCGCGTCGAGATCGTGCCGGTTGAAGGCTCCGAG
>JBQCGP010000051.1:0-130661 GCA_051955535.1 Gaiellaceae bacterium | reverse complement strand
GTCGGGCTCATATCGTCGATCTCGGGCCTCGAGTCGATCATGCCGGTGTCGACCAGCACACGGCCCGCGGGGTGGTCGATTGTCCAGACGAATACCGGCAACTGTTCGCCGTCTGCGATGAGGTCCGCTGCGAGGTGGGCGCCGATCACGTGCCGACGCTACCACCGGGGCCCGGCTCGGGAGCCTCCCAGTTCCGCGAAAGACGAACGATCGCAACGGCCGTGAAAGCCCCGAGAATCGCGGCTGCGACATACGCCACTGAGCGGATGTTCTGAGGCGTCATTCGCGGACGCTGGCGCAGCCGAATCCGCTCTTCCTTTGCTCGTGGTGGCGCTAATCTCCGAGACTTCTTCCGAGGAGGATTGCGATGAGCGCTGAAGTTCAGGAACTCGCTGTCCGCTACGGAGCAGCCTGGGCGGAGCAGGATCTGGACGCCATCATGGCGATGCACACCGACGACACCGTCTTCCACCTGCACGGTGGCGGTGTGCATGCGGTCGGTCCGTCTGCGGTTCGTGAAGCGTTTGCAGCTGGGATGGAGCAGTGGCCGGACATTCGCTTCGACCGAAAGCGCGTGCATATCGGCTCAGGTCATTTCGTCAGCGAGTACGAGATGAGCGCGACCAAGGACGGGCGTCCGATCGTGTGCGAGGGTATCGATGTGTTCACGGTTGAAGGTGGGCTGATCGCGCGAAAGGACACGTACCTCGACTTGGCCGCAGTTCAGCGGCAACTTGGGGAACTGGCTCCGACCGCTGGCTGATCGTTTCGACTGCGCTCAGGGGACATTCCTGAACACTGGCCCACCTCTATCGCAAGCTGGCGGTGCGCTCGCGCGCCGAGCTTGCCAGCGTCCTCCAGAAAGCGGTCGGCCTCCCCGATAGCCTCTCGGCATAGCCCGGTTTCCGGTCGAGAAGTCGCCTCGTGGCAGGGAGCTGAGGACCGGCGCACATTCTGGCGCGGACACGGCCCGCCTCATTAACTGCTTCTACGTAGGTTTGCAGGGCTTTCGATCGACCTCAGATAGGTCTCGAAACCCGTTTCGAGCGGTTTTCGTCCGACGAGGGGTTCAAATCCCTCCCCCACCGCTTCTGCTCACCGCCCTACACGTTCGTTCGGCCATCCCCTAATGGGCCAGACTCAGGCGGCGTCTTATGTCCTGGACTGCAGTGATTCTCGCACCGCTGCTGCTCGCCCTACTCGGCTATGTCATGCGGGTGGGGCTGCAACGAGGTGACTCTCGAACGAAAGGACTTGAGATGGACATCTTCACGACGCTGCTCCCAGCCTCTTGGATCTCGACCCGTCTCTCCGTCGACTCCCGGGAGCTCGAAAGTGCCCGCGAGCGAGGGGAACTGTTCGCGGTCCAGGGATCGCGGGAGTGGTTCTATCCCGCGTGGCAGTTCGGGCCCGGCGGAACGATCCCCGAGGGCATTCGTGAGGCGGTGTCGACGGCCCGTGCGGCGGGCCTTACCGAGGCCGGGCTCGTCGCCCTCTTGCGCCGCAGGACCGGGCTAGTGAACAGCGGCCGGTTCCTCGATCTGCTCTTCGAAGGGCGTTCGGACTACGTCCGGGGCGCGATCCGGAAGGCGGCGACCGCTTAGCGAAACACTACGGATGCGGCTTGAGAATCAGCGGCCGCCGCGGCGTCTGGCTGAAGTCGAACTCACGGACGAGGTTCCCGAGCACCGGCGCGTTCTCACGCACCCCGGGCCGCGAGTCCGGGCGCCCATCGGTCGCGGGGTCGAGCCGTTGTCCTCCGATGAAGTCGTCCTCGATGAACTTCGCGTAGGCGTCGAAGCTCAGGATCTGGTGGTCGATGTACCCGCGGCGCGCGTACGCCGAGATGAGCATCGCCGGGACCCTGAGGCCGTAACCCTGACCGTCGACGACAGGCGGGATAACGTGGTCGTAGAAACCGCCCCAGTCGTCCCACGCGACGAAGATCGCGGTTGATTTCCAGTCAGGGCCGCGCATGATGGCGTTGACCAACCCTGTGAGATAGGCCTGGCCCGCACTTACGCGCGACGGTGGATGGTCGCTCACCTTGTCGTTCGGGATCACCCAAGAAACCGCGGGGAGCGTCCCCCGCCGCGCCGCCTGGAACAAATGGCTGATCGAGGTGATGTTGCGGAGCTGGTGGTCGGTCCGGACGGTGTCGAACCACGGAAGCGGATTCCAGATTCCGGGCGTCTTCGCGCTCTGCTTCTTCGGACGGCAGATGATCGCGGCGTCGTTTTCGCAGTCCGGCTCGCGGCCCTTGAAGACGTAGTAGCGCCAGGAGACACGGTGCTTGTGCAGCAGGTAGGTCAGGTCGGTCCAGGGGTAGTCCGGTGCGTGTCCAGTCGCGTTGTGCCGAACACTCGGCGGCGGCGCCGGCGACTCAATCGCGGTCCGGCAGCTGAGGGGGTCGTGCCGGCGGCTGCACTTCGCCGACCACTCCGAGACCATGAACAAATGCATCGGCAGGCTCCAGGAGGTGTCGGGCTCGAACATGTGGTCCTGGAGGACGAAGTTCTTTGCGTACGCCCAGTAGTTCGGGATCTCTCGCGCGTCGTGGTAGCCCATAACGTCGATCCGGTTCGAGGGCACGGCGCACGCCACGTCGGGCGAATCGGGACGGCAGGCGAGGCTCAGCGCCTTTCGCTCCAGCGCCACGAAGCCGTCCATCGATCCGTGATCGATGTCGTTGACCGCGTCCATGTGCTGGTGCGGTCCACCGGCGTTGCGATCACGAGGGTCGTGGAAAGGCCGCACGCAGACGTGTGTCTTCGGATCCGGGTTGCAGACGAGCGGCTTGCCGGCCTTCATCGGGATGCCGTCCGCACCTGGAAAGGTCCCGAAGTAGGAATCGAACGAGCGGTTCTCCTGCATGATCACGACGACGTGCTTGATCTTGTGGATGCCCGCGAGCGAGACCATCTGGGGTCGGGCTGCGCCGTCCGAGAACGCGCCTGCCGCAAAGGCCAAGTAGGCGGCCGCGGCAACCGGTAGGAACCCAAGCCAGTACGCGCGCCGCACAGGCGGCAACGCTAACTGGTTCACCGGCGGTTCTACAGCTAGCCGCCGGCCATGGCCCCCACGATCCTGAACGGCTCCGAGCCGGTAGCGACCGCGTCCGGGAGCGGGTCGTCCGGCGACTCGAGCGTGATGTCCTGCCCGCACGCGAAGAAGCGGATGAAGTCTCGGCGCTTCGCGGTGCCGTGGTCGCGGATTGTCCCGCGCAGGGTCGGGTAGCTCGCCTCGAGCGCATCGAGGACCGTGCGCTGCGTGGGACGCTCGGGCACCTCGAGCACGATCTCGCCGTCGACGCCGGCGAGCGTGCGGAGGTGCTGCGGCATCGCGACCCGGATCACGGCAGGGTCTGCGCCTCGACCGAGAGGACTGCCGGCAGGTCGCGCACGATCGCGGTCCAACTGTCGCCGCCGTCGGAGGACCCGTAGACCTGGCCGCCGGTCGTTCCGAAGTAGACGCCGCCGGGATCCAGGCCGTCGACGTCCATCGCGTCGCGGAGCACGTTCACGTAGCAGTGCTCCTGCGGGAGGCCGTTGGTGAGCGCCTCCCACTCGTTGCCACCCGTCCGGCTGCGATAGACGCGCAGCTTGGCGTCGGGCGGGACGTGCTCGGAGTCGCTCTTGATCGGAACGACGTAGACCGTCTCCGGGTCGTGCGGGTGGACGGCGATCGGGAAGCCGAAGTCCGACGGCAGGTTGCCGCTGACCTTCTGCCAGGAGTCGCCGGCGTCGTCGCTGCGCATCACGTGCCAGTGCTTCTGCATGAAGAGCGTGTCCGGCCGGGACGGGTTCATCGCGATTCTGTGCACGCAGTGGCCGACCTCGCGCTCCTCGTCCGGGAGCTCGGGCGAGCGGAGCCCCTTGTTGATCGGGCGCCACGTCTCGCCGCCGTCGTCCGTGCGAAATGCGCCCGCCGCCGAGATCGCGACCACGATCCGGTTCGGATCGTCCGGGCTGATCAGGATCGTGTGCAGGCAAAGGCCGCCCGCGCCCGGCTGCCAGTTCTCGCCCGTCTCGTGACCGCGGAGCCCGGACAGCTCGTGCCAACTCTGGCCGCCGTCGGTGGAGCGGAACAGCGCAGCGTCCTCGACGCCCGCGTACACGGTGTCCGGGTCGTCGAGCGACGGCTCCAGATGCCAGACGCGCGCGAACTCCCACGGGTGCTGGGTGCCGTCGTACCACTGGTGCGTCCCTGGGACGCCGTCGTAGGCGAACTCGTTGCCGACCGTCTCCCAGCTCTTGCCGCCGTCGTCCGAGCGTTGCATGACCTGGCCGTGCCAGCCGGTCGACTGCGATGCGTACAGCCGGCCGGCGTCGGCCGGCGAGCCCTTCAGGTGGTACATCTCCCAGCCCGCGAACAGCGGGCCCTCGACCTGCCAGTCATCTCGCGTCCCGTCCGACGTGAGGACGAACGCACCCTTCCGCGTGCCAACGAGGAGCCGCACTCCACTCACCGATTCCCTCCTTCTCGAGCCAACACGACCATTCTCACCAAAGACGAACGGCGACCTTCCGGTTCGACCGCGTCAGGAGATAGACCGCGCGGAGCGACGAAATTCATCGATCGCCTCAAAGGCTTCGTGTTAAGACTGTCAGAGTGGGTTGACGCAGCCGATCGAGGCGAGGAACGCCTCGGCTTCGGACCGGCGGCCTGCTCCGCACCGCAGGATGCGCAACGAATCTCCACGCGAGAGTCGGCGTGAGGCGGAGAGGGCGGGATTTGAACCCGCGACGGACCTTTCGGCCCGTACGCGATTTCCAGTCGCGCTCCTTAGACCGCTCGGACACCTCTCCGCGCCGCAGCAGGGTACCGCGGCCGGGATTAGACGGCCGCACGGGCCAAGCCCGCACGGCCTTAGACGGCGCCGCCAAGAGCGGCGCCTCGGACCGCTCGGACACCTCTCCGCGCGGCAGCAGGGTACCGCGGCCGAGGGTAGCGTCCTATGAAACCGTGACTTTGACGTCCATGCCGGCCGCTTTGTGGCCCGGTACCGAGCAATAGAAGTCGTAGCTGCCGCTCTTCAACTCGACGGCCAGCTTGGCGCTCTTGCCGGGGTTGATCAGCGGCGTCTTCCCGTTGCTGACACCCGGGCCATTGATCGTCAGGTCGTGCGGAATGTGCCCGTCGTTCTTCACGTCGAACGTGTACTTCCCCGCCGTGAGGCTCGTGCTCGGCAGCGCGATCTTCCACTCGGTCTCCGAGACGGAGACGCTCTTCGGCGCGGCGGTCGTGCTTTTGTTCGTGGTCGACGGAGTGGTGGTAGTGCTCTGGGTCGTCGTCGGAGCTGTCGTCGCAGGCGGAGGCGGCGGGGGCGGCGACGGCTGGGTCGTGTTGGCGGCCTGCGCGGCATGCCCCTCGCTCGGCTCGCGGCCGAAGAAGAACACGGCGAACATCATTCCGACGAAGAGCGCGACGCTCACCGTCAGGAATGCGGGCAGACCGCGCCGGCCTGGAAAATCGGGCCGGAACGACGGGATCAGGAACGCCGAGACGAGCGCGAAGCCGACGAACGCCGCCCCAACGAGCCCGAGTCCGATCTTGTGTCCGGTGGAGAGGGCGGCGAGTAGCACGCGGCGCGGAAACTACCGCAATGAGGGATGGCGTCGCCGCGGCCTTGTTCCGACGTTTGTTCTGGCGTTTTCGTGCAATGCGGCAACGAAAGGCGGCAATGATGTCTGCGGAACAGCTGAAGCGGAAGATCCGAAACTTCCCGACGGCGAAGCTTTCGGTTCGCCTCGCGGCGTAGTCTCGCCCGGGTCAGGCTAGGTCAGCAAGAAGCGAGCTCGACCGCTCGCGCCTCGACGTTCTTCACGTAGCGCAAAGTCACGAGCGTCGGAGCGCGTCCGGCCCTCTCCACGGCGGTCGGCCCAGCGTTGTAGGCGGCGAGCGCGAGCTCGAGGTTTCCGCCGAAACGGCCCAGCATCTCGTTCAGGTAGCGAGCGCCTGCGCTGATGCTCGCGCGCGGGTTGTCGCCGCTCGAACCGAGTGAGCGCGCCGTCCGAGGCATCAGCTGGAGCAGTCCACGCGCGCCTGCGTCCGAGCGGGCGTTGGGATTCATCCGTGACTCCTCCCACGCGACCGCGACGAGGAGCGAAACCGGGAAACCCGTCTTGTGGGCCGCCTGGCGGAACGCAGCGCCGTACATGGTCCGGACGCCGCAGGCCCGGGCGACGGGCGCCGAGTGTTGTACCGCGTGGGGCTTGGCCGGCGCCGTGTCGACGAGACGTGTGGCTCCGCCCAGGGACGTGAGCGCAGCTGCTGCGAGGACAAGAGTTCGACCCATCACTCGGGCGCACCCTACCCCTACCGGGGATCAGGAAACCGTGGAGTGATGACCGCGGGCTACGCCCGCTGAAGGTATGCGCAGGGCCGCCCGTTTCGCGGCAGTCGGACGACCTTCGCGACGGTGAAATTTCCGTCTTCCTCGCCGACCTCGACGGCTTCTCCGATCTTCGGCAGCGCGCCGACTCGGTCGAGCAGCACGTAGCCGGCCGGCGTGGGCACGCAGAGGAGATAGCTCTCAGGCTGAGCCGGCTCGGAGGGTTCCGGAGAAGGCTGCTCCTCCGGCCAGACGTGCACCTGAACGTCCTTTCTCTCGCGCTCCTGCTCGAGTTGTTCGCGCAGGACCGCGATCTCGTCTTCCTGGGCGTCGAGCCGGGCGCGGAGAGAATCGATCAGCGCATCGCGGTCGTCGGCCATCGTCGCGGCCGGCGAGAGTTCCGGTTCCGGTTCGGGTTCGGGCGCGCGGTCAGGCTCGCGCTCAGGCTCCGGTTCCGGCTCGGGCTCTGGTGCGGGTGCTTCCTCGACAGGACCGGGCGCCACGAACGGAACGGGCACGAGGGTCGTTGTCGCGGGTTGAGGCTCGGGAGGAAAGGACGGCTCCGGCGCGAGTGCGCCCTCGGAATCCTCGAGAGGCGGCACCTCGTCGATCGGATTCACGTCTGCGGGCAGCTCGGGCTCGGGCTCGGGTTCGGGGTCGGGCTCCAGCTCGGGCAGCATGTTCGGCTCGAGGGCGAGAGCGGGCTCGGGATCCGGCGCCTCCACTATCGGCGCCGCAGCGACAGGCAGCTCAGCCTCGGGTTGGGGTTCGGGCTCGGGCGCCGGGGGAGCTGGGGAGGGCTCCGCCGGCCGGAGCAACGGCTGAACGGGCTCGAGCTCCGGCTCGTGCCACGGCGAGGGCGTGAGAGGCTCCACGAGCGGAGGCGGAGGAACGGGCTCGGCCGGAACGTGCTGCACCGCCGCCGGCACCTCCGGTTCCTCGGGACTGTGAGCTTCCGGCTCCGGCTCAGGCTCGAGGTCTGAAATAGGCGCGAGGGGCTCCGCCGGGCGGAGCAAAGGCTGGACGGGCGTCGGCTCGAGAGACTCGACCGGCGCCTCCGAGGCGATGGAGGGCTCGCTCGACTCCTCCCGAACTTCCTCAGTCGGCTCGGGCTCGGGCGCAGGCGCCGCCGGCGGGTCGACGGTGCGGAGCTGGGGAAGCGGCGTTGGCTCGGGCGCGCGCAGAGGCGAGATCGAGGCACCGGTCTCAGCCGCTGCCCGGCGGACGGCGACACCGCCGAGGCCGCTGGCGAACCCGTACTCCGTCTTCAGCACGCCGCCGTGCTGCTCGGCGAGCGCATTCGCAAGCGCGGGCCCGGACATGAAGCCGCGCTGGACGACGATCTCCCCGAGGCGCTTGCCGGTCCGCTCCTGCTCCTCGAGGGCCTGCGCAAGCTGTTCCTCGGTGAGGAGCCCGGCGGCGACCAGGATCCGGCCGATCTGGGGTGCGGGAAGCTCAGCCGCGTTCACGACTCTCTTATCGGCTCGCGCGCGCGATTCGTGAGCGGAACTGGAGCGTGAGCCCGTAGGCCGAGTTGTGACCGCGCGTTATTCGGGGCGGTGGGTGACCGCCTCGATGTTGTTCCCGGCGGCGTCGTGGACGTACGCCGCGTAGTACGCCTCGTGGTAGTCGCTGCGCAGCCCTGGTGGCCCGTTGTCCTTGCCGCCGGCCGCCATCGCCGCCTCGTAGAAGCTGTCGACCGTGGCCCGGTCGGGCGCGTTGAACGCAACGTGCGTGGCGCCGCGCTCGGCGCTCGAGCCGATCCAGAAGTCGGGGATCCCTTCGCCGGTCCCGTACCCGGCCGATTCCCCGAACTCCATCTGCAACGAGTAACCGAGCGGCGCGAGCGCCTGCGTGTAGAAATCCTTCGCCGCCGAGAAATCGCTCACGTTTGCGGTGACGTGGTCGATCATCGAGTCCTCCCTCCTTGGACCGCCTCGACGAGCTTACTCGTTTACGACTCGGACGAGTTGTGAGCCTCAGGTGAGCTTCGTGAGTGGGAGGTAAGCGTTCTCGAAGGGCGTGCTCGACGTCGCCTCGGTGAACTACGGAAGCATCGGCAACGGCCAGATCGACACGCACACGGTGCGCTTCTTGCGCCCTGGTTACGAAATCGACCGCATCGTCGTTCGCTGAGCCCGTCGAAGGCCGCAAGGCCGAACGGCCCGGGGCAGGCATCCGGGCCGTTCGGTCAAGCGAGCTGAGCCTACGCTCGCGGTCTTGAGGGGCCGTTAAGCGCGAGTTGCGCCCACGTTAAGCCGCAAACGCCAACCGGGAAGAGGTCGGCGCAGCGGCTGTCGCCATTCCACAGCTGTTAGTCACTGCGAGAGTCCTCGGTCTGGCGTGCGCCTTGCTGCAATCGCTCGAAGAGCGCGTGCGCAGCCGAAGTGGGCTCAGCGCGCCCGGCTTGCTCGTCGGTGTTCGATGCCTGCGCCTGTGGAAAAAGCTGTCTCGCGTTCCAGAGGTCCACGTGGAGCCGCTCGATCTCTTCGACGAGCATCAGGATGGCGCGGCCGGCCGCAGCGACCTCTTCGCGCCGGTCGCGCGTCAGGCCCTCACCCCAACGGCGGAGCGTCTCGAGTTTCTCCTCATCGAGGACTGAGTGGCGCGATGTATCCGTCAGGTTTCCTAATGCTCCAGGCTGAGGGCCCCAGGTTACGAGATCCGCCGCCTTGTCAAAAACCGAGAAACGAGAACTTGTCCGACTCGACCCTGCAGCGGGGTAATCGGAGCACCGGGTCGCGACGTCGGCAAAGTGAAGCGGGCGATCCGCTCGGACCGCCCGCTCCTTAACCTTGCGCCCGATGATCTAACGACCGGCGGGTGCCTCCCCATGCCCGAGCCGAACTTGCCGGTCAGAGGCGGCGGATTGTTCGTCCCGATCTTGCTCCGGGCGAAGCCGTCGCCTTAAGTGGCAACACCGCGAAGCAGAAGCGCGGCGCGGCAAATAGGCCGAACGGCCCATAGACAGCGGCTTCCGACGCAATAAGAGTTCCTGTTCGTGGCTTCGATGCGGCGGAGGCCACGACAAAGCGGGGCCGGGCGCACATAGACCCAGAGCGCTGCGGCGAACTCCGGGCACGCGCCGGGCCCCGTCCTCAGAGCCTAATGGTGAGGGCTGCGAATAGTGAGCCGGGACTTGGCCGATCCCAGAGGGAGTCGTTCCCTGCCTGGTCCTCTGTTAGGCGGAGCCGAGCGACCACAGCCGAGCATCCCTCTCCTTGAAATGCCTCCACTCGGCGCCGCCAAACGAGAATATCGCGGGCGCACAGAAAAACGAAACGGGCCGAGACTCGGAGTTTTAGTGGAGCCGGAGCACGGCGCCCATTTTGCTGTGGCGAAAACGAGCGCCCCCTGGAGAGGGTGAGGGTGCTCCGGCTCCATTTGCCCCAGCGAGTTTCCGCCTTGTCGGACGTCTTAGGAAGAGTAGCGGGCCGCGCGCGAATAGCCTGCCGGGGCTAGTCGCGTGGGCCAAGCTGCGGCAGCGCGAGTTGAGACCTCGAAGCGAGCCGGCAGGGAGCCTCGACGCTGATGCGCGCGCCCGCTTGGGGTAATGCCTCTGTCGGCTCGCTCGAGGTGCCCCGGGGGAGAGGGACGCGAGACCCTAACGCCGTTCGGCCGCGCCGAAAAGGGCCTAGCCCGCAAGTTGCGGAAACTTTCGTCGCAACAGCTTCGATCTTCTCGTTATCTACGCGGAACGACGGGTATCTACTCGATGCGGCCAGGGCGGGTGCGTCATGAGCGCCGCACCGGCAGGCGTGATACGTAGGGAGAGGGGAATCGCGTCAGCGCCTTGGCCGCGCCCCAGGTAGCGCGGGAGCGGCGATTCGAACCCTTGACGCCGACTCTATTGCCTAGATAGCCGTCCGGCCCCGGAGAGGCGAACCGGATGGCGTTTCTATTCAGCGCCGACCGCCCGAACCCATCCCTACTAGGGGCTGTAACGCCTCGCTCAGGCGACCTAGGGCGCGAGTGTTGCCCGATACTGCGCGGAGTCGGCCGGGATGCCGTTGATGAGAGTGATTCTGACCGTGCCAGGCAAGACGGCTAGTCCTGCAAATGCGCCTGTTGCGCCCGAGATCGTGAACGACGCCGACCCCCGGTTGCCGCAGATCACGCCGTCGAACACAGCGAGCGTCAGGGTGCTGGACGGGTCGTCCACGAGCTGCACATCTCGTACTGCGGTGACGTTGATCAAGCAGCCGGTGGCGGGATCGAAGTCAGCCCCGGTTCTGTCCAAGGTCGTGGTCACGTGGCCGTACCCTTCGACAAGACCAGTCCCGCATTCCGCATGGCTAGCGCACTCGTTGTCCTGGAACTGGGCGTAGAACGCGTCAGGCGGGGCCGCACCAGCTGGAAGTGCAACTGCAGCGAGAACGCCGAGCGCAAGGAGCGTGAGAAGGAGAGAACGTCGCATGTCGCCTCCTGTCAGCTTCGCTTAACCGCCGCCGACACTACGCCGACGCCCATGGCGAGACAAGAGCGCGAACGGTCGGAGTGAGTCATGCCACGAGTCACGACCTCGCGGTTTGCAGCGTTTCGCTTTGATCGTTTTGGCGTCTATTTGGCGTTTTGGCGAGTGACCCGAGGCGCTAAGTGAGGTGCAAACGGCCTGGTCAAGCCAATGGGCGCGGCTGGGATCGAACCAGCGACCTCCCGCGTGTGAAGCGGGCGCTCTCCCGCTGAGCTACGCGCCCCGGCCAGGCGAGGATACCGTCGCCGATGCCGGCTTGGCCGGCGTCGGCTCACCAGCCTCGGATCCTGGATCAAGTCCTGCGCGAAGTCGTCATGGCTCGGCGCCAGCCGAGCCGGACTTCGCGCGGCGAGAGCTACGCGCCCCCGCCCGTCGAGGATACCGCCGCTTGCTCGGGGGTGGGCGCCTCCGCGGGCCTCCCACGTATCAACACGATCGCGCTCACCGCGCCGACGAAGACCGTGATGAAGCCGGTCAGCAGCGCCGCGTTGAGGCCATTGGAAAACGCCACTCCTGCGATGTGGGCAAGCACTGGTTGGCCGTGCGCAACGCGCTCGCCGGACGAGCTGACCGCCTGCGCGAGCGCGCCGTGGCCGCTCGAGTCGAGCGAGGTTCCCACTCGGTGCTCGAGAACGGCGCCGAGGCCGGCGACGCCGATCGAGACACCGGCGAGCCGGCAGGTGTTGTTGAACCCTGACGCCATCCCCGACCGGGCCGGGTCGACGACTCGGAGCGCCGAGGCAGCCAGCGTCGGGTTCGCAAGCCCGATACCGATCCCGCTGACGACGAAGCCGGCGAGCAGCGTCGTCCATTTCGCGTCCGCGGAGACGCCGTGCATCAGGAGCAGCGACCCCGAGACGAGCAGCAATCCGACCCCGGCCAGGATCCATGCAGCGGTTCGCTGCGCGATATTGCGCGTCGCGATCGGGACGACGAAGACGAACACGGTCAGCGGCAGCAGCCGGAGGCCTGCCCCCAGCGGCGAAAAGCCGAGCACGTCCTGGAGATAAAGCGAGAGGTACGGAAACATCGCGAACATCCCGGCGCCGAGCGCGAACGTCGACAGCGAGACACCGACGAACGCCGGCCGCCGGAAGAGCGACATGTCGAGCATCGGCCGTCTCTGGCGCAGCTCGACGAGCACGAAGAGGCCCAGCATCGCGACCCCTACCGCGAGCGTCGAGACGATCAGCGTGCTCGACCAGCCCTCGCTGTTGCCGCGCAGCAGTCCGAACACGATCAGGAAGAGCGCAGCCGAAAAAGTCACCAGGCCGGCGAAATCCGTGCGGACGGCGCCCTCGTCGCGCGACTCGGCCATGTAGCGGAAGGCCACGAAGAGCGCGAACGCGCCAACGGGGATGTTGACGTAGAAGACCCACCGCCAGCCGAGGCCGTCGGTCAGCAGCCCTCCGACGAGCGGCCCGCTCGCGACGGCGGCGCCGATCGTGGCGCCCCAGACTGCAATCGCCCCAAAGAGTTCGCGGCCGCGGTACTCGTAGCCGATCAGCGCGAGCGCGGTCGCGAAGAGCGCGGCGCCTCCGATTCCCTGGACGCCGCGTGCGATGTCGAGCGCGGCGATGCTCCAAGCCGCGCCGCAGACCGCCGAGGCGCCGGTGAAGACGATCACGCCGAAGATGAACATCAGCCGGCGTCCGTATCGATCGGCAAGCGCCCCGGCCGTGAGGATCAGCGCGGCGAGCGCCAGGGCGTAGGCGTCGACGACCCACTGGAGCCCGGTCAGCCCCGCGGTCAGGTTCGACTGAATCCGCGGCAGCGCGACGACCACGACCGTGATGTCGAGCAGGAGCATGAACGTCGTTACGCAGACGGCGACGAGCGTCCAGCGGCGGCGGTCGACAGCCTCCGTGGGCATTGCAGGATCATAGGCGCAGGCCGCTGCTACGATCGGCGCGCCCGCGGCACTGAGAGTGTTCGAACCGGGTCAGATCCGGAAGGAAGCAGCCCTAAGAATTCCTCGCAGGTGCCGCGGCTATGCGCCGCGGAAAATGCTCCGCATTTTCCGCGGATCTGGTTTGTCCCTACGCTGCGCTCGGGAGATAGCATCACCGCGTGGCCGCCCTCTACCGGAAATACCGCCCTCAGCGATTCGATGAGGTTGTCGGGCAGGAGCCGGTCGTTCGGACGCTCGAGAACGCAATCGACGCGGGACAGATCCGGCAGGCCTACCTGTTCGCGGGGCCGCGCGGAACCGGCAAGACCTCCCTGGCGCGGATCCTCGCCAAGGCGCTGAACTGCGAGAAGGGCCCGACCTCGAAGCCCGACGGCGACTGCCACATCTGCCGCGCGATCGCCGCCGGCACCTCGCTTGACGTGGTCGAGATGGACGCGGCCTCGCAGCGCGGGATCGATGACATCCGAGACATCCGTGACCACGCCGTCCTCCAGCCGGTCGAGGGCCGCTACAAGGTCTACATCCTCGACGAGGCGCACCAGCTCACCGATGCGGCCTTCAACGCGCTCCTGAAGCTGATCGAGGAGCCTCCGCCCCACCTCGTCTTCGTCTTCTGCACGACCGACCTGAGCAAGATGCTCCCGACCGTCCGCTCGCGCTGCCAGACGTTCGTTTTCGCGCGCCCGCGGTTGCCGGAGCTCGTGCGCGTGCTGCGCTGGGTCGCCGACGGCGAGGAGATCGAGGTTCCGGACGCCGCGCTCGCGCTGATCGCGCGGGCCGCGCGCGGCGCCTTCCGCGACGCCGTCTCGACGCTCGACCAGCTCGCCGCCGCGACCGGGAAGAAGATCACCGTCCAGGACGTCCTCCAGCTGCTCGGCGCGGTCGAGGAGGAGGCGCTCTTCCGGCTCTGCGACCTGATCGTCGACCGCGATACGGCCGGCGCGCTCACCTTCATCGAGGAGCTCTCCGAGCAGGGCCAGGACCTCGGCCGGCTCGTGACCGACCTGCTCGAGCACCTCCGCCACCTGCTGCTCGTTCAGCACATGGGGCACGTTCCCGACTCGCTGCCCGTCACCGAGGAGGTCCGCGAGCGGCTGCGCGAGCAGGCGAACCAGCTCGGGGAAGCGACCGTTCTGCGCCTTTGCGACCTGCTCGCGGTCGCCGTCGAGGACATGCGCCAGGGCGCAGATCCGCGGCTCCCGCTCGAGCTCGCCCTCGTCAAGGTGACGCGACCGGCCGCGGATCTGTCGCGCGAGTCGACCGCTTACCGGCTGGAGCAGCTCGAGGAGCGTCCCCAGTCCGGAACGGTTCCGGGGTCTGTCCCAGAGACACGGCCCGAACAGACGACCCCGGCGGAGGAGATTCCTGCGCGGGAGCCGCCGTCCGTCGACCTCGAGCAGCTCCGAGAGGCCTGGCAGCGTGCCGTCCTCCCGGCCGTGGAGGAGAAGTCGATCCCGACCGCGTCCGTCCTCCGCGAGGCGCAACCCGCCGGGCTCGCTGGCGACACGCTGACGCTCGAGTTTCCGCGCAACGCCGCGTTCCACCGCCAGCTCGCGGAGGAACCGAAGAACGCGACGCTGCTCGCCGACGCCCTCTACGAGGTGACCGGGCGCCGGCTGGCGCTCGCATTCGAGCTCGGCGCGAACGGCGGGGACAGCGAGCCCGACGACGAGGAGCCGGCGAGCGAGGACGATTTCGTCTCGCTGATCAAAGAGACGTTCGACGCCCGCGAGGTCGAGGAGGAGCAGTAGGGATGGCCATGGACTTCGAAAAGCTGATGCAGCAGGCCCAGCAGATGCAGGACCAGATGGCGAAGGCGCAGGCAGAGCTCGCCGACGAGGTCGTCGAGGCGTCTGCCGGCGGTGGGATGGTGAAGGTCAAGGCGACCGGCGCGCTCGAGATCACCGAGATCAAGATCTCGCCGGAGGCGATCGACCCCGACGACCCGGAGATGCTCGCCGACATGGTGCTCGCAGCCGTGAACGAAGCGCTCCGCTCGGCGCAGAAGCTCGTCGAGAGTAAGCTCGGCAGCGCGATGGGCGGTATGCAGGGTCTTGGGCTCCCCGGTCTCTAGTTCGATGGCGACCGCAGAGCTTTTGCGCAGCAGCCCGTTCTTCGCCCGGTTCGACGAGGCGACGCTCGAGCGCATCGCCGTGCCCTTCTCAGAGGTGGAGTTCCCGGCCGACCACGTACTGATCGAGTCTCGAGTCCCGGGGGCCGGGATGTTCGTGATCTGCGAAGGGACTGTCGTGGTCGAGGTGCGCGGCTTCGAACGAGAGCTCGGGCGCGGAGACGTCGTCGGCGAGATTTCGCTGATCGAGGACGACGGGCTGCGCCGCGCGCGCGTTGTCTCGAAAACGCCGCTGCGCTGCCTTGCGCTCGACCGGGTCGGATTCGAGCATCTGGTCGAGGCCGAGCCTCAGGTCGCCGACGCGATTCGCA
Organism: Gaiellaceae bacterium; assembly: GCA_051955535.1. GTDB lineage: Bacteria > Actinomycetota > Thermoleophilia > Gaiellales > Gaiellaceae > 13-2-20CM-68-14. The sequence goes on along the minus strand of JBQCGP010000051.1, from coordinate 115,499 downwards.
AGCTCGCGCATGAGCGTCTGGCCGAGCTCGACAGCTCAGCCTGATCATGGCTGCGCGGCTGCGACGACAAGTCACATAGGCAGAATTGGCCGGTGCTCTCACCGGCCGTCGACAACCTCGTCGCGCAGCTGACCCGCCTCCCGGGCGTCGGCACGCGCACCGCGCACCGGCTCGCTTTTCACCTGCTCAGGGCGCCGAAGGACGAGGCACTCGCGCTGGCCGGAGCAATCGAGGAGGTCAAGGAGCGAGTCCGTTTCTGCAAGGAGTGCGGGAACCTGACCGAGGAGGAGCTTTGCTCGATCTGTGACGACGCCCGTCGCGACCGGACGATCGTCTGCGTCGTCGAGCAGCCGGTCGACCTGATCTCGGTCGAGCGAACGCACGAGTACCGCGGGCTCTACCACGTGCTCGGCGGTGCGCTCTCGCCGCTGGACGGCGTCGAGCCGGAGCACCTGCGGATCGACGAGCTGCTCGGCCGGGTCGAGCGGAACGGGATCGAGGAGGTCGTGCTCGCGACGAACCCGAACATGACCGGCGAGGCCACCGCAGCGTTCCTTGCCGACCGGTTGCGCGGCCGCGTGCGAGTGACCCGGCTCGCGAGTGGACTCCCCGTCGGCGGCGACCTCGAGTACGCGGACGAGGTCACGCTCGGCCGTGCGCTCACCGGGCGGCGCGAGATCTAGGTCGACCGCGCACCGGCTCCTTGAGCCGGGTTTAGACGGCCGCGCCCGCAAAGCCGCCACGGCCTCCAGTCGGCACCGCAAGCGGTGCCTCGAGGGCGGCGCGAGATCTAGCTAGACCGAAACCGGGCCGTAAACGACGACGTCGGCGACGGCCTCGTCGATCGCGGCCAGCGTCGAGTCGTCGAGTTCGATCCCGGACGCGCCGGCGTTGTCCTCGACCTGCTCCGGCTTCGTCGCGCCGATGATCGCCGCGGCGAGATTCAGCTCGCGCAGCACCCAGGCGAGCGCGAGCTGGGCCATCGTGATCCCGAGCCCGTCCGCGATCGGCCGGAGCCGCTGGACGGCTTCGAGGACGTCCTCGTCCCGGAGACGGTCCATCGCCCAGCCCATCGTCTCGCGGCCCATGCGCGTGCCGGGCGGCGGTGACTCACCGGGCTTGTACTTGCCTGTCAGGACCCCCTGCCCGAGTGGAGACCAGACGACCTGCGAGATCCCGTTCGCGGCGCAGAGCGGGATCACGTTGCGCTCGGGGACCCGCCAGAGGACCGAGTACTGGGGCTGGCTGGAGACGAACTTCTCGTCGGGCGGGCTGAGATCGAGCGACGCCTGGATCTGCTCGGCCGTCCACTCGCTGAAGCCGACGTATCGCACCTTGCCCTGGCGGACGATCTCGCTCAGCGCCTCCATGGTCTCCTCGAGCGGCGTCATCGGGTCGTAGCGGTGGCACTGGTACAGGTCGACATAGTCGGTTCGCAGACGGCGCAACGAGTCGTCGATCTGCTTGAAGACCTGTTGCCGCGAGAGACCCTTGTTCTCGCCCACGTCGTCCATCGGGAAGAAGAGCTTGGTCGCGAGGACGTACGAGTCGCGGGGGCGGTTGGAGAGGGCGTCGCCCAGGAAGCTCTCGGCGGCGCCACGGCCGTAGACGTTCGACGTGTCGATGAAGTTGATGCCGACCTCGAATGCCTTGTCGACGCAGGCGCGCGCGGCGGAGTCGTCGATGCCGAGTCCGTAGGTGAGCCAGCTTCCGAGTGCGATCTCCGAGACTTCCAGGTCGCTCGAGCCGAGCCGGCGGTAACGCATTCCGCATTCGTACCCGAACGGCGTGGGGCCGCGTCGCGGCTGACGGTGCGGGTGCTTCGAAGTGGACTGTCCACCCGAACTGCCGCGAACGGCCATGGCAACTGCAACAAGAGTGTGACTTTTCATCCCCAGGAGCCGTCCCGAACGGACCAGAAGCGCCCGCCTAGACTTCACCCGTGGCGACGACCGACTTCGAAGGCGTCCCCGCGGTCGCGGGCGAGGCGCCCACCCGCGCCGGGACGGTCGTGATGAAGTTCGGCGGCACCTCGGTCGGTGACCCGCAGAAGCTGAAGGACGTCGCCTCCCGCATCGTCGCCGCGCACTCCGAGGGGACGCGCGTCGTGGCCGTCCTCTCGGCGATGGGCGACACAACCGACGATCTCGTCCGCCTCGCCTACGAGATCTCGCCGACCCCGGAGCCGCGCGAGCTGGACATGCTGATCTCGGTGGGCGAGCGGATCTCGTGCGCGCTCGCCGCGATGGCGATCCACGACCTCGGCCACGAGGCCATCTCGCTGACCGGCAGCCAGGCGGGGATCGTCACCGATACCGCCCACGGCAAGGCCAAGATCGTCGATGTCCGGGCACGCCGCATCCATGAGGCGCTCGACGAGGAAAAAGTCGTGCTCGTCGCCGGCTTCCAGGGCGTCTCCACGGCCCAGGAAGTCACGACGCTCGGCCGCGGCGGCTCCGACACGACCGCCGTCGCGCTGGCTGCGGCGCTCGGCGCGAACCACTGCGAGATCTACACCGATGTCGCGGGCGTCTTCACCGCCGACCCGCGGATCGCGCCCAAAGCCCGCAAGCTCCACGCCGTCACTTACGACGAGATGCTGGAGCTTTCGGCCTCTGGCGCGAAAGTGCTTCAGCTACGCTCGGTTGAGGTCGCGCGGAACTATGGCGTCAAGCTGCACGTCCGCTCGACGTTCAGCGACGACGACGGCACCTGGGTTACGGAAGAGGACGAACGGATGCTCGAGAAGGCGATCATCTCCGGCGTCGCCCACACCTTCGACGAGGCGGTCTACCGCGTCCGCGCTGTCGATCGGGCCGACCTCTTCGACGCGCTTGCGGAGGCAGGAGTCAACGTCGACACGATTATCCAGACCGGCGACGAGATAGTCTTCTCCGCGCCGCTCGGGGACGAGCGCGAAGCCGACGCTGCCCTCGACAGCGCCGGCGCCGTGCGCGAGCGGATCGAAGGGCTTGCCAAGATCAGCCTGATCGGCGCAGGGATGAAGAGCCACCCCGGCGTCGCCGCCCGGACGTTCGCGACCCTGCGCGAGATCAACGCCGATCCCCGTTTCATCGTCACGTCGCCGATCAAGATCTCCTTCTTCGTCGATCGTGACGACGCCGAGCGGACGGTGCTAGCGCTCCACGAGGCGTTCGATCTCGCCGCTGCCGGCGCCGAGCGCGAGCACGCCTGACCCTCGTTGGTCGAGAGAAGCGAACTGACGGGCTTGCCACCGGGATCAAACGGCCGCCGCGGCCAAGCTGCGACGTCCTCCACCACGGCGTCGCAAGCGAGCGCCTTAGAGCCCTGAGCGACCTCGCCGAAATCGCGGCCGAGGTCGGGACGCCGTTCTACGCGTACGACCTCGATGCCTTCCGCCAGCGGATCCGCGCCTTCGAGGCCGAGCTCGGAGACGCACCGCACCTGACCTGCTACGCCGTCAAGGCCAACGATGCGCTCGCGCTGCTCGAGGTCGTCGCGGCAGAGGAGCTCGGCGCCGACGTCGTCTCCGGCGGCGAGCTCGCCAAGGCCTGGAAAGCCGGCATCGCCCCGGCAAAGGTCGTCTTCTCAGGGGTCGGCAAGCGCGAGGACGAGATCCGCGCGGCCGTCGACCTCGGCATCCGCTCGCTGAATGTCGAGACGATCGAGGAGCTCGACGAGATCGCCGTCGCTGCGCGCGCGGCCGGGCGGCCGGCGCCCGTCTCCGTCCGCTTGAACCCTGGGGTCGAAGGCGGCGGGCACGAGTACCTGGCCACCGGCGGCGTTGGGACCAAGTTCGGGCTCGACCGGGACCAGGCGGCGGAGGCGCTCCGCCGAGCGGCGGCCGACGACGCACTCGAGCCGGTCGGAATCTCCTTCCACGTCGGCTCCCAGCTTCTCGACGTCGAGCCAGTGCTGGTCGCCGCCGAGCGCGCCGCGGAGCTCTGGCGCGAGCTGGCCGACGCCGGCATCCAGCTCCGAGACTTCGATGCCGGCGGCGGGCTCGGCATCCCCTACGACGGCGGTCATGCACCCGACCTCCATGCCTACGCGCGGGCGCTCGCCGAGATCGCCCAGCAACTCGATGCGACCCTGGTCCTGGAGCCCGGCCGGCACCTGGTCGGGCCGGTCGGCACCTTCGTGACGCGAGTCCTGCGCGTAAAGGAGGCCGGGGACAAGACGATGGTCGTCTGCGACGGGGGCATGAACGACTTGCTCCGGCCCGTGCTGTACGGCGCCGAGCATCCGGTCACCCTCCTCGGCGAAGACGGGCGCGACAAGCGCGAGCAGGCGCAGGTCGACCTCGTCGGCCCGCTTTGCGAGAGCAGCGACTTCCTGGCACTCGCACGCATACTTCCGGTCCCGCGCCGCGGCGATCTGATCGCGATCGGCCTCGCCGGCGCCTACGGCCGGGTCATGTCCTCGGCCTACAACGCCCGCCCGCTCTGCGCCGAGGTTGTGCTCGAGCAAGGAGCCTGGCGGATCAGCCGCGAACGAGGCACCTATGACGACCTCGTTCGGAACGAACGCGGCTGAGCCCAGGCACAATGGCCGCGTGGAACGCGACGTAGCCATCGGCGTTGTCGGCGCAACCGGCGCCGTCGGCCGGGTCGCGCTCGAGCTGCTGCGCGAGCGCGGCTACACAAACGTCCGCGCGTTCGCGAGCGACCGCTCGGCGGGCACGCAGGTGGACGGGCTGACCGTCGAGGAGGCTACGCCGGAGGCGCTCGCGGCGGGCAATCTCGACATCTGCTTCTTCGCGATCGGCACGGACGGCAGCCGCGAACTCGTCCCCCACGCCATCCGCGGAGGCGCGATCGTGATCGACAAGTCGTCGGCCTACCGCCTCGCCGACGGGATTCCGCTCGTCGTCCCCGAGGTCAACGGAAGCCGCGCGCTCGAGCATGACGGAATCGTCGCCAACCCGAACTGTTCCTCGATCCCGCTGACCTGCGTGCTGAAGCCTCTCCACGAGGCGGCGGGGATCGCGCGCGTCCGGCTCTCGACCTACCAGGCCCGGTCCGGAGCGGGCGCCGAGAGCATGGCGCGCCTCCGCGCCCAGGACCCCGCAGAGGGGAACCTCGAGGGCGACTGGGAGTTCGACGGCGAGGAGTTCGACGAGGAAACGAAGATCCGCGACGAGTCGCGGAAGATCCTCGAGCTGCCCGACCTTCCCATCAGCGCGACCTGCGTTCGCGTTCCCGTCATGGTCGGCCACGCCGAATCGATCTGGATCGAGACCGTGGAACCGCTATCGCCTGAACAGGCAGAGCAGCTGCTCGCGAAGGCGCCGAGCGTCCGCGTGGTCGAGTTCCCGAACCCGCGCGAGGCGGCCGGCGCCGACGAGGTGCTGGTCGGGCGGATCCGGCCCGACCGGGCGGCCGACCGAAACGGGCTCGCGCTCTTCCTCGCCTGCGACAACCTACGCAAGGGCGCGGCCCTGAACGCCATCCAGATCGCCGAGCTCGTGCTCTCCCAGCGCGCGGTCGCAGCCGCCTGACCTTCCGATAATCACCCGTTCCGCGCTCAAGCGAGCCTGCGCGACTGACGATGAGACCGCCATGACTGCGGCGAGGCTTGACCACACCTTTTTCGAGCGCGAGGTGCGTCCCCACCTGGGCTCGATCCTGCTCGACAAGGGCTTCATCACGACCGACCAGCTCGATCGGGCACTCGCGGAGCGGGCCGACAAGCGTGAGCTGCTTGGCGAGACGCTCGTCCGGCTCGGCTACGTGTTCGAGGACGATCTCGCGCGCGTGCTCGCCGAACAGGCCGGCGTGCCGTACCTGAACCTGGACGCTATGGACGTCGACCGGTACGCAGCCGCGGTGGTGCCGCGGGAGCTAGGCGAGACGTTGTTGGCCTTGCCGGTCAGGTTCACAGCGGAGGGCGGGCTCATTGTTGCCGTCGCCGATCCGACCGACGAGACGCTGATGCGCCAGCTCGCTGCTCAGATCAACTGCCCGATCGTCCTCAACGTCGCCGCAGCTTCGTGCATCCGCGCCGGCTGGCGGCGGACCCCCAACGTCTAAGGCCGCTGCGGCACCGGCGCGGGCGAAAACGCCTCGCGGACGAGCCGAAGCACCTTCGCGCGCGTACCTTCGGCGACCGGGATCAGGCCGCCGAACTCGAGCCTGACGAGCTCGACGGGCCCCGACATCCGCACCGTCTGGAAGCCGAAGTCCGACAGGAAGTCACGCGGGAAGATCGTCTTGTGCACCTGGAAGCGCTCGTACTGCGACTCGCCTTCGGGGTACCGGTAGGAGAAGGTTTCGAGCGCTTTGGCGCCCTTGTCCCTCGCTTCGCCGATCGCGGCGAGGAACAGCGACTGAAGCACCCACGGGCTGGCGCGGTCGACCAGGTAGGCGCAGCTGACGAGCACGGCATCGTCCGAAGGCGGCCCGGCCGGCAGCTCCGCCGCTCGGGGGAAATACTGAGCCGGCCCGTACTGCATGAAGCCGATCACGCGCCCGTCGTCGTCGTAGTAGACGGAGCCCCAGGGCCCGAAGTCGGTCTCGGCGCGCTCGATCCAGCGGTCCTTGTTCGCCCGCCTGCCCGTCTTCGACTGCCACCAGACACAGCTGTGGCAGACGATCGGCGCCTCCTCGAGCGTCAGCCTCGTCAGTCCGTGGATCCGCGTGGTCATCGCGCCGGCCCGACGGCGTCGATGACGACGTTGACAGCGGTCGGACGGGAGCCCGCCATCCGTTCGAGGTAGTCGAGCACGCGCAGCTGCACTTCGCGCCCGAGCGTCGGGAGCTCCGCGCCCCAATCCACGTCGAGGTGCAGCTCGACGGTGACGGCGCCGTCCTCGCCGCTCACGCGCACGCCGCGATGCCGGTGCAGCTGGCTGGCGACCAGACCGCGAACGCCCTCGATCTCCCGCGCGGCGTCGGCCGCGTAGCGCGCGAGAACCTCGCTCGAGATGCTCGCTCGGCCGGGCACTAAGACGATTCTACGAGCCTTAGCTCTGTCGCCTCCGGCCGCGCGAGGAAGCGAAACGGGACGAACGTCGTCCCGAGGCCGGCCGAGACGTGGAGGGTCCCGCCGTTCCGGCGGTAGAGGCCGTGGAAGTAGCGCCAGCGCGGGTGCGCGAGCGGAATCCGCCTGCCGGGAAGCGGCAGGGTGATCTGACCTGCGTGCAGGTGGCCTGACACGACGAGGTCGAACGAGCCCCGCGGCAGCCGGTCGACGACGTTCGGGAAGTGGCAGAGGAGGATCCGGATCGCCGCCTCGGGATCGGCCAGCCTGGCCGGATCGGAGAGCCCGCGTCGGTAGGTGCGCGGATCAACACCGACGAGCTGGATGGGTCGGCCGCGCAGCTGCACGGTCACGGCCTCGTCGAGAAGCAGCGTCGCGGGCTCGAGGTCCCCGACCGGGGAGCGGCTCGCGAACGGGTCCTTCGTCTCGGCGAAGTCGTGGTTTCCGAGGACGACGTAGCAGTTGGGAAGGCGCCCCAGCAGCTCTCGCAGCTCCGGCTCGCCGCGACGGCGGGAGAGCAGGTCGCCGGTGACGAGGACGAGGTCCGGGTTCCGTGCCGCGACCCAATCGACGGCGCGGCGGACCGCCTGGCCGCCGCGGGAGGGAAAGCCCAGGTGGAAGTCGGAGAGGTGCGCGATCCTGAGACCGGCAAGCTCGGCCGGCAGGCTGTCGAGCGGGCAGTCCAGCTCGTCGAGCCGCACCCAGCCTGCCTCGAAGTGCCCCCAGGCAAGCCCGCAGGCCGCGACGACCAAGGCGCCGATGGCGATCGCGATGACCATGGCGCGACACTGTAGATTCGGATCGTGCCCGACCCGATCGAGCTGCGGAGCGAGCACGAGCCCGCGCTCGAGCTCGCGCTCGCGGAGGCAAAGGGGTTCCTCGCGACGCTCGACGAGGGCCTCGTCCGCGACCCGCGCGCAGACGAGATTGCTGACGCGATCGGCGGCGACTTGCCCGAGAACGGGGACGGCGCTCTTGCAGCGCTGCAGGAGCTGCGTGACGCTTTACCGGCCGCCACCCGCTCGGCCGGGCCACGGTTCTTCCACTTCGTCATCGGCGGCTCGACACCCGCCGCGCTCGCGGCGGACTGGCTCGCCTCAACGCTCGACCAGAACGCAGGGCTGTGGACTGCCTCGCCGCTCGGCTCGCAACTCGAGCGCGTCGCCGTCGAGTGGCTCAAGGAATTGTTCGAACTGCCGCGGGAGTGGTCCGGCGTCCTCACGACCGGAGCGACGATGGCGAACTTCACGGCCCTCGCAGCGGCGCGGCGCTGGTACGGCGAGCAGCACGGCGTCGATGTCGAGAGAGACGGGCTCACAGAGCTGCCGACGATGCAGGTGCTGACGGGGGGCTACATCCATGTCAGCACCGAGAAGGCCCTCGCAATGCTCGGGATCGGCACCGGCAACATCCGCCGGTTCGAGCGCGATGAGAGCGGTCGCGTCGATGTCGACGCGCTCGAGCGTGCGCTCGCCGATGCCGGCCCGGCACTCGTCGTCGCGACGGCAGGCGACGTCAACACCGGAGACTTCGATCCGGTCGACGAGCTCGCCGCGATTGCACGTCGCCATCGCGCCTGGCTGCACGTCGACGGCGCCTTCGGCCTCTTCGCGCGCCTGACCCCCGAGGCCGCGGCGCTGGCCCGCGGCGTCGAGGAGGCGGATTCGGTGATCGCGGACGGCCACAAGTGGCTGAACGTGCCCTACGAGTGCGGCTTCGCCTTCCTACGCGAGCCTCGCTACCAGGTCGAGGCGTTCGCCGCGGGCGCGCCATACCTCATCACCGAAGACCGGCCCGCCTGGGGCTTCCTCGGGCCGGAGATGTCACGCCGAGCGCGTGCCTTCGCGACCTGGGCGACGCTACGCGCATACGGGCGCGCGGGCTACCGGGCGATGGTCGAGCGGCACCTCGCGCTGGCGCGCCGCGTCGGCGAGCAGGTCGAGGCGGCTCCCGAGCTCGAGCTACTAGCGCCCGTGAGGTTGAACGTCATCTGCTTCCGGCTACACCCGCCCGACTTCGACGAGTCTGAACTGGACGAGCTCAACCGCCGCGTAGGCGCCGCCGTGATCGAGGATGGGCGCGTCTATTTCGGCACCACTATCTACCGCGGCCATGTCTGCTTTCGCCCGGCGATCGTCAACTGGCTCACAACCGAGCGCGACGTCGACGTGATCGTCGAAACCGTCCGCGAGCTCGCGGCGGCGACCGCTTCGGCCTAAACCTGGAGCTTCTCGACCACGGGCTCGACGGAGACCACGTGCCGCTTGAACCTGAGCTCGGACTCGTCGAGCCCGGCCGCGACGCCGACCAGCTGCGAGAGATGAAGGATCGGCATCTGGAAGTCGCGGCCCGTTGAGGCCTTCAGCTTCGATTGCCAGGCATCGAGCGAGAGATGGCAGAGCGGGCACGGCGTCACCATCGCGTCCGCGCCGGCCTCGGAAGCTTGCTCGATCGGCTGGATCAGCTCGCCCATCGCGACGTCTTCGCGCGCCTGGATGATCGGGAAGCCGCAGCACTTGATCTTCGCCGGGTAGTCGACCGCTTCGCCGCCGCAGGCCTCGATGATCGTCTCCAGCGACCACGGCTGATCGGGGTCCTCGAAGCCGAGCAGCTTCGAGGGCCGCAGGATCTGGCAGCCGTAGAAGGGAGCCACCTTCAGCCCTTTCAGGCCCTTGTGGGCGACCTCGCGCAGCCGCTTGGCGCCGTCGTCTTCGACGATCATCCAGAGCAGGTGCTTGACCTCGATGTCGTGCTCGTACGGCGGCACGCCGACCGTCGAGAGGTTCTGGTTCACTCGCGCGCGGAGCTCCGGGTCGTTGAGGAGCTGGAAGTTCGCCTGGCGCAGGTTGAGCGTGCAGACGTTGCAGATCGTCATCAACGTCTCGGCGCCGGTCGCCGCCCCGTACGCGAGGATCCGCGCGTTCAGGTGCAGGTAGTAGTCGGGCTCGGCCTCGTGGATGTCCCCCGCGCCGCAGCAGGTGACCGACTCGAGCTCGTCGAGCTCCAGGCCGAGCTTCGGCGCCAGCGCCTGGGTGGAGATGTCGAGCTCCTTCGCCGACAGCGCGGCGAGACAGCCCTTGTAGTAGGCGACCTTCATCCTTCCGCTTTCGGCGGTTCTTCGCCCGGCGTGATCTCGGGCGCGTCGCGCCGAGCGCCGGCAGCTTCGGTGTGTTCGATCCGCGCCAGCGCGCGCTCGCCCTGCACGATCCCCAGCGCTCCCTCGCGTCCCTGCTCGCGGACGAGCTCGTGGAGGGCACGCGCCTCGCCGACGTTCGCCGCCACGTGCGGCGGAAACGGCGGCGGCACCTTTCCGTGCTTGGCGAGGCCGATCGCGAACTTCGTCTGCTTGACCGCCTCGACGATGCCCTGGGTCTTCGGGACGAGCTCGGTCTCGCGGAGCCAGCCCGTCGTCTCGGCGGACTTGACGAACCACTTCGCGTGCTTCGCCCCCATGTCGCGGTCGATGCCCTCCTTGACGGACTCGGCGCCGAGCTTCGCGATCGCGTCGCGCGGATCGACGCCCTTCGGGCAGCGCTCGTTGCAGAAGTAGCAGCGGGTGCAGTCCCAGATGCCGTGCTCGTCGTTGTAGTCCTCGAGCCGCTCAACCGCTGCCTGGTCGCGCGCGTCGCCGACGAACCGAAAGCCCTTCGCGAGCGCCGCCGGCCCGAAGAACTCGGGATCGGACTCCATCGAGTTGCACTCCGAGACGCAGCAGCCGCACATGATGCAGAGCGCCTCCTTGTGAATCACGTTCATCTGCTGCTGCGAGACGATCCGCTCCCGCTCGCTGGGCTCGTCGTAACCGGGATCGAGCCACGGCTTCATCCGGCGGATCTTCGACCAGAACGGATCCATGTCGACGACGAGGTCCTTGACGATCGGCAGGTTCCCCATCGCCGAGATGACGGGGACGTGGCCGCGGTCGACGATCGGCTTCATCCGCTCCTTGCAGGCCAGCACCGCGCGGCCGTCCATGCGCATCCCGCAGGAGCCGCAGATCATCATCCGGCAGCTCTTGCGGTAGGCGAGCGTCCCGTCGACCTGGTCCTTGATCAGGTCGAGCACGTCGAGCAGGCAGGCCCAGTCGGGCGCCTCGATCTCGTAGTCGCGGAGCTCCCGGTCGCCGCTGTCCGGGTCGTAACGCCAGATCTTGAGGGCCACATCCATTAGTACGTCCGCTCCATCGGCTGCCACTTCGTCACCGTCACGGGCTTCCAGTCGAGCACAGGCCCTTCGCGCCAGCGCACGATCGTGTGCCGCATGTAGTTCTCGTCGTCGCGTTCCGGGTAGTCGTATGGCCGGGCGTGCGCGCCGCGGCTCTCCTTGCGGGCGAGGCCGCAGACGACCATGCACTCGGCCAGCTCGAGCAGGAAGCCGAGCTCGAGCGCCTGCGTCAGGTCGTTGTTGAACACGTCGCCCTTGTCGTCGATGACGACGTGCTGGAAGCGCTCGCGCAGGCCGGCGACGATCTCGCCCTGCTCCCGCATCTGGTCTTCCCTCCGGAACACGCCGAAGTTCTCGTGCATCGTCTCGGCGAGCTCGTTGCGGATCGCCCAGGGACGCTCGCCTTCGCTCCGATCCAGCAGGCGGCGGAGCTCCCGGTCGGCGTCGGCCTCGAGCGACGGCGGCACCTCGATCGTCGTGTGCGTCAGCGCCCACTCCGCGGCGTGCGCACCGGCCCGCTTGCCGTACGTGATCGTCTCCATCAGCGCGTTGCCGCCGAGCCGGTTGGCGCCGTGGACGGACACGCAGGCGCACTCGCCGGCGGCGTACAGGCCCTCCAGCTCGGTGCGGCCGTAGAGGTCGGTGTCGACGCCGCCCATGTGGTAGTGGGCTCCGGGTCGGACCGGGATCGGCTCGTGGATCGGATCGACGCCGGCAAACGTCATTGCCAGCTCGCGCGTTCCGTGCAGGCGTTCGTTGATCTTCTCCGCGCCCAGGTGGCGCATGTCGAGCAGCACGTTGCCCTCGACGCCTCGGCCCTCGTCGATCTCGGTCTGCTCCGCGCGTGAGATCACGTCGCGCGACGCGAGCTCCATCGCGTTCGGCGCGTAGCGCTTCAGGAAGCGCTCGCCCTCGGAGTTGACCAGGTACGCGCCCTCCCCGCGCGTTCCCTCGGTGATCAGCACGCCCGTCGGCGCCAGCGTCGTCGGATGGAACTGCATCATCTCCATGTCCTTCAGCGGCACGCCGGCGCGCAGCGCCATCGTCATCCCGTCGCCGGTGCACGCGTAGGCGTTGGTCGTCCCGGTGTAGAGACGGCCGGCGCCGCCGGTCGCGAGGATCACCGTCTTGGCGCCGATCGTCTTGAGGCCGCCGTTGAGCAGATCCCAGGCGATCACGCCCTGGCAGCGATCGTCGTCGACGACGAGGTGCCACGCGAAGTACTCCTCGTAGGTGAGGATGTCGCGCTTCATCACCTGCTCGTAGAGAACGTGGACGAGCACGTGGCCGGTGATGTCGGCGGCGTAGGCGGTGCGAGGCTCGCCGGCCGCGCCGAAGGGCCGCTGTGCGATCCGCCCCTCCTCGGTCCGCGAGAAGACCGCTCCCCAATGCTCGAGCTGGTAGACGTCGGCAGGGGCCTCGTCGCAGAGCACCTCGATGGCGTCCTGGTCGCCGAGGTAGTCGGAGCCCTTGACGGTGTCGAAGGCGTGCTTCTCCGGGTTGTCGTCGGATGCATTGCCGAGCGCCGCGTTGATGCCTCCTTCCGCGGCACCCGAGTGGCTGCGGACCGGATGGATCTTGGAGAGGAGAGCGACGTCCGCGCCCGCGTCGAAAGCCTCGATCGCCGCCCGCATGCCAGCGCAGCCGGCGCCGACGATCAGCACGTCGTGCTTGGCCTCCACGTGCTCGGACGGTATCGAATGCAGGTTGGGTGCGGCTTCGTTACGACTGCGTCTAGACGCGAGGGCCGGCGGCGACGACGTCGGGGCCGACCGCGTCGGCGAACTGGTCGAAGTTGTCGCGGAACATCTGCGCGAGCTCTCGGGCCTTGCGGTCGTAAGCGTCCGGGTCGCGCCAGGTCGAGCGCGGATCGAGCAGCCGCGAGTCGACGGCGGGCACCGCCGTCGGCACGTCGAACCCGAACAGCTCGTCTCGAGTGAACTCCGCGCTCTCGAGCTGGCCGGCGAGCGCCGCGTGCAGCATCGCCCGGGTCTCGGTGATCGGCATCCGTTCGCCTTCGCCGAACGGGCCGCCCGTCCAGCCGGTGTTGACGAGCCAGACCGTGGCGCCGTGCCGGTCCAGGCGCTCGCCGAGCATGTGGGCATAGACGGCAGGCGGCTGCGGCAGGAACGGCGCCCCGAAGCAGGCCGAGAAGGTCGGCTGTGGCTCGCTGACGCCGATCTCGGTGCCGGCGAGCTTGGCGGTGAAGCCCGAGAGGAAGTAGAACATCGCCTGCTCGCGTGTGAGCCGTGCGAGGGGCGGCAGGATCCCGAACGCGTCGGCTGTCAGGAAGATGACCGAACTCGGGTGCCCGGCGCGCTTCGTCGGCAGGGCGTTCGCGATCTGCTCCAGCTTGTAGGCAGCGCGCGTGTTCTCCGTCTTCGAGTCGTCGTCGAGGTCGAGCACGCCGCGCTCGTCCACGATCACGTTCTCGAGCACGGTCCCGAAGCTCTCGGTCGCCTTGTAGATCTCCGGCTCGGCCTCCGCCGAGAGATGGATCGCCTTCGCGTAACAGCCGCCCTCGATGTTGAAGACGCCGTCGTCCGACCAGCCGTGCTCGTCGTCGCCGATCAGATGCCGCTCCGGATCGGCCGAAAGACTCGTTTTGCCGGTGCCGGAAAGGCCGAAGAAGACGGCGACGTTGCCGGCGTCGCCGACGTTCGCCGAGCAGTGCATCGGCAGGACGCCCTCGAGCGGCAGCCTGTCGTTCATCAGGGTGAAGATCGACTTCTTGATCTCGCCGGCGTAGAAGGTGCCGCCGATCAGAATCTCGGCGCGGCCGGGGTGCAGGAGGACGAACGTCGTGCTGCGCGTTCCATCCTCGGCCGGGTCGGCCTCGACCGCGGGGGCGTGCAGGACGAGCGCGTCGGGCTCGAAGCCGGCGAGTTCCTCCTCGGTCGGATCGATGAAGAGCGTCTTCGCGAAGAGGGCGTGCCACGGGCTGTACGTGATCACGCGGACGGCGAGCCGGTGGGCAGGGTCGGCGCCCGCGAAGGAGTCCACCACGTACAGATCCTCGCCCTCGAGGAAGGACGTGACCTTGTCCCGGAGCACTTCGAACCGCCCCTCATCCGTCTCCTGATTCACCTTGCCCCACCAGATCCGGTCCTCGCTGCTCGGCTCGCGCACGACGAACTTGTCGTTCGGGGAGCGACCCGTGTGGCGGCCGGTGTCGACGACCAGCGGCCCACCTTCCGCGAGCCGGCCTTCGTTGCGCCTGAGCGTGTGTGTGTAGAGGATCGAGGTCGAGGGATGGACGAGGACGCGGCCGCCGGCGTCGATGCCGTGTTCGCTGAGATCGATCCGTCCCTCGGTGCCGATCGTCGTTGCCACGCCGCTCTCTCCTTTCCGGTGGCGAAAAAGTGAGACCCGGCTCTCGCGGGTCGACGGCATATCGTACGCGCGCGCGGCTTGTACGGTGGCGTCCTGGACGTCAAGGTGCCCGATCCGCCACTCTCCGACGGCGTAGTCACGCTCCGGCCGTGGACGCTCGGCGACGTGCCGGCGATCGCCCGTGCTTGCAACGAGCCGGAGATCGCGCGCTGGATTCATCAGATGCCTAATCCGTACAGCGAGCACGATGCGCGCGAGTACGTCCTGGCGACTCGGGCGGGCTGGAATGAGGGCACAGGGGCGTTCTTCGCGATCGTCGACGCCGCGAGCGGCGAGCCCGTGGGGTCGATCGCGATTCACATCATCGACCCCGTCTTCGGCAACGTCGAGGTCGGTTACTGGGCGGCCGCGCGGGCGCGCGGGCGCGGCCTGACCACCAGGGCGGTGCGGTTGATCTCGCGCTGGGCAATCGACGACGTCGGCGCCGAGCGGGTCCAGCTCCGCGCGGATGTGCACAACGCCGCGTCGCTACGCGTTGCGGAGAAGGCGGGCTTTACCCGTGAAGGCACTCTCCGGTCGGCCGCGTACAACCAGCGCCAGGACCGGCGTATCGACTACGCCGTCTACTCGTTGCTCCCCGGCGAGTAGAGGCTTCTAGGACGCGGGCGCGAATCGCGCCTGCGTGGACGGGCGAGTCGAGCGTTTCCTTGCGAGCCCGGCGCTGTCAGAGGCGACGCGCCGTGGCTACGCCGTGGACGTGCGCCAGTTCTGCGCGTGGCTGTCGGAGCGGGGCACGGAGCTCGACGATTTCGACGCACGGGCGTTCGCCGACTACGCCGCGGAGCTTGGACGCCGTCGTCCGAAGCTCGCGCCCGCCACGATCGCGCGCAAGCTCGCAGCGGTGCGGGCGCTCGTAAGGTTCACGCTCGGGCCGGATCGCGTACCGGACCGGTCGTTCTCGCCACGGCGGCCTCGGAGTCTGCCGGACGCGCCGAAGTCGGCCGAGGTCGACTCCGAGCTTGCGGGGCTCGAGGCGGAAGGTCCGCTCGGGCTGAGGAACCGCGCCCTTGCAGAGCTCGTCTACTCGGCCGGCCTGCGCAGCCGCGAGGCTGTCGACCTCGACCTCGGCGACGTCGACTTCGAGCAGGAGCTCCTCCGCGTTCGCGGCAAGGGCGGCAAAGAGCGAGCGGTGCCGCTCGGCGAAGAGGCGGCGCACTGGCTGGCGCGCTACCTGCACGAGGCGCGCCCGGAGCTTTCCCGCGGCGCCGAGAACGCGCTGTTCCTCTCCGCGCGCGGTCGACGGCTCGACACCAGCACGCTGAGGCGGCTGCTGCCGCACCCACACCGGCTGCGCCACGCGTTCGCAACGCACCTGCTGGAAGGCGGGGCGGATCTACGGACGATTCAGGAGCTGCTCGGCCACAGTTCGCTGTCCACGACGCAGATCTACTCACATGTGGACGGACGCCGCCTGCGCCGCGTCTACGACCGCGCGCATCCCCGCTCGTAGCATCGCGCGCTCCGCGCGCTCGCTTCACGGGGGAAACCCGGTTTCCCCCGTGGGCCCCCTCGCTGTGTTGACGCGCTTCCCGCGCAGTTAAGGCTCCGGCGGGCGGAGCCCGCCTCCGCCGAGGGCGCGACGCAGGCGATCGCAGCGCCGTCGCGAAGTCAGATGCGTGGCAGCACCGGCGAGAGACCCGGAGGTTGAAGGCTTCCTCGCGCTCCTTGCCGCTACGCGCGCGCCCCGGACCGTCGACGCCTACCGCCGTGACCTCGACGACCTTGCGGCTCGGCTCGAGAAACCGCTCCCCTCGGTCACGACGGAAGATCTCGAGCGCTACCTCGCCGAGCTTCGGGCCGAGGGCCGCTCGGCCGCGACGATCGCGCGCCGGACCGCCGCCGCGCGATCGTTCTTCCGGCACCTGGTCCTTCTCGGCCGGCGTACGGACAACCCCGCCGCCGCAGTACCGCTGCCCCGCAAGGCGCGCCGGCTGCCGCGCACCCTGTCGCCGTCCGAGGCCGAGCGGCTCATCGACGCCGCGGTCGGGACGACGCCGCGTGCGCTCCGCGATCGCGCGCTCGTCGAGCTGCTGTACGGCGCCGGCCTGAGGGTGGGCGAGCTGGTCGGTCTCGGCAAGACGGACGTCGACCTCGAGCAGCGCCTCGTCAGGGCGACGGGCAAAGGCGACAAGGAGCGGATCGTGCCGCTCGGCCGCCCGGCGGCCGACGCGCTGAGGCGCTACCTCGCGCGCGGGCGGCCCCACCTCGACCGTCGCCGCCGCCCCGAGCTCTTCCTCAACGCCCAGGGCGGCGGGCTCACGCGCGCCGGCGTCTTCCTCGTCCTGCGCCGGCTCGCGGAGAAGGCCGGCCTCGACCCCGAGCGTGTCCACCCCCACCTGCTCCGGCACTCCTTCGCTACCCACCTCCTCGAAGGCGGTGCCGACCTGCGTAGCGTTCAGGAAATGCTCGGCCACGCCGACCTCGCGACGACCGAGCTCTACACGCATGTCAGCGACCGACGCCGCCGCGAGCTCTACTTCAGCGCTCACCCGCACGCACGTCGGGTTTCAAAGCGCCGCTAACGGTCGAAAACAAATGCATGGCCATCGACCCGCACGCGCTTGCGCTCGTCGTCTCGACACTCTGCGTGGGTGTGCTGATGGCCTTCTCGGGCATGGAGAAGAGCGTTCTCGACTGGAAGAACCGCCGCCGCATGTGTCCGTCCTGCGGTAGGCAGCTGAGATCCGGCTGCACCTGCCGCTAAGAAGCGTTATTTGGCCGGGCGCGCGGGCAAAGCCCACACGCCCTCCAGCGGCATCGCGAGCGACGCCTCAGTGCGGTAGGCAGCTGAGATCCCGCTGCACCTGCCGCTAGCTAGCGCCCCTTCCGCTTCAGCAGCTCCGCGACCCGCTTCGCAGCCGCGCGCAGCTCACGGTCGGCTTCGTCGTTGGCGGCGAGGCCTTCGAGGATCACGATCGTGTCGCGCTGTGGCGAGCCGTTCTTGAGGGACATGACCGCCAGCCGGCGGACGGCCGGGTTCTCATCGGCATCCGAGACGAGCCGGTGCAGCAGAGGCCTGTCGGCATTGACGTCGCCGGGATGGTCGCGTGAGAGCAGCTCGAGCGCGAGCAGCGCCGAGCCGCGGCAGGCCGGGCTCTCGTCCTCGAGCCCGCGCCTGAGCAGCTGAAGCTTCTGCCGGAACCGAAACTGGCCGATTGCGCGGTACGCAACGGCGCGCTCGCGGTAGTCGCCGCTGCGCGCGGCCGCCTCCAGCTCGTCGTCCCATTGCTGTCGAAGCTGCGCCAGCTCGCGCTCCGAGCCTTGCTCTGCCAGGGCGTCCGCCTGCGCCGCCGCCTCGGCGAGCGTCAAGAGACCGACTGGAGTGAGCGGCTCGCGGGCCCGACGTAGCGCGCCGACGGCCGGAACAGCCGCCCGGTGCGCTTCTGCTCGAGGATGTGCGCCGACCAACCGGCGACGCGCGAACACGCAAACATCGCAGGCGCCAGTCGCGGCGGAATCTCGGCGACATCGAGGACGATGGCCGAGTAGTACTCGACGTTGGTCGCGAGCACGCGCTCGGGGTGACGCTCCTGGAGCGCCTTCAGCGCGACCTGCTCGAGCTCTTCCGCGAGCTCTACCTGCGGCGATCCGAGCTCTTCTGCGGTCCGCTTCAGGATCCGCGAGCGGGGGTCCTCGGCGCGGTAGACGCGGTGGCCGAAGCCCATGATCCGCTGCCCGCGCTCGAGCGCCTCGTTGACCCACTTTTCAGGGTCTCCCAGCTGCTCGACCTCCTCGAGCATCGGCTTCACGTAGGCCGGCGCGCCCCCGTGCAGCGGCCCCGACAGCGAACCCACCGCGGAGGAGAGCGACGCCCCGCAGTCGGCGCCGGTCGAGGCGGTGACGCGGGCGGTGAACGTCGATGCGTTCAGGCCGTGCTCCGCGGTGCAGATCCAGTAGGTGTCGATCGCCTTGACGTGGCGCGGGTCGGCCTCGCCGCGCCAGCGGAGCAGGAACTTCTCCGCCGCCGTTTCGCCTTGTGCGACGACCTCGTCCGGAACGGTGTCGGTCTTGCCGTCGGCAACGCGGGCCGATCGAGCGACGATCGACATCATCTGCGCCGAAAGCCGCCCCAGATCTTCACGTGCCTGCTCATCGGAGATCTCGTTCAGCTTGCCGAGATCCCAGACCCCCGACAGCCGCCCGGTCTCGGCCTGGAGATCGGACGGAGCGTTCCCGGTCAGCGCCGCGGGCACGTACGGCTCGGGGTCGGGCATCTTCGAGTCGAGGTCGTCGTCGACGAGGAGACCCCACACGTTCTCGTACGGGTAGCGGCCGACGAGCTCCTCGATGTCGATTCCGCGGTACCGGAGCGAGCCGCCCTCGCGATCGGGCTCTGCAATCTCGGTCTCGACCGCGACGACGCCTTCGAGACCGGGTTTGAACTCGTCCGCCATCGCGCGGAAAGGTATCGATAACGAGCCGCTCCACCGCTTGGGTAGGCTCCCGGGCCGTGGCTCACGAAGTGACACTGATCCCAGGCGATGGCACGGGCCCCGAGCTGACCGAGGCGACCCGCCGCGTTCTCGAGGCGACCGGCGCCGAGTTCGACTGGGACGTGCAACAGGCCGGCGCCGACGTGATGGACCAGTTCGGCGGCAACCCGCTCCCCGAGCCGACGCTCGACTCGATCCGCCGCACTGGGGTCGCGCTGAAGGGCCCGATCACTACGCCCGTCGGCGGCGGCTTCCGCTCCGTCAACGTCGGGCTGCGGAAGTCGCTCGACCTCTACGCGCAGGTTCGGCCGTGCAAGACGTACGAAGGCGTCCGGACCCGCTTCGACGATGTCGACCTGATCATCGTCCGTGAGAACACCGAAGACCTCTACGCCGGAATCGAGTTCGAGGAGGGAACGGCTCACGCCGTCGAGCTGATCGAGTGGATCGAGCAGCGCGGCGGCAAGCTCCGCCACCCCGACGCGGGCATCTCGATCAAGCCGATCTCGATCACCGGCACCCGGCGGATCGTCGAATTCGCCTTCGACTACGCCCGCCGCAACGGCCGCCGCAAGGTGACGGCCGTTCACAAGGCCAACATCATGAAGTTCACCGACGGCCTCTACCTGCGCGTCGCACGCGAGGTCGCCGAGGAAAACTCCGATGTGGAGTTCGACGATCGGATCGTCGACAACATGTGCATGCAGCTCGTCCAGCGGCCAGAGGAGTACGACGTGCTCGTGCTCCCGAACCTCTACGGCGACATCGTCTCCGACCTGGCGGCGGGAATGATCGGCGGCCTCGGCATGGCGCCGGGCGGGAACTTCGGCGAGGAGGTGGCGATCTTCGAGCCCACCCACGGCTCGGCCCCGAAGTACGCGGGACAGAACAAGGTCAATCCGATGGCGATGATGCTTTCGGGGATGCTGATGCTCCGCCACCTCGAGGAAACGGAGGCGGCCGACAGCCTGGAGGCCGCGATCGGAGAGGTGATCCGCGAGGGCGCCAGCGTCACCTACGACATGAAGCCGACCCGCGACGATCCGTCCGCGGTGGGCACGAGCGAGGTCGCCGACGCGATCATCGACAAGATGGGGGCGCGCGTATGAGCCAACGCCGGAAAGTCACGGTCGTCGGCGCCGGTAACGTCGGCGCGACCTGCGCCCAGGTTCTCGCCGCGCGCGACTACGCGGATGTCGTGCTCGTCGACATCAAGGAAGGTCTCCCGCAGGGCAAGGCACTCGACATCAACCAGATGGGTGCCATGCTCGGTTACGAGCCGAACATCGTCGGCTCGAACGGCTACGAGGAGACGGCCGGCTCCGACGTCGTCGTCGTCACCGCCGGTCTGCCGCGCTCGCCCGGCATGAGCCGTGACGACCTGGTGTCGACGAACGAGAAGATCGTCGGCTCCGTGACGGAGCAGGCAATTGCCCAGTCGCCCGACGCGATCCTGATCGTCGTTTCGAACCCGCTCGATGCGATGTGCCACGTCGCCAAGAACGTCAGCGGTTGGCCGAAGCAGCGGGTCTTCGGGATGGCGGGCATCCTCGACACCGCGCGGTTCTCGACCTTCATTGCCTGGAAGACGCAGTCGTCGGTCAAGGACGTGACAGCGATGGTGCTCGGCGGCCACGGCGACCAGATGGTTCCGGTCGTCTCGGCCACAACCGTCGGCGGGACCCCGCTCCGCAAGCTCGTCGCCGAGAACGAGATCCAGCAGATGGTCGAGCGAACTGCCAAGGGCGGCGGCGAGATCGTCGAGTTGCTCGGCACATCGGCGTGGTACGCACCGGGCGCGGCGGCCGCGCAGATGGTCGATTCGATCATGCTCGACGAGAAGCGGGTCCTTGCCTGCACTGCGTTCCTCGAAGGCGAGTACGGGATCGACGGGCTCTACATGGGCGTCCCCGTCAAGCTCGGCCGCGGCGGGATCGAGGAGATCATCGAGCTCGACCTGAGCGAGGACGAGCAGACGATGCTTAACGAGTCCGCCGACGCCGTTCGTGAGGTCGTCGGCGTGCTCAGCACGTAGTGCGCGCGCCCCTCGCACGGCGCGGAGGCGTGTGCATCGATAGTCACACTTTCGGCGCACTTCGGTCACACATCCGCGCGCTTTCGCGCAGTACGCTCGCCTCGGGTGGCGGGTGGACGTTCCTCCCCACCCAGGGTGGGGTGACGAACGGGGTGACGGCCACTTGGATCTAGGCCTAAAAGGCCGGACGGCGATTGTCTGCGGCGCTTCGGCCGGTATGGGGCTTGCCACCGCGGAGGCGCTCGCGCGCGAGGGTGCGAACGTCACGATGTTCGCGCGCCGGCGTGACGTGCTCGACCGCGAGGCCGAGCGGCTGGGCGCACTCGCGGTAAGGGGCGACGTCACAAACCCGGCTGACCTCAAGCGGCTCGTCGATCGCACGGTCGAAGCCTTCGGCGGCATCGACATCCTCGTCAACAACAGCGGCGGCCCGCCGCGCACCCCGGCGATCGGCCTCACTGACGACGACGTCGAGCGCGCCGTCGAGCTGCTGCTCCTCTCGGTCGTCCGGCTGACCGCGCTCTGCCTGCCGCAGCTCGAGCGGAGCGGCCACGGACGGATCATCAACATCGGCTCGAGCACGGTCCGCGAGCCGATCGACAACCTCGCGCTCTCCAACGCCGTCCGGCCCGGCGTGATCGGGTGGGCGAAGACGATGGCACGCGAGCTCGGCCCTCAGAAGATCACCGTCAACTCGATCGCCCCCGGCCGAATCGAGACGGCGCGGCTGATGGAGGCGTTCGCAGAGCGCTCCCGAGCCTCCGAGATGGAGCAGATCCCGCTACGCCGATTCGGCCGTCCCGAGGAGGTGGCCGAGGTGATCTGCTTCCTGGCGTCTGACTGCGCGAGCTACGTGACCGGCGCGGTCATCCCGGTCGACGGCGGCCTGACGCGCTCTCTCCTCTAAGGGCGACTGCCGTCGCGAGTCGCGGGGCGAGTACCATCAGTAGCGATGCGACGGTTGACGCTCCCGCGGGCGATCGGCGCGGGAATCGTGCTCGCCGCGATCGTGCTGACCGTCCTCTTCCTCGTTCCCTCGAACAACTACTACGTCTTCCTGCCGGATCGCGCTCACGCTCTCCAGCCGCTCGTGAGCGTTCCAGGCGAGCACCCGGCTACGAACAAGGGCGGTGTCTACTTCGTCGACGTCCGCTTCCGCAAGGCGCACCTGCTGGAGGATCTGCTCGGCCGACCGCTGGCCAGCAACGCCACGCTCGTGCCGGTCAGGCAGGTTCGCGGAAGCGCATCCGAGCAGCAGCAGGAGCACATCGACGCGACCGAGATGCAGCAGTCGCAGAAGACTGCGGCGGCCGTCGTTCTCTCGCGGCTCGGCTACCACGTTCGAGTCCGGCTGCCGCAAGTCGTCATCCGCGGCGTTCTCCGTGACGCACCTGCGGCGAAGGTACTGAAGCCGGGCGACGAGATACTCACCGTCGACGGGCAGCCGGTACACAGCCTCGGCCGGCTCCACCAGCTGATCACCCCCCATCGCCCCGGCGACCGGCTGCGCCTCACCTTCCGCCGCGGTAGGCGCACGACCGCGGCCACGGTCCGGACGATCAGCAGCCTCGATGACCGGCGGGCGGCTGCGATCGGGGTCCTCGTCGACGAGACCGGCGCCTCCATCGGCAAGCTTCCGGTCCCCGTCCGCATCGATACGTCGGGCGTCGGCGGCCCCTCCGCCGGCCTCGCGTTCGCCCTCGGTCTGATGCAGGAGCTCGGCCGAAACGTGGATCGGGGCTACAGGGTCGCCGCCACCGGCGAGCTCGAGCTCGACGGCTCGGTGCTCCCGATCGGCGCGGTCAAGCAGAAGACGATCGGCGCGCGCGAAGCCGGTGTGGATGTCTTCCTCGTGCCCGCCGGTTCGAACGCAAGCGTCGCGCGCAGGTATGCGGACGGGCTCCGGATCATCCCTGTGCAGAGCTTTCCACAGGCGTTGCACGCCTTGGCAACACTGCCGGCAAAGCACCCGGCGAGTGCCTGATCGGGCCATTTCAGAAAGCCGCGCAAAGTGCGAAAAGTTCTAGATTCTTCGCCTTGAACTAGCGCGTATTCGCTCTATCATCGTGCGCTGTCCAGGGAGCGTCCAGCGGCGGCGGCGGCCACTAACGAGGAGAAAGATGCGCAAACGAAGCGAACCAACGTGCGACGATTGCTACTTCCGCCGTGCGGGTCTCTGCGCCCTCTCTCCTGAGACGCCGTGCCCGACCTTCCGTCCAGAAAGCCGCGGCGCCCTGATGCGACCACGCCAGCCCCAGCTCGTCCCTCGCCCGCTCGCCGAAGTCGTCGCGCGGGCGGCAGCCTAGGAGGGTTTGGCGAGAAGCAGTCTGTGCCGGCGACGAGCGGCCTCCCGCCAAACCTCCTACCCTTCATAGACTCTGCGGCAATGCCGCGCTGGCGCAGGCCCAGTGAGGACCAGCTCCGCGAGTGGCAGCCGCGCTTCTGGGTGCGGCTGATCGTCCTCGTCGTGCTCGCGGCTTATGTGCTCGGGTTCATCCTCGAGAACCGCAAGCAGGTGCACCTCCACTTCGTCCTGTTCACGGCGAGGGTGTCGCTGATCTGGCTGATCCTCTGGATCCTGGCGATTGGGATCGTTGCCGGGGCGCTACTGCGCCACTCACACCGCCGCGGGCGATCCGACGAGAGCCGCTAGGCGGGCGACGCCCTCCTCGATCTCGGCGGGCGAAGCGAAGCTGAAGGCGAGGCGTGCCGAGCTTGGCCCGCCGCCGAAGTCGACGCCGGGGACGAAGGTGACCCCCGCACCGCTCGCGCGGCCGAGGAGCTCCGCCGCGACGGTGCCGGGCAGCTCGAGCCAGAGGAAGTAGCCGCCGGCGGGATGCGACCAGCTGGCGCGGCCGTCGAGCTCGCGCTCGAGCGCGTCGAGCATCGCATCGCGGCGGGCGCGCAGCAGGCCGCGGACGCGTTCGAGATTCGGCTCGAACAGACCCCTGTGCAGGAACTCGAGCACGATCGCCTGGCTGACGAGCGCCGGCGTGATGTACGTCGACGCCACGAGCTCCTCGAGCTCTGGCCCCAGGCCGTCGGGGACGACCACGTAACCGACCCGCACGCCCGGTGCGATCGTCTTCGAGAACGACGAGCTGTAAACGACATTGCGGCCGTCGGCGAGCTCGAACACGCTCGGCAGCGGCTCGCCGTCGAACCGAACGAGCCCGTAGGGATCGTCCTCGAACACGATCAGCCGTGCCCCGGTTGCGAGCTCGGCAAGGCGGCCTCGGCGCTCGGCGGAGAGCGTGACGCCGGAGGGGTTCTGAAAGGTCGGGATCGTGTAGAGGAACGCGGGCGCGTCGACTGTGAGCAACCGCTCGAGCTCGTCGACGTCGAGACCCTCGTCGTCGACCGAGACTTCGTCGAACTCGCTCAGGATCTTCCGTGGCCGGTCGTAAGTGGGACGCTCGACGATGATTCGCCGGCCCTCACCGAGCGCCGCGAGGACGAAGTGGAACGCCTGGAGCGAACCGTTCGTGACGACCACTCGCGCCGGATCGACGCCGTGGCGCTCCGCGATCCACGCCCGCAGCGGCTCGTAGCCGAGCGTGTGGCCGTAGAGGAGCGCGGCGGCGCCGTCGCGCCCGATGGCCACCCGCGCGCAATCGGCAAGCTCGTCGACCGGCAGGCACTCAGGGGCCGGAACGCCGCGGGCGAAGGAGATCGACTCCATCTGCCGAGTGTACGAAGTCAGGCGGCCGCTGAAACGGTTTCCCTCTCGTCCGGCCCGCGGCCGAGCGCGATCTTGATCGCAGCCGCGCCGGTCCCGGCCGCTACGAGCGAGAGGGCGGCCTCGAGCATCCAGACCGCGGAGTCACCGAAGCTCTGCCGCACCTGCAGGCCGATGAACGGCGCGAGGGCGAACCCGATCGCGGCCGTCGCTCCGAAGGCGCCCATGTACGCGCCGCGCAGATCGGGCGGCGCGAGACTCGCGACCGCGGATTGTGAGGTCGGGACCCAGAGCATCTCCCCGATCACGAACAACACGAGGATCAGCACCACTACCGGCACGGCAGCGTTCACCGACAGAAGCAAGAACGGAAAGCCCATCAGCGGCAGCCCGACCGCGAGCTTGGTCGCCGGCGGCACCGAGGCGACACGCTCGGTCAGGCGCAGCTGGAAGAAGGTGACGAGGGCTGGGTTGATGATCAGGAGGAAGCCCCAGGTCGAGTTCGAGTACCCGTGCGAGGAGACCAGCGAGATCGGCAGGACGGTCTCGAACGCGACGTAGACGAGCCAGGCGAACACGGCTGAGATCACGAAGAGCAGGAACGGCCGGTCGCGCACGATGACGCCGAACGAGCCCCGGCTGGGCGGTTCCTCGGGGGCATAGGCGCCGCGCTTCGGCAGGAACAGGGCGGCAAGGAGAAAGCCCAGCGCCGAGAAGCACGCCGCGCCGAGGAAGAGTGCGCTCCAACTGCCGATCAGGAGCAGCACGCCGCCCAGCGGCGGGCCGCATGTGATGCCGAGGTTCGAGGCGACGCGAACCCCGGCGTACGCGGGCTCGTGCTGCTCCGGAGGAACGAGGTCCGCGACGAGCGCCTGGCTCGACGCCTGGCCGATCGAGAAGCTGAGCCCCGCAAAACAGAGCACCACGAGTCCAGCGGTCGTATTGTCGCCGACCGCCAGCAACGCGAGGACGATCGCGGTTTGGCCTATCCAACCTGCCAGGATGAGCGGCTTCCGCCCGACGCGGTCAGAGAGATGGCCGCCGGCATACCCGGACGCCACGCCGATCAGCGCGCTGACGAGGTAGACGAGCCCGAGCGTCGACTGCTGGGCGTGCAGGTGTTTGATCGCCCAGATGCCGATGAAGCTGAACATGGTCGACCCGGCGAGCGAGCCCGCGAAGTTGACCGCCAGGACCGGACGCAGCGCCGGGTTCGTGTCCGTGCCGAAGATGAGTCTGTAGAGGGCCGCGAAGGGGCGACGCATGGACACCAGACTGCCAGAGGCTGCTCCGTCCGCCGTTCGGGGCTCCCGCGTCCGCTGAGAAGTGGGTCGTAGGCCCGGCGCGATGCGCTGCGCCGGGCCGACGAATGCTCTAGCAGTCTCCGATGGAGCCGCTGTCCACGATGTTCGGGTACGGGTAAGCCGCGTCGCGCCAGTGGAAGCCGCAGACGTAGTAGTCGAACTCGTAAGACACATCGGTCACGGTCGGACTCTGGCCATTTGCAGCGAAGACGGCGTGGATGAAATCGTCCCAGCTGCCCGAGGCCGGAATCGTCGCATCGGGGTTGTAGTCGAAGTCTCCCGAAATGCTCCTAGTCCAGACGCCGTTGAAGTCGCCCGTTTCCGGGCTCGAGTCGAACTGATTGGCGCAGTCGCCGGGATGGTGCGCGCCCGGAATCGTCGTGAATTTCCCGTGGAGGTCGTAGCGCGTGACGGCGTAGCCCGTGCCATCCTGGCTCGGCACGACGACGTAGAGACGATCCTCGTTGTCGTGGGCCCAGACCTCCGTCCCGCCGCATCCGGTGTCGTCGCGGTTGACCAGGTGAACCGGGCCGAACGTGCCCACCGCTGGAGTTCCTGGCGGGCCCTGATCGCCCTTGTCACCCTTGTCTCCCTTCGGGCCCTGCGGCCCCTGTGGGCCCTGGGCCCCCTGCGCTCCCTGGGCGCCCGTCGGACCCGCCGGTCCGGGCGGGCCTTGACGGCCGTTGCCCGAGAGACCGCGTACGCCTCTCGGCCCGCGGATGTTCCAGGCAATCCGCTTGAAGCCCTTGTGGCAGTTGTCGAGCTTGAGGTCACCCAATGTCTGACTGTTCCCGTGCGTCTCGACACACGCGTAGATGACGCCGTTCCGAATGCCGAGCTTGCTAACGGTCCGGGTGACCCGGTCGCCGCTCGCGGAGGCGACGGTCGCGCCGACCAACAGCGCGACGCTCACCGTGATCAGGATCTTCTTCATGCTTCCCCCCTGCTTGCCTGCAAGGCCGAGACTGCCCCAGCCTTGTCCCGAGGCGACTGATAACCCGAACAGGAACTTTGGAAACCGGCGGTTTGTCTCTTGGTCTTGGAGCTCAGGCGCGGACGGCGCCGGCGACCTCCGCGGCGAGCTGCGCCGCTTCAGTCGGCGTCGTGCCGACGCGGACTCCGTGTGCCTCGAGCGCCTCTTTCTTCGCCTGCGCGGTGCCCGAAGACCCGGAGATGATCGCGCCTGCGTGGCCCATCGTCTTCCCGGGCGGCGCCGTGAAGCCCGCGATGTAGGCGACGACCGGCTTCGTCATCTCGGCCGAGATGAAAGCCGCCGCCTTCTCCTCCTCGTCGCCGCCGATCTCGCCAACCAGCACGACGACCTCGGTCTCGTCGTCGGCCTCGAACTCCGCGAGCACGTCGATGAACGAGGAGCCGACGACGGGGTCGCCGCCGATGCCCACGATCGTCGAGTTGCCGAGGCCGAGCTGGGTCAGCTCGTGCCCGATCTGGTAGGTCAGCGTCCCGGAGCGCGAGACGAGGCCGATCGGGCCCTCGTGGAAGATCTCGGCCGGGATGATCCCGACGTTCGCCTTCCCGGGCGAGAGCGCGCCGGGACAGTTCGGCCCGAGCATCGTGACCCCGCGTGGGTGGATGTAGTTGTAGATCCGCAACATCTCGTGCGCGGGAAGGCCCTCGGCGATGCAGATGACGGTGCCGATGCCTGCGTCGACGCTCTCGTAGATGGCGTCCGCGGCGAAGCGGGCCGGCACGAAGACCATCGAGGTGTTCGCGCCCGCCTCCTCGACAGCCTCGGCGACGGTGTCGAAGATCGGGATCCCTTCGAGGTCTTGGCCGCCCTTGCCCGGAGTGACGCCGGCGACGACGTCGGTGCCGTAGTTGCGGTTGCGCAGCGTGTGAAAGGAGCCCTCGCGGCCGGTTGCACCCTGGACGACGAGCTTCGTCTCGTTGCCGACGACGATCGCCACCGCTAGGCCGCCTTCCTTGCCCTGACCAGGATCTTCGCG
The DNA here is from genome assembly GCA_051955535.1 of Gaiellaceae bacterium. Taxonomy (GTDB): domain Bacteria; phylum Actinomycetota; class Thermoleophilia; order Gaiellales; family Gaiellaceae; genus 13-2-20CM-68-14. The sequence goes on along the minus strand of JBQCGP010000051.1, from coordinate 87,561 downwards.
TCCGTGTAGCCGCCCTGCTCGTCGATCCGGTCGCCGAGGAGTTGCCTGGCTCGCTCGCGCTCGGGCCCGGTGCAGCCGGTCCGGTCGCACCAGGCTCCGAAGTCGCGCCGCTTCGACTGGAGCTCGACCTTCTCGACGGTGAGCCCCGCATCCTCGAGGAACGAACGCCACTCCTGCTCGGAGTACGAGCGAACGTGCGTGGGGTCGTGCAGCCGCTCTGCCTCCTCGACCTCCTCGCAGTCGTAGAGCGTGTCCTCGATCAGCACCACCAGCCGCGCCACACGTGCCATCTCCGTAACCGCTGCCCGGATGTCGGTGAAGTGATGGGGCGCGATCCGCGTAGCGACCGTGTCGAAGCTTCCGTCCGCGAAGGGGATGTGCTCCGCCGGTGCGAGGACGTCCGCCCGCATCCCGGGTGCCGGGTCGAGCGTCGTCACCTCGAAGCCCCGTTCGCGAAGGCGCCGCGCGACGTGTCCGCCGCCCGTCGCCACGTCGAGCGCCGACTTGCCCTCGGCCCAGGAGACGAGCAGGTCGAGGTCGCGACCTTCGCGGTGCGTATCGCTCTCGGCGTACGCCTCGGCGCGTTCGGACCAAAGATCGGTCACGCCACCAGCTCCACCGCGCGCTTGGCACCTTCGAGCATCGTCGGCTCCACGTGCAGGTTCTCGGGGCCGGCGTCGGCGAGGATCTCACGGCCTTCCTCGGCGTTCGTGCCGTCCAGCCGAACGACGATCGGATGCCGGATCTCCATCTCGCCGAGCGCCTGGAGGATCCCGCGGGCGACCTCGTCGCAACGGGTGATCCCGCCGAAGATGTTGAAGAAGATCCCGCGCACCTGGGGATCGGCGGTAATCACCTCGAGCGCATCGACGACGCCCTGCGCGTCACCGCCGCCGCCGAGGTCGCAGAAGTTGGCCGGGCGGCCGCCGGCCAGTGCAATCGTGTCGAGCGTGGACATGACCAGGCCGGCACCGTTGCCGAGGACCCCGACCTCTCCGTCCAGCTTCACATAGGTGACGCCCTTCTCGCGCGCGGCGCGCTCCTCCCGCGGATACGCCTCTGGGTCGCGCATCGCGGCGACTTCGGGGTGCTTGTAGAGGGCGTTGTCGTCGACCGTGAACTTCGAGTCGAGCGCCCGCACCTCTCCCTCCGGCGTCACGATCAACGGGTTGATCTCGCAGAGCATCGCGTCCATCGAGACGAAACAGTCGTAGAGATTCCCGACGATGTCGAGGACCTGCTTTTGCTCGTTCGGGTCAGCGATCCCGCCGCCGTAGATCAGGCGGCGCGCCTGGTAGGGCTGGAAGCCCTCGAGGGGGTCGACGTGCAGGCGCGCGAGCTTCTCCGACGACTCCTCGGCGACCTGCTCGATCTCGACCCCGCCCTCCGTCGTGAGCATCAAGAGCACCTTCTTCTCGCCCCGGTCGAAGGTGACCGAGAAGTAGTACTCCTTCGCGATCTCCGAGGCGCGTTCGATCCACACCTTGCGGACGACGTGGCCGTTGATGTCGAGCCCGAGGATCTCCTCCGCCTTGCGCTCGGCGTCGTCCGGATCGTCGGCGAGCTTTACGCCCCCGGCCTTTCCGCGCCCACCCGTCAGGACCTGGGCCTTGACGACGACCGGCCCGCCGAGCTCCTCGGCGGCGGCACGCGCCTCGGCCGACGTCGAGGCGAGGCGCCCCTCCGACGTTGGAATCCCGAAGCGCTGGAACAGCTCCTTGCCCTGGTACTCGTAGAGATCCACCGGCGCCGGACTCTAGCCGCGCCCGGCTGCCGCGAGCGGCGGTCTCGCGGGAGACCCAAGCCTTCGCGGGGGTCGAACCACCCTTTCGGGGCTGGGTGAGAGCCGCGGCCAATGTTAGGTTCGGACTCTTACTCACTTCGAGGAGGGTTCAATGAATAGCCGCTTTTTCGCCGGCCTGGCCGGTGTGATCTTTTTGCTCGCGCTCACCGGAGCAGCGACGGCCGGGAACGGCCCAGGGCAGGCCCCAGGGCTCGAAAAACAGCCGAAACCGCTGCCGGCCGCGCACGGGCAGCAGCGCGTCTGCACCGCGGCTATCGCTGGGCTCGCCTACTGCGACGCGCATGTCGTCACGGCGGACGGCGGATCTGCGGCGCTCGCGACGACCTCCTACCAGTTCGGGTTCACGCCACAGAATCTCGCCGGCGCGTACAAGTGGACCGACCCGACCGGATTGACCTGGACCCCGAACGGCCAGACGGTCGCGATCGTCGACGCCTACGACAATCCGAATGCGGCCTCTGACCTCGCTGCCTACCGCAGCCAGTTCGGGCTGCCGCCCTGCACGACCTCGAGCGGCTGCTTCACGAAGGTCAATCAGCGCGGCGGCACGACACCTCCGGCCGGCAACACGGGCTGGGGGCAGGAGATCGACCTCGACATCGAGATGGCATCCGCCGTCTGCCCCGGCTGCAAGATCCTGCTCGTCGAGTCCGACTCGAACAGCTTCGCCGACCTCGGCGCGGCCGTGAACGAGGCGTACGCGCTGGGGGCGAACGCCATCAGTAACAGCTACGGCGGCAGCGAATTCTTCGGCGAGTCGAGCTACGGCGGCTCGTACAACCATCCGGGCGTCGCGGTCACCGCCAGCTCCGGCGACGGCGGCTACGGCGTCGAGGTACCGGCCGCCTACAACACGGTCGTCGCCGTCGGCGGCACGAGCCTGACAAGGGCTTCAACCGCCCGCGGCTGGACGGAGACCGCGTGGAGCGGCGCCGGCAGCGGCTGCAGCGCGCTGATCTCGAAGAAGTCCTGGCAGAAAGATTCCGGCTGCTCGAACCGCACGGTCGCGGACGTCTCGGCGGTTGCGGACCCGAACACCGGTGTCGCCGTCTACGACAGCTACGGCTCGAGCGGCGGAGCGAACTGGTACGTCTTCGGCGGCACCAGCGTTGCCTCGCCGATTGTCGCATCCGTCTACGCGCTCGCCGGAAACGCGAACTCGGTGAGTTATGCGGCGCAGCTTCCGTACGCCTCGCCGAGCTCGTTCTTCGACGTCACGAGCGGCTCGAATGGCAACTGCACGAAGAGGCGCAACACCTCGACGAAGTACCTCTGCACCGCAGCGCCCGGCTACGACGGCCCGACCGGGCTCGGCACGCCGAACGGCACGAGCGGGTTCTAGGGCCGCCTTTTCGCCGCCCGCGCGCCATTCTTCCGGCGCGCGGGCGGCCTCGGACCGCGTGACTAGACTCGACCGGGGTGGACGCGATCCTCGTCGAGGAGCTTCGGAAGCACTATGGCGCCGTTCAGGCGCTCGACGGCGTCAGCTTCCGCGTCGCCGCGGGCGAGGTCTTCGGCCTGTTGGGACCGAACGGTGCCGGCAAGTCGACGACGGTCAAGCTGCTCGCGACGCTGACGACCCCGGACAGCGGGCGCGCCGAGGTCGCCGGCCACGACATCGTTCACGACCCCGACGCAGTGCGTCGCTCGATCGGCTACGTCCCGCAGAGCTCGGGCGTCGACCGCGACGCGACCGGTCGCGAGAACCTGATGCTGCAGGGCCGCATCCAGGGCATGGGCGGACGCGCCCTGAACGAGCGCGTCGAGGAGCTGCTCGGATTGCTCGGGATCGCGCAGGCGGCCGACCGCGTGGTGCGCGGCTACTCGGGCGGAATGAAGCGCCGCCTCGACGTCGGGCTCGGCCTCGTCCACCGACCGCAGGTGCTCTTCCTCGACGAGCCGACCACCGGCCTCGACCCCGAGGCGCGAGCGTCGATGTGGGAGGAGCTCGGGCGGCTCGCCGAGGGCGAGTCGCTCACGATCCTGCTCACCACGCACTACATGGAGGAGGCCGACCAGCTCGCCGATCGGCTCGCGATCGTCAGCCGCGGCCGCGTCGTAGTCGAGGGAACGCCCGAGGAGCTGAAGGCGAGCCTGTACGGCGAGGCGGTCGAGGTCGAGATCACCGACGGCCGTGCCGCGGATGCGGAGGCGATCGTCGCGGCGCTCGAGGGCGTGCACGAGGCGTCGCTCGAAGGCCGGAAGCTCCGCAGCCGGGTGGCGAGCGGCGCCCGCGCGATCCCGACGATCCTCTCGGCGCTCGAGGCACGCGGCATCGGCGTCGAGTCGGTGATGACACACCGCCCCTCGCTCGACGACGTCTACCTGCATTACACGGGCCGCGAGTTTGCCGCAGAGGACGAGGCGGGCAGCCGGGACGGCGACTCGGCGGTAGCGCGATGACGCTCGCGGTCCGCCACACCTGGTTCATGGTCGGCCGCCAGCTGCGAAACCTGATGCGCGAGCCGATCTGGATCGCCCTGCTGCTCGTCCAGCCGATGGTCTGGCTGCTGCTCTACGGGCAGCTCTTCAAGCGCGTCACGCACCTGCCGGGGGGCGGCTTCGGGACGACCTCGTACATCACCTTTCTCGCGCCGGCGATCGTGATAATGAACGCGTTCTTCGGGGCTACCTGGAGCGGCATGGCGATGATCAGCGATCTCGACCGGGATGTGCTCCCGCGGTTCCTGGCCACGCCGGTCAGCCGGAGCTCGCTGGTCGTCTCGCAGATCGTCCGCTCGGCGCTGATCGCCGTCATCCAGGGCGTGATCATCCTGATCGTTTCGCTGGCTCTCGGCGTGCGGGTGCACGCGGCGCTGCTCGGTTGGGCTGTCGTTCTCGCCGCAGCGGCGCTCATGAACGCGGCATTCGCGGGGCTCTCACAGGGGATCGCTCTGCTCGTCCGCAAGGAGGCGACGATGATCGCGATCGCTAACTTCATCGGGCTGCCGCTCTTCTTTCTGTCCTCGACGCTGATCTCGATTAGGCAGGTCCCGCACTGGATGCGGGTGGCGGCGAAGTTCAACCCGGTCAACTGGGGCGTGATCTCGGCCCGCGAGGTGGTGCTGCGCGGCACCGACTGGGCCGCGGTGGGGCTGCACCTCGGGTTGTTGTTCGCCTTGTCGGTCGCAACGGCGGCGTTCGCAACGTGGACCTTCCGCGCGTACCAACGAACGATCTGAAGCTTCGAGGCCGAGACCCATCGCGACGGCCATAAAGTCGGCCGCGTCGGCGGAGCCGTCACGACCCCTTCGGCGGCATCCCAAGCGACGCCTCAACAACGGACGATCTGAGCCTTAGGTCTCTTCCTGCGCAATTACGCATACTGCCTGACCGGTTGTGACGGGCTGGCCCGGCTTGACCGAGAGGTCCGCGACGACGCCGGCCCGGTGGGCCGTGATCTCGTTCTCCATCTTCATGGCCTCGACGATGCAGATGACCTGGCCGGCGCGGACCTCGTCTCCGTCCGCCACCTCGACCGCCAACACGGTCCCTTGCATCGGCGTCACGACCGCGTCCTTGGCGGCGCCGTGGTGCGCGCCGTGCCCGCTGCGCTCGCGGCGCCTGCGCGCGAGCTCCGCAAACGGCGGCTCGGGCACCAGCGCCTTCACCTCGTAGAGACGCCCGTCCAGTTCGACGCGGGCTACCCGCTCGCGCAATCTACCGTCCGGTGATGGCGGTACGGTTGTTTGCTGATGAGACAACTGCTGAGCTCGTTCTGCCAGCTCCTTCGACTCGACCACGCCGTGGCATGTCTCGCCCGCGACGAAGCACGGGTGCTCGAGGAGTGCCTGGTGAAAGCCGAGCAGTGTCGTGATGCCGCCGATCTCGTATTCGCCGAGCGCGCGCAGCATCCGCCGCCGGGCGTGGTCGCGATTGACCCCCTGCACGACGAGCTTCGCGACCAGCGGGTCGTAGAGCCCGACCACCTCGCTGCCCGCCGACACACCCGAGTCGACCCGGACGCCCGGCCCCGCCGGCTCCCGGTAGCTCGAGATCCTCCCCGGGCTCGGCAGAAAGCCGTTCGACGGATCCTCGGCGTTGATCCGGCATTCGATCGCGTGCCCGGTCAGACGGACCTCGTCCTGGCTCAGCGATAGCGGCTCTCCGGCCGCGATGAGAACCTGCTCGCGCACGAGATCGAGACCCGTGACGAGCTCGGTGACCGTGTGCTCGACCTGGATCCGCGTGTTCATCTCGAGGAAGAAGTAGTTGCCGTCGCGGTCGAGCAGCCCCTCGATCGTGCCGGCGCTGCGGTAGCCGACCGCCCGGGCCGCGTCGGCGCCGAGCCGGCCGATCCGCTCCCGGAGCTCGTCTCCGACCGCAGGCGACGGTGTTTCCTCGACGAGCTTCTGGTGGCGCCTCTGGATCGTGCAGTCGCGCTCGCCGAGATGGATCACGTTCCCGTGGGCGTCCGCAAGGACCTGGACTTCGACGTGGCGGGGATCCTCGAGGTAGCGCTCGACGTAGACGGTCGGGTCGGCGAAGTAAGCCTCGCCTTCGCGGCGCGCCGACTCGTACGCGCGCTCGGCCTCGTCGGGACCACCGACGACGCGCAGCCCTTTGCCGCCGCCGCCGGCGGCCGCTTTGATCGCGATCGGCCAGCCGATCTCCTCGCCAAGGCTCAACACCGCATCGGCGGAGTCGACCGGGTCGGTTGTACCGGGGACGATGGGGACGCCCGCGGCGCGCATCGCCTCGCGGGCCGCGGTCTTCGACCCCATCAGCTCGATCGCCCCGGGAGGCGGGCCGATCCAAACGAGGCCGGCGGTCTCGCACGCGCGCGCAAAGCCGGCGTTCTCTGCGAGGAAGCCGTAACCGGGGTGAACAGCTTCGGCTCCCGCGCGCGCGGCCGTGTCGAGCAGCCGCTCCTGACTGAGGTAGCTCTCCGCGGCCGGCCCCGGTCCGATCAGGTACGCCTCGTCCGCTACGGCGACGTGGAGCGAGCCGCGATCGGCCTCCGAATAGACGGCGACGGTCGCGATCCCGAGCTCGCGCAGCGTCCGGAAGATGCGGACTGCAATCTCGCCGCGGTTGGCGACGAGGACTTTCGAGAAGGCCGTCACGCCCCTATTCTCCGGCTCGCGGCTCAGGAACTGTCTCGTTCGCCGCGTCCACGGCGACGTTTTCGGCGATCCCCTCCGCGCGCCAACGGCTTCGGTAGGCGCGCGGCAGCACGTTGCCGGCGAGCAGCCGCTCGAGCGCGAGCGTCAGCACTTCCTCCTGCTCGGGGTCGAGCTGCGGCCGGGCTTCGAAGTCCACCGTCCGAGCCTAAAGGCTCCGAGACAACCTGCCGATGCGAACCCGCGGATGAGCCGCATCCTTGCGATCTTCGCTGCGTTTGCCGTGCTCGCGGCCCCGGCCGCCGCCCGCGGCCGCGCCGCTGCACAGCCCGCCTCGTGGGCTCAACCCGAGATCAGGGTCGTCGTTGCGCACGGGTTGATGGCGAAGAGCGTGCAGACGTTTCGGCCGACCGACCCGATCACGCGCGGACAGCTGACCGCTCTCGTCGCCGGCCTCACCGAGGAGCCACCGACCGCGTCGCTGAGCTCGCCGGCTCCGGTGACGATGGCACAGCTGGACGCGACGCTCGTGCGTGGCCTCGGTCTGAGCGACGCCGCGGGCGAGTTTGCAGCGGCGGCCCGAAGCGCGGGCCTCAAGCCGCCGAGCCGCTTCGGCACCGAAGTCGTCGCGCGTTTGCTCGGCCTCCGGACCAACCATCCGACGCAGCTCGATTCGCTCGAGCTGCTGCCGAGTCAACCCGCCACGCGGGCCGAGGCTGCCTACTCCGCCGCCCAGATACTCCGATTCCGCGGTTGGGAAACGCAGTTCGTCGAGGAGCTCGCGCAGAACTTCGAGCTGCCGGTGCTCACACCGTGGCAAACGCGCGTCTTGACCACGGCGGTCCGCTTCATCGGCTACCCGTACGTCTGGGGCGGAACCAGCGAGAACGCCGAGGCTCCGGCCGGCGTCCAGGCGCCGGGCGGCTTCGACTGCTCCGGATTCGTGTGGCGCGTCTACAAGCTCCAGGCCTACGCCGGCGGCGGGACGCTCTCGGGGACGCTCAAGGGGCGCACGACCTTTGCGATGAGCGGCGAGGTGCCCGCGACCAAGCGCATCCCGCTCGCACGGCTGAAGCCCGGCGACGTGCTCTTCTGGGGTGCTGCCGGCCCGCGCTCCAAGCCGGCCCAGGTCGACCACACCGGCATCTACCTCGGTAACGGCTGGTTCATCCACTCGTCAGGCTACGGCGTCGCGCTCGCGCCGCTCACCGGCTGGTACAAGACCCGCTTTGCGTGGGCACGCCGCCCGCTCGCCGAAGCTGGCCTCGGCACCTGAAGGGCGGCTGAACAACGCGATCACCCTTCCGGGTGATGGCTCGCGCGGCCGGGAGAGTGACAATCGCGTCGTCCGCGCCAAGGAGAGAGGGTGGTCTAGATGCCGCAGTGGAAGCCGAGTCTTCGCCTTCTGCTGATCTTGTCGGCGTTGCTCGCGCTTGCGGCCGCGCTGGGCTGGGTCGATGTCGCCGGTTTCCTCGAGTGGTGAGGGCCGGCCGATGAGCGATTCCGCCGCCGACCGCCGGAACCTCGCCCCCGTCGTCGCCCCGGTCTGTCTCGCGGGCGTGGCCACCGTAATCGCGGGAGCGATCTCGTTCGGGAGCGAGACCCACAGCGCGACGGTCTACGCCGGGCTCGCGGCGCTCCTCGGCGCCTCGCTCCTCGCCGACCGCTTTCCTGTGCCGGTCGACGATCTGGACGCGAACGGCATCTCGCTGGCGTTCGTGTTCGGGCTTGCCGCGATCGTCCTCTTCGGCTGGGACGCCGGGGTGCTCGTCGTCGCCGCGACTCCCGCGATCATGCACTTCGTCGATCACAGGCCGCCGATCCGGATCGCGTACAACGCGTCCGCGTTCGCGCTGACCGCAGCGTGTGCGGGGCTCGCGATCGCCCCGATCGGCAACGACACGCCCGCGCTGATGGCGGCGCGCGTCGTCGTCGCGACATATGCCTGCTACTTCGTGAACCTGCTCCTGATCACGGGCGTCGTGGCGCGCGCGGCGCGCCGCTCCTGGCGCGGTCAGATCGTCTCGAGCGTCCGCAAGACGATCCTGCCGTTCACGCTGATGGGCTCCGCCGCGCTGACGCTGGTGTGCCTCTGGGAGCGCTCGCCGCTGTTGTCGCTCGCAATAGCGGGCCCCCTTCTTGCGATCCAGCTCTACCAGCGGGAGCTCCTCCGCACGCTGCGCGCGGTGCGCCTGGCACTGACCGACCCGCTGACGGGGCTCGGGAACCACAGGCACTTTCACGAACGACTCGGCCGAGAGCTCGAACACGGACGACGTTTTGGAGGCCCGTTCGCCCTTTGCCTCGTAGACATCGACGACTTCAAGCGGGTTAACGACCGTTTCGGCCATCCGGCCGGCGACTCCGTCCTCTCACGTGTCGCGGCACGTCTGCGCCAGACCGGCGAGGCTTTCAGGGTAGGAGGCGATGAGTTCGCCGTCCTTCTGCCCGGCTACGGCCCGGACGAAGCGCTGACAGCGGCACAGTCGATCGTCGAACGCATCAGGGGCCTCGACTTCGGCCACATGGGCGGCGTCACCGTCAGCGCCGGTGTTGCGCTCGCGCACGTGGATGGGCGAGCTGAGCTGCTGAAGCTCGTCGACGGCGCACTGTACGCGGCCAAAGAGTCCGGCAAGGACCAGGCGCGCATTTACCGGCCCTACGACGTAGAAGACGCGCTCTCTGCAGATCTCGAGCCCGGCGTCATTGAGCCGCCGGAGCTCGAACACGCCGCCGCCGTTTAAGCTCGGCGCCGCACAGGCTGTCGGGAGCGGTTACAGCGGGATGTTGCCGTGCTTCCTGGGCGGGCGGCGCTCGCTCTTCGTCAGCGCGGTCTCGAGCGCGTCGATCAACACCGGCCGCGTCCGGCGGGGCTCGATCACCTCGTCGACGTAGCCGCGCTCGGCGGCCGTGTAGGGGTTCGCGAACTGGCTGCGGTACTCCTCGATCAGAGCCGCGCGGCGCGCGTCGGGGTCCTCGGCGTCCTCGATCTCCTTGCGGAAGACGATGTTGACCGCGCCCTCGGGCCCCATCACTGCCACCTCGGCGGTCGGCCAGGCGAAGTTGAAGTCCGATCGGATGTGCTTCGAGCTCATGACGTCGTAGGCGCCCCCGTACGCCTTACGCGTGATCACGGCGAGCTTCGGCACCGTCGCTTCGCAGTACGCGTACAGCAGCTTTGCGCCATGGCGGATGATCCCGCCCCACTCCTGCGCCGTCCCCGGCAGGAAACCCGGCACGTCGACAAACGTGACAAGCGGGATGTTGAATGCGTCGCAGGTACGGACGAAACGCGCGGCCTTGTTCGACGAGTCGATGTCGAGGACACCTGCGAGCGCGCGCGGCTGATTGCCGACCACGCCGATCGGATAGCCGTTCAGCCGCGCGAAGCCGCAGACGATGTTCTCCGCCCAACGCTCGTGCACCTCGAGGAAGTCGCCGTCGTCCACGACGCGTGAGATGACCTGCTTCATGTCGTACGGCTTGGCCGGATCGTCCGGGATCAGCGAGTCGAGCTCGGCGTCCTCGCGGCCGGGCGCGTCCGCCGGCTCGGCGTACGGGGGCGGGTCGACATTGTTCTGTGGGAGGAACGAGAACAGGTAGCGGGCATCCTCGAGGCACGCCTCCTCATCCGGCGCAATGAACTGCGCGACGCCCGACTTCGAGGCATGAGTGGCGGCTCCGCCCAGCTCCTCGAACGTCACCTCCTCGCCCGTCACCGTCTTCACTACGTCGGGGCCGGTGATGAACATGTACGACGACCCCTCGACCATGAGGACGAAGTCGGTCATCGCAGGCGAATAGACGGCCCCGCCCGCGCACGGCCCCATGATCAAGCTGATCTGCGGGATCACTCCCGAGCACTGCACGTTCCTCCAGAAGATCTCCGCGTAGCCGGCGAGCGAGACGACCCCCTCCTGGATCCGCGCGCCGCCGGAATCGTTGATGCCGATGACGGGGCAGCCGAACTTGGCCGCTAGGTCCATCACCTTGATGATCTTCTCGGCGAAGACTTCGCTCAGCGAGCCGCCGAAAACGGTGAAGTCCTGCGAGAACACAAAGACCCGGCGGCCGAAGATCGTCCCGTAGCCGGTGACGACAGCGTCGCCGTACGGACGGCGCTCGAGCATTCCGAAGTTCGACTCTCGATGCCTGACGTAGCGGTCGAGCTCGAAGAAGGAGCCTGGGTCGAGGAGCCTCTCCAGCCGTTCGCGCGCAAGCAGCTTCCCCTGCTCTCGCTGTCGCGATACCGCGCGCTCGCTGCCGGCATGCAGCGCCTGCTCGCGAAGCTCGGCGAGCTCACGCAGCTTGTCGCCCGTCGACTCGGCCTCGGTCGCCACGACGCGAGCGTATCCCACGTGCGGCGAGTCCCTCGTTCGAGGGCCCGGGAGGTCACCCGCTTGGGGGAGTCGTGCCTAAATCCCTCGGCCTAGCCTCCGTTCGAGGCCTGCGGCGGCCGAAGGATTCATCATGCGGCGCTCCTACATCGATGGACCACGGCGAATTCGGGCACCACGCGCGGCTCCTCGCTCGCGTGTGCGGTTCCTGCCTGCGGTCGTCGCGCTTCCCGCCGTGGCAGCTCTTTGGCTGACGGTCGGGCTGCCCGTCCTCTCGCAAGTGACGGGCGCCGGCGCCGGCAATCGCCAGGCGCGGAACGTGGTCTTCTCGACCGAGGCCAGGGCTGGCGACTCCGGCGGTTCTGCCGCCGGCGCGGCGACCCCGCAGACGGTCGCGGCGGCCACCATCTCGAACAAGGTTCTCGCGTCCTACCACGCCGAGGTCGCGCTGGCGCAGGCACGCGTACATGCGAAGGCGCGCGCCAAGGCGAGGGCTGCGAAGCCAATCCTCCCGCAGCCGACGGTCTCCTCCCGTGCACCGGGGACGGCGACACTTGCGACGGCCGATACGACGAGCCCCCCGCCGCATCCCCAGACTCCCGACTCTCCTCCGGCGAAGGACAAGAGCCCTGGTACGGGTAGTCCCGGCAACCCGGGCAGCGGCGGCACCGGCACGACACCTGCACCCAACCCGGCTCCGGGCAGCGGCAGCACCGGCGACACCGGCGGCTCCAACTCGAGCGCCTCCAGCGATACCGGCGATACGGGGGACATCGGCGGATCCGGCAGCGCGGGCGGCAGCACTCCGCCTCCGCCTCCCCCGCCCGCGCCTCCCTCACCTCCGCCGCCTCCTCCTGCCGGGTCACTGATCCCGCAGGACATCCAGACGACTAACGGCGGCCCCCACAACGGCGTGATCGAGCAGAACGACACCATCACCTTCACGTTTGCCGGACCGGTCGATCCGAGCCAGATCCTCGCCGGCTGGGACGGCTCCGCGACCGCGGTCACCGTTCGCATGACGCCGAGCACTACCCAGAACGACACGATGATCGTCCAGGACGGATCAGGCAATCAGATCGCGGCGCTCGGCTCCGTGAACCTGCATGGGCACTATCTCGCCGCGGTCACGCTCTGCACCGGCTCGACGATGACCGCAAGCGGCAACACCGTCACGATCGTCCTAGGAACCCGCTCGCACGGCGTTCCGACCGTGAACAGCCCGACGACGATGGTCTGGACGACTCCGAACGGCAGCGCCACCGAGTCGGGCCCCGCCGACATCGACTTCTAGGACGGCCCCGACCGAGGCTCAAGGCCACGGGCCGGTGAGTCGATAAGCGATGGAGATGGCGCCTGAGGCCCCTGCGACGAATCATGGCCACGGTGAGTCTTCCCCCGGCGGTCGGCGTCGCCGTGCTCCACGCACGGTCTCGCGGCGCGCCTTGTTGCAGCTCTTGATCGGCGTGCTCGTCGTCGGAGTGATCCCGGTCGTCGCGACGGTTCACATTCTCGGCTCGAACGCGCTCCAGAACGAGCAAGCCCGTGCCGACACCGCGCTTCGCGGAGAACTCCAGAGCGCCGGCGAGCGGCTCGGCCAGTTCGCCGACGACGCGTCGAACCACGCCGACGACCTCGCTCAATCCTCAGAGCTCCAGCACGCCTTCATCGCCGGCGACCGCGCGACGATTCGGCGAATTGCCGCGCAAAACGCCGGTGTGCTCTTCTACCTGCGGCGCGAGCGGGTCGCCGGGGAACGGCCGGCTCACGCGCTGACACGCTCGATCTCCCTGACGGTCAACGGAGCCCGCATCGGCACGGTCGTTGCGACGATCTCGCTCAATGGGCGACTCGCCGAGCGGCTGCAGCGTGCTGCCGGGAACAGTCGGACCGACCGACTGTTGATCGTGCGCGCGCACACAGTCGTCGGCACGGGTCGGCACGTTCAGCTCCGCGGCCATACCGTCGTGGTGGGCAAGCGGTCCTACCGCGGCTTGCTCACGCGCGTGCCCAACGCCGTCGGGATCAGCCTCTTCGCCCTCCGGTCGGAGAAGACGATCGAGGCCAACGTCCGCCCGTACCAGCAGCGCATCCTCTTCGCGGCGCTCGGATCCTTCGCACTGCTCGTGCTCGTCGCCGTGGCTTTTGCGCGGCCGATTATCAATACGCTCGGTGACTTCCGCCGCGTCGCGTCGCAGGCGACAACCGACAGCCTGACCGGCCTCGCGAACCGCCGCTCGTTCGACGACGAGCTGGCCCTCGAGTGGCGGCGCGCAGAACGCATCGGCGACCCGCTGGCACTCGTCCTCGTCGACCTCGACAACTTCAAGAGCATCAACGACGGGCGAGGTCACCAGGCCGGCGACGCCGTCCTCCGACGCGTCGGCGCGATCCTCGACTCCGGTGCCCGCAGCGCCGACCTCGCCGCGCGCTACGGAGGAGAGGAGTTCGCCCTGCTCGCACCCGAAACCGATCTCCTCGGGGCCACGAAGCTCGCCGACCGGCTACGGGCCGACCTCGAGGCAGCGACGATCGAGCTCCCCGACGGCAACGAGCTTTCCCTCACGGCCAGCTTCGGCGTCGCCGTCAAAGGCACGCTCGAGCGTCCCGAGCAGCTGATTGCGGCAGCCGACGAGGCTCTCTACGAAGCAAAGCGGAACGGCAAGAACCGGGTCGTGGCCGCCGACCCCGCGCCCGAAGGCGCGGTCACGGCCACGGTCTAGCCGACCCGGATCAAGGCAGAATCCGGCCATGCGCGTCTCGGCGAAGGTCGACTACGCCCTGCGCGCCTGCGCGGAGCTCGCCGCCGCGGGCGACGGGCCGGTCAAGGGCGACCGGATCGCCCAGGCGCAGCAGATCCCGCTCAAGTTCCTCGAGAACATCCTCCTGGACCTCAAGCACGCGGGCCTCGTCCAGAGCCAGCGCGGCGCGGAAGGCGGCTACTGGCTCTCGGCCCCGCCCGAAGAGATCTCGCTCGCCGAGGTGATCCGAGCGGTCGAAGGGCCGATCGCGAATGTCCGGGGGGTGCGGCCCGAGCAGGTCGAGTACGCGGGCACCGCGGCGCCGCTCCGCGACGTCTGGATCGCCATGCGGGCGAACCTTCGGGCCGTGCTCGAGGTGGTGACGCTGGCGGACGTCGCAGCCGGACGGCTACCCGACGAGGTCGCGGCCATCGCCGCTGACCCCGACGCGTGGCTGCCGCACTGACGGCTCGAGGTGCTCGCGGACGACCCAGGACGGCAGGTCGAGCGCGAGGAAATGCGCGAGCGCCTCGGCATTCGGCTCGTAGGCGCTCCGTAGCTCCGCCAGTCGCTCCATCGCCTCGCCGCGTTCCACCGCGTCGTCGGTCGCCATCTCGACGATCGAGTACAGGTGATCGAACTCCTGCTCGGTCAACCGGTCAGCAGGCCGGGGAGCGAGTTGATACTGAGTGGCGATATCGGCCAGCGCGTGCCTGCCGATCGCGTACGTGACATCGGCAGCGACGACCTTTCCCTCCGGCGCCGTCGCCTTCACGAACGCAGCGACGTCGACCATCGCGGTGAGCGCAGCCAGCCAGTTCTGGTTGACGTGCTGCGAGCGGTAGAAGCCGAGCAGCGGATACGAGAGATGGGTCTCCATCAGCTCGGCCGCCCACGCCTCCCACTCGCGGAGCTCGCGCTCGAGCTCCCGCCAGTGCTGCCTCCCGATCGCGTGGTGGAGGATGACCCCGGCGGCCGGCGGCGAGCCCGCCCGTGTGGCCAGCTGCGAGACGGCCGTCTCGCGCCGCGAGAAGGACGCGTAGACCGCGGGCAGGTAGCCGATCACGATGAAGATGATCCCGACGCCGGTCGCCGCTTCCAGCAGTCCGATCACATGTCCCGCCGTCGAGCCGGACGGCCCTTCGGCGCTCAGAAAAACGCCGGAGCTCGAGAGCACGCGGCTTCCGAACGAGCCGCCTACGACGGCCCACTCGAGCAGGCCGTAGCCGATCATGATGCCGAGCGTCCAGACAACCAGCTGGAAGAGCAGCGCAAACGGGCCGAAGAATCCAAGCAGGGTGTCCGCAGAAGCGGGCTTGAGCCTTCGCGCGAGGGCACGCCAGGGGAGCCAAAGGAGGCGGCTCAGCCCGCGGGCGATCCGCGGATCGCGCCGCACGCGCCGCGGTAGCAGGAACGCGACGAAGAACTCGGAGATCATCGCCAGGATCAGCGCGACCCCGAAGATGCCCGCCACCACGCGCATGACGGGCAGCCTAGCCCTCGGCTAGCGGCTGAAGACGGTCTCGCGGCTCGGGCGGACGTACACGATCAGCCCACGCTCGAGCTCGAGCGCCTCGGCCTCTTCCTGCGTCAGCTGTGCGAGCAGGTGCTGGCCGTCCTCGCGCACCAACTCGACGCGTACCTCGAAACCGAGGTGGACGACACGCTCGACCATTGCCTCGCGCGCGTCCCCGTCGGCAGCCAGCTCGAGCGTGAGGTCGCGCGGCCGGACGAAGGCGTCGCCGATGCGGTTGACCGGCCCGACGAAGCTCATCACGAACTCGTTGGCCGGAGAGTCGTAGAGCTCGCGCGGCGTACCGACCTGTTCGACCCGCCCCCGGTTGAGCACGACGATCTGGCCCGCGACCTCCATCGCCTCCTCCTGATCGTGCGTGACGATGATCGTCGTCACGTGCACCTCGTCGTGCAGCCGCCGCAGCCAGGCTCGCAGCTCCTTGCGGACCCGGGCGTCCAGCGCCCCGAACGGCTCGTCGAGAAGGAGCACCTCGGGGTCGACTGCGAGCGCCCGCGCCAGCGCCATCCTCTGGCGCTGCCCGCCGGACAGCTGCGCCGGATATCGCCTGGCGAGCCCTTCGAGCTGGACGAGCTCGAGCAGCTGGTGGACGCGGTTTCCGATCTCGGCGCGCGGCCGCTTCCGGACCTTCAGCCCGAATGCCACGTTCTCCCAAACGGTCATGTGCTTGAACGCCGCGTAGTGCTGGAAGACCATCCCGACCCCGCGCTCCCGCGCAGGCCGGTGCGTGACGTCGACATCGCCGAGCAAGACCTGCCCCCGGTCCGGCTCCTCGAGCCCTGCGATCACGCGGAGAAGCGTCGACTTGCCGCTGCCGCTCGGCCCGAGCAGCGCCGTCAGCGAGCCCTCCGGGATCGCGACCGAAACGTCCTCGAGCGCGACGAAGTCCCCGAACCTCTTCGTGACATCGACGGCGGTGATGCCCATCACGCCTCCTCTTTGGGTCGGAACAACCGCATCGCCACGACCGTCGTGGCCGCGATCAGCGCCAGCACCACCGACGCGGCGAACGCACCCGTGGTGTTGAACCCCTCGAACTGCGACTGGACGTACAGCGGCAGCGTCTCGGTCTTGCCCTCGATGCGGCCCGAGACGATGCTGACCGCGCCGAACTCGCCGATCGCCCGCGCGGTCGTCAGAACGACGCCGTAGCAGACGGCCCACCTGATCGCCGGAAGCGTGATCCGGCGGAAGGTCGTGAACGGCGCTGCGCCGAGCGTCTCAGCCGCCTGCTCCTGGTCGGTGCCGATCTCGCGCAGGACGGGAACGACCTCGCGGACGACGAACGGCAGTGACACGAAGATCGTCGCCAGGATCATCCCCGGCAAGGCGAACAGGATCTTGATGCCGTGGTCCGCGAGCCCGGACAGCCAGCCCCCGGTCCCGTAGAGGAGGTAGAGCGACAGCCCGACCACGACAGGCGACAGCGCGAGCGGCAGATCGACGATCGCGTTCACGAGCCCGCGGCCGGGGAAGCGATGCCGGACGAGCGCGAGCGCGAGCGTGACGCCGAAGAGCGTGTTCAACGGCACGGCGATCGCGGCAATCAGAAGTGTCAGCCACAACGCGTGCAGCGCCTGCGGATTCGTCACCGCCGCCCAGGCCGGGTGGAAGCCGTGCTCGAACGTCCGGTAGAAGACGAGCCCGACCGGCACGAGCAGCAAGAACGCGAGGTAGCCAAGCGCGCCGAGGCGGAGCGCCCACCTAGCGATCATGCCCGCGACCCTGCTGATCACCGCTTGTACGGCGGCCTTGAAACCGTCGTTTAGCGGTCGCGCCGCCATGTCGGCGCGACCTCTTAATCGGCATCGCAAGCGACGCCTCGCGTGTCCTCCAGTGGCGGAAGGCGCCGATCGCCAGGAGCACGGCCAGCGAGATCAGCAGCAGGACGACCGAGACGGCCGCCGCACCTGCAGCGTTGCCGGACTCGATCTGGCCGGAGATGTAGACGGAGGAGACCTCGGTCTTGAACGGGATGTTCCCCGAGATCAGCACGATCGATCCGAATTCGCCGACGGCGCGCGCGAACGCCAGCGCAACGCCGGAGAGAACCGCGGGAAGCAGGTTGGGAAACACGATCCGGCGGAAGACCGCGAACCGGCGCGCGCCCAGCGATTCCGCCGCCTCCTCCATCTCGCGGTCGAGCTCGAGCAACACCGGCTGGACGGCGCGCACGACGAAGGGGAGCGTCACGAACAGCAGCGCGAGCACGATGCCGGCGCGCTGGAACGCAAGGTTGACGCCGAAAGGGCTATTCGGGCCATAGAGCTGCAGAAGCACGAGCCCGGCGACGATCGTGGGCAGCGCGAACGGCAGGTCGATGACCGCGTTGACGAAGCCCTTGCCGGGAAACGAATCGCGAACGAGCACCCACGCGACCGCCGTCCCCGCCAGCGCGTTGAAGGCCGCGACGAGCAGCGAGACCACGAGCGTGAGCTTCAATGCCGATGCCGCCTCCGCCTTGGTGACCTCGGTCCAGAACGAGCCGAGCCCGTTCGCGCGGGAGGCCCAGATGAGCGCCGCCAACGGCACCAGCACGATCAGGCTCAGGTAGCCGATCGCCATCCCGCGCGCGATGCCTCCGCCCATCCGACCGACGAGGCCCGCCGGGCGGGCAAGAGTCACGGCCGAACTAGTGGCCAATCACCTTCACCATGATCCCGCTGTTGTGGTCGAAGAAGCGGTACTGGACGGACTTCCAACCGCGCAGGCCGAGCGCTTTGGAGTTGATCGTGAAGAGCGTCTTCGGCTGCTGGAACTTGTACTTGCCCCGGTTGTAGACCGACTTCAGCACCGGCCGGTAGCCCGTGTCGCCGTAGAGCTTCTGCGCCTTCGACGACCAGAGGAACTTCAGGAACGCCTTCGCTTGGGGATGCTTCAGGCCGCTCTTCGTCAGCGCGACGGGGTTCTCGACGAGAATCGTCTGCTTCGGCAGGACGTAGTCGGTATGGACGCCCTTCTTGTTGGCATAGATCGCCTCGTTCTCGTAGGTGAGCAGGACGTCTCCCTTGCCGGTGGCGAAGATACTCGTCGCATCACGCGCGCTCTTCGGCAGAACCGAGACGTTCTTGAAGAGCTTCTTCAGGTAGGCGATCGCCTCCTTGTCGGTCTTGCCCTGCGCGCGCTCCGCCCCGTACGCCGCCATCACGTTCCAGCGCGCCCCGCCCGAGGTGAACGGGTTCGGCGTGATCACCTGCACGCCGCTCTTCGTCAGGTCGGCCCACGTGTGGATGTGCTTCGGGTTGCCGTTACGGACGACGAAGACGACGACCGAGTCGGTGACCATCCCGTGATACGGGTTCTTGTTCCAGTTGCTCGGGACGATGCCCTTGTTGACGAGCGTCATGACGTCAGGCTGGAGCGAGAGCGCAACGATGTCGGCGCTCAGGCCGGCCACAACAGCGCGAGCCTGGTCGCCCGAGGCGCCGTACGACTGGTTGAACGAGACGTTCTTCCCTGCAGCAGTCGCCTGGAAGGCAGGGATGATCTGGGCGTAGGCGTCCTTCGGGGTCGAATAGGCGACGAGGCTGAGCGTCGTGCCGGACGCGGCGGCCTGGGCGCCGACGACGATCGCGGCGGCGAGAAGGACCGCCGGAAGGAAAGTAAGACAAATGCGCCTCATTCGCTCTCCTTATCTCTCTGCTTTCTCGACCGGGATGCTGGACAATATGCAGAGAAGCCGGACGGCGTCAAATCCGAACGTAGAGTTGCCTCGGTGACGCTCGACCGATCCACGACCTGGCCCTACCGCGACGGCGAGCCCGGTGACTTCTACTACCAGCGCTATGCGCACCCAACGGGCCTCCAGGCAGAGCGCGCGCTCGGAGAGCTGGAGGGTGGCGAGGCGCTCCTCTTCCCCTCCGGCTCGGCCGCGGTCACGGCGCTCGTGCTCTGCGAGCTCGAGCCGGGCGCGACGATCGCGCTCGCCGAGGGCGCCTACTTCGGGACGGGCGTGCTCTTCCGCCTCCTCGAGCGCTGGGGACTTCGGTGTGTGGAGTACGACCAGACGACGCCCCCGCCGGCCGGCGCCGATCTCGTCTGGCTGGAGGCACCGTCGAACCCCTTCCTGACGATGCCGGACCTCGAAGCCGCGGTCGCACACCCGGCGCGGGTGGTCGTCGATTCGACCGCCGCGACCCCCGTCTACCTGCGCCCGCTCGAGTCAGGCGCCGACTTCGCCGTCCACAGCGCCACCAAGTACCTCGGCGGCCACGACGACTTGCTGCTCGGCGCAGTCGTTTGCCGGGACAAAGAAGCCGCAGGGCGCCTCCTCGACTTCCGCACGCGAACAGGGATCGTCGCGAGTCCCGACGCCGCCTGGCTGCTCATCCGCAGTCTCAAGACCCTGCGCGCACGCGTCGAGCGGCAGACCGCGACCGCGACAGAGCTCGCGCAACGCCTCGGCGCCCACGACTCGGTCGTGATTGTCCGCTATCCCGGGTTCGGAGGCCTGCTCTCGTTCGACGTCCGCGGGGACGCCGGGCGCGTCGAGACGTCACTCCGCGTGATCGCGAACGCGACGAGCCTCGGCGGCGTCGACTCCGTGCTCGAGAGCCGCCGTCGCTGGGAGGGCGATCGCGTGCCCGAGAACCTGCTGCGCCTGAGCGTCGGGCTCGAGGAGGTCGACGAGCTCTGGGCGGACCTCGAGCAGGCCCTGGGGAACGCGTGAGCGAGCGCCCCACGATCGTCTTCTTTCCCGAAGGCGCGTACGGCCCGACGAACAACTGCGTCGGCATCGGGCAGGTGTTGCGCGAGCGAGGCGCAAGGGTCGTATTCGTGATCGAGGAGTCGTTCGCCGGGACGCTCGAAGCGCAGGGGTTCGAGGAGGCGCTGATGCGCCTCAAGCCGCCCTCAGAAACCGAAGAGGTGCCGGGCCAGTTCTGGAAGGACTTCGTGCGCGAGACGGCGCCGGAGTTTCGCAAGCCGACGATCGACCAGCTCGAGGGCTTCATCCTGCCGGTCTGGCAGGAGCTCGTGGACGGCGCCCGCTACGTCGACGCGCGGCTCGCCGAGATTTTCGCGGAGCTGAAGCCGGACGTGATCGTCGAGGACAACGTCGTCGCGTTCCCGGCCGTGCCGGCCTCCGGCATTCCGTGGGTCCGGATCGTGTCGTGCAACCCACTCGAGCTCAAAGACGCTGCCTTGCCGCCGCCCTTCTCGGGCTACCCGTCACACGAGCGGACCGGCTGGGACGGGTTCCGCTCGCGCTACCGCGAGCTCCACGACCCGCTCCAACTGGAGTTCAGCGAGTTCTGCGCGGCGCGCGGTGCCCCGCCCCTCCCGGAGGGCGACTTCATTCATGAGTCGCCGTTCCTCAACCTGTACGTCTTCCCGGCAGAGGCCGACTACGAGAGATCCGGGCCGCTCGCGGGGTGGGCCCGGCTCGATTCCTGCGTTCGCGAGACCGACACGGAGTACGAGCTTCCGCGCGACGGGCGCCGCCGGGTCTATCTCAGTCTTGGCAGCCTGGGCTCGGCCGACGTTGAGCTCATGCAGAGGCTGATCGCCACGCTGGCCGAGACCGACCATCTCGTCGTCGTCAGCATGGGGCCGCTTCATGACGAGCTGCGCCTCGGCGACAACATGATCGGCGCCGAGCTCCTCCCCCAGCCGGCGATCCTGCCGCAGGTCGACCTGGTCATCACCCACGGCGGCAACAACACGATCACCGAGTCGCTGCACTTCGGGAAGCCGACGGTGGTGCTACCGCTCTTCTGGGATCAGCACGACAACGCCCAGCGCATGCACGAGCTTGGTCTCGGAAGGCGACTTGACACCTATGGACACGCCCCTGTCGAGCTGCTCGAGGCGGTGGATGGCCTTCTTGGAGATGCGTCGCTGGCGGCGCGGCTCACCGCGATCTCGACACGCCTGCAGTCAGATCCAGGGACGGCTCGGGCAGCGGGTCTGATCGCCCGGGTGGCCGAGACAGATCAGCGCCGGTCGATGACCTCGTCGATCAGCCCGTAGTCGACGGCCTCGCGCGCGGTCATGAAGTTGTCGCGCTCGGTGTCGTGGGCGATCCGTTCGAGCGTCTGACCGGTCTTCTCGGCGAGGAGCTCCTCGAGCCGGCGCTTCATCGAGATCGCCTCCCGCGCGCGGATCTCGACATCCGAAGCCTGCCCGCCGAAGCCCGGCGTCCAGAGTTGGTGGATCAGGATCTTCCCGTTCGGCAGCGAGCTTCGCTTCCCCTTCGTGCCGCCGGCGAGCAGGACCGCGCCGATCGACATGGCGATCCCCACGCACATCGTGCGGACGTCCGGCTTGACGAACTGCATCGTGTCGTAGATCGCGAGCCCCGAGTAGACCTCGCCGCCCGGTGAGTTGATGTAGAGCGAGATGTCCTTCTCCGGATCCTCCGACTCGAGATGGAGAAGCTGGGCGTTGACGACGTTCGCGACCTGATCGTCGACCTGAGACCCGAGGAAGACGATCCGCTCGTCGAGCAGCCGCGAGTAGATGTCGAACGCGCGCTCGCCGCGGCTCGTCTGCTCGATCACCGTTGGGACGAGGGGGCTCATGCTGCAACTACCTCCCGTGCAGGCGCGCCGACGATCTCGACCGGCACTCCGTAGATCGCCAGACCCTCGGCGATCGACTCGGGCTCGTCCAGCTCCGCCGGCACATACAACTCGAGCGGATACGCAGCGGCTGCCCGCCAGGCCGCGCTTCCTTCGACGCGCGCACCCAAAAGAAGCGCGCGGCCAAAGACACGGTCGTCGCCGACCTTGAGGTAGTGGTGCCATGCCGCGAGCGACCTTCCCGCGTGGATGCCACAGTCGCAGAGCGGATCCGGGGCCTCGTGCCGGTAGCGCAGCGGCTTTTTGCATTCCGCGACCGCCGGCCGGCCGGGCACCCAGAGGCTGCCGTAGAGAACGCTGCGCAGCCGGGTGCGCTCGTCGTCGTGCTCGACGCGCCAGATCTTCCAGCCGACTACCGGCTCGGTTGCCTCGGTGAGCAGGTGGGCGCTGGCTCCGACGTGCATTTGCGGATATCTTGATATCAGATGGATATCCCAGACGTCAAGCGAGAAGCCGGAGGCCGGACTCGAACCGACGACCCGCGGTTTACAAAACCGCTGCTCTACCAACTGAGCTACTCCGGCGCACCCGGATCGTAGCCGGGCTACTGGACTGTGACCGGAACGCGCTGGAGCGCGTTGTTCGAGTAGCCGCCGACATTCCAGACCGCCTCGTCGGGCTGGACGTTGCCGGCCTCGTCGGTGGCGCGGCAGCAGAGGACGTACTCGCCGGGCTCGTCGGCGTTCCACTGGTAGTCCCAGCCGCGCCAGCCCCAGCGAGAGCCGAGCGGCTCGAGTTCGGCGTCGGCCCAGATGTCGCCTCCGTCGGTGCTGACCTCCACCCGGGTAATCGGCGCCCAGCCCGACCAGGCACGACCCTCGAGCAGACATGGGCCGGCCTCGACGATGCGGGCACGCGTGTCGAAGTCCGGAATCCCAGGCGGCACCATCAGGGCGCGAGGCTGAATACGCGTAACCGGGTGGCCTTCGTCGTCCTCGTCGAGGCGAAATCGATAGCCGTTCGTCATCTGGTAGCCCTGGAACGGCTCGGCAACGGGCTCGATCCGCGTCAGCCACTTGACGCTCGTCATTCCGTACCAGCCGGGAACGAGCAGGCGAAGCGGGAACCCGTGCTGCGGCAGGAGCGGCGCCCCGTTCATCTCGTAGGCCAGCAGCACGTCCTCGCCGAGCGCGTCGTCGACGGCGAGGCTCCGCTGGTAGTTCTGCTCGACGCCCTTCTCGAGGCCTCGGTCGAGTCCGGTGAAGACGACCTCGACGGCATCGTCCGCCAACTCCGCCTCCTCCAGGATCTCCTTCAGGCGCACGCCCCGCCACCGGGCCGTTCCGATTGCTTCGAGTAGCCATGGCTGGCTGACGACGTGCGGTGCGAGCAGCGCGCGGCCGTTGCCGGCGCACTCCATCGTCGAGGTGACCTCGTGGGCCGGCCGCTCGCGAAGATCCGCAAGGCTCAAAGTGAGCGGCCGGGCGACGCGTCCCTCGATTTTGAGCGACCACGCGTCGGCATCGACGTCCGGGATGTCGTAATGGATCAGCAGGTAATGGAGCCCGACCGGCGTGATCGGATAACGCAGCGCCTCGAGCGGCAGGCCGTGGTTGCGAGCGGCCAGCGCGAGCTCGTTCTGGCTGATCGCCGAGTCCACGGCGGCGCAGATTAGCGCTACTGAAGGACCTGGCGAGCCTGCTGGTGCTGGAGCACCTTGCGCTTCACGCGCTGAAGCGCGTTGTCGATCGTCTTCGTGTCGCAGCCGAGCTCGGCGGCCATTTGCTCGTAGGAGGATCCTTCGAGGTAGAGCTTGAGCGCATCTGCCTCGAGCTTCGAGAGCCCCGTGCCGAGCGAGAAGACGAGGCTTTGCAGCTCCTCGGTCGAGATCACGCAGATCGATGGGTCGTCGACGATCGGGCCTGGGAGCGCGTCGCCGAGCGTCACATCCGAGTCGGGGTCTTGCCCGGCCGGCGTGTTCGAGAAGGAGACGTACGTGTTGAGGGGCAGGTGCTTGAAGCGCGTCGCCGTCTTGATCGCCGTGATGATCTGCCGCGTCACGCAGAGCTCGGCGAAGCTTCGGAACGACGTCTCCTTGTCGTGGCGGAAGTCACGGACCGCCTTGTAGAGGCCGATGAGGCCCTCCTGGATCAGGTCCTCCGGGTCGCCGCCCGCAAGGAAGTACGAGCTCGCCTTCAGGCGGACGAAGCCGGTGTAGCGACGGATCAGCGCGTCGAGCGCGCCCTGGTCGCCGTTCCGCGCCCGCACGACGAGTTGGAGATCCGCAAGCTCCCGCTGCTGTCGCTGGGCGGAATACGCTGGGGCTGAACGGGCCGGCATTCGCTCCCCTCTCTCACGGGTGAGATGCGGCCCGCGGACCGAATCTCATGTTGAGGTTGAGGTGACGGTAGCAAGGTCCCAACGAAAACACAAGACCTTGCGTTTATAACCGTTTACCCGGACCGATTGCGCCTGAGTCGCTCCAACCGGTCCCTTGTCTCACGATCGAGTCGCTCACCTAGCCTGTGCGGCTTGTCCTCTTGATGGCTCTGGGACTCGAGATCGCGGACGAAGCCGGCCGAGCTCAGCTTGGTCACTTCCTGGCCCGAGGTGCCGCGGACGGCCGAGTCGGAGGAGACGAGGCACACCTGCTCTGTCGCGCGGAAATCCGCCGCGAGGCGCTCGAGGACCGCGTCCGCGTGCGGCGCGTACCGGACTTCCAGAGGGCCGTGCGTCCTGTCCCGGCCGACGCCGTCGAAGACGACGACGCCTCGCGCCCCCTTCACTGCGACGAAGCTCGCGAGCATGTCGACCAGCTCGCGCGGGTCGGCGAAGTCGCCAGCGTGCAGGACGTTGTAGCCGTCGAACAGGTAGAGCGTCGGGTCAGCCACCGCGCTGCCTGCGGGCCTCGTACAGCAGGATTCCGGCCGCCACGCTCACGTTCAGCGACTCGATCTCACCGAGCAGCGGGATCGAGACCGCGGCGTCGCAGGTACGGCGGACGAGCGGTCGGACGCCCTTGCCTTCCGCGCCCAGCACCAACGCGATCCCGCCGGTCAGATCGGCGTCCCACAGCGTCGTCTCGGCATCGCCGGCGGCGGCCCAGGCCCAGAGCTGCGGCCCCTTCACCTCGGAGAGATACCGCGCCATGTTCTTGACGACGGCGACCGGCAAGTGCTCGATCGCCCCGGCCGAAGCGCGCACGACCGCCGGCGTCACCCGGGCTGAATTGTGTGCGGGGACGACGACGCCCGTCGCATCGGCCGCTTCGGCCGTCCGGGCGACCGCGCCGAGGTTGTGCGGGTCGGTGACCTGGTCGAGGCAGAGGAGCAACGGCGACTCAACAGCGGCGAGCTCGTAGGCGTCGGCGTAGCGAAACGGCTCGGCCCAGGCGACGACCCCCTGGTGGTCTCGGGTCCCGGCCGCCTCGCTCAGCTCCCGCTCGGGCTTGACCTGGCGCCGCATTCCGTTCACCCAAGGCTCCGCCCGAAGCGCCCTCTCGGTGACCCAGAGCTCGAGGACCTCGCGCGGCCCGCGCAGTGCCTCGCGGACGGCGCGCCGCCCGTAGATCAACTCGCGGGTCACCTGGGGACGAGCTCGAAGCCGTCCGGGCCGTCCCGGACCTCCCAGCCCTGCTGCTCGATCACCGCGCGCAGCCGGTCGGCCTCGTCGAAGTCGCGACTCGCCCTCGCCGCTTCGCGCCGCTCGGCCAGAGCGACCAGCTCGGCGGGCACCTCGACCGCCTCGGCCAGCGCACCCAGACCGAATAGCTCGAGGCCCCAACGCAAGGAAGCCGCTTCACCGCGCGTCCGCCAGTCGTGGAAGAGCGCAAGCGCTTCCGGCGTGTTGAAGTCGTCGTCGAGCACGCGCGCGAGCTCGTCGCGCCGGATCTCTCCGGCGACGCCGTCCCGGCCGACGAAGAAGTTGCGGAAGGTCTCGGCCTGTGCGCGTGCCTGCACGAGGGCCTCGTCGTCGAAGTCGATCGGCTTTCGCCACTGCGCGGTCATGAAGTAGAGCAGGATGGTCTCCCTCCGCCACTCCTCGAGCGCATCGCGGAGCGAGACGATGTTGCCGAGCGACTTCGACATCTTCTCGCCGGTCATCTGGAGCATCCCGTTGTGCATCCACATCCGGGCGAACTCGTCGCCGGCGCCTCGCGACTGTGCAATCTCGTTCTCGTGGTGCGGGAAGATCAGGTCGTTGCCGCCGCCGTGGATCTCGAATACCGGCCCGAGGAACTTCTCCGCCATCGCCGAGCATTCGATGTGCCAGCCTGGCCGGCCCGGGCCCCACGGCGACTCCCAGACGGTGTCCTCGCCTTCCTTGTGCGCCTTCCAGAGCGCGAAGTCGCGCGGGTCCTCCTTGAGCTCTTCGCGCTCGGGCTCTTCCGACGGGTTGTGGAGGGCGTCCTCCTCCTCGCGCCCGGAGAGGCGGCCGTACTCGGGGAAAGCGGCAACGCGGAAGTAGACATCGCCGCCGGACGGGTAGGCGAGGCCGTTGCCGATGAGTGTCGAGATCAGCTCGAGGATCTCCGGCACCGTCTCGCTCGCCTTCGGCTCGTAGTCGGGACGCCCGAGCCCAAGCCTGTCGGTGTCGTCGACGTACCACTCGGAGGCGGCCGCGGCGAGCTCGGCACTGTGACCGGGGGCCGCCGTGTAAATCTTGTCGTTGATGTCGGTGATGTTCTCTGCCAGAACGACGCGGTAGCCGGTCTCCTCGAGCCAGCGCTTGAGCCAGAGCGAGATCACGAACGGCCGGGCGTTGCCGATGTGGATTCGCTGGTAGACGGTCGGGCCGCAGACGTAGATGCGGATCGGGCCCGGCGGCGGCGGCAGCTCGACGAGCGAGCGCGTGTAGGTGTCAAAGAGCTTCATCGACCCTCCGCAGGGTCTCGTCCTTGGGCAGCGCTTCGAGCAGCGCCGCGAGCTCGGGCCCGCGGTCGCGGCCGGTCAGAGCCAGCCGCAGCGTCTTCAGGTCGCCGCCGACGGCCTTGAGCTCGCGAACGAGCTCGCGGGCGGCGTCGTGGTCGAGGCCGTTCGCGGCCCGCTCGCGGAGCTCCTTGAAGCGTTCGAGCGTCGGCCGTGCCTCGGCCGGCAGCCGAGTCGGCTCGGGCTCGAGCACCTCCCGCGCAAGGTCGCGAGCCTCGTTCAAGTCGCGGGCCCCGCGCAGGACGGGAACCAGCCCGATGGGCGCGCCGACGGCGCCGGCCAGCTCGTCGTCCGGCATCGCCGCGATCGCCTCGATCGCCAGCCGCCTGATTCGCGGCAGGTCGTAGTGGACGTCGTGCTTCGGCAGCCCAAGCTCTTCGAGGTAGCGGCTCACGGCCACGGCCGGAATTCCTTCGTCGCGGAGCGATGCAATCGTCGCGCCCGGTGTCCGTTTCGAGAGCTTGCGGCCGTCCTCGCCGAGAATCAGGCCGTAGTGGATGTACTCGGGCGGGGTCGCGCCGAGCGCCTCCGCAAGCCGCCGGTGCAGGTCCTCATTCGGCCGGTGATCGTTGCCGCGGATGACGTGGGTGATCCCAAAGTCGACGTCGTCGACGACGCTCGCAAGGTGATACGTCGCCGTGCCGTCCTCCCGTAACAACGTGATCCCTTCGAAGCGATCGCCGAGGCTCTCGGCGGCCTCGCGATAGCGTTCACCGCGCTCGCTCTGCCGGACGGGCCCCTCGTCCCATTCGACCCCGAGCCAGCGGAGGTCGTCGAGGATGGCCTCCTCGCCGCCCGGGAGGTTCCGGGCGGGGTCGGTATCGTCGATGCGCAACAGCATCCAGTCACCGAAGTCGCGGTTAGCCACCGCCCCGAGGGCGTTGCCGACGTGAAGCGAGCCCGTCGGGCTCGGTGCGAAGCGCACTCTTCGCATTCCGAGCCGAAAGTTACTGTCCCCGGCGTGCGCGAGGAACTTCTCGGCTGGTACCGAGACAACGGCCGCGACCTGCCTTGGCGGCGGACACGCGATCCGTACGCGATCCTCGTCTCCGAGGTCATGCTCCAGCAGACACAGGTCGAGCGCGTCGTGCCGCGCTACCTCGCCTGGCTGGAGCGGTGGCCGACGGTGGGGGCGCTCGCCGCCGCCCCCGCAGCCGACGCGATCCGGGAGTGGCAGGGTCTCGGCTACAACCGCCGCGCGCTCAACCTCCACCGTGCCGCAACACGGATCGCAGCGGGCGGCTGGCCGGACGACCTGATCGAGCTGCCGGGCGTCGGTCGCTACACGGCCGACGCGGTCGCCCGCTTCGCGTTCGAGCAAGGCGTTCTGCCGGTCGACACGAACGTTGCGCGGGTGCGCGACCGCACCGGGCAGGCTTTCGACCCGGAATGCGCACACGCGCTGATGGACCTCGGCGCGACGGTATGCCTCGCCCGGGTCCCGCGCTGCGGCGTCTGCCCGCTCGCCGCAGGCTGCCCGTCACGAGGCCGCCGTTTCGAGCCGTTGCGGAAGCAGGGGCGGTTCGAGGGCTCGTTCCGGCAGCGGCGCGCCGCGACGCTGCGAGCCGTCGCGCAAGCGCCGACACCGCTGGCCAACCTCGACCGCGAAGCCGTCGAGTCTCTGGAGCGCGACGGCCTCGTGACCGTCACGGCCGGCTCAGCCGCGCTGCCGAACTAGCGCAACGGCCTGGGCGGCGAGCCCTTCGCCGCGGCCCGGGAAGCCGAGCCTATCGGTCGTTGTCGCCCGCACGTTGACGCGCTCCCGCCCGACACCGGCCGCCTCGGACAGGCGATCGCGCATCTCGTCGCGCAACGGCGCGATCCGCGGCTCCTCGCCGATCAGAACGCAGTCTGCGTTGACGAGCTCCCACCCGGCCTCGCGCATCCGTTCCGCCGCAAGCCGCAGCAGCTCGAGCGAAGAGGCTCCTTTCCAGGCGGGGTCGTCAGGCGGAAACAGGGAGCCGATGTCCCCGAGCCCGGCGCCGCCCAGCAGCGCATCGATCAACGCATGTGCGAGAACGTCGCCGTCTGAGTGCCCGGCGAGTCCGCGCGGCGAATCGATCTGGACGCCCCCCAGTACGAGCCCGACGCCCTCGGCAAACGCGTGCGCGTCGACACCCAAGCCGACCCGGACGTCGCTCACCCGAGCGGCTCCTGCCGGCGCTCGCGCCGTTCGAAGACAGTGACCGTCTCGTAGCCGGCGGCGCGGGCATACTCGACGGCGCGATCGAGGTCGCGACCCACGTTCTGCGGTTCGTGCGCATCGGATGCGAGCGTGATCGGCACGCCGCGCGCGCGACAGGCATCGAGCAGTGGCGCGTCTGGATAGAGCTCCCCGACCGGCTTGTGCAACCCGGCCGCCGAGACCTCGATGCAGACTCCGGCCGCCTCGATCGCGTCGGCGGTCTCCTCCTGCAGTAGCTGAACGCTCTCGGCGTCGGGCCGCGGTCCGTGGTGCTTGACGAGATCCGGATGCGAGAGGGAATCGAAGAGCCCGCTCCGGGCGGCGTTGCGCAGCCAGACGAAGTAGCGCCGCCAGCCCTCGTGCGCCCCGAGCTTCTCGACGAGCCCCGGCTCCTGATCGACCGGGAAGCCGTCGACGAAGTGAACCGAGCCGAGCAGGTAATCCCACGCGTACGGCGCCAGTGCCTCGCTCGTCTCGCGCTCGTTGGCGCCGGCATAGTCGACCTCGAGCCCGAGCTTGACCGGCAACCCTCGGGTCTTCGCCGCGAGCACGGCCTCGACGTAAGGCTCGATGTCGTAACCGCAGCGTTCCAGCATCCAGGGCTCGTCCCACAAGGCGCGCGTCTGCTCGAAGTAGTAGACGTGCTCGCTGAAGCCGATCTCGTCGATGCCGCGGGCAACGGCCGTCTCGACGAAACGCTCGATGCGCTCGACCGTGAAGTCGAGACGCCCATCGGGATCCCTCAGGTGCATGTGGTAGTCGACGATCACAACCAGCCTGCCACCAACTCGAGATCGGCGGCGTCCGTCACCTTGAGTAGCCGCGGATCTCCCGGGACGGTGGTCACGCGCCCGCCCCGCGCCTCGACGAGGGCGGCGCAGTCGGTCGCGCCCGTCAGGTCGCTTGCGAGGGCCGCGCGCAGGACCGGTGCCAGGAACGCCTGTGGCGTCTGCGCCGAAACGAGCTCTTCGCGAGGCAGCGTCTCGACGACCTGCCCGTCGCGCACGCGCTTGATCGTGTCCGCGAGCGGCAGCGCCGGCACCGCTCCGTCCGATCCTTCGTTGAGCGCGGTCAGGACGCGCTCCAGAACCTCTTCCGAGAGCGCCGGACGGGCGGCGTCGTGGACGACGATAACGGCGGCGTCCTCGCCTACCTCGGCCACGCCTGCACGGACCGACTCCGCCCGCGTCTCTCCTCCGGCCACGCAGGCCGCGACCTTCGAGCAGGCGAGCTCCTCGGCGAGGAGAATCGCCGGCTCTTCCCAGCCGGGTGGCGCCACGATCACGATCGCGTCAATCCAGCCCGATGCGTCGAGCCGCTCGAGGCTCTCGGCAAGCAAAGGTCGGCCAGCGAGGTTCGCGAAGGCCTTCGGACGGTCCTCGCCGAGCCGTTCCCCGCGGCCCGCCGCCGCGAGAACCGCCCAAACCGCCATTCAGTGGCGAATGTCCGAAGGGGTCACGTCGCGTATCCAAGCACCGGGTTGAGACGGGCGCGGCGGCAAAGCCGCCACGTCCTTTGAGCGGCATCGCAAGCGACGCCTTCGTCCCCAAGCCGCTCGCCGCGACCGGCCGCCGCGAGAACCGCCCAGACCGACAACTACTCGGGACTAAGCGGTCGCGGCGACCTTAGTCGTCTTTTTTTTCGAGCCGCCGTTGGCGAGGACGCCGTCGAGCCAGTCGGCCGCCTCGTCCTCGTCCATGTCCTTGGCGTACATCAGCTCGCTGGCGAGAATCTTCTTTGCCTTCACGAACATCTGCTTCTCGCCTGTGGAGAGACCCTTCTCGTGATCGCGCAGGGACAAGTTCCTGACGACCTCGGCGAGCTCGAAGATGTCGCCTGTCTTCATCTTGTCGCGGTTGTGCTTGAAGCGGCGGTTCCAGTTCTTGGGCATCTGCGTGCCGTTGCTCGTCAGCGCCTTCATCACCTTGGCGACCATCTGCTCGTCGATCACCTTGCGGAGCCCGACGGCGTCGGCATTCTCGGTCGGGACGTTCACCGTCATGTCGTTGTGCAGGATCTTGATCGTCAGGTACTCCCGCTTCTGACCGAGTACCGTGCGGGACTCCTTCTTTACGACGGTACCTGCACCGTGGTGCGGATACACCACCTTGTCGCCGACCTTGTACAAGCCGAGCCTCCCCTTTTCGTCGCTTACATCGCCAGAACGCCGACGGATTGCACCCCGTCGGCGACAGACCTCAGGATAGCAAAAAAGGGCCCCAAAAGGGCAGTATTTCCAGGGATTTTCGACTCTCGGCCAAAAAGCCCTGCTCAGAGCGGACTCGTGTTGCCAGTAGGCGCGGCTAGAGCACGAGCTGAGGCGTCGCTTACGACGCCGGCTGGAGGGCACGCCGGCTTCGCCGGTGTGGCCGTCCAATTCCGGCTTGTCCCAACAGCCACGTGCGCGTCACGGTCACAGCTGTAGGTAGCGGTCGACGAGATTGTGCTCCTGCAGCCGGCGAAGACCCTCGCGGATCTCGCGGGCTCGCACCGTGCCGACGCCGTCGACGGCCTCCAGGTCGCGCTGTGACGCACGCACGATTCCCTCCAAGCCGCCGAGCTCCCCCACCAGACGCTGAATCACGTTCTCGGGCAGCCGCGGGATGTGGCTGAGCACGCGGTAGCCGCGCGGCACGACGGAGTAGTCGAGCGGGTTCGTCGTCGCCGGGAAGCCGAGCACAGCCAACAGCTCGAACTCGAGCAGATCCTGATACGGAAGCTCGGCAAGCGCCTGCAGCCCTTCGGCGACGCGTTCCGCCCCGCCGTCAGCGTGATAGTCGTAGACGATCGCCGCCTTCTCGGCGGGCACCTCGCTCACGTGCTCCTCGAGCTGCATGCGGATCAGACGTCCCTCCGAGCCGAGCTCCGTGCAGGCGCGTTCGATGTAGTCCGCCATCCGCGTCGTCAGCTCGGCACGCTGGAGGACGACGAGGACGTCGTCGAGCATGACGGCGTTCTGGAACTCGAGGGCCGTCAGGCGAGTGAGCACCTGGTCGAGTCGCTGGCGGTAGGTCTCGAGCGTCGCGAGCGCCTGGTTCGTCTTCGCCAGCACGTCGGCGATCGGGTCGAGTTGGTAGCGATGCTTCCCGATGAAGACGGTCACGGTCTCGCGTTGCTGCGAGATCGATACGACGAGCGCCTTCGTCTGCCGTGCGACCCGCTCAGCCGTTCGGTGCCTGGTGCCCGTCTCATTGGACGGGATCGTCGGGTCGGGCATCAGCTGGACGTTCGCGTGCGTGATCTTCGCGATCGGCGAGTTGACGATGATCGCGCCGTCCATCTTGGCGAGCTCGTAGAGGAGCTGCGCGGTGAAGGACTGGTCGAGCCGGATTCCTCCGGAGAAGAGGAACGCGAGCTCCGACGGCTCGCCGATCACGATCAGGGCGCCTTCGCGGGCCCGGATGATGTCGTCGATGCCCTGTCTTAGCGGGGTTCCTGGCGCGATCCGGGAGATCGCCGTAAGCAGGGTCGGGTCGATTCGAGGGTCGAGCTCTGCGGCACTGCGCGGGAAGCCGAGCGGCGCGGCCGGCCTTCGTCCCTGTCTATCCGCCCTCGGATCCGTCGCCATCGAGACCTGCCCGTATCGCGCTCCGTACTGTCTCCGCTTGGAGAACGCCTAGTTTGACACTAGGAGTATCGGCAGGAGCGACAACCTGCCGCAGCCCGAGCTTGGCGCACTCCTCGAGGCGCCTCTCGGCCTGAGTGGCCGCGCGGAGCCGGCCCGTCAGGCCGATCTCGCCGAAGGCGGCCGTTCCCGGCTTGACGGGAGCGCCTCGGGCGGCCGAGGCGATCGCCAGCGCGACGCCGAGGTCGGCGCCCGGCTCGTCGATTCTCACGCCGCCGGCGACGTTCACGAAGACGTCGGCGGCGCCGAGCGCGAGACGTGCGTGGCGGGAGAGCACGGCGACGATCATGGCGAGGCGCTTCGGATCGACGCCGGTCGCGACTCGGCGCGGCATCGCAAGATCGGTGGGCGCGACCAGAGCCTGGATCTCGAGCAGGATCGGGCGCGTCCCTTCGAGGGCACAGGCGACGGCGGCCCCGACCTCGCCCTCGGCACCACGGCCGAACAGCTCGGACGGCTCCGGCACGCCGACGAGGCCGCCGCCGGTCATCTCGAAAAGGCCGAGCTCGTTCGTCGAGCCGAATCGGTTCTTCGTCGCCCGAAGGACGCGGTGCGCGTGGTAGCGGTCGCCTTCGAACTGGAGCACGCAGTCCACGAGGTGCTCGAGCACCCGCGGGCCGGCGACGTTGCCGTCCTTCGTGACATGCCCGACAAGGAAGGTCGCAACCTCGGCTTCCTTGGCCACTCTGAGAAGCCGGCCGGCGGCCTCGCGGACCTGTGCCACGGAGCCCGGCGCCGAACCGATCTCCCGCGAGTAAAGCGTCTGCACGGAGTCGATCACACAGACGTCCGGCCGCTCCCGGTCAAGCGTCGCGCAAACGCTCTCGAGCTCTGTCTCGGCGAGGATCTCCACCTTCTCCGCGCCCCCGAGCCGTGACGCGCGAAGCTTCACTTGCGCCGTCGACTCCTCGCCGGTCACGAGCAAGGCGCGGCGCTCTTTCGAGATGGACGCGAGTGCGGAAAGCAGAAGCGTCGACTTCCCGACGCCCGGCTCGCCGCCGACCAGAACGAGTGACGCAGGGACGAGGCCACCGCCGAGCACGCGATCGAGCTCGGCGACCCCGGTCGGGATCCGCTCGGCCTCGTCGGCCTGGACGTCGACCAGCCGCAGCAGCGGCTTCGCCGCGGCGCCCACGCCGGAGGGCGCAGCCTTTTCCTCGACGAGCGTCCCGAACGCCCCGCAGCCGGGGCACTTGCCAAACCAGCGGCCGGAGCTGTAGCCGCATTCGGTGCACGCGTGCTGGAGAGCCGCTTTCGCCACGACGACGAGTGTAGGCGGGGGGTCCGACGCCACCTGTGACCGTTCTGTGTCGATTCGGTTTCGTTTTCTGCATAGACAACGATCAGGACCTCCGCCGCGCGTACCGTCGAAGCGGTCGACAAAGGAGGACGCATGAAACGAGTTTTCGGAGCCCGTACCGCAGTCGCCGCGGTGGTGATCGTCGGCGTCAGCGTCGCCGTGATTGTGGGCATCGGAGTCTTCGGCGCACACGGCGCGGTGCCGAGAACGGGCCCGCTCAGCGTCCACGCCGGCCTAAAGAAGCCCCCGGGAGCGGTCGTTCGAGGCACGACGTTGGTGGACGAGAAGGGAGTCCCCAGCAAACTCGGCGCCTCCGTCTCGGGGTCGATGATGGGCCCGCTCTCGCCGGTTGCCGTCCGCTCGAGCGACGGCACTCTCATCGCTTACAACACTTGGCAGGAGCTGAGGCTGGTCGATCCTGAGCGGTCGTTCTCGGCGCAGGGAATCGAGGAGGGTGCCGCGCTCGGCGTGCCGTCGCTGCGCATGCACGACGGCCAGGGCAAGGACTTCCTGCTTGCACGCGGCGCCTACTCCGCCGCGTGGCGCCACGACGGCGCGATCGCGTTCGTACAGGCCGTGGATCCCGTCTTCCGCGCCGGTCCCTCGTACGACGGGCACGTGGTCGTGCGGAAGAGCGTCCATGGTCGCGACGTCTCCTGGTCGGATGCGCCCGCCCACTACGTCGTCTACGCGTGGGCCGGCAACAGGCTGCTGTTCTACCGGATCGGCCTAGGCGAGAAGACGGAACTGCTCGTCGCCGAAGCGCCGGGCAAGATCCGCTCGCTCGCCGAAGGAACCGCGATCGCGGTCAGCCCGGACGCAGCCCGCGTGGCCGTCCTCGGCGAGGACTCGACGAGCGTCCGTGTCCTCGATATCGCGACCGGTCGCGAGCAGTTGTGGATTGACGTGACGACTGCGACGCCCTCGCTGCGCTGGGTTGCGTATTCGGGCTCGTGGGTCGGAGATCACATCGTCGCGCCGGCGAGCGCCGGGCTCGCGGTTTTCAACGTCGGCCCCAGTTCTCTCACGCTCGAGCAGGTGCTCAGCCTCGACCACGCGCAGTTCCCGGTCGGGGTGCAGGAGCCCCGCTTCGTCGACGACGCGGGTAACCAAATCGCCGCTAGCGCGGACGTGCCGCCGGCGCACGGCAGCGGCGGAGTCTCGTTTCTTCTGCTGTGCGACCGCATCGCCAGAACGTGCGAGCGGACCGACGCGGCACCGGCCAAGGATTGGCTTCGCCAGGTCGACGATTCCGGCACCGAAGGAGGTCACTGATGAACGTGCGAGCCGCAATTGCAGGCGTCCTGGCTGCGGCTGCGTTGGCCATCCCGGCGAACGCGTCTGCCTACCGAACCTGGTTCGAGTTCACCCGACAGTCGAACACGTGGTCGCCCCTGACGATCGCGACGGATTACGGCGGCGGGTTCATCACAACCCAGACCTGGCGCGCCGGTTCCGGCACCTCCACCGACGCCTGCTGGGTCGCGCACGGGTGGCTGCCGACGGGCTGGTACGACCTGTGGGGCCATTGGAGCAACTACGACGGGACGATCAAGGGCCGGGTCTTCTACCTCTCCAACAAGCCCTGCTGGAACGGGACGTGGCGCAGCGAGCTCTTCATCCACTCAGAGGAGACCGCCGCGCAGGGCCAATACTGCCCGACCGCCTACGACGATCCGTACTGCTGGGAGGGCGACTACGACTACTACTCGAACGGATGCATCAAGGTCTCGCGGGCGGGGAACCCGAGCGACCTACGGCGCGTCCATGACGGCTGGCACTCGCGGAGCGGCGACTACCGGCACGGCTCGTTCGGCGTCGGCAACTTCCTCTACGTGCGGGGTTAGCTCGCGAAGTCCCCTCCCCCAGGGAAGCGAGGCGGCGGCCTCCGTGTCGCCGCTTCGCTACTCGTCGTCAGAGTGGTCGTCGTCCTCGCCGGCCGAGCCTTCCGGCTCCTCCGGCGGCACGGTGACCTTCTCCGGCGTGATCTCGCCGGGAATCACGGTGATGTCGACCGTGTCCTCATCCTTACGCTCAACGAGGATCGTGGAGCCCGGCTCGAGCGAGCGCCCGAGCACGAAGTCCGCGAGCGGGTCCTCGATGTAGCGCTGGATCGCGCGGCGCAGCGGCCTGGCCCCCATCGCCGGGTCGTACCCCTTCTCGACGAGCAGCTCCTTGGCCTCGTCGGTCAGCTCGATCGTGACCTCGTGCTCGCCCATCTGCTCGCGCAGGCGGCCGAGCACCAGGTCGACGATCGTCATGATCTCGTCCTTCGTCAGCTTGTGGAAGACGATCACTTCGTCGATGCGGTTGAGCAGCTCCGGCCTGAAGACCTTCTTGAGCTCGCCCATGATCCTGTCCTTCATGTCCTCGTAGGACAGGCCGGTCTCGTCGCCAATCGAGAAGCCGAGCGTCTGGTTCTTCGAAATCGTGCCGGCGCCGATGTTCGAGGTCATGATCACGATCGTGTTCCGGAAGTCGACCTTGCGGCCCTGGGCGTCGGTCAGGCGTCCGTCCTCCAGGATCTGGAGGAGAATGTTGAAGACGTCCGGGTGCGCCTTCTCGACCTCGTCGAGCAGGACGACGGAGTACGGCTTGCGGCGCACGGCCTCCGTGAGCTGGCCGCCTTCGTCATAGCCGATGTAGCCGGGCGGCGAGCCGACGAGCCGGGACACGGAGTGCTTCTCCATGTACTCCGACATGTCGACCTGGATCATCGCGTCCTCGTCGCCGAACAAGAACTCGGCGAGCGTGCGCGCCAGCTCGGTCTTTCCCACGCCTGAGGGACCGAGGAAGATGAAGGAGCCGGTCGGGCGCTTCGGGTCCTTGATGCCCGCCCGCGCGCGGCGAATCGACTTGGAGACGGCGACGATCGCCTCCTCCTGGCCGATCACGCGCTTGTGGAGCTCGTCCTCCATCCGGATCAGCTTCTGGGACTCGGCCTCGGTCAGCTTGAAGACCGGGATGCCCGTCCACATGGAGACGATGTCGGCGATCTCCTCCTCGCCGATCTCGGGCTGCTCTTCCTGGCCCTCCGAGTTGCGCCAGTCATCTTCGAGCTCGCGCTTCTTCTGCGTCAGCTTGCGCTCCTTGTCGCGCAGCGACGCGGCCTTCTCGAACTCCTGCGCCTCGATCGCGTCTTCCTTGTCCTTGCGGACCTTTTCGATCTCGTCCTCGAGCTCCCGGTAGCGCGGCGGGGCGCTCATCGTCTTGATTCGCATGCGCGAGGCCGCCTCGTCGATCAGGTCGATCGCCTTGTCTGGCAGGTGGCGGTCCTGGATGTAGCGGTCGGAAAGCGTCGCCGCGGCGCGCAAGGCGTCGTCGGTGATCTTGCAGCGGTGGTGTGCCTCGTAGCGGTCACGCAGCCCGCGCAGGATCTGGACGGTGTCGTCCACCGACGGCTCGTCGACGCGGATCTGCTGGAAGCGCCGCTCGAGCGCCGCGTCCCGCTCGAGATACTTGCGGTACTCGTCGAGCGTCGTCGCGCCGATCGTCTGCAGCTCGCCGCGCGCGAGAGCCGGCTTCAGGATCGAAGCGGCGTCGATCGCGCCCTCGGCGGCGCCGGCGCCGACGAGGTTGTGGAGCTCGTCGATGAAAAGAATGATGTCGCCGCGCTGGGTGATCTCCTTCATCACCTTCTTGAGGCGCTCCTCGAACTCGCCGCGGTACTTCGAGCCGGCGACCAGTGCCGCGAGGTCGAGCGTGTAGATCTGCTTACCTTTGAGCAGCTCGGGCACCTCGTTGCCGGAGATTCGTGCGGCAAGCCCCTCGACGACCGCCGTCTTGCCGACGCCCGGCTCGCCGATCAGGACCGGATTGTTCTTCGTGCGGCGCGAGAGGATCTGCATCACGCGCTCGATCTCGGTCTGGCGGCCGACGACCGGGTCGAGCTTCGCCTCGGCGGCGAGCTTCGTCAGGTTGCGGCCGAACTGGTCGAGGAGCTTCGAGCTCTTGGACTTCTCGCCGGGACCGCCGCCTGGGCCGCCCTGCTGGCGCCGGCCGGGGCCGGAGAGCATGCGAATGATCTCGTTGCGGATCTTCTCGGCATCGGCGTCGAAGTCGAGCAGGATCCGCGCCGCGACACCTTCGTTCTCGCGCACGAGCCCGAGCAGGATGTGCTCGGTGCCGATGTAGTTGTGGCCGAGGCTCAGCGCCTCGCGAAGCGCGAGCTCGAGAACCTTCTTCGCGCGCGGGGTGAAGGGAATCTGGCCCGTCGTCACCTCGTCCCCCTGGCCGACGATGCGGGCGACCTGCGCGCGCACCTCCTCGACGGTGATGTCGAGCGACTCGAGCACGCGGGCGGCAAGGCCCTCTTCCTCGCGCAACAGGCCGAGCAGGATGTGCTCGGTGCCGATGTAGTTGTGCTTGAGCGCACGTGCCTCGTCCTGTGCGAGAACGACGACTTGGCGGGCTCGTTCGGTGAAACGTTCGAACACGTACTTCCTCTCTCGGCTACCAGGACCCTACGCCTTAGCGCCAGCCCACTGTAGCGAACCCTCCGGGGGACGCCGTAGCCCGTCCGGGTCACCTTTACCGATCCGTTACTTGGCCCTTCCGACAGGCTCCAGAGTCGGCTCCGTAAGGCTTGAAATGTACGCTTTGGGGCGCTTTGCGCGCTCGTGACGCGGCCCAGCCGAAAGCGCTCGTCACCGGCGGCGCCGGCTTCATCGGATCGCACCTCGCGGAGCTCCTCCTGTCCGACGGCTGGGAGCTCTTCGCCCTCGACGACCTCTCGACGGGCACGCGGTCGAACATCGCCCATCTCGAAGAGCGGCCGGACTTCCACCTCGTCGTCGAGTCGATCCTCTCGCAGTCGGTCGTCAGCGAGCTCGTCAACCGCTGCGACGTCGTCTACCACCTCGCCGCGGCCGTCGGCGTCCGCCTGATCGTCGAGCAGCCCGTCCACACGATGGTCACGAATGTGCAGGGCACGGAGACGGTACTCGAGTACTGCGCCCGTTTCGGCCGGCGCGTGCTCGTCGCCTCGAGCTCTGAGATCTACGGTGACCATCGCGACGAGCGGCCGCTCAGCGAGGACGATCGCCGCATCTACGGGCCGACGACGGAGAAGCGGTGGCTCTACGCCGACTCGAAGGCGATGGACGAGCATCTCGCCTTCGCCTGGCACCTGGAGCGCGGGCTCGACTCGATCGTCGCGCGCCTGTTCAACACGGTGGGGCCGCGCCAGAGCGGCCAGTACGGGATGGTCATTCCCCGCTTCGTCTCTCGCGCGCTCGCCGGCGAACCGATCGAGATCCACGGTGACGGCACTCAGACCCGGTCGTTCTGCCACGTTGCCGACACGATCCTGGCGCTGAGAGGGCTGATGGAGCACCGCGAGCTCTCGGGCGCCGTGTTCAACGTCGGTTCAACCGAACGCGTCAGGATCATCGAGCTGGCCGAGCGAATCAGGGCGATGACCGGTGCGCGTTCTGAGCTGAGCTTCGTCCCCTACGGCGAGGTCTACGGCCTCGGGATCGAGGACACGCTGCACCGGGAACCGTCGATCGAGAAGATTCGGGCCGCGATCGGATGGGCGCCGACGCGCTCGCTCGACGACATCCTCACCGACGTGATCGAGTCGGAACGCTCGGCTGGGACTAGCCGCGCTCCCGCAACGCGGGAAACAGGATGACGTCTCGGACGTTGTCGAGGCCGGCGAGCACCATCGTCAGCCGATCGATGCCGAGCCCGAGCCCGCCGGTCGGCGGCATCCCGTAAGCGAGCGCCTCGACGTAGTCGGGATCCCCCGGCTCGCCCCCGACCTCCGCGGCTTGTTGCTCGAACCGCGCGGCCTGCTCGGCCGAGTCGTTGATCTCGGTGAAGGCGTTCCCGAGCTCCATGCCGCCGACGAAGTACTCGAAGCGCTCGACGATCGACGGGTCCTCCTCCGTCGGTCGCGCGAACGGCGAGAGCTCGACGGGATAATCGTGCAGGATGGTCGGCTCGATCAGGGAGGGCTCGACGAAGTGGCTGAGTGCGTGGTCGACGAGCTGTGCCCAGCTCCGGTCCTGCGACGTGTCGACGTCGCGCTCGTTCAGCCTCGAGCGCAGCTCGTCGGGGTCGCGCGTCCAAAGGCCATGCTCCTCGAGGGCATCGACCAGCTTGAGCCGTCGCCAGGGAGCCTTCAGGTCGATTTCGTGACCCCGGAACGTGACCTCAGTGCCGCCGGTCGTCTCGCGGGCGACGGTCTCGATGAGCTGCTCGATCCGTTCCATCTGGTCGCGGTAGTCGGTGTAGGCCTCGTACCACTCGACCATCGTGAACTCGGGGGCGTGCTTGTAGGACATGCCTTCGTTCCGGAAGTCCTTGCCGAGCTCGTAGACCTTCTCGAGCCCGCCGACGATCAGCCGCTTCAGGTAGAGCTCCGTGGCGATCCGAAGGTAGTAGTCGGCGTCCAGCGCGTTGTAGTGCGTGACGAACGGATCGGCGAAAGCGCCGCCGTAGCGCGGCTGCATAACCGGCGTCTCCACCTCGAGGAAGCCGGCGGCGTCGAGATAACGCCGAACCGCCGTGACGATGCGGGTGCGAAGCTCGAACTCGGCCCGCGTCTCCTCGTTCACGAGCAGGTCGAGGTAACGCTGCCGGTAGCGCGTCTCGACGTCGGTGACGCCGTGGAAGGTGTCCGGCAACGGCCGCGTGATCTTCGCCAGGAGCTCGAGCTCGTCGACTGCCAGGCTGGGTTCACCGCGTCTCGCGCGGGCCGGCGACCCGGTCACACCGACGATGTCGCCGAGGTCGACATCGATCTCCCCCGTGCGACTCGTGTCACAGAGGAGCTGGATCCGGCCGGAGCGGTCGACGAGGTCGAGGAAGACCAGCTTCCCCATCTCGCGGCGGCCCATGACTCGCCCGGCGACCCGGCGTTTGTCGTCGGCCTCGGCACCAGGCTCGAGCCGCTCGGCCTCGGCGCGGACCGCGGCGACCTCGTCGCGGTCAGGGAAGCGCTTGGGGAGGCTCATCGCCGCGCGAGCCTAACGGGCCTGCCGTTGTGACGGTTTCGGCACGATCGTGTCACCCTTCCGTCTGAATTTCCCGAATAGGATCGATTGTGGGCGGGCGCGGTGGGACCCCAGGTGATGCGCGTGAACCCTTTAGCTTTGCGGGGCGATGGCAGCCGATCGGGTTCCCTTTATCGATGGGCACAACGATGTTCTCCTCCGGCTCCGCCTCCGAGGAGAAGGGCCGCTTCCCTTCCTGAGCCGTCGCGACGAAGGCCACCTCGACCTCGTGCGTGCAGCCGAAGGCGCCTTCGCGGCCGGCTTCTTCGCGGTATTCGTGCTGCCGGAGTCGGAGGGGGAGCGCGCAGCCGCGAAAATTCCGGACCGGACGCCGCCTTACGCCCAGCCCCTAGCAGGCCCCATTCCGACTGGCTACGCAATGCGCGAGGCCGGCGCGATGATCGACCTCCTCGACGAGCTCGTGGCGGCCGGGGGCGTCAGGCGTGTGCGTGCGCTCGCCGACGTCGAGGCTGCCCTGGACGGCGGGCCGCCGGCTGCAATCCTTCACTTCGAGGGCGCGGAGCCGATCGACCCGCACCTCGAGAATCTCGAAGACTTCTACGAGCGCGGCCTCCGCTCGCTCGGGCTGGTCTGGGCACGGCCGAACGCGTTCGCAAACGGCGTGCCGTTCCGCTTCCCCTCCTCGCCGGACGTCGGCGAAGGCCTCACGGACGCCGGCAAGGGGCTCGTCGCCGCATGCAACCGCCTCGGGATCCTGCTCGACCTCTCGCACCTGGCCGAGCACGGCTTTTGGGATGTCGCCGCCACGTCGGAGGCGCCGCTCGTCGCCACGCATTCGAATGCTCATGCGCTCTCGCCCAACTCCCGCAACCTGACCGACACGCAGATCGACGAGGTCGGCCGCACCGGCGGCATCGTCGGTATCACCTACCACGCGGGAATGCTCACCGAGAAAGGTGGGATCGAGCTCGCGACGCCACTCGCGCGCGTGATCGACCACGTCGACCACGTCGTCGGCCGGATCGGCGTCGACCACGTCGCTTTCGGCTCCGACTTCGACGGCGCCAAGGTCCCGAACGAGCTCGCCGACGCCGCGGGCCTACCGCGCGTCGTCGAGGCTCTAGGCGAGCGCGGCTACTCGAAGACAGACGTAGCCAAGGTCGCTCACGGCAACTGGCTCCGCGTGCTGGGACAAACATGGGAGCCGTAACTCGTCGCGGAGGTGGGCTTTGCCCGCCTCCGCACACAGGCGCACTCCGTTAGGGACGCCGAACAAAGTCGTCATGGCCGCGCGGAGCGCGGCCGGACTTTCTTCGGTCAAGCGGCCTTTATCTCGAGGATCTTGTACTTCGTTGCGCCGCGGGGAGCGCTGACCTCGACGGTCTCGCCCTTCTTGTGGCCGATGATCGCCTTGCCGACGGGCGACTCGTTCGAAAGCTTGTTCTGCGCAGGGTTCGCCTCCGCAGAGCCGACGATCTGGTACTCGACGGTCTGCTTTCCGGCGACGTCGCGCAGCTTGACCTTCGAGCCGACCGAGACGACGTCCTTCGCCACGTCCTTCTTGTTGATCACCTTGGCGTGGCGGAGCTGCTCCTCGAGCTTCGCGATCCGATGCTCGAGCAGCGCCTGCTCGTTCTTGGCGTCGTCGTACTCGGCGTTCTCGGCGATGTCGCCGAATTCACGCGCGATCCGGATGCGGTCGGCGACCTCACGCCGCTTGTCGTTCGACAGGTACTCGATCTCCTCTTGGAGCTTCTTGTACCCCTGTGGAGTAAGGATGACGTCCTTCACAACTGCCCTTTCCGAAAAAAACGCGGCGCTGGGCGCGCCGTCGCGGGCGGGAATAGTAGCTATACAGTCAGACGGTCGCAACCGAATCGGTATTTACGATTTGCGCTCTATGCAGGTAAATCTTCACGAGCCCTGGCACATCGGGCCGGTTCAGATCCCGAGCCGGCTAGTTCTCGCGCCGATGGCGGGCGTCAGCGTGCAGGCCTTCCGGCGCCAGGGACGGCGCTTCGGCGCCGGGCTCGT
Source organism: Gaiellaceae bacterium (assembly GCA_051955535.1). Lineage (GTDB taxonomy): Bacteria > Actinomycetota > Thermoleophilia > Gaiellales > Gaiellaceae > 13-2-20CM-68-14. The sequence goes on along the minus strand of JBQCGP010000051.1, from coordinate 44,527 downwards.
CTGCTCGGAGATGGTTTCGTGCGCCGGACTGCACCATGGGAATGAGCGCACGCTCGGGTACCTGCGCATAGCGTCCGACGAGCGGCCGCTGGCGGTGCAGATCTTCGGCTCGGAGCCGGCGGTCATGGCCGAGGCGGCGCGGATGGTCGAGGACGCCGGTGCGGACATCGTCGACATCAACTTCGGCTGCCCGGTCAAGAAAGTGACGAAGACGGGCGCCGGCGCGACGCTGCTCGACGACGGCGATCGGGCAGCCCGGATCGTCGGAGCGGTCGCTTCCACTGTCGACGTGCCCGTCTCGGTGAAGATGCGGCGCGGACTCGAGAACGGCTCCCGCCGGTGCCTGGAGCTCGGCCCACGGCTCGTGGACGCGGGCGCGGCCTCTCTGACCCTGCACCCGCGCTCGGCGAAGCAGATGTACACGGGCCAGGCCGACCACTCGCTGACGGCGGAACTGGTTTCGCTGGTCGACGTTCCCGTCGTCGCCTCCGGCGACATCGTCTCGCGCTCACGCGCGCAGGCCGTGCTCGCGACGACGGGGGCGGCGGCGGTCATGGTCGGGCGCGCCGCGCAAGGGAACCCGTGGGCGCTGCGCGAGATCCTCGACGGCGATACCGCGGAGCCGTCCCGCGAAGAGGTCGTCGCCGAGCTGATCCTGTTCATGCGAGAGACCGTGCGCGAGCTCGGCGAGCATCGGGCCACCGGCTTCCTGAAGAAGTTCTACGGCTGGTATCTCGGCCGCGGCCGCTTCCCGCGCGCCTTCAAGGCGGAGCTGACTCAGCTGCCGGCGATCGCGGACGTCGAATCGCTCCTCTTCGCCGCCGCGCCGGGAGCGCGGTTCGTGCTCGCCCGGCTCGAGGAGGAGCTTCCCCAAGGCGATGAGGTACTCCTCGACTTGCCGATCTCCATCTACGGCGGCGGTTGACCGTCCAAGTCCGGCGCCGGCTGCGCCGGCGCCATGACGACTTGAACGGTTCGGCTTTCACTCGGCAGCGAAGTGTGCGGACACTCGCTAACCGGCATTCAGATCCCAGACAAGACGCAGACCCTCGAGAGTCAGAAACTGGTCGACTTTGTCGATGGTCGCCGCGTGCGGCGCGATCAGCTCGGCGAGCCCTCCCGTCGCGACGACCAACGCACTCTCGTCGCCGAGCTCGGCGCGGATCCGCTCGACGATGCCGTCGACCTGCCCGGCGAAGCCGTAAACGAGGCCCGACCGCAGCGCCGACTCCGTGGTCTTGCCGATCGCGGTCTCGGGAGCCACGAAATCGACCTTGATGAGCCGCGCGGCGCGCTCGAAGAGCGCATCCATCGAAACCTCGATGCCGGGCGCGAGCACGCCGCCGACGTACTCGCCGTCGGCCGAGACGACGTCGAAGTTCGTCGAGGTGCCGAAGTCGACGACGATGGACGGCGCGCCGTAGCGGGAGCGCGCCGCGACCGCGTTTGCGATCCGGTCGGGCCCGACCTCACGCGGATCGTCGTAGCGGATCGGCATCCCGGTCCTCGTGCCGGGCCCAAGCACCAGCAATTGCGCGCCGACCTGCGCCGCGAGCTCCTCATAGGAGCGAATGAGGGTCGGGACCGTCGAAGAGAGGCAGATACCGTCGAGCGACGCGAGCTCGATCAGCCCTCGCAGAAAGAGGCCGAGCTCGTCGCCCGTCCGTTGGGGCTCGGTCGAGAGCCGCCAGCGCTTCGCGAGCTCGCCGCCGTCGAACAAACCGAGCGCGGTCTGGGTGTTCCCCACGTCGATAGCGAGCAGTCCGGCCATCGAAAAAACGAGGCTATTGCACTAGAGTCTCCGAGGCAGATGTTTCCCCTGCGCCTGCGACGCCAACGCCGGCGGTCGCGTCCTCTCCAGGAGGCGGAGGCCTATGCCCGCTGCCACGGCGACCGCGGGAACGACGTTCGCGTTCTGCGGCTGCCACCTCGCCGGCCCCGGTTCGCTGTGCTGCGCACAGGCGAGGAGCTCAGAAGGCGCTTCGAGGAGCGGCTCGATCGGCGCGACCGAGAAGCGAAAGCCTCTTAGCGGCTACTCGTCGTCGGATGGAAGAGGCTCGCCGATGCGCTCGGCGAGGTCTTCGGCGGTGAGCGTGGGCTCGTCGCCCTCGCCGCGCAGCTCTTCGACGGTCACGTCGCTCGAGGTGTAGACCTCCGCGCGCGGGATGATCCGGGTCGGCCGGTTCTTGTCCCAGACCCAGACGTCCTCCATCCGCAGGTGGAAGAACGGGTAGCTCGGCTGCGGGACGTACTGGAGATCGAGCTTGTTGCAGAGGTACGTCGCGTCCTGCGTCAGGACGCAGTAACGGAAGAGGCCGAAGACGGCCGAGTACTCCTTCTTGAGTGTTAGCTCGAGCTGGGCCTCGAACTCGTCGAGCTCGTCGATGTGCGACATGAGGCGTCATTCTAGCTCCGCCAGCAATGCCGACACCGGGCCCTTTCCCGGCACAACGAGGGTCGGATCGAGGTCCGCAAGCGGCTCCAGGACGAAGCGGCGCTCGTGCATTCGTGGGTGCGGAACTTGAAGCCCGGGCTCCTCGATTGTCTGGCTGTCGAACAAGAGCAAGTCGAGATCGATGGTGCGCGGCCCATATCGAGGCCCTGTGCCGCGGACACGCCCGAGCTCCCGCTCCGTCGTCAGGAGAAGATCGAGGAGTTCGCTCGCCGAGCGCGTCGTCTCGAGGCGCGCGGCGGCGTTGAGGAAGCGCGGCTGATCTTCGTAGCCAACCGGATCGGTCTCGATCGGCGCGGTCGAGCGCAGGACCGACGTGCGTTCGTCGGCATCGAGGGCGTGCAGCGCGGCCGCAATCGTCTGCTCACGCTCGCCCAGATTGGCGCCGAGGCCGATGTAGGCGATTGTGCTTTGCTTTCCTGGCTTGAGAGGCCGCTCGACCATCGGGGTCATTCTCGCCGCCCTCGTGACCGCACCGCTTGCAGCCGGGGCCGGCTTAAGCCACCCGGCGGCCCGACCTGCACCTGCCGTGCCGGCGGGCACGGCAACCCTCGTCCAGCTCTCCATCGCGGGAGGCGGCCTTTCGCCGGCCCTTCGTGCGGCGGGCGCGCGGCTCGTGGCCCCCTCGCTGAACGTCTGGCGCGTCCCCGCGACGCACGCCGGCCGCACCGTCGCGGCCCTCCGCGCCGAGCACATCCTCGCCCGCGCCGAGCCCGACCGGCGCTTCGTGCCATTCGGGCCCCTCACCACCTCGAGCGACCCGCTCGTTCCGAACGAGTGGTGGATCCACGACATCGGCGACGACCAGGTCGAGGCACCTGCGGCCGGCGTCCCGATCACCGTCCTCGACACCGGCCTGGATCTCTCGCACCCTGAGTTCAAGTCGCGGCCGAACACGACCGCCCTCAACACGCAGGTCGTCGTGGCGAGCAACGACCCCATGCAAGAGCCCGAGCACGGAACGGCCGTCAGCTCCGTCGCGGCCGCCCCTTCCAACGGCGTCGGGCTGGTCGGCGTCTATCCGGACGCCGCACTTCAGGAATGGGACTTCGGGGACGGCTTGCTCTCCCAGGTCCTCGCCGGACTCGACGCGGCTTCTCGGCAGGGCCACACAGTGGTCAACTCGAGCGGCGGCTTCCTCGGCTTCAGCATGCTGCTCGAGGAGGCGGTCGACCGGGCGCTGCGTCGCGGGACGATCGTCGTCGCGGCGGTCGGGAACGATCGCCAATCGGGGAACCGCAGCTTCGTGCCGGCAAGCCTGCCGCACGTTCTCACCGTCGGCGGGACCAACGAGAGCGACCGTGTCACCTCGTTCTCGAACCGCTCGAGCGCGCTCGATCTGGCGGCTCCCGCCGTCGACATGCCGGTCGCCGTACCGACCTTCTACTCGCCGAGCGGCTATGCGACCTTCGACGGGACCAGCTTCGCCGCGCCGCTCGGGTCAGGCGCGGCCGCCTGGGTCTGGACGCTCCGGCCGGAGCTCGACCCGACGCAGGTCGAGGACGTGATGCGCAGTTCTGCCCGAGACGTCGGCGCAAAGGGTTGGGATCCGGACACGGGCTTCGGGATCCTCTCGATCCCCGCCGCGCTCGCCGCGAAGACACCGGTGAAGGACCCTCAGGAGCCGAACGACGACGTCAACCTCGTTCGGCCGCACGCCATCACGGCGAGCGGCACACGGCTCGTCACGCCGGCCAGCCTGCGAGCGAGCCTAGAGGTCGTCAAGGATCCGGAGGATGTCTACCGGGTCTGGGTTCCGGCGCACGCGCGGATCAGCGCGAGCACGCACAGCTTGGCCAACGTCAACCTCGCGCTCTGGGGACCCAAGACCCGCAGCGTCTACGAGGGCCGCAGCGCGCAGCGCCGCGACCTGATTTCCTACAGCCAGCGTTCCGGGAGCGCGCCCGACACCGTCAGCGGGCGCAACACGAGCGGCCGCGGCGCCTACTACTTCCTCGATGCGTTCCTCGGCAAGAGGGTTTCCCGCGCGTCGTACCTGCTCAGGGTCGCCGTCGCTCGACGGTAGCGGCGGTCCACTCGGCGGGCGCCTCCAACCGGACGTCCGGCTTGCGGACTCGCACCCGCGCCGACTCGAGCCGGAAGCGCTCCAGTAGCGCGTCGGCCACGGCGGCGGCCATCGACTCCAACAGCTGGAACGAGCGGGCGTCGGAGACCTCCTGCACGCAGCGGACGACATCACGGTAGTCGACCGTCTCGTCGACGCTGTCGGAGGCGGGCTCGCCAAGCTCGAGCCGCACGTCGTAGAGGAAGCGCTGGGGAGTCTCGCGCTCGGCATCGTCGACTCCGTGTGCCCCCGGCACCTCGAGGCCGTAGAGCTCGACCGTGACGCTCACGGCGCCACGACCGCGCGGGCTGCGGTCAGTGCCTCGACGTGCTCCCGTACGTCGTGGGCCCTGAAGATCGAGGCTCCGCGCTCGTACGCGAGCACGGCCGCGCCGACGCTGGCAGCGGTGCTGCCGGTCTTCGCCTCCGGGTCTCCCATGATCTTGCCGAGCGAGCTCTTCCGGGAGATTCCGACCAGGATCGGGCGGCCGAGCGCGGTCAGCTCGTCGAACCGCCGCAAGAGCTCGAAGTTGTGCTCGACCGTCTTGCCGAAGCCGATCCCGGGATCGAGGCAGATCGCCTCCTCCGGAACGCCCTGTGCGACCGCGAACGTCAGGCGCTCGTCGAGGAAGCGCGCGACCTCTGCGACGACGTCGTCGTAGCGCGGATCGTCTTGCATCGTCCGCGGCTCGCCGCGCATGTGCATCAGACAGAGGTAGGCGCCGTGGTCGGCGACCACTCCGGCCAGTGCGGGATCTCCGCGCAACGCGGTGACGTCGTTGACGAGCTCGGCTCCGAGCTCGAGCGCCCGCTTAGCGACCTGCGGCTTCGACGTGTCGATCGAGACGGGGACGCCTTCGAGCTCTTCGAGCACCGGGACGACACGACGGAGCTCCTCCTCGACGGTGACCTGCGCCGAGCCGGGCCTCGTCGACTCGCCGCCGACATCGACGATCGCGGCGCCCTCGGCGAGCATCCGGAGAGCCGAAGTGACCGCGTCGGCGGGGTCGAAGTTGACGCCGCCGTCCGAGAACGAGTCGGGGGTCACGTTGACGACGCCCATCACCGACGGGCGCGGGAACCGCTGCTCGAGGGGAACCACGGAAAGAGCGTAGTCGCGCAGGGCCGTGGATAGATTGGGGCGATGGGGGAAACCGAGGCACGCCGTCGCGCGGCGTGGCGGTTCGTCCGTGCCGTCGTCAGGTCGGAAGTCGGCGGCGTTGTGGGCGCCGTCGTGTCAGGCCTGCTGTGGCAGACGGGCGCGATTCTCGCGCCGCTGATCCTCAGCTACACGATCGACCACGGGGTCGTGCCTCAAGACCGGCATGCCCTCACGGTCTGGCTACTGGCGCTATTCGGCGTAGGACTGCTCGAGGTGGTCGCCGGCGGGTTGCGCCACATCTTCGCGATCCGCAACCGGTCGGCGACCGATGCGCGCGTTCGCGACGCGATCTTCGCTCACGCGCTGCGCTTGGACGCCGCCTATCACGACCGCGTCGGCCCCGGCGAGCTGATGAGCCGGGCGTCCTCGGATTCCGAGCACGTTGCGCGGATGATGGACGCGATCGGCCACACGATCGGCTACGCGCTGACCGTGGTTGCGGTGGCGGTGGTGATGCTCGTCATCGACGTCAAGCTCGCGTTGCTGGTCCTCCTGCCCTTGCCGCTCGTCAGCCTCGCCGCCTGGATGTACTCGCACCGCTACGACGCTCGAACCCGGCGGCTGCAGGAAGGCTGGGCCGACGCGGCGACCCTCGTCGAGGAGACGATCAGCGGGATCCGCGTCGTCAAGGGCCTCGGCGCCGGGTCCGCGCTCTCCGGCCGTTTCCGCGACCGCAGCGACGTGATCGTCCGGCGGGCGCTCGACCTGGCGCGGCTCGACGCCGTCTTCAACCCGGTCCTCGAGGCGCTACCGCTCCTCGGCATCACGGTAGTGCTGTGGGTCGGCGGCCGCCAGGTGATCTCCGGCAGCCTCAGCCTCGGCTCGTTCGTCGCCTTCAACGCGTACGTCGTCATGCTCGTCTGGCCGTTGCGCATCCTCGGGCAACGGGTTTCGACCCTGCAGAAGGCGCTCGCCGCCAGCGCGCGGATCACGGAGGTGCTCGAGACCGAGCCGCGGCTCCGCGAGCCGCGGCACCCCGGAGAACTCGATCGCCCGGTCCGCGGCGAAGTCCGGCTCGAGGGAATCCGTTTCGGGCACGAGGGGGACAAGCCGGTCCTCGGCGAGCTCGATCTCGACCTGCGGGCGGGCGAGTCGGTCGCCCTAGTGGGTGCAACCGGCTCCGGCAAGAGCACGGTCGCCGGCCTGCTCGCACGGCTCTACGACCCGGACGAAGGTCGCGTGTTGCTCGACGGACACGACCTCCGAGAGCTCAGGCTCGCGGATGTGCGCCGGGCGGTCGCGCTCGTCTTCGAGGAGACATTCCTGTTCACCGAAAGCGTCCGCGAGAACATCCGCTTCGGACGGCCGGACGCGGACGACGTTGCGGTCATCCGCGCAGCGGAGCAGGCCGGTGCCTCGGAGTTCATCGCCCGGCTGCCCGAGGGCTACGACACCGTGCTCGGCGAGCGCGGCTTTTCGCTCTCGGGCGGACAGCGGCAGCGGATCGCGATCGCGCGGGCGATCCTGGCCGACCCGGCGGTGCTCGTCCTGGACGACGCGACGTCCGCGGTCGACGCGACGAAGGAGCACGAGATCCGTGCCGCGCTCGCCGAGGTCATGCGGGGACGCACGACGCTCGTGATCGCGCACAGGCCGGCGACGATCGCCCTCGCCGACCGCGTCGCCGTGCTGGAGCGCGGGCGGATCGTCGAGCAGGGAACCCATGCGGAGCTGCTAGGACGGTCGGCGCGTTACCGCGCCCTGCTGGCATTGGAGGAGGCAGCGGCTTGAACGAGCGCACCACGACCAGAGAGATCTGGCGCGAGACGCGCGGGCTGCTCCGGCCGGTGCGGACGCGCTACCTCGGCGCCGCGGCGGCAGTGGTCGTGTCGACGCTGATCACGCTGTCCGGCCCGGCACTCGTCCGCTACGCGGTCGACGAGGGCATCTCCAAGAATCGGCTCGGGCCGCTCGACACCGCGGCGATCATTCTCCTTTGCCTGACAGCGGCAAAGCCACTTGTCGTACGCGCGCAGACACTCCTTGCCGCGAGCGCGGGCGAACGCTTTCTCGGCTCCCTTCGGACCGCCGCGTTCGACAAGCTGCAGGCTCTCCCACTCGGCTTCTTCGAGCGCGAGCGGGCCGGCGTGCTGGTGTCGCGTCTGACCTCGGACGTGCAGTCGCTGACCGAGTTCATCCGCGAGGCGTTGATCGAGGTCGTCGGCAGCGGCCTCCAGATCGTCCTCACCGCCGTCGCGCTGCTCGTCCTCTCGCCGACGCTCGCGGCGGTCTCGCTCGTCGCGTTGCCGATCCTGCTCCTCTCGAGCTGGGCGTTCCACCACAGCGCCGGACGCGTCTACCACGCCATCCGCGACCGGGTCGCCGACACGCTCACCGTGCTACAGGAGGGGCTGGCCGGCGTCCGCGTCGTGCAGGCGTTCCGTCGCGAGCGCCGGACGCTGGAGGCCTACGGCCCGCGCAGCCGCGCCCAGGTTCATGCCTGGCGGAGCGCCTCCTTCGTGAACATCCGGCTTTTCACGATGATCCCGCTCGCGCAGACCGTGGCGCTGATCGCGGTGCTCCTCGTCGGCGCCTCCCTGTACCGGAGCGGCTCGATCTCGAAGGGCACGATCGCGGCCTACGTCCTGTACCTCGTGCAGCTGTTTGACCCGATCGCGCGTTTCAGCGAGTGGCTCGGCGAGTTCAGGCAGGGCCTGGCCGCGCTCGGCAAGATCGTCGGCCTGCTGCAGACGCCGAACGCGATCGTCGAGCGGCCGGGAGCGGTGGAGCTCCCTGCCGCCGGCACGCTCGACCTCCGCGGCGTCGGGTTCGGCTACGAGCGAGGGCGGGCGGCCGTGGAAGAAGTGACTGTGTCCTTCGCCACCGGCGAGCACGTCGCCCTCGTCGGTGCGACCGGTGCCGGGAAGTCGACGCTCGCGAAGCTACTGACGCGCCAGTACGACCCGCAGCACGGCAAGCTCAGCTTCGGCGGGGTCGACCTGCGGGCGGCGACTCTCGACTCGCTCCATCGGCGGATCGTGATGCTCCCGCAGGAAGGCCACCTGTTCAGCGGTACGATCGCGGACAACGTGCGGCTCGCAGATCCCGGCGCCTCGGACGAACAGGTTGCCCGGGCGCTGGAGAGCATCGGCGCCCGCCGGCGGTTCGAGTCGCTCCCGGACGGCTTGCAGACGGACGTCCAGAGTCGAGGGCTGCGCCTTTCGGCCGGCGAGCGGCAGCTGGTCGGGATCGCGCGCGTCGCGCTTGCGGACCCGGCCGTGATCGTCCTCGACGAGGCTACCTCGAGCCTCGACCCCGCTACCGAGGCCGCGGTCGAGCGTGCGCTTGCCGCGGTCGCTGCGGGCCGCACGGTCGTCACGATCGCCCACCGCCTCTCAACCGCCGAGCGGGCCGACCGCGTCGTCGTCATGGAGCACGGCCGGGCGGTCGAGGTCGCGTCACACGACGAGCTCGTCGAACAGGGCGAGCGCTACGCGCGCCTGTGGGCCTCGTGGCAAGCTGGGCTTGCGGCCGGCGCCGCCTAAACCGGCGAGATTTCCAGGGACCAGGTCAAGGACATGTCCAGGGACCAGGGCCGAGGCCATGTCCAGGGACCAGGTCCATGGACATGCCCAGGACCTTTGTGGCCGAATTGCATCGGCGGCGCGACGAATCTGCTCGGCAGGCGCGACTCGGCCGAACAGCGGGGCTAGCGTCCCTTAGGTGGGACGCGTCCCGAGACCCATTCACGCCGGAGCTACGTACCACGTCTTCCCGCGCGCCAACACCCGCGAAGTGATCTTCCGCGACGAATGGGACGTCGTTCCGTTTCTCAGCCGGCTCGAGGAGGTCGTCCAGAAGCTCGAATGGACGTGCCACCTCTACTGCGTAATGGGCACGCACTACCACCTTTGTGTCCACACACCGACGCCGTCGATAGCTCGAGGAATGCATGTCCTGAACGCCTCCTATGCCCAGCGCTTCAACCGCCGCTACTGCCGCACTGGCCACGTCTTCCACGGCCCGTACGGAGCGGAGCTGGTGACCGATGACGTCCACCTCCTCGAGCTAAGCCGGTACATCGCGCTTAACCCTGTCCGCGCGGGCCTGTGTCGCCGTCCGCAAGATTGGCCGTGGTCGAGCTATCGAGCGATGGCGGGATTCGAGTCGGGGCCAAGTTGGATCGAGCGATCGTTCTTACTCGGCATGTTTTCGAGCAACCGTGAGCAGGGCCAAAGGCTCTACCGCGCGTTCGTCGAGGAGAGTTTGCGTGCCGCTTGGCGCGCGAGCCATGTCCAAGGACCTGGTCCCGGGACATGACCAGGGACCTGGTCCGGGGACATGGCGGCCTCCGCCGGCGGCGGATGCCGTCAGCCCGGCTTGATTGCAGTCAGGTAGGCGTGCGCCATTCGCCAGACGCCGCGGCCCTCTTCGACGAGTGGCCGTAGGTGGTCGGCGAATCGCTCACGCTCCTCGGGAGCGAGCGCCTGGTCCATCGCCTCGGCGATGGTCGGGATCTTCGGGTTGCCCGAGCTGTTCGCGAACGCCGCCCAGGGCGTCGGCTCGGTCGCCCTCACCTCGGCGTGAAGCTCGAGGTCGACCGGGAAAAAGCCTGCGCCTTCGGCGAGCGCGATGAGATCCCGCTCGTCGAAGTCGAGCATCGGGTCCGACGGCGGTTGAATTGCCGTGAAGACGCCCTCGACCCGCTCGGTGAGCTCGCGGAGACCGTTGCTCGGATAACCCCAGAAGCCTCCCCGGCGTTCGCAGCTGCCAAAGCGGTTGATCGGCTCATAGACCGACACTCGCCCGCTTGACGCAAGGACGCGGAAGAACTGGCCGAACGCACGCTTTTTGTCCGCGACGTAGATCAGCACCGAGCGAGTCGAGACGACATCGACGCTCGCATCGGCGATCCCGGCGAGATCTTCCGCGGACGCCCTGACGAAGCTGCAGCGGTCGGAGACTTCGAGCGCGGCGGCCGTCTCGCGGCAAAACGCGAGCAGGTCGTCCGAGACGTCCGAGAAGACCACGTGCGACGCGCCGCGCTCCAGCGCGCCGAAGCCGATCAACCCCTCCCCGCAACCGACGTCGAGGAGCCGCTCACCCGCCGAGAGATTCGCGCGATCGAGGACCTTGTCGCGGACGCCGGCGAGCTTCTCGACCATCGTGCGCCGCACCTCGGGATCGCCGCCGTGGCGGTGCTCCGCGAGCCACGCTGCCCAGATGTCGGGCTTCGCGGTCGTGCCGGCTTAGCCCTTGGCGCCTTCAGGCGGCGGGGGCTGCATGGTCGCGCCAGGGAGCGGGAAAGGCCGCGGCTTCGGCTTCGGCGTGCGCTTGGGCTCCTCGGTCGGCTTCTCCGGCTCCGCCTGCTGCTCCTCCTCGGCGAAGAGCTCGTCCTCGGACGCGCCGGCGAGCAGCCGCTCGAACTGGTCCTTGTCGATGGTCTCGCGCTCGATCAGGATCGCCGAGATCCGGTGCAGGTCCTCCATGTGCGTCTTGAGGACGGAGATGGCCAGGTCATGCGCCTCCTGGATCACGCGCTTGATCTCGTCGTCGATCTCGCGGGCGATCTCCTCGGAGTAGTCCGGCTCTGCGCCCATCTCGCGGCCGAGGAACGGCAGGTCGTGGTTGCGGCCGAGCACGCGCGGGCCGAGCTTGTCGCTCATCCCGTAGCGCATGATCATCTGCTTCGAGATCGACGTCACCCGCTCGAGGTCGTTTGCCGCGCCGGTCGTGACCTCATTGAAGACGAGCTCCTCGGCGGCGCGGCCGCCGAGCGTCATCGCCAGCTGCTCCATCAAGGCCGTCTTCGTGGTCAGGTACTTGTCCTCGCGCGGCAGGGAGATCGTGTAGCCGAGCGCCTGGCCGCGGCTGATCACCGAGATCTTGTGCACCTCGTCCGTGTGCTCGAGGTAATGGCCGACCAGGGCGTGGCCGAGCTCGTGGTAGGCGGTGATCTTCCGCTCCTCCTCGGAGAGCAAGCGAGTCTTCTTCTCCGGGCCGGCGATCACGCGCATGATCCCTTCCTCGAGCTCCTCCTGCTGGATCACCTTCTTGCCGCGGCGAGCGGCGAGCAGGGCGGCCTCGTTGACGAGGTTGGCGAGATCGGCGCCGGTGAAGCCAGGTGTTCCGGCAGCGAGCGTGTCGAGGTCGATCTCCGGCGCGATCGGCTTGCCCTTCGCGTGCACCTCGAGGATCTTGCGACGCCCGATGCGGTCGGGCCGGTCGACGACGATCTGGCGGTCGAAGCGGCCGGGGCGCAGGAGCGCGGGGTCGAGGATGTCCGGCCGGTTCGTGGCGGCGATCAGAATGATGTTGTCCTTCAGCTCGAACCCGTCCATCTCGACGAGGAGCTGGTTCAGCGTCTGCTCGCGCTCGTCGTGGCCGCCTCCCAAGCCGGCGCCGCGATGCCGGCCGACGGCGTCGATCTCGTCCATGAAGACGATGCAGGGCGCAGCCTGCTTGGCCTGCTCGAAAAGGTCGCGGACGCGCGAGGCGCCGACGCCGACGAACATCTCGACGAAGTCCGAGCCGGAGATCGAGAAGAACGGCACGCCCGCCTCGCCGGCGACCGCGCGCGCAAGCAGCGTCTTGCCGGTGCCGGGCGGGCCGTAGAGGAGCACGCCCTTGGGGATCCGGGCTCCCAGCGCCTGGAACTTCTTCGGATTCTCGAGGAACTCCTTGATCTCGTGCAGCTCTTCGACCGCTTCGTCGACCCCGGCGACGTCCTTGAAGCCGATCTTCGGGGAGTCCGGCGCCATCCGCTTGGCGCGGCTCTTGCCGAAACTCATCACCTTCGAGCCCCCGCCCTGGACCTGGTTCATCAGGAAGATCCAGAACGCGAACAGCAGCACGAAGGGCAGCAGCGACGTGAAGAAGCCGATCCACGACCACGAGCCGGTGCCCTTCGAGTCGTAGTCGACGTTGTTCTTCTGGAGCAGGGCCGTGAGCTGCGGCGCGTTCTGGTCGCTCGGGTAGTGGACGGTCCCCTTCTTGCCGTCGCTCAGCTTGAAGCTGATCGCGCGCTTGCTGGGGTTGAACTCGGCGCTCTGGACCTGGCCGGCCTCGACTCTCCCCGTGAACTCCGAGAGCGTGAGCTTCTGCGCGCTCTTCCCGTGCGGGATCAGCGTCTGGCTCGCCAGGTAGACGAGCAGCACGATCACGAATAGGGGGAAGAGTGCGCTGCGGAAGAACCGGTTCACGGAAGCTCTATCGGCAGGGTACCAGGGGGCATGAGGGTCCCCTAGGGCCTGTTTGGGCTAGAAACCCTCTGGCAGAGCGTCGTCGCTGAGCACCGCAACGTACGGGAGGTTGCGATACCGCTCGCCGAAATCGAGGCCGTAGCCGATCACGAAACGGTTCGGGATCTCGAAGCCGACGTAGCGCACCGGTACCTCGATCTCGCGCCGGTCCGGCTTGGTCAGCAGCGCACAGACCTCGAGTGTCCCCGGCTCGCGCGACTCAAGGTTGCGCATCAGGTACGAGAGCGTCAGGCCCGAGTCGATGATGTCCTCGACGACGAGGACGTGGCGGCCCTCGATGTTGATGTCGAGGTCCTTGAGGATCCGCACGACTCCGGAGGAGTCGGTGCTGGCGCCGTAGCTCGAGATCGCCATGAAGTCGACCTCGCAGGGGATCGTCAGCTTCCGCATCAGATCGGCCATGAAGAACACCGCGCCCTTGAGGACGCCGATCAGGAGTAGGTCGCGGCCTTCGTAGTCGGCCGAGATCTCGGCGCCGAGCTCCGCGACGCGCGCGCTCAGGGCGTCCGCCTCGATCAGGACCTCGCCGACCGCTGTTTCCAACTCAGTCTGGGACACGCACCGCCCTCACCTGGGGATGGTCGACGACGCCCGGAACCGCGACGACCTCGTTCCCGCGCACCACGAGGGGCCACGCCTCGCGCTCCGACCGGGGGATCTTGGCGTCGACGAACACATCTTGGATCTTCTTCCGCCGGCCGGCGAGCCTGTCGCCCGGCCTCCAGCCACGTACCTTAAGGCCTGCGAGCTCGGTTTCAATTGTCCATTCGCCCCAGCGGACAGGTCCCTCGAGCGGGATCGGCCCGGTCTCGAGCCAGAGCCGGTCGTATTCACGAACGGCCTGCAGCCCGCCGCCGAGGTCGACACGCTTCGAGCCGGCCGTGGAATCGAGCAGCTCGGCCAGCGCCGTCGGGAGCTCGCGCCGCTCCTCGAGCGCGCGCAACAGGTTCGCGTCCGCCGACGGATGGATCTTCCTGAGCAGCGGGAGGATCTGCTCGCGGATGACGCCCCTGACGGTGTCGGGGTTGCTCGTGTCCTCACGATGGCCGATCTCGACGGCTTCGCAGTACGCGATCGTCTCTTCGTGCCAGAGCGGCAGGAGCGGGCGGACGATGCCGTCCTCCCGTCGGGGCTTGATGCCTGTCGTCCGGCCGCTTGTGACGAGGCGGTAGAGGATGGTCTCGACCTGGTCAGACGCGGTGTGACCGGTGGCGCGTAGACGCTCGGAGGCAGCGCCGTAGCGGATCTCGCGTAGCTCGTCCTCCGTCGTACCGCCTCGGCCGTCGACGATCTCAGCGCCGAGGACGTCTCGACAGAAGCGGGCGTCCTCGTCGGATTCGCGTCCGCGGAGGCCGTGGTCGACGTGCAGCGCAGAGACGTGGTAGCCGAGCTCTTGGAGCACGTGCCACGCGCAGGTCGAGTCGGCGCCGCCGGAAACCAGAACGGTCACGTCCCCGCCCGGTGGGATCAGCTCGAGCCGACCGACGTGATCCTGTACACGCGCGCGGAGCTCCGCTGCTTCCATCGAGGAATTGTTACCGCTGTGGGTCGCGCGGCCTCGAAAGGTCGCTTGGCGCCGGGCCGCGCGGTAGCAGCCGGTGCCCGGCCCACGACGCCAGCTCCATCGCGGCCCAACGCAAGATCCAGACGGCAAGCACAAGCCGGATGAGGCGCCGCAGTCTCAAAAGATCAGGCTCCGGTAGGAAATCGTGTGTCGCATCCCGACCGCCTCGTAGAGCCGGATAGCCGCCTCGTTGTCCCGGCGCACGAACAAGCAGACATTCGGGACCCGCGCGAGCAGGAAGACGCAGAGATCCCGAAGCCCTCGTTTGCCGTTCCCACGCCCACGCGCGACCGGGTCGACCCAAACCTGCTGTAGCTGGACCGCCTGCGGCGTCCACGCGGACGCCTCGGCCTTGAAGAGGATGGTCCCGTCCTCGATCCAAACCCAGGAGCGGCCCTCGTCGATCTGCGCGCGCGTCCGCCAACGGAAGCCTTCGGGATCGCGGTCGAGCGGGTTGATCCCGATCTCCTCCTCGTGGGCGGCGGCGCAGGCCGGCAGCAGGAGGCCGAGGTCGTCGGGAACGGCGGCGCGCAGGCCGCTCTCGCCTCGTCCCGGGTTCGCGTCGAGGACGTACACAGGCTGTCCCGGTCGGTCCTCCCGCGGAACAGGCAGCAGTGCCGACGCCGTGGCCCAGAACTCGGAGACCGCTCTCTCCTCCCCGATGATCATGCGGGCGCGCCGGTGGGTCACCAGCCCTGCGAACGCGCCGCAGCCTTGGCCGGAAGGGACGACGTTCGCACCTGCGTGGCAGAGCGCATCGACGCGACCGTTCGCGGCCAGCGCGGTGAACCGGCCGAGGCCGCGCCGCGCCATGTCCTCGAGGAAGACGCGCTCGATCGGATCCCGAGCGCAGAAGGCCAGGATCTCGTTGAGCTCCGGCTCTCGAAGCGTCGCCACGTGCTGTAGGTGTACATCTACAACACCTCGGGGCCGCCACGTCACTAAGGTTGCGCCGTGCCGATCCACGTTCGCGCCGACCCCGGCGACTACGCCGAGGCCTGCCTCCTCCCCGGCGACCCCCTACGCGCGCAGTACATAGCCGAGACCTTCCTCGACAACCCGGTCCAGCGGAACCGCGAGCGCGGGATGCTGGGTTACACCGGCGAGTTCGAGGGCCGGCCGGTCTCGGTACAGGCGACCGGGATGGGCTGCCCATCGGCAGCGATCGTCTTCGAGGAGCTCGTGCAGCTCGGCGTCAAGCGGTTCCTTCGTGTCGGCACTTGCGGCGGCCTTCAGCCCGATCTGGAGCTGGGCGACCTGATCCTCGCGGTTTCCGCCGTACCTGCCGACGCCACGGCTCAGCATCTCGTAGGAGGCGAGCCGCATACGCCGACCTCGGACTGGGAGCTCGTGCACGGCGCCGTCCACTACGCGAAGGAGCTCGGCCAGCCGCTCCGCGTCGGGCCGATCGTCTCGAGCGACCTCTTCTACAACCCGGACGGGGAGCAGTACGACCGCTGGTGCGCCCGCGGCATCCTCGCGGTCGAGATGGAGGCCGCTGTCCTCTTCACTCTCGGCGCCTTGCGTGGTGCCAACGCCGGGTGCCTGTTGACCGTCAGCGACGTCGTCGTCGAGAAGGAGTTCAAGCGCATCTCCGACGACGAGCTTCGCGCCGCGGTCGACCGGATGACGCGGATTGCGCTAGCGACCGTGACAGCCGAGCCGAAACATTAATCAGCGCACCGTCTTCCTCGTCAACCCGGCCGCCGACAACGGAGCGACCGGCCGGCGCTGGCCGGAGATCGCCAACCACGCAGCGGCAGCGGGCCTGACCGGGGACGCGCTGCTTTCCGAGCGGCCGGGCCAGCTCACCGAGCTCGCTCGGCAGGCTGCCGACGACGGTGCCGAGCTGCTCGTCGCCGTGGGCGGCGACGGCACGGTCAACGAGGTGGTCAACGGCATCGCCGGGCGCGACGGCGTCGAGCTCGCGATCGTGCCGCGCGGGACCGGCCGCGACTTCGTGCGCACGTACGGTATCTCGCACCGGCTCGACGACGCGCTACGCACGGCGGTCGACGACCGGACACGCGAGATCGACCTTGGCCGAGCCCGATTTCGCTCCTGGCAGGGCGAGACCCGCGAGGCGTACTTCGCCAACATCGCCAGCGCCGGGATGAGCGGCGCGATCGCCAAGCGCGCGAACGAGACGAGCAAGGCGCTCGGCGGCAGGGCGTCGTACCTGTGGGCGACGTTCGCCGTCTTCGCCGGCTGGCGGACCTCCGAGATGGCGGTCGAGGCTGACGGCGAGGCGCGCCGCTCGCCGATGCACCTCGTCGTCGTCGCAAACGGACGCTACTTCGGCGGCGGGATGAAGATCACCCCGGAGGCAGAGCCTGACGACGCGATGTTCGACGTGCTGGTGATCGGCAACCTGACCAAGCGCGACCTGCTGCTGACGCTGCCCAAGACCTACGTCGGCAGGCACCTGCCGCATCCGAAGGCCGAGCTACTCCGCGCAGCGACGGTCGAGATCGAGGCGGAGGAGCCTCTCCCGATCGAGCTGGACGGCGAGCAGCCCGGAACGACGCCGGTGCGGTTCGAGCTCGTGCCGCGGGCCTTGCGGCTGCGCGTGCCCAGCTAGGGCGCAGTCGTACCTGGACCGCTGCCGGCGCTCGGGCCGCTCCCGCCGGGGGTCGGCGGCTTCGGAGTCTCGGCCGACGACGGCTTCTTGGCGGCAGACGAGCGGGAGCCTGTCTTGCGGGACGAGCCGCTCCGAGACCCTTTCCCGCCGGAGAGCTTGTCCACCCGCCGCTCGAGCGCCGCGACGCGCTTCTCCAGCTCGTCGACGCCGCGCATCTTCTTCTGGAGCTCGTCGACGCGCTCGCGGAGCGTGTTCATGCCCTCGATCAGGTTCTTGGCGCCCGGAATCTGGTTGATCCGGTTCAGCAGATCCTCGCTGCTGATCCCCATCAGTCCGCCCTGTTTTTTTGAGGCCATCGGAATCCTTTCGTCGCTCGCGAGTAGAGCAGGCTAACCGTTCCCACGGCGCCGGAGAACCGTCTCCGCCTTGTCACAACTTCTTCACCCATTCGGGCGTCGTATCTTCCGAGGACCGATCTACCGTGAATGAGATGCGCAATCCGATCCCGTTGCGGGCCCCGCACCGGCACACGAAAGTGACGACGTACGCGCTCGGGCAGCGTAAGGGAATCCCCTACGAGGTCGAGCGCGTGCAGTGCACGCAGTGCAAGCGCCTCCTTCAGGAGCGCCCGCTGCGACGCGCGGCCGCCTAGAGTCCCTCAACCACGGCGCCGAGGATCTCCCCGGCGTTCCCTTCCAGCTTCAGATCGGCCCGTTCGTCATACGGAGTCGGCCCCTTGTTGACGATCGCGAGGAGACCTCCGGCGGCGAGCGTTTCCTCCGGCAGCGCGGCGACGGGATGCACCTCGAGCGAAGAGCCGACGACGAGCAGCAGCCGCGCCCGGCGCGCGAGCTCGAAGGATCGCTCGACCGCATCGGCCGGTAGAAGCTCCCCGAAGAAGACGACGTCGGGCTTCAGGACGGTGCCGCAACGGTCGCACAGCGGAGCGTCTGCGGCCTCGAGCTTTGCGATCACGTCGTCGCGTGCGTACGGAGCACCGCAGCTTGGGCAGCTCGCGCTGCGGATCGAACCGTGCACCTCCACTACCTCGCGTGTGCCGGCGCGCTCGTGCAGCAAGTCGATGTTCTGCGTCACGACGGCTTCGACGAAGCCGCGCTTCTCGAGCTCGGCCAGCGCCCGATGGGCCGCGTTCGGCTCGGCGGCCGTCAGCATCGCGATCCGCGGCTTGTAGAAGCTCCACACTTTCTCCGGGTCGGCGCGGAAGGCGGACAGCGACGCGTACTCGAGCGGATCGAACTCCGCCCAGATGCCGGTCGGCGAACGGAAGTCGGGGATGCCGCTCTCCGTCGACACGCCGGCGCCGGTGAGCACCACGCAGGGCTGGTTCGCGCCGATCAAGGCTGCGAGAGCGGACGCGTCCACCCCGCCGATCGTAGAGAGTTCCGCCGTGGACTTCGGGTTCGCGACCGAGGTGAAGGTGCGGTTCGCCGAGACCGACGCGCAGGCGATCGCCCACCACGCCGTCTACCTCGTCTGGTTCGAAGTGGCGCGGATCGAGTATCTGGCGCGCTTCCGCGGCGGCTACCCGGCGTTGCAGGCGGAGGGGATCGAGGCGCTGACCCTCGACGCAAGCGTGCGCTACCGCGCCCCGGCCCGCTTCGACGACACGCTCGCCGTCCACGCCCGCTGCAGTGAGGTCCGCGGCGCCCGGTTCCGGTTCGACTACCTGGTCGAGCGCACGGGCGAGGTGATCGCCGAAGGTTCCACTGGCCACGCCTGCGCGGACGCGCAGACGCTGCGTCCAACGCGCGTACCGGAATGGCTGGTTGAAGCGATCTCGGAGATCGAGAAGAACTAGCCGGTCGTCGGCGTTGTCGTTGTTGTAGTTGTAGTGGTTGTACTCGTCGTCGTGGGCGGAGGCGGCGGCTTCTTTTTCTTCCTCTCCGGGACGGGCTTCGGCCTTGGCTTCGTCCCGACCATGACGATCTTGGGCTCGGCGCGGTACGACGAGTACCACGTGTCGTCGTAGAGCAGCTTCCCGTGGGCGTAAACCCGGCGCCTCACGCTCGTCGTCCGTGACGGCTCACCGCCGTCGACGACAACGGTCTGACCCCGCGTCAGGTTCGCGTCCGGCTGGTGCTCGACGGGGGGCGGTCCTGTCTCGACGAGCGGGCGGGTGTCGGTGACCACGCGGCGGTGCTGCGGCGCCCCATACAGGCCGACGTTGAGCGAGTACGAGCCGACAAACGTTCTCAGCAGCAGCCAGTGCGGCGTGTCGTTGATGAAACGGAGGTCGACGTCCGGGTAGTCGACGGTCGCGTCCCGGCCGAGCGGGTAATGGCTGATGTACAGCGCGTGATTCGTGCGTGCCGTGATCTTCAAGCCGGCCTCGTAGGCTGCGTTGAACACGGTCGTCGAGACCTGGCACACGCCGCCGCCGAGCCCCGTCTGGACCTCGCCGTTGATGATCACGGGTGCCTCGCGGAACCCCTTTGCCGCGGTGCGGGCGCCGGTCGCGCGATTGAACGAGAACGTCGCGCCCGGGGCGATCAGCTTCCCGTCCAGCAGGCGTGCGACGAGTTGGACGTTGTGGACCCGGTTCGCGTCGCCGCCGTAGATCGTCTCGTAGCTGCCGACCAGCCCGTGGATCCCGAGCGACCGGGCCTCGCGGGTGCTGCGCCCCGGCTTGGTCGTCCCGACCACCACCCGAACGCTGCGCGTGTCGCGCGAGAGCGCGGCCGCCAGCAGCCCGGCCGCAGTGCCCGGAGCGTTGAACACGCGGCCCTGCCGTGCCGGGACGATGCCGACGGCGCCACGGGGCGAAACGGCGAAGCCGGCGTTTCTGGCCGGACGGTCAAGCGCGCGGCGGAGGTTGGCGAAATAGCGGTCCGCCGCGGGGCCGCCGATGTGAAGCTTCGTTCTCCCGTGCCCCGGCAGAGCGACCATCGACCGCAGCTGCCACGGCGTGATCGTCCACGCGGACGTGCCCCACCGCATCTCGACGGGCGCCGAGAGGGCCACGCGCACCTGCGCAGCCGCCGGGGTCAGCTGGGCCGCCGTGATCGCAGGCCGCTCGCTGCGAACCGGCAGCGCCACCGGCCGGCGGTCGAAGCCGGCAAGGGCCGCGACCACGATCCTCGCGGCCGCCGCGCGGTCGAGCGATCGCCCGACGTTCCCGGAGACGACCGCCGGCTCGAGCCCATGTAGTCGGAGCTCCGCATCGCGGTGCGGCCGGTAGAGAGCCCGAGAGAAGCGGTTGAGCTCGAACTCGAGCGCGGCGTTGTAGACCCGCGTCGGCGGTGCGAACTCAGCCCCGAACACACGCACGCCGATCCTCCTGAAGCCGCGAATCGGGCCGAATCCGCCGCTGTGGCGTTGTGCGACCTCGACCGCCTCGCGCCAGTCCGCACTCACACCGAGCTGACGCGGCGTCAGGCGCCACTGCCGGTCGCCTGCGACGAAGACGACCGGGACGCCCTCGAGCTTCTTCGCGCGGCTCTCGAGCAGGCGCTCCGCCGCGCCGGGCGTCATCCCGCCGACGTCGACGCCTTCGATGCTGACCCCGTCGGCGATCCGGCCCGGGGAGCCCGCGAAGGCGAGGCCGAGCACAGACCCGGTTACCGTGAGGAACACGAACAGGACCACGCCGCGCTGGACGCGCACGCGCGTCGATGCCCTCCGCCTGCGCCGGCCCCGCGCGGGCGCCGCCCGAGTGTGGGAGACCACGAAGGCGCCAGTCTAGCCAGGTGATTGGCCGGTGAAAAACCCTCGGTTAAGCCTGCCTAGGCACTGAGGCGTCGCTTGCGACGCCGACCAGAAAAGGCCGCGCCGACACGCGCGGCGCGGCCGCTCAACCAGCTCGCGCGATGAGAGACGGGTCGCCCTACGAACCGCGCGGGTCGCGAAGCGCCCGCTGCTCGTCGCTCAGGCTGAAGGAAATGCCCGCAGACTCTGCTTTATCAGCGAAAACCGGGGTCGTTCGGCGGCGCGGGCAGAGGACTCGCAGGCAGCCCTGGGCGCGGTTCGCGCTCGTTGAAACCACCCGGAGCGACGTCGTTCGGCGCGTCCGAATGAAAGAGCGAAGCGAGGTACTGGATCTGGCCGCGCCCGACGCCGAGCTCGAACATGCCCCCTCCGTACAACGCAATGTCTCGAGCGGCGCAGTAGTCGTAGAAGTCGAGCAGTTGTCTCAGGAAGCCGAAGCGCGACGGTTTGGAGTTGAGCATCCGTGGGCGCCACGGGAGGTCCTCGACGTCCGCGATCGCGTGGATTGGAGCGTCCCATGTCACCCGCGCGCGATGCGGCTCGAGCACAGCGAGCGTGTCCGGCGCCTGCGCGGGGTCTTCGATCAACGCATCCGGAAGCGCCTCGGCCACACGGCGGTAGAGCTCTGGATCGTGCGGCACAGCGTCGCGCGCGTAGTACGCCTTGAGGTCGACGGTGACGACCGCGCCTGTGGCGGCAAGCTCGGCAAGCAGCTCATCCGTCCACGTGTCGGAGGGATCGAGCTTGAAGCGGAGGCCGGGATAGAGCTCTAGGCGCCGGAGCAGCGGGTCCGCCGACGGCGGGTCGCCGAGCCCGGGCGACACGACGAAGGACACCGGACAGCGGCCCCGGCCGAGCGCGTCTGCGAGCGAGAGACCGGCCTGCCGTAACGCGAGATCGAGAGCCGCGCTCTCGTAGGCCCACCGTCTGTGCGGCTCCTCGATTGCGAGTGCCGCGGAGAACGATTCCAGCGTCCAGGTGCCGGCGAGTTTCCGTCGAGAGCCTTCCGCCTGCTCGCGGTCATGGGCCTCGGCGCCCCAGGTGACGTCCTCACCGAGCCCATCCTCGGCGCCCCCAGCCAGTCGGACGAGGGTGGTGACACGCGTGAAGTCGCGGGTCACGTCGGCCTCGAGCCGCTCCAGCTCGAACGACTCGATCTCGAGCGGCAGTTCGGCGAGCCGTGCGTAGAGCCCGCCAGCGAGGTGAGTCATCGCTCGACCCTACAGAAGTGGAGAGCCCCGGTGTCCGGGGCTCTCCTTACATGGTCCTTCGGCGCCGGTCGGCGCTTCGAGTCACTTCTTCCCGTGTCCGTTTCCACCCTTGTCGTTTGGGTGGTTCGTCTTCGGAGGAGCAGTGTTCTTATGGCTTTTGCCCTTCCCCTTGGCCGGGGCGCTGTTCTTACCGCTGTTGCCCTTGCCCTGGGTACTTCCGCTCTTGCCTTTCTCCTTGACCTGGGCGCTGCCGACCTGGGCGCCGCTCTTGCCGCTCTTCGGGGTGGGCGTGGCGCTGCTCTGAGTGCTCTTGCCTTTCCCCTTGGCCTGCGCGCCACTCGTGCCGCTCTTCGCGGTGCCCTGGGTGCTGTTCTTACCGCTCTTGCCTTTCCCCTTGGGCTGGACGCTGCTCTTGCCACTCTTGCCTTTCCCCTTGCCCTTGCCGCTGTGCTTCCCGTGGTGCTTGTTCTTCGCGGCCGCGGCCGCCGCCGCGGCACCGGTCGGCGGGCACGGGTGGGTCGCATCGACGACGAAGTCGCCGTGACCGAGGTGCGCTTTCAGGGCGTGGGTGGAGATACGGATTTGCACCCACGGATGCTTCTTCGAGTGGGTGCGGTGGCAGACCGTCACCTTCTTCGGGTACTGACTCGCGGCCGCCGGCCCCAGCTTGAGCGCGCCGAGGCCGGCGAGTGCCGCCGAAGCGACCGCCGCTCCAGTGACGATGGTCGCCGTCACGGCAACGACGAATCGCAGACGGCGATGAGACCAAATCGAGTTCATTTTCCTGGGCCTCCCTCGGGAGTCGAACGCGTGCACCGCAGCTCGAACCTGGCAGCGGCGATTGTTGCAAAGCTCTCGACTCGCTCTTCGTAAGGTTCTTGCAAAGTCCTCATCCCCCGTTTCGGGAGATTCGTTCGAGCGGGTTCAGCAGCGCGGCCCGTTCGACCGCTTCGTTCCGCGCTGTCCCATGGGTCACCAGGGCCAGATCGACCCATGAATCCCAATCCGCGGGATCCTTCCGTAGAGCCCTCTGGAAATCGCGCCGAGCGCCCTCGACACGTCCCTCCGAAAGCAGGGCCTCGCCGTGCAGGCGCCAGGGTTCGGCGGACCAGGGCACCAGCCGCGTCGCCCACCGAGCATCGGGGGCGGCGCGCGCCGGGTTGTCGGCATCGAGCGACTCGCTCGCCGCGCCCAACGCCGCGTTGCCGGCCAGAGCGGCGAGAGCAAGAAGCCCCAGCAGTGCCGCAGCGGCAACGACGGCAACTCGGGTTGTCCGGCTGACGGCGCGCTCCGGTTCGCGCGGGACGAGCACCAGGAGCGCAGCTGCGCAGCAGAGTCCGGCAAGCGTGACCGCCGGCAGCTCCCAGTCCCAATCCTGCGCAGCGTGAACGATGTAGGCCAGATAGCCCGCAAACGCGGGAGCCGCGAGCGGATGCCTCCGCGCCCTCACGGCGGCTACCGCCGGGACCGCTAGGAGCGCCACGAGGAGCGCGAGTCCCAGAGGCCCGACCTCCGCCAACGTCTCGAGATAGAGGCTGTGCGCGTCGGTAACCGGTAATTGCGCCGGACGCAGCCGCAACCAGTTGCGCTGGAAGCTCCCGGCTCCCGAGCCAAGCCAGGGGTGATCCTGGGCCTCCCTCCACGCCACGTGCCAGTACTGCGCCCGGCTGCTGCCGGAAAGGCTGAAGAGACGGCGGTTCTTATCCGCGTTCACCGTCGGGGCGCTGTGCGAAAATTCGTGGACCGCGCCGGTCGGCCCCCCTACCCGGACGAGCGCGAGCGCGAGGACCACTGCAATTGCGGTGGCTGCGACGAGCACGATGCGCCGTGGGAGCCGCGGCGACGCGAGTGCGAAGCCTCCGAGGGCGCCTGCCCCGAGCGCAAGCCAGGCTCCGCGGCTATAGGTGAAGTACAGCGTCGGCCCGAACACGAGAACAGGCGCCGCAAGGATCGGGCGGCGAAATCGAAGCGCAAGTCCGAGCGCGAGCAAGATCCCGATGGCGGCGAACAGGCCGAGGCCGTTCGAATAGCCGAGCGGTGCCGCCAGGCGTCGGGTCGCGTCTGCGGAGACCGAGGCGACGTCGTAGGAACCCGAGCCGCCGAAGGCGCGAAGGCAAAGGGCCCAAGCACAAACGAGCGTGATCGCCGCCAGCAGCCCGCCGAGAAGCTGCGCGGCCCGTCCCCGCCCGAGGACGATGAAGGCGGCTGCGGCGGCGACGTATAGGAAGAGACGTTCGCCTTCAAGGACCGACTCCGAAACGTCGTTAGACCATGCGATCGACACCCATGTCCAGGCCGTGAACCCGGCCAACAGGCCGAGGAAGGCGCGCGCAAGCGGGTCCTGACGCCGAACACGGTTGAACAGGAACGCCATCGCGACAAGGACGAGCGGAACGAGCGTCAGCCATCCCCAGGTGCTCGCGTCGTAGCCGCCGTTGTCGAAGGCGGCCCCGCCCACGACGACGAGTGGCAGCAACGCCGGGCCCAGGCGGTCGGCCCGACCATAGACTTGCGCCATGGACTTCGACCTTACCGACGAGCAGCGCATGATCCAGGACACGGTGCGCGACTTCGTCGACGAGCGCGTGCTACCGAACGCGGTCGACAACGACATCGAGCATCGCCTCGACATGTCGGTGATCGAAGGTATGGCCGAGCTCGGCCTGCTCGGCATCGTGATTCCGGAGGAGTACGGCGGCGCCGGCCTCGACTTCGTAGCCGAGGCGCTCTCCTGCGAGGAGATCGAGCGCGGCGAAGCCGCATTCCGAACGCTGATCTCCGTCCACGTGGGGCTCAACTCGCTCGCCCTCCTGCGCTACGCGAGCGAGGAACAGAAGCAACGCTGGCTCGTGCCCCAGGCCCGCGGGGAGAAGATCGCCTGCTTTGGGCTGACGGAGCCCGCCGCCGGGTCCGACGTCGCCTCGATGAAGACGTCGGCGCGGCGGGAGGGCGACG
The DNA here is from genome assembly GCA_051955535.1 of Gaiellaceae bacterium. Classification (GTDB taxonomy): domain Bacteria; phylum Actinomycetota; class Thermoleophilia; order Gaiellales; family Gaiellaceae; genus 13-2-20CM-68-14. The sequence goes on along the minus strand of JBQCGP010000051.1, from coordinate 19,610 downwards.
TCTACGTCCTCAACGGCTCCAAGAACTGGATCTCCTATGCGACAGTCGCCGACCACGCACTCGTCTTCGTCAAGACGGACCCGGCTGCGAAGCACAGGGGCATCTCTGCATTCGTGCTCGAAAAAGGGATGCCGGGCTTCAGCGCCGCGGACACCGAGCACAAACTCGGTGTCTGGGCGGGCTCCACCGGCGAGCTCTTCTTCGAGAACGTCGAGGTGCCGGCCGAGAACCTGATCGGTGACGAGGGCCAGGGCTTCGAGATCGCGATGTACGGGCTCGACCAGGGCCGCTTCACGGTCGCCGCCGGCGCCTGCGGAGTCATCCGCGCCTGCCTGGAGCGCTCGGTCGAGTACGCGCGCGAGCGAGAGACGTTCGGCCAGCAGATCGGCAAATACCAGTTCGTCCAGGACATGGTCGCGGAGATGGTGCTCGGCTACGAGACGTCGAAGCTGCTCGTCATGCAGGCGGCCTGGATGAAGAACCAGGGCCGGCGAAACACCCGCGAGACCTCACTTGCGAAATGGCACTCGACGGAGTCCGCGTTCCGCGCGGCGCACCTCGCGATCCAGGTGCACGGCGCCTACGGTTACTCGGCCGAGTACGGGATCGAGCGCTATTTCCGCAACGCGCGGGCGCCGATCATCTACGAGGGCACGACGCAGATCCACAAGCTGATGCAGGCCGAGCATGCGCTCGGCTACCGCCGCCTGAACGGCAGCGACGGCGAGGTCTCGCCGCTCTGTTCGTGGGCCCCGGCGCTGGCGCCGGTGCAGCGCGAACGGCCTGTCGCAACCGGCGCCTAAGGAAGCGGGCTCGCAGCCCCGCTCGGCTGGACCGGCGCACGGGCGTCTTCCACCTGCATGAGACGGACGAGCAACGGGATCACGGCGAGGATCGGCAGCGCGCAGACCGGCCAGAGGATCTGGTACCCGCTCGTGGCCTCGAGGTGGGGCTCCGCGAGGTCGATCGCGATCCCCGCGACCGGGGCGCCGATCAGCAGCCCGATCCCCTTCGTCGTGGTCGCGAGGCCGGAAACCGCGCCTCGGTGCTCCGAAGGCACGATCTTGTAGAGCAGGCCCCATGCGAGGGTCATCACCGTTCCGCCTGCGATCGCGACCGGGATGATCAGAGCGAAGTACCAGGGGTGCCATTGCTCGGCGAGCCCGCCGACCAGTAGGCCGGTGCCGTACACAAACGAGGCGTAGAAGATCACGCGGGCCAGCCCGAACCGGTCGCCCAGGCGCCCGGCGAGCAACGCCGCGATCACGTAGCCGATCGCAACCGCGGCCAGGATCTCGCCTGACACCGTCTTCGACTCGTGCAGCCCCTCGATCACGTAGAGGATCACGAAGCTGCGCGCGGCGGCGAACGTCCCCTCCCAGGCCGAATTGGCAATCAGGAAGCGGCGGACGTCGCCGTCGTGCCAGAAGATCGCCCAGCTGCGCTTCACGTACGTGAGCACGCCCTCGAAGACACGCCCGTGCCCACCGTCCTCCCGGACGAGCAAGATCGTCAGCCCGCACGCCGCGGACGTGACGACCGCGGCAGTGAGGAACGGCGCCGGCGACCACACCTTGAGCAGGAAGTTGCCGCCGATCAGCGCAATCCCGAGCGCGATCCCGCGCAGCACGTGCTGCACCCCCTGCGCCCGCCCGTACGCCTCCGGCGCGAGGACGTCCGGGTAGAGCCCTCGGTACGGCGGTTCGTACAGGTAGTAGGCGAAGTAGAACGCGAGGACGAGCAGCGTCGTCGTCCAGAGGTTCGGCATGAACGGGACGAGGAGCAGGCAGAACGCCATCGGGCCGAGGCCGACGAGCATGAAGGGACGCCGGCGGCCGAGCGGCGTGTGGAACGTGTCGCTCCAAGGCCCGACCACGGGTGACAGCGTCAGCGCGAAGAAGCCCTCAGCGCCGATCACGAGCCCGATCAGCGAGCCGGAGGTCGTGAACGTGTGCAGGAGAGGCGGCAGCGCGACCGAGATCGTCGTGATCGAAAAGGCCAGCCCGAACGCGCCGAGGCCGAGCGTCCAGCGCAGCCGACGCTGAACCGGCGCGAGCGTTGGCAGCTCGTGCGCGGCAGTCCGGGTTTCCATCAGGCCGGAGCCGCCGTCCGATCCGATGCGAGCCCCCCCGTGACGATCTCGACGACGGCGCGCTCGGCACGCGCCACGTCGTCGTCCCGGTCGGGCAGCTGGCCGAACGCCCAACCGGTCAGGATCTCCTCGAGCGCCCCGTACCAGATCGTTGCCGTCAGGCGCGCGTCGACGTCGGCGCGGAACTCCCCGTTTTCCTGGCCGTTCTCGACGATCCGCTGCAGGGCCTGTTGGGCGAGCTCGATCTCCTCCGACTCGTAGTAGTGGTAGACGAGGCCGTAGGCGACACCCGCCTCCTTGGCGATGTCACTGACCCGCGCGGCCTGATGGCCCTTGTCGGCGAAGGTCCGAACTGCCGCCTGGAGGATCTGCCGGCGCCGCTCTGCCTGAATCCTCGAGCCTTCTGCCACAGCCCGCTGAGTCTAGGAGACGGCGCGGATCGCGGCCAAGATCACACCGGTGGCAGTCCGAGCGCAGCCGGTAGCGCGCGCAGGTCGTTCAGCTTCTCCTCAATCCCGGGGTAGCGGTTCTCCCGGTCGAGCAGAAGGGCGTTGATCCCGGCCGCCCTCGCGCCCTCCACGTCATCCTCGACCGAATCGCCGATCATGACCGCATCCGCGGGCTCGACGCCGAGCAGCTCGAGCACGGCGAGGAAGATGGTCGGGTGCGGCTTCGTCTTGCCGTGGACGCCGGAGCTGACGAACGCATCGACGTCGAGCCCGTGGTGGGCCACGAACGCGCCGAGGTCGCGGCCCGTGTTCGAGACGAGCCCGAGCTTGAGCCCGCGCGCGCGCAGGTCGGCGAGCACGGGCAGCACGTCCTCGAAGATCTGGAAGTTGTGCGCGTGCTCCCATGCGCGCGTCATCTCGACCGCGCACTCGTAGGCCCGCTCCGAGTTGCCGCCCATGCCCCGGATGATCTGCTCGGTGAAGAGCACCCACACCTCCTCGTCGTGGTCGAGCTCCGGGTGCCGCTCCAGCGTCCCCACGGCGCGGGCGCGCGCCTCGCCGTAGCGCTCGGGCTCGAGCTCGAGACCGAACCGTTCGCCTAGGCGCCGGTAGCCCTCGGGGCCGAGGTCCGGGCCCGGCTTGGCGATCGTGAAGTCGACGTCGAAGAGAACTGCGCGCAGCGGCATCGTTCTGCTTGTAGCAGGGCGGCGGTACGTTGCACGGGTGGAGGGGTTTCGCAGGCCGCAGATCGTGCGCGCGCCTTCCAGGCGTTACGCCACCGCGACTTCCGGCTGCTGTTCACCGGCCAGGCCGTCTCGCTGATCGGGGATGCCGCCTTCCTGACCGCGCTCGGCTGGAAGACGTTCACGATCGCCGGCGCAGGCAAGATCGGCCTCGTCCTCGCGGTTGAGAGCGCCGGGCTGCTGACGACGCTGCTGATCGGCGGCGCCCTTGCGGATCGTTACGAGCGGCGCCGGATGATGATCCTCTCCGACGTCTGGCGCTTCTTGGCGGTCGGCGCGATCGCCGTGCTCGATGCGAGCGGGCACCTGGATTTGACCGCGCTCGTCCTCCTCGCCGGGGCCAACGGCCTCGGCGACGGCCTCTTCTACCCCGCGGTCGGGGGGATCATCCCGCTCGTCGTCGAGCCCTCGCACCTGCCCTCGGCGAACTCGCTGATGGGCGTGGCGCGCTGGGGAGGTTTCGTCGTCGGCCCAGCGCTGGCCGGCTTCCTCTACCAAGGCGCCGGCTCGGCGTGGGTCTTCGCCATCGACGCCCTCTCGTTCCTCGTCTCGGCGGCGCTGATGCTGCTGGCGCGGCCGCGAGCCGTCGAGGTCGAGCCGAGCGTAGGGACGGCGAGGGAGATCCTCGATGGCGCGCGCTACGTCTCGCGGGTCCCGTGGCTCTGGGTGACGATCACCCTCTTCGCGGTGATCCTGATGCTCCAGCTCGCGCCGCAGCAAGTGCTGCTGCCGAAGCTCGTCAGGGACCACTTCGAGCGCGGCGTCGGCGCCTATGCGGCGCTCTCGGCCATGGTCGGCGTGGGAACGGTGTGCGGGACGCTCCTCTTCGGCCAGCTCCAGCCACGTCGCCGCCGCGGCGTCCTCTCGTATTGGCTCTGGCTCATCAACAGCCTGGCGATCGCCGGGATGGCGCTGTCGCCCTGGTATCCGCTTGCTGGTGCGCTCGCCCTACTGCGCGGCGGCTGCATCGGCTTCGGGATCGCGGTCTGGGAGACGATGCTCCAGGAGATCGTGCCCGCGCGCCTGCTCGGCCGGGTCGTCAGCCTCGACTTCTTCGGGAGCTTCGGCCTGATGCCGGTCGGCCTGGCGCTCTGGGGCGCGATCGCGGGAATCGCCCCGCCGGGGCCGATGATCGCAGCGGGCGCACTCGTCTCAGCGGGCATGATCACGGTCGTGCTGACGCGTCCCTGGCTGCGGGCGGTCGAATGAGCCCGATCTACTGGAAACCGAGGTACGCCACGCGAGGCCAGCGCCACCGGGCCTGGGTCAAGCAGCAGGCGCGCCGCGAGTCGGCGCTTCGCAAGCAGCCCTCCCCATCGCTGCGCTCGCGGTTCGCCGCCTGGTTCCGCCGCAACACCTGACTTGGCAAGTTTCGTTGTTCTGGAGCCGGTAACCCAGAACCGAAACAGGAAGGAACTCAATGTCGTACGGACTGTTGTTGCTGCGCGTGGTCGTCGGGGGGACGATGTTCTCGCACGGCGCGCAGAAGCTCTTCGGTTGGTTCGGCGGGCACGGCCTTCGCGGCACGGCCGGCTTCTTCGGCTCCCTTGGCTGGCGCGCGCCGCTCGCTATGGCCTTCCTCGCCGGGCTTGCCGAGACGAGCGGCCTCGCGCTGGCCCTCGGGTTCCTGACTCCGCTCGCGGCCCTCGGCATCACGGTGGTCCTGCTGAACGCGATCCTCGTCGTCCACTGGAAGAACGGCTTCTTCAACGGTGACGGCGGAATCGAGTTTCCGCTCGCGCTGGCGAGCGTCGCGGTCGCACTGGCCGCCACGGGGCCGGGCCGCTTCTCGATCGACCGCCTGATCGGCTGGGACGACAACATCAGCGGCCTCTGGTGGGGCGTCGGTGTCGCCGGCGTGGCCCTGGCCATCTCGGGTGTGTCCGTGACAGCTCTCCGCCGCCGCGAACGCCTCCGGGAAGTGCCGGCCGCCTAGGTTCGGGGGGAGCCAACCGGCTCCCCCGCTGCGCTAACCTGTCCCACCTCGGGGTGTGGCGCAGCCTGGTAGCGCGCTCCGTTCGGGTCGGAGAGGTCCCCAGTTCAAATCTGGGCACCCCGATCAGCACGGGGGAAACCATGTTTCCCCCGTGAGCCCCCTTTCTTTACGCCGACGACAAGGCAATCGCCGCGTGGCCTCCGCCGGAGTGAATCCGGCTGCGGCCGCTACTGGATGTTGTCCATGAACGTGTCGATCGCCTCGGCGCAAAGGTCGGGGCGCTCGCCGATCAGCAGGTGGCCGCAGTCACCGATTACGCGCAGGGGCGCTCGCAGACGGCGCGCGAACTCGAAGGCGTCGCCCACCGGGAGCTGGTTGTCGCGTGCTCCCCAGAGGAGAAGGGTCGGGCAGCGCAGCTCGCCGAGGTCCGCACGGACATCGTCGAGGACCACGGCCCGTGCCGCGCTGACGGAGTCGGTCGTGAGCCGCGTGCCTTCCAGGAAGCCGTCGACAGCCGAGCGCGAGAGGATCAGCGGGTCGGAGGCGCCCCAGCGGCCGAAGACGAGGTAGCGGAGGAACGCGCTCTCAGCCACCGAGTCGGACCACGGCGCCACGAACCTGCGCGGTCCGATGATTCCGAGGATGCGGAGCCCCCACTTTGCGCGCCGGGTCGTCGAGGAGATTCCCGCTGCCGCGGCGAGGACGAGGGCGCTGACGGCCGCCGCGCGACGGACAGCCAACCGCAGGGCCACGACCGCACCGAGCGAATGGCCGACATAAGCGGCCGGGTACATCCCTTCACGCTCCGCAACGGCGCCGATCCGGTCCGCGAACACGGCGAGGTTCGGCACGGCCGCGAGCTCCTCCGAGCGGCCGTGGCCCGGCAGCTCCGGGACGAGCACGCGGCGCGATCGCGCGAGCAGCGGCGCGACGTCGATCCAGTTGAGGGCGCAGCCGCCGAGCCCGTGGACGAGCACGAGCGGCGCGCCCCGGCCGGGTCCCCCGACGAAGTAGCGGAGCCGGCACCCCTTCACGACGGCGAACCGCTCCTCGAAGCCCGGCAGCGACTTTGCGTCCGTCACGGCTGCAAACTATTCTTCGAGTCGATGGAAGGTTTGGGAGGGCAGGAATTTTGATTCCTGCCGGCAAGACAATCGGAGCGCGAGGTTGAGCTCGTCTGGCCACCCGGCCGACGAGCTTTTTTGTGCTCCGAGCGGAGCGATGGACAAACCAGTTCCGCGGAAAATGCGCAGCATTTTGCGCGGAGAGCTCAGGGAGGAATAGATGGCGAACCACCTGACGCCGGAGGAGCTGTCGAAAGAGCTCGGAATCGATCGCCAAGAGGTGATCAGGGTCTGCGTGCAGGAGTCGATCCCGATCTACCAGGGCAAGATCGACAAGACGCTCTTCGCGGCGCAGCTCCAGGCGCTAGGCGCGATGCCTCAGCAGCACTAGCCGCTACTTACGAGCAGCAACCTTGCGACGAGAGCCGCCCGACTAGGCGGCTTTCGTTGTTCGCGAAAAGTGCTGCGCACTTTCCGCGGTCACAGTCTGTCCCAGCACTCCACTCGGGAGCTTGCCGCTACTTCTTGGCCGCGACCTTACGCCGCGATGCACTCTCTGACGCAGGCTTGGCCTTCTTCGCTGAGGCTTTGGTCGACTTCTGGCCCTGAACCTCGGCGACGCTCGCCCGCAGAGCGGCCATCAGGTCGACGACCGGAGCCACCTCCTCCTCGGCCGGCTCCGGCGCGATTATCTCCTCGCCGGCCAGCTTGGCCTCGAGCAGGGCCTTCAGGTCGCGGCGGTAGTCGCTGACGAGCTCGTCCTCGTCGAAGTCCGCGGCGAGGCTGCCGATCACCTGGCGGGCGAGCTCGAGCTCCGCGTCCTTGACGTCGATCTCCCCGACGGCCTCGTCGATCTCAGCCTGTGAGCGGACGTCCTCGGCGAGGAAGAGCGTCTCGAGCGCGAGCGCGTCGCCCTTCGGCCGGATCAGGCAGAAGTGCTCGGCGCCCTGGCGGACGAACCGGCCGACCGCGGCCGTGTTCGTCTCCTTCATCGCCTGGAGCAGAAGCACGTAGGGACGGCGCTGCGCCGGCGCGTCGGCCGGTGCGAGGAAGTAGGTGCGGTCGAAGAAGATCGGGTCGACCTGCTCCAGCTCGACGAACCGCGTGATCGCGATCGTGCGCGTGTCGTCCGCGGTTTCGAGGGCCTCGAGGTCGCCGTCCTCGACGATCACGAACTGACCCTTCGCGACCTCCCAGCCCTTGACGATCTCGTCGTTCGTGACCTCGCGGTCGTGCTGCGGGCACCAGCGCTTGTTCTTGATCGGCGTCCCGCACTCTCGGTGCAGCATCCGGAACGACACGTCCGACTGGCGCGCAGCCGGCTTTGTGGCCAGGGCCATCCCGACCGGGATGTTGACCAGGCCGAAGCTGATTGATCCGTTCCAGATGGTTCTCATGGGGCCGCTCCGAAAGATTGTAGTGGGATGCAGGAAGTTCGCCGAAGTCGGGGTCATCCCTGCCCTAAAGTCCCTTCGATGGGCGAGCGGACGATTCCAAGGCTCTGGCGCGACGCGGTCGGCGCGAAGCGCAACCGTGCCGCCTACCTCGTCGAGGCCGAGCCGGGGCGCTGGCGCGAGGTCTCCTGGGACGAGGCCGCGCGCGCGGTCGAGGAGCTCGCGAACGGCCTGCTGGCGCGCGGGGTCCGAAAGGGCGACGCCTTCGGGATCGTCAGCCGAACGCGGCTCGAGTGGACGCTCTTCGACTTCGCGCTCGCCCGCGTCGGGGCCATCACGGCGCCGGTCTATCCCAGCAGCTCGACCGGGGAGGCCGCCCACGTCCTCGAACACTCGGAGGCGATCGGCGCGCTCGTCGAGGACGACGCCCAACGCGAGAAGGTCGAGCCGCTCGGGCTCGCACACGTCCTCACGCTCGACTCGCTGGACGAGCTGCGCGCCGAGGGGATCGCCTTCGCGCGGGAGAACCCTCGGGCGCTCGCCGAGGCCGAGGCGGCGATCGGCGAGGACGACCTCTACACGTACATCTACACGTCCGGGACGACCGGCCCGCCGAAGGGCTGCATGATCCGCCACCGCAACTACTACTCGATGACTGCCTGCATCGAGAGGATCGAGGACCTCTCGCTCGGCGAGGATCTGATGTTTCTGTACCTGCCGCTCGCACACAACTTCGGGCGGCTGATGTCGATCTGGGGCGCTTACGCCGGCTTCACGATTGCGTTCTGTCCCGATCCCTATGCCGTTGCCGACGTCCTGCCGCAGGTACGCCCCACCCTGCTACCGAGCGTTCCGCGCGTGTACGAGAAGGCGCACGCGGCCGTCGTCTCCCGGCTGGACGAGGGGTCTGGACTCCGGCGCCGACGGGCCGGATGGGCGCTCGGCGTCGGGCGGCGCGTTAGCGACCGCCGCCGCCGGCAGCAGCCCGTGCCGCGCGCGCTCGCGCTGCAGCACCGGCTTGCCGACCGGCTGGTCTACTCGAAGGTGAAGGATCGCTTCGGCGGGCGGCTGAGGCTAGGCATCTCCGGCGGCGCGCCGCTCGCCGCGGAGATCGCCGAGTTCTTCCACGCGCTCGACCTGCTGATCCTGGAAGGCTGGGGCCTGACCGAGTGCACGACGGCGGCCGCGGTCAACCGCCCGGCTCAATTCAAGTTCGGCACCGTCGGTCCCGCGATGCCGGGGTTCGAGGTGAAGACCGACGACGACGGTGAGCTCCTGATCCTCAGCGACACGATCTTCGCCGGCTACCTGAAGGACGAGGAGGCAACGCGCGCCGTGATGACCGCGGACGGCTGGCTTCGCTCGGGCGACGTCGGGGCCATCGACGCGGACGGCTTCGTGACCATCACCGACCGGAAGAAGGACATCATCGTCACGGCCGGCGGAAAGAACCTGGCACCGCAGAACATCGAGAACGCCCTGAAGACCTCGCGCTTGGTGTCGCAGGTGCTCGTGATCGGCGACCGCCGTCCCTACGTGACGGCCCTGATCACGCTCGATGAGGCAGAGGTCGCCAAGGCGAACGGCGACGTCCAGGCGCTCGTCCAGCAAGCGGTCGATGACGTCAACCGCAACCTCTCACGATTCGAGCAGATCAAGCGCTTCGCGATCGTCCCGCGCGAGTTCACCGCCGAGGAAGGCGAGGTCACGCCGACGCTGAAGCTCAAGCGCCGCGTCATCGAGCAGCGCTTCGGGGACGAGATCGAAAAGCTTTACGCCGGTTAGATCCGGCGGGCGCCGACGTATGTCGACGCGTACCAGCCGGAGATGCTGGAGATCTTCACGACGTCACCGGTGTGCGGCGCGTGAATGAAGGAGTTGCCGCCGACGTAGATGCCGACGTGGCCGAGCCCGTCGAAGAAGACGAGGTCGCCCGGCTGGAGGTCGCTGCGTGAGACCGGGCTACCCATTCCGTACTGCGCGTAGGAGCTGTGCGGAAGCGAGACGCCGACCTGCCCATAGACGTACATGACGAGGCCCGAGCAATCGAAGCCGGAGGGCGATGCGCCGCCCCAGCGGTACGGCACCCCGAGGTAGCGCTCCGCGATGGCGACGACGCTCGAGTGCGTCGGCGGGGGAGCCGGTCCGACGACGCCGGAACCGCTGTTGCCGCCGGAATCGCCGGTCGGGGTCGGACTGACCGGAGAGACGGTGCTTGCGATCGCCTGCGCCGGGGCCTGCTGCTGCTGCGCGGCGACCCTGGCGGCGAGCTCGCGGCGCAGCTCGGCCTGGCGGGCCGCCTCCTGCACCTTCAGGTGCGCGATCTCACCCTGGATCGAGGAGAGCATCGCGCGCCTCGACGCCAGCTGGCCCTGGATCGACGCCCGCTCGGCTGCACGCTGCTGCACGAGCGACGCGGCCTCGGCCTTGGCGTGCTTCAGGCGCGCCTCCTGCGCCTTCACCTGCTTGTCGAAGTGCGTCACCTCCGAGAGGACGTGAGTGTCCTGCGCGGAGATCCGGTTCGCGGTGTTGTACCGGTTGACGAGGTCGTCGAGGCTCGAGGCGCCGAGCAACACCGAGAGGGAGTCGTTCTGCCCGTCGGAGCGGTAGAGCGAGACCAGCCGCTCGGCGAGCGCCACCTGTGCGCGCCCAAGGCTCTGCTTCGCGACCTGCAGCTGGGCGTGGTTCGTCTTCAGGTCGGCGCGGACCTTGTTCAGCTTCACCGTCGCGTAGTTGTAGGCCTCGACCGCGTGCTCGAGGCTCGCGTCCAGCTGCTGCACCTGGTTCATGACGCTCTGCGCCTCGGCCTGCTTGGAGGCGATGGAGGGGTCACCGACAGCCGGTGCGGCCGCGAGCGAGGCCACAAACAGCGTAAGGATGACTGCCGGCGCCGTACGTCTAAACGAGCGGCGAACTACTCCGGTCGCTGGGCTCGATCGGCGCCCCGGGAGGGGCCGGTTCGTCACAAGTGCGGCACCCTAGCAACCAGATCGGACACCCGCAACGGACCCTCGCATTGCGAGGCGGCGCGAGCGCGAGGGGTGCTCTGCTAGCTTCCCGCCCCATGCCCGGGGACCTGACCCTTCGGCGCCCTGGGCGGCTGGCCCTGGCGGCGTGCTCCATGGTGGCGCTCGGAATCGCGCTACCTGCAAGCGGAGCCGGCCCGGCCTCGTCGCTCAGACAGCAGGCGCAACGGCTGACGCAGGAGAACGGCGCCATCGCCTCGCACTCGCGCGCCGCGGTCCTGACGCTGTACTCGCTCGACAGCCGGTTGACAGAGGCGCAGGGGCGGTTGGCCGCTCTGCGCGCGCAGGCCGAGGCCGTCGACCGGCAGGCCGCCGAGACGCGGCGCGAGCTCAGGATCGCGCGACACCTTCTGACGGTCTCCCAGGCCCACCTCGCGGACCGGCTCCGCGCGCTGTACGAGCAGGGCGATTCCGATCCTCTCGCGATCGTCCTCGGCGCGAAGACGCTCGACGATGCCCTCACGGCGCTGCAAACGGCGAATGCGGCCGCCGCGACCGACCGCGCGATCGTCGCGCGTGCACGGTCGAGTCGTGACCGCTTCGTCGCCCTGCGCGATCGGCTGGCTGCCCGTGCGGAGAAGCTCCGCACCCTCCAGGCAAGCGTCTCGGCAACCGTGAGCGCGCTCGCCTCGGCCAGGGCGAGCCGGCTCACCTACCTTCACCAACTGGCAGCCCAGCGCAGCCTGAACGAGAACCAGATCGGATCGCTCCAGTCGCGTGCCCAGGCGATCGAGGCCAAGGCCCGCAGCATCGCCGTCGCTCAGACCGTCAGCACCGTCTCCTCGCCGGCTCCGGTCACGGCGCCGCCGACTGTCACCGCCCCCGGGACGATGACCGTGACGGCGACGGCTTACACGCTGCAGGGGACCACCGCGACCGGCGCGCCGGTCGGATACGGCGTCGTTGCGGTCGACCCGAGCGTGATCCCGCTGGGGACGCGGATGTCGATACCCGGGTACGGCGAGGGCGTCGCAGCCGATACCGGCGGCGCGATCCAGGGAGCGGTGATCGACCTCTGGTTCCCGACAGCCGCGGAGGCCGCGGCGTGGGGCCGCCGGACGGTCACGATCACCGTGCACTAAGGCCCTCAACCCCGAGTAAACTTTCGGCCGCGGCCAACCCCTTGAGGGGAGGGGACCAGGTGACCGAATCGATCGAGACGACGACCACGCCGGAGCAGGCGAGTCCTCGCGTGCTGCTCGTGGACGATCACGACCTGTTTCGGACGGGACTTCGGAACCTGCTCGAGGAGGAGGGTGTCGACGTCGTCGGCGAGGCCGCCGCCGGCACCGATGCGCTTCGCTTCGTGCGCGAGCTTCAGCCCGACGTCGTCGTGATGGACCTGAACATGCCGGGCATGTCCGGCGTCGAGGCGACGAAGAAGATCATCGCCCTCGCGCCGCTGACCCGCGTCGTCGTGCTCACGATCTCCGACCAGGACGCCGACGTGATGGAGGCGATCTTCGCGGGAGCGTGCGGCTACCTGCTCAAGGACGCGTCGATCGAGGACGTCATGCGCGGGATCCAGGCCGCCGCGATCGGCGAGTCGCTGATCTCGCCGACGATCGCCGGCAAGGTTCTCGAGCGCGTGCGGGCCGCGACGGCCTCACCGGACGCGGAGGAGGCGATCCGCGCCGAGCTCTCCGACCGCGAGATCGAGGTCCTGAAGCTGATCGCGAACGGGAAGGACAACGCCCAGATCGCGGCCGACCTCCACATCAGCCCGAAGACGGTCAAGAATCACATCTCGAACATCCTCATGAAGCTTCAGATCGACAACCGCATCCAAGCTGCCGTTTACGCGGTGAGGAGCGGGATCGTCTGACAGCTGTTTCTCCTGACTCTGCGCGGAGCGGCGGGCTCCGCCCGTCGCGACCAAAAGCTCCCGAGGAGCGCCAGTCCCGACGAAGTCGGGTTAAGCGGCTGCTACGGCGCGGCGGCGGGCTTCGCCGAGGAGCTTGCGCAGGTGCACCAGGTCGACCGAGGTTCGGCTCAGCTGCAACGAGAGGTCGGCCAACTCGTCCGCCTTGACATCGCGGTCGCGATGCCGCATCTGGCCCGCGATCTTCGCGATCCTGCGCTCGATCCGGAGCTGCTCGGCCTCGAGCAGGTGCGCGCTCGCGTAGCCGTCGGTCAGGGTCCGCTCGAAACGCGCCTGTGCCGCCTCGTCGCGCGCCGGAGGGCCCGCGATGATCGCGTCCAGCTCATCGCACAGCGTGCCGAAATCGATGGCCGCGGGAGTCATGCCAAGTCCGATTATCACGCCCGCCCAACGCGTGTTACATGGGCCGCCCGGCCCATCTTCCCACTCGCCGAGACCCATCCCGCTTGACCCATCGGTGGTCGGTCCGAACAACGCACCGATGCGCCGAGGCTGGATAGCCGTCGCCGCCTGCGCCGCCGCCTTGTCCGTCGGGGCGACGAACCTCTCGGCAACCGCCAAGCCGCTCACCGAACGGCTCGCGCACGCTCTGGCCGTGCCGCACGTCGCCGCCACACGAACCGGCGCCATCGCCTTCGACCTGACCACGGGAACCGCCGTATTCGAGCGGAATCCGAGCCTCGCACTCGCCCCTGCGTCGAACGAGAAGCTCGCGGTCACGTACGCGGCGCTCGAGATTCTCGGCCCCGACTACCAGATCGAGACCGACGTCCTCGGCCAGGGGCAGCTCGCGGGGACGACCTGGCGCGGGGCGCTAGTCCTCCAGGGACACGGCGATCCGACGCTGAGCAGCGACGATCTGGGCAACCTCGCGCGCCAGGTGAGGGCCGACGGAATCCGCAGAGTCGCCGGGCCGGTCCTCGGCGACGAGTCCTACTTCGACTCGCGGCGCACGGGCCCCGGCTGGAAGCCGTCGTTCTACATCCGCGACTCGGCGCCGCTCTCGGCGCTGACGGTCGACCGGACGTGGTTCCACACCCATCACTCCGGCGCACCGGCCGCGGCTGCTGCGGCGCTGTTCAAGGACGCGCTGCGGCGTTCGGGCGTGATCGTGACCGGGCGCGCGGTGCGCGGGAGCGCGAGGGCGGACGCGGAGCCGCTCGCGAACGTGCTCTCGCCGCCGCTCTCGCAGATCGTCCGGTTCATGGACCATGAGAGCGACAACTTCACGGCGGAGCTCCTCCTCAAGCAGGTTGGTGCCTCGGCGGGCGTCGTCGGCACGACCGCCGGAGGTGCAGCGCAAGTGCGATCGACGCTGGCAGAAGCCGGAATCCCGCTCGCCGGCGTCCGGATCGCGGACGGCTCAGGCCTGTCGGGGCTCGACCGCCTGACCGCACGGACGATCGTGGGAATCCTCGATGCCGCCTGGCACGACCCGGTGATCCGGCCGTCGTTCGTCGCCGCGCTCGCCGTCGCCGGCCGCAGTGGCACGCTCAAGGACCGGCTCCGCGCGCCCCCTGCACGAGGCGCCGTGATCGGCAAGACCGGCACGACCTCGATCGCTTCGGCGCTCTCGGGCTACGTGCGCGAGCGCTACGTCTTTTCGGTGCTCCAGAACGGGAACCCGGTCTCGTATTTGTGGGCGCGCCGTGCCCAGGACCGGTTCGCGACCGTGCTCGCGGGCGCCTCGCTGTCCTAGCGTCCGAACCGAGTCGGCGGCGCCGAGGGGGCGGGCGCCCGCCCGGCCGGCGAACGGTTCGTTGCGAGCAGGTCCTTCAACGCCGCTTCATCGAGCAACGGCGTCCCGAGTTGCCGTGCCTTGTTGAACTTCGTGCCGCCGGGCTCCTCCCCCACCACGACCGCGGTCGTCTTCTTCGACACCGACCCTGCAACCTTCGCCCCTCGCAGCTCCAGCTCCGCCGCGGCCTCCTCGCGGGTCATCGACTCGAGCGTGCCCGTGATCACGTAGGTGTTCCCCGTCAGCGGACCCTGGACCTGCGCGAGCTCGTCGCCGCTCTCGAGTTTCAGGCCGACATCGCGAATCTCCTCGACGAGCCGCAGGTTGTCCTCCTCCGCGAACCAGTCGGCGATCGACTCCGCGCGGAGCGGGCCCATCCCCTCGACCTCCTGGATGTCCTCCTGCGAAGCCCGCGCGAGCGCGTCGATCGAGCCGAAGTGGCGTGCCAGCGTCTGAGCGGTCACCCAGCCGACGTCGGGGATGTTCATGCCGAAGAGAACCCGGTAGAACGGGATCTCTTTCGAGCGGGCGATCGACTCGATCACGTTGGAGGCGCTCTTCTCCTGGAAGCCGTCCAGCTCGAGCAGCTGCTCCTTCGTGAGCCTGTAGAGGTCCGGCACCGAGCGCACCAGCCCGAGGTCCCAGAGGCGCCGGGCGAGCTGCTCGCCGACGCCTTCGATGTCGGCGGCAGCCATCACCCAGTTGTTGAGCGTCTCGATCCCGCGCGAAGGGCAGTTCCGGTTCGGGCACCGGTGCATCGCCTCCCCCTCGGGCTTGACGACGTTTGTCCCGCAAAGCGGGCACTTTTTCGGCATCCGGAACTCCTTCGTGCCGCGCTGGTGCGGGCCGGCAGGGCCGACGACCTGGGGGATCACGTCGCCGGCCCGCTGCACGATCACGAGGTCACCCTCGCGGATCTGCTTGCGGTTGATGTCCTCCTCGTTGTGCAGCGTCGCCCGGGAGACGGTGACGCCGCCGACCTCGACGGGCTCGAGCATCGCCCAGGGGTTGAGCGCACCGGTGCGGCCGACGCGGATCGCGATCTTGTCGAGCTTCGTCTGCGCCGTCATTGGGGCCCACTTGAACGCACGGGCCCAGCGCGGCCGCTCGTGCAGCGCGCCGAGCCGCCGCTGCTGATCGAGCGAGTCGACCTTGATCACGATCCCGTCGATCTCGTAGTCGAGCTCCGCCCGACGCCGCTCCCACTCGGCGCAGGCCTTCATCACTTCCTCGATCGACTCGAGACGCTCGGCGTACGGGTTCGTGCGGAAGCCGTGCTCGCGCAGCCAGTCGAGCGTCTCGAAATGCCCGTCGGCGCGGAGGCCGTCGCGCTGACCGACGCCGTAGACCCAGATCGAGAGCGGCCGCGCCGCCGTGATCGACGAGTCCTTCTGGCGCAGCGATCCGGCGGCCGCGTTACGGGGGTTCGGGGCCGGCGCCTTTCCTTCCGCCACGAGGCGCTCGTTGAACTCGCGGAAGCCGGAGAGCGGCATGTAGACCTCGCCGCGAACCTCGAGGACGGCCGGAGCGTCCCCGGAGTTGCGCATTTGCAGGGGAATCGCCGAGATCGTGCGCAGGTTCGGCGTCACGTCCTCGCCCTGGTAGCCGTCCCCGCGCGTCGCCCCCCGGACGAAGGCACCGTCCTCGTAGACGAGGTTGATCGCGGAGCCGTCGATCTTCGGCTCGATCACGTAGGCGACCGGCTCGTCGGAGCCGAGGCGCTTTCTGACGTCCTCCGCCCACTTGTCGAGCGCCTCGTCGGTCGTCACCTTGTCGAGCGAACCCATCGGCGTCAGGTGCCTGAGCTTCACGAACTTGTCCGACGGCGGTGCGCCGACCCGCTGGGTCGGCGAGTCCGGCGTGATCAGGTCCGGATGCTCGTCCTCGAGCGCCTTCAGCTCGTCGTAGATCCGGTCGTACTCGGCGTCCGAGATCTCCGGGTCGTCGAGGACGTGGTAGCGGTAGAGGTGATGGTTCAGCTCGGCGCGGAGCTCGTCGAGCCGCGCCTGGACGTCCTTGAGCGCCGGTGCCGCCATCGCGTTGATGCTAGCGACGCGGCCTCCCGTCTCTTCGGGACGTGTCTGGGGTCAGACCCCGGACGTGTCAGTAGCGGACGCTCACGAGGTACAGGCCCGACGCCGGCGCCGTCGAGCCGGCCTCCGACCGGTCGCGTCCTTCGAGCAGCTTTGCCAGCTCCTCCGGCGGCCGCTCGAGCATCGTCCCGACGAGCGTCCGCACCATGTGGCGCAGGAAGCTGTCGGCGGTGATCTCGAGCTCGAGGGTGTCGCCGCGGCGGTGCCAAACAGCGCTCTCGACCACGCGGGTGAAGACCTGGTGCTGCGTCTCGGTCGGCGTGAAGGCGCGGAAGTCGTGCTCGCCGAGCAGCAGGTCGGCCGACTCGGCCAGGCGCTCCTCGTCGAGCGGCCTTGGGAACCACCAGCTGCGGTTCACCTCGAACGGCGACGGCGTTCGCCTTCGGAAGACGCGGTAGCGATAGCTGCGCCCCCTTGCCGAATGACGGGCATGAAAGTCGGCGGCTGCGGCCTCCGCCTCCGTGACAGCGACGTCGTCGGGAAGCTCGGCGTTCAGCGCCCCGGCGACCCGTTCGGACGGTGGTCCGCCGTCAGCATCGACGCTTGCGACCTGCGCGAGCGCATGGACGCCTGTGTCGGTCCGCCCGGCGACGGCGAGGCCGTCCCAGCGCGGGAAGACGCCGTCGAGCGCCGCGCGGAGCGTTCCTTCGATCGTCCTAAGCCCCGGCTGCGCCGCCCAGCCGCGAAAGCCGGTGCCGTCATATTCGAGCGTTAGCTTCAGGCGCACGTCAGGGCCTCCTGACGTCACTTGTCAGGATTGCCTTATGATCGCTCAACTTGCATATCGTCTGGTAAACTCTAGTGAAGTGACCGACCGCCACGTCTTCCTGTTGCAGCGCGTCCAGCCCGCGATGGTCGGGCTGATCGACGGCTCGCTCTCCACGCTCGCGCCCATCTTCGCGGTCGCGCTCGCGTCTCACGACACGCGGTACGCGTTCATCGCCGGTCTCGCGACGTCGCTCGGAGCTGCGATCAGCATGGGCTTCTCTGAAGGGCTTTCCGATACCGGCGAGCTAACGGGCCGCGGAAACCCGGTCATCCGGGGCGCGATCACCGGCGTCGGCACGTTCATCGGAGGAATCCTGCATTCGCTGCCGTTCCTGATCCCCCACTACAACGTGGCGCTGTTCTTCGCCCTTGCGGTCGTGGGGCTCGAACTGCTCCTCCTCGCTTACTTCCGCTGGCGCTTCTTCGACGATACGTTCATCCGCGCGCTCGCGATCGTGACGTTCGCAGGGGTCGTGATCGCAGGAATCAGCGCCGGGCTCGGCAGCGCCCTCGGATCGCCGGTCAGCTAGCTCAGTTGGGGGAACCTCCCGGTTCCCCAAAGTCCCTTCCACTGGTCCGCTGCGCGGACAGGGCGCTTACGCGCCCGGGACGTAGTCGACCAGCTCGAGGTAGGCCATCTCGGCCGCATCGCCCTGGCGCGGTCCGAGCTTGACGATGCGCGAGTAGCCGCCCGGTCGGTCCGCGAAGCGGGGCCCCACATCGCTGAAGAGCTTGTGCACGACGTCCTGCGAGCGCAGGAATTTCAGGGCCTGCCGCCTGGCCGGCACGTCGCCGCGCCTGCCGAGCGTGATCATCTCCTCGGCGACCGGGCGGACCTCCTTCGCCTTCGCGACGGTCGTCTTGATCCGCCCGTGCTCGATCAGGGACGCGGTCAGGTTGGCGTAGAGCGCCTTGCGGTGGGCGGCGTCGCGCCCGAGCTTCCTGCCTGCGCGCTGGTGGCGCATCGGACCTAGGCCGCGCCCCCGCCGTTCTCGCCGCGCAGGGTCAGCCCGTGTGTGGCGAGGGTCTCCTTGACCTCCTCGATCGACTTCTTGCCGAAGTTCGGGATCGCCGCGAGCTCGTTCTCGCTCTTGACGACGAGATCGCCGATCGTCTCGATGCCGACGCGCTTGAGGCAGTTGTACGACCGCACGCCGAGCTCGAGCTCCTCGATCGGGAAGTTCTCCATACCGTGCGCGAGCGCCGGCTCGGCCCCCGCGCCGCCGTCGGTGGTGGCGGCAGCCTCGCCGAAGCCCTCGATCCGGTCGAGATCGGTGAAGATCGCGAGCTGGCGGATCAGGATCTCGGCGGCCTGTCCGATCGCGTCGCGCGGATCGATCGAGCCGTCGGTCGTGACGTCGAGGATCAGCTTGTCGTAGTCGGTGCGCTGGCCCACGCGCGCAGCTTCGACGTCGTACGAGACGCGTCGGACCGGCGAGAAGATCGAGTCGACCGGGATGACGCCGATCGTGTGCTCCGGCCCGCGGTTGAGCTCGGCCGGAACGTAGCCGCGCCCGCGGCCGATCGTCAGCGTCACCTCGAGCTTGCCCTTGTCGGACAGGTTCGCGATCTCGAGATCGGGATTGAGGATCTCCAGCTCCGCCGGAGCCTCGATGTCCTTGGCGGTGACGGCGCCCGCGCCGCGCTTGGAGAGACGCACCTCGATCTCGGGCGAGTCGCCGTGCAGGCGCGCGATCAGGTTCTTGAAGTTGAGGAGGATGTCGGTCACGTCCTCCCGCACGCCCGGCAGCGTCGTGAACTCGTGCGCGACACCCTCGATCTTCACCGAGGTGACCGCGGCGCCCTCGAGCGACGAGAGCAGCACGCGGCGCAGCGAGTTGCCGAACGTGTAGCCGAAGCCGCGATCGAGCGGCTCGATCTGAAAGATCCCGCGGTTCTCGTCGATCTCCTCGTGAACGATCTTCGGGATCTGGAACTCCATCAAGCTTGTTCTAACTGCCATGTCGCCTTTCTTCCGTGGTAACTAGAGGCCGTAGGTCTTACTTGGAGTAGAGCTCGACGATGAGCGATTCCTGGACTGGGGTGTCGATCTCCTCGCGCTCCGGGAGCTTCAGGATCTTGCCCGTGAGGCCGTCGTGGTCGGCCTGGAGCCAGGGCGCGACGGAGGCGGTCAGGTCGGTCGCGTCGCGGATGACCTGCTCGGCGGAGCTGCCGGGCGACATGGAGACGATGTCGTCGGACTTGACCTGGTAGCTCGGGATGTTGACCCGGCGGCCGTTGACGTGGAAGTGGCCGTGGCGGACGAGCTGGCGCGCCTGCGCGCGCGAGGCAGCGAAGCCGAGGCGGTAGACCACGTTGTCGAGCCGCGTCTCGAGCATCCGGAGCAGCTCCTCGCCGGTGACGCCGGATCCCTTGGCGGCCTTCGTGTAATAGGTGCGGAACTGCTTCTCCAGCAGGCCGTAGT
>JBQCGP010000050.1:0-29375 GCA_051955535.1 Gaiellaceae bacterium | reverse complement strand
CTCCTCGGCCGTCTGCTGGCCGACGAGCAGCTTGTACTCGGTCTTGATGTGCTGGATGATCGCCTCGTCCATCTCGTCGCCGCCGACGCGCATGCTCTGGCTGACGACGATGCCGCCGAGCGAGATGATCGCGACCTCGGTGGTGCCGCCGCCGATGTCGACGATCATGTTTCCCGTCGGCTCGGAGACGGGCAGGCCGGCTCCGATCGCGGCTGCCATCGGCTCCTCGATCAGGTAGGCCTGGCGGGCGCCGGCGCTGAGCGTGGCCTCCTCGACCGCGCGTTTCTCGACGCCGGTGACCCCGGACGGGACGCAGACGACCACGCGCGGGTGCGCGAAACGGTGCTGGTGCACCTTCTGGATGAAGTGGCGAAGCATCTGCTCCGTGACGTCGAAGTCGGCGATGACGCCGTCCTTGAGCGGACGGATCGCGGCGATCGTCCCGGGCGTGCGGCCGAGCATCCGCTTCGCCTCGACGCCGACGGCGTGGACCTCGCCGCTGCGCTGATCGATCGCGACGACCGACGGCTCGCTGAGCACGATGCCGCGGCCCCTGACGTAGACCAGCGTATTCGCGGTGCCGAGGTCGACCGCCATGTCGCGGCCGCCGAACCCGGTCATCTGGGTGAAAATCCCCATTGCCCCGCGCCGAGTCTAGCTACCTGTCCGTGAGAAGTCGCTGCACGTTGCCCTGTGCGGCTTCGACCTCGTCGCGCACGAAGCAGCCGGCCAAGTGGTCGTTGACGAGCCCCGCGGCCTGCATCGTGGAATAGACGGTCGTCGGGCCGACGAAGGCGAAGCCGCGGCGCTTCAGCTCCTTGGCGAGCTGCTTCGACTCGTCCGTGAGAGACGGGAGGTCGGGGTAACCACGCGGCGCCCGGCGTCGCGGCGGCGGGCGAAACCTCCAGACAAGCTCCGGAAGCGAGGTGTCGTCGCGGAGGGCGACCGTTGCTCCGGCGTTCTGGACGATCGCCTCGAGCTTGCGGCGGTTGCGGATAACGCGCGGGTCTTGCAGCAAGGCCTCGACGTCTCTACTCGTGAACGCCGCCACCGCGTCCGGATCGAAGCCCGCGAACGCGGCCCTGATCTCGTCGCGCTTGCGCAGGATGAGCGCCCAGGAAAGGCCGCTCTGCATGCCCTCGAGCGACAAGAACTCGAAGAGACCGCGCTCGTCCGTGACCGGTAGCCCCCACTCCGAGTCGTGGTAGTCCCGGTAGCGCTCGTCGGTCGAACCCCAGCGGCAGCGCGCCTTGCCGTCTTCGCCGGTGATGAGATCGCTCACGGGCGGGCCTGCCGGGACGTGTCCTCATGCCTGGCACCGGGACAGGTCCCAACGAGACGAATCCGTGCCGTCTCTGCGCCAAACTCGTGCCAGGCACGGGCGGACGGTGGCGCGGCGGCTACGGTCGGCACATGCCTCGCCCGCCCCGCCCTCAGTTTCCAGGCGCGATCTACCACGTAACGACCCGCGGGAATCGCAAGGAAGCAATCTTCACGGACACGCGCGACCGACTCCGACTCCTGCAGCTGCTCGAACAGATCGTCACCTCTCTGGAATGGCGCTGCCACACGTACTGCTTGATGTCGAACCACTATCACCTTCTCGTGCAAACGTCCGACGCAGACATCTCTCGCGGCATGCATCGGTTGAACGGCGTCTACGCGAAGTGGTTCAACTGGCGGCACGGCTACGAAGGTCATCTGTTCGAGCGTCGGTTTCGCAGCAAGGTCGTCGAGGGGCACGCCCAGCTACTGGAGTTGGCGCGGTACATCGTTCTCAATCCTGTCCGGGCCGGACTCGTACCGAATGCGGGCGACTGGAGGTGGAGCAGTTACAACGCCATCGTCGGCAAGGCGCCGCAACCGGCTTTCCTCACCACAGGCTGGGTGCTGTCGTTGTTCAGCAACGATCCGAGCCGAGCCCGCGAGCTTTACGCCGACTTCGCCGCGGCGGGGGCGGGGCAGCACCGCCGTTTGGGACGTGATCCTGTGCCTGGCACCGGGACACGCCCCGATCAGCCCTTCGAGCAGGCGAGGTTGAGCGTTTCCTCGTCGTGACTGCTGATTCCCGACGCGATGTGCGGCAGGATGAAGTCGAAAGGTCGCCCGTGGGGCGGGACGGTGAAGGCGTTCACGAAGCCGAGACCCTCACCCAGCGGGACGACCGGTTCGACATAGCTCGCGTTCCCGCAGGAGACGGACGCCGTGTAGGCGATCCGCTCTCGGATGAGCGGAGCCTTGGGGACTTCGAACGAGAGCTCCAGGATGAAGTCGTCGTGCGCCGCGCCCGGGCGCCTTGGCCACTGCACGGTCACCATCTGCTTGCCGGAAGCCGGCACGAGCGCCAGTCCCGGCGCGAGCCGAACCGAGGCATGCGTCCGCACCGAGACGGAGCCACGGCGGTGCCCCGATCTGGTGAGCTCGGCCGCCTCAACGTGCGTCGCGGCCGCCGGAAGCTCGGCCACCAGGGGCCCGAGACACTCGACCTGGTAGGCCGTCCCTCGCCGAGGCAGGTGCAGACGAAAATGGAGCAGCTGGCTCTGGATCAGGAACGCCGTCCCCGTCGCTTCGCGCACCTTGTAGACGGCCGCAAGCGAGCAATCGACTCGGACGGGCAGGCCGACGCGTCTCGTCGTGCCGCCGACGCGGCGCGGGACCTGGATGGGCTCGAACCTCTCGCGGACCGTCATCGTGGCTCGTCCGCTCCCCGAACCGCAGCCGGCCCCGAGCACGGCGCAGACGGCGAGCACCAGCGCGAGGGCCCTAGCCAAAACCGTAGACGCCTTGGAAGCGTTCGGCGAGCAGGTCGACCAGCACCGCGGCCGGGAGCCCGACCACGTTCAGGTAGTCGCCTTCGATCCGCTCAATGAGCGCCGCACCGAGGCCCTGGATCGCATAACCGCCGGCGCGCTCGCGCCACTCGTCGCTCGCGACGTAGAGCCCGAGTTCGCGCGGCGTCAGTGCCCGGAACGACACGTGGGTGACCGCGTGCCGCACCTCCTCCCATGCCGGGGTCAGCAGGCACAGGCCCGAGACGACCTCGTGCGTACGTCCGGACAAAGCCTCCAACATCGCCTCGGCTTCCGTGGCATCTCCAGGCTTGCCGTAGACGCGCCCGTCGAGCACGACCTCCGTATCGACGCCGAGAACCGGCCGGTCGTCGGCGCCGGCCGCGACCGACCTCGCCTTCCCCTGCGCGCGCCGCTCGACCTCCGTCGCCGGGTCGGCGCCGGTCGGCTCCTCTTCGTACTCCGGAACGACCACCTGGAACGGAATCGCCAGCTGCTCGAGGATCGCGCGCCGCTGCGGCGACCGGGACGCGAGCAGGAGAGGCGGCGCAGGAGCGGCACTCACTGGCGCTTACGCGCGCGCCAGATTTCCTCGCTCGGCCACTTCTTCGCCCAGTCGGCCGGAACGTGCGAGTAGTACTCGTGATCGGCGGCGTCGTCGGGCGCGTAGAGCTCGCGGAGGTCGAGAAGCTCGAAGCCGTTCGCGTGCAGGATCCGGACCATCTCACTGGTCGGCGCATGGAACTCGACGCCCTGGTCGTCGCCTTCGGTCCAGTCGACCCGGTAGACGTCGCGCTGCGGGCGCACAAGCTTTTCAGCGGCCGACCCTTCTTCCGGGCTGCAAAGGATGAGCAGCATCGAGCCGCGCAGGAAGATCACCTCGCCACCGGGGCGAAGAAGTCGCTCCGCCTCGGCGAGCCAGAGCTTCGGGTCGCACCAGATCGAGGCGCCGTACTCCGAGACGACGAGGTCGAACGACTCGTCCGGAAGGCTCGTGCTCTCCGCGTTTTCCTCGAGGAACTCCAGCCCGAGCCCGAACTCATCGTTCATCCGGCGGGCGGTCGCGAGCTGAGCCGGAGTGACGTCGACACCGACGACACGCCGCGCGCCACGTCGCTTCAGCCACGCGCCGAAGTAGCCAGTCCCGCAGCCGAGCTCGACGACATCCTTGCCTTCGACGCTCGGCAGCACGCCGAGCTCACGCTCGGGGATTCCGAAGACGCCCCAGTCGATCTCCTCCTGCGCCCAGGCATCGTGCGCCTTCGCGTCCGTGTACTCCTCGTTAGCGCGCGTCCAGCTCTCGCGGTTGACGGCGACGTAGTCGGGTTCAGCCATCCCCGAACCAGAGCGCGATCTCGCGCTGCGCCGACTCCGGCGAGTCCGAGCCGTGGACGAGGTTGTCCGGCATCGCCAGCGCGAGGTCGCCGCGGATCGTGCCCGGCGCGGCGTCGGTGGGGTTGGTCGCGCCCATCGTCGTCCGCACGACCGAGATCGCCGATTCCCCTTCGAGCACGAGCGCGAGCGTCGGGCCCGAGGTGATGAACTCGACAAGCTCGCCGAAGAACGGCTTCTCCCGGTGTTCGGCGTAGTGCTCGTCGGCGAGCGAGCGGTCGACGATGAGCAGCCTGGCCTGGCGGATTTCGAGCCCCCGCTGCTCGAAGCGCGCCAGGATGTCACCCGCGAGCTTCCGCTCGAGGGCGTCCGGCTTGATCAGCACGAGGGTCGACTCAACGGCCAAGGCCGCTGAGTCTACTCAGCGCGTCGCCGCTCTCTAAGGGGGCGCGAAGACTCCAGCCACTGCGTCTTTCCGAGCTGCGGCGGCGCCGCCTCGACCGGGGTCTCGCAGAACGGGCAGACCTGCCAGAGCGCCTCCAGCGGCGCCTTGCAGTTGACGCATGCTTGCTTGAGCTTCGTCGTGCAGACCGGGCAGACGAGGAAGTTCGCCTCCACCTCCGCCCGGCAGACGGGACAGTGCAGATTGCGGGTGGCGAGGCGGTCCTCCATGGCGCGAATCTCCAGCTCACGCTCGCGCGCTTCCTCAAGGTACTCCGGCGGACGCAGGAGTAGGTAGACGAGCGCGCCGATGAACGGCGGCACGAGCCCGATCAGCGTGGCCATCACGACGAGCCACGGGTCCTCGATCCGGCGCCGTGCGTCCTTGTAGACCCAGACGGCGATCGCGATCCAGAAGACCGCGACGAGGAGGACCGCGACATTGCGGACGATCGTCCACGTACCGGAGCTGAAGAAGCCAAAAGTGCTGGCGATGAGCTGGTCGTGGATCACGTTCACGCTCCGGTCAGAGAAGGAGCTTCCCGACGAGATAGCCCGCGCCGAACGCGAGCCCCACCACCAGCACGACCACGACCAGCGCGACCGCGAAGACGCTCAGCCTCTCGCCGATTCCCGTCATCGTACGCCCGCGTACAGGTCGCGGACGAGGTAGAGCGACCCGGTGACGAGGACTGCGCCGTCCGCTCCCGCGAGCTCGCGTGCGCGCTGAAGTGCGCTCGTGGCATCCGGTACGGATTCGACGTGGGCGAAAAACTCCCTCGCAGCGTCCGCCAGAGCGTCTGCCGGCCGTGACCGCTCGCTCTCCGCTTGCGTGGCGACGAGCGTCGGACCGGCGGTGCGCAGCGCGGCGAGCATCGCCCGCACGTCCTTGTCGGTGAGAACGGCCGCACAGACGACGTAGTCGTTCCGCGGGAGCCGCTCCACCAGCCACGCGACGCCGGCCGGGTTGTGCGCGCCGGCGAAGACGTCCTCTTCGCGCAGCTCGAGGCGACCCGGAAGGTCGACCTCGACGTCCCCGCCGAGCTCGCGGCCGAGGAACTGCTCCGCCGCGGCTCGGCCGATGTCCTCCGCGTGGACGACGCGCGTCGCGCCGCGCTCGCGCGCCTCGCCGGCCCACTCCGGCTCGCCGAGGACGACCGTCGCTCCCGGAGCGACGACGGCGAGCTTCTCGCGCGCGATCTTGTCGCGGGTCTCGCCGAGCACCTCCGTGTGCTCGAGAGAAACGTTCGTAAGGGCGACCACTCGCGCGTCCAGAACGTTGGTAGCGTCGAGTCGACCGCCGAGACCGGCCTCGACGACCGCGACGTCGACTTCGGCGGCGGCGAACTCGGCGAGCGCCGCGGCCGTCAGCGTCTCGAACTGCGTCGCACCGACCCGTTCAGCTGCGGGACGAACGCGAGCAATCGCGGCGTCGAAGTCGGCATCCTCGCCCCCGACCTGGATCCGCTCGCTCCAGCCTGAGACGTGCGGCGACGTGTACGCGCCGGCGGAAAGGCCCTCGCCTACGAGGAACGCGGCGGCGCGACGAGTCGCGGTCGACTTGCCGTTCGTGCCGACGACATGGATCGCCGGGTAGGCGCTTTGCGGGTCGCCGAGGTCGGCCAGGAGTGCGCGCATCCTGCCAAGGCCGAACTCTTCCGGCCACGGCGTCAGAGACGCGATCCAGGCCTCAGCCGGAGAGGGCATCGAGCTCGCGCCGATACCTGGCGAGCTTCTCGCGCTCTGCCTCGACCACCTCGGGCGGCGCATTCGCGACGAAGCGCTCATTGGCGAGCATCTTCTCCGCCCGCTCGACTTCTTTGCGGAGGCGGTCGAGCTCGGCGGCCGCGCCTTCACCGTCTGCCTTGCTGCGCTCGGGCCTGACAACGGCCGCGAAAATCCGCTCTTGGTCGCCGGAAAGGGGCGTGAGGACGCCGCTGCGGCGGAAGCGCTCGGCCGCCTCTTGCAGGTCGCGCAGCGCGCCCGCGTCGGACTCGTCCCCGGCCTCCGGCCAGGGCGCGACGATCAGCCGCGTCTGCCGGTCGGGCAGGCTCGACCAGATCTCCTCCGTGACGTGAGGCATCACCGGGTGGAGCACCTTCAGGAGCCGCTCCAGCGCCGCGGCCGCGGTCGCGATCGCCTGCGCGTCGCCGGCATGGAGCCGCGGTTTGACCGCCTCGAGGAACCAATCGCAGAAGTCGTCGAAGGTGAGGTGATAGAGCTCCTGCACGAGGTGTGAGAAATCGAATTCGTCGAGGTTCCCCTCGATCGCTCGCTGCGTCTGCGAAAGGCGGGCGAGGATCCAGCGCTCCTCGAGTGACGACGGCCGCTCCTCGACGTCGACGACGCCGGCCTGAAGGATCAGCCGGCTCGCGTTCCAGAGCTTGTTCGCGAGCTTCCGGCCCTCGAGGATCGCGCCCTCCGAGAAAGTGACGTCCTGAGAGGAGGCCATCTTGAGCAGGCCGTAGCGGGCCGAGTCGGCCCCGTGAGCATCGATGATCTCGATCGGGTTCATGCCGGTGCCGAGGCTCTTCGACATCCGGCCTCCCGCCGGGGCATGGACGAGCGAGTGGATGACGACGTCCGCGAACGGCACGTCGCCCATCAGCTCGAGGCCGGAGAAGATCATCCGGTTTTCCCAGAGCCGGATGATGTCGCGCGCGGTCGTGTTGAGGTCGCCCGGGTAAAACGTGCGGAGGTCAGGCGTATCGTCGGGCCAGCCGAGCGTGGCGAACGGCCAGAGCGCCGATGAAAACCATGTGTCGAGCACGTCCTCGCTCTGCGTCAGGTCGGGCGAGCCGCACTCGGCGCAGGCCTCTGGCTCGGTCTCGGCCCCCGTGAGGTGGCCGTCCGGACCCTCCCAAACCGGCAGCCGAGGGCCCCCCCAGATCTGGCGCGCGATGGTCCAGTCGGGCGCCGCCGCGAGCGACGCGATCGCGAAACGGTGCTGTGAATCCGGGTGGAACTCGACGCGTCGCGAGCGCAACGCCTCGAGCGCCGGCTCCTTCAGCTCGTCCATGCGGCACCACCACTGCAGCGAGATCCGCGGCTCGATCCGCGACTTGCAGCGGTCGCAGAGCGCGACCGTGTGCCGGTACGACTCGCGCTTCTCGAGCTGGTCGCGTTCTCGGAGCCAGTCGAGGATCCGCTCTTCGGCTTCGTCCTGAGTCAGGCCGGCAAGAGAGGCCGCCTCCTCGTTCATGCGACCGTCGGGGCCGATCACGGTGATCTCCGGAAGGTCGTGGTCGCGGCCGATCTCGTAGTCCTTCGGGTCGTGCCCCGGCGTGATCTTCAGTGCGCCGGTGCCGAACTCGATCTCCACCCGCTCGTCCGCAATCACCGGCACTCGGCGCTCGACGAACGGGACGACGACGTCCTTGCCGACAACGTCGCGGTAGCGCTCGTCGTCGGGGTGAACGGCCACGGCGACATCGGCGAGGATCGTCGCCGGGCGGGCGGTCGCGATCGTGATGTGCCCAGCGCCGTCCGCAAACGGATAGCGCACGTACGTGAGCGCGTCGTCGACCTCGACGTGTGCGAGCTCGAGATCGGAGAGCGAGGTGAGGTGGAACGGGCACCAGTTGACGATCCTGTTGGCGCGATAGAGCCACCCCTTGTTCCAGAGGTGGACGAAGAACCGCATGACGGCGCGGACGTAGGCGTCGTCCATCGTGAAGCGCTCGCGGCGGTAGTCGAGCGAGGCGCCGATGCGGCGGAA
Source organism: Gaiellaceae bacterium (assembly GCA_051955535.1). Lineage (GTDB taxonomy): Bacteria > Actinomycetota > Thermoleophilia > Gaiellales > Gaiellaceae > 13-2-20CM-68-14. The sequence continues at coordinate 21,095 of JBQCGP010000050.1, read as the reverse complement.
CTGGAACATGATCTTGCCGCCGTACTCGCGCAGCCAGTCCCACACGAGCGCGACGAAGGCGTCGCGGCCGAGGTCCTGGCGCGTCTTGCCCTGCTCGGCCAGGTGTTTTTCGACGGCGTTCTGCGTCGAGATCCCGGCATGGTCGTACCCCGGCTGGAAGAGAACGTTGTAGCCCTGCATCCGCCGCGTGCGCACGATCGCGTCGGCGAGGGAGAGCTGAAGCGCGTGGCCCAGGTGGAGGTCGCCGGTCACGTTCGGCGGCGGGTGCGCGATCGCGAAGCTCGGGCGCGGATCGTCCGCCTCCGCGTTGTAGAGGCCTTCGCTCTCCCAGGTGTGCTGCCAGCGCTCCTCGACGCCGCGCGGGTCGTAGAGCGTGTCCATCAGAGCATCGTAGTGTTGGCGACGATCAGCGGCCGACCGCGTACCCCTGCCCGCCGCGTGGGTTCGCGGCCGCCTTCAGGACGCCGTTTCGGTCTCGCGCCGCGGCGCTCAACCGGCCGAGCGACCATCCGTCACGGACATTGACCCGATGGCCGCGCTCGCCCAGACCCGAGAGCACCGCGTCACCGAAGCGGGCCTCGACCTCGACCTCCTTCGGCCGGGCCTGGCGGGGGTAGAAAGAGCTCGGAAAGTGGTTCGTGTGGAAGGTCGGTGCGTCGATCGCCTCCTGTAGATCGAGGCCGAAGTGGACGTGTGACAGGAAGAAGAGCAGGGACCACTGATCCTGCTGGTCACCGCCCGGCGTGCCGAACGCGACGTACGGCTCGCCTTCGCGTAGCGTGAGCGTCGGCGACAGCGTCGTCCGCGGCCGCTTCCGGGGCTCGAGCGAGTTCGGCAGGCCGTCCTCGAGCCAGAACATCTGGGCCCGCGTCCCGAGACAGAATCCCAGCTTCGGGATCACCGGTGACCCCTGCAGCCAGCCGCCGCTCGGAGTCGCGGAGACGAGGTTCCCGTGCGAGTCGGCGATGTCGAGATGGCAAGTGTCGCCGGTGCGCGTTGCACCGGAGGCGATGGTGGGCTCCCCCACTCCCGGCGCAGGCTCTGCGGCTGCTGCCGCCGCTGCCAGGCGCGGCTCGCGGCCGTCCACCGCTCCGGGCCGCAGCTCACCCGACGCCGTCGTGTCGATGAGCGCCCGCCGCTCGTCGTTGTAGCCCGGGCTCAGAAGCGTCTCGAGCGGCACGTCGACCAAGTCCGGATCGCCGTACCACGCCTCGCGATCCGCGAATGCAAGCTTCGCGCACTCGACGACCGTGTGGAGGAGCTCGACGCTCTCGCGGGACATCGACTCGAGGTCGAACCCCGCGAGCAGCGCCAACTGCTGGAGGAACACGGGCCCCTGCCCCCAGGCGCCCGTCTTGCAGACTTCGTAACCGCGGTACACGAACGAGACCGGTGGCTCGAGCGTCGCCTCCCACCCGGCGAGGTCGTCGCCGCTAAGGAGGCCCCGGTGGCGCCGGCCCGAGCTGTCCATGGCCTCCTCGCGCTCGAGGAAGCCGGTGATCCCCTCGGCCACGAAGCCGGAGTAGAACTCCTCCTGGGCGGCCTCGATCTGGCCGTCGCGGTCCGAGGACTTCCGCTCCGCAGCTCGGACGATCCGCCGGTACGTCTTGGCGACCGCGCGGTTGCAGAACAGCTCCCCGGCTCGCGGCGGCGCGTCGCCGGGGAGATAGACCTCGGCGGACCCCGGCCATTCCCTCCGGAACAGGTCTGCGACCGACTCGACGCTCGCGGCCATCCTCGGCGCGACCGGGTAACCCGCCTCGGCGTAGCCGATGGCGTACTTGCAGACGTCCCCGAGCCCGAACGTTCCGAACTCGCGCAGCAGCAGCATCCACGCGCCGAAGGCGCCCGGAACGCACGCCGGGAGCAGCCCCGTCCCCGGAACGAGGTCGAGGCCGAGCGAACGGAAGTGGGAGATCGTTGCGGCGGCGGGCGCCGGGCCCTGCCCGCACACGACGAGCGTCTCGTCACGCTCGGCGCTGTACAGCAGGATCGGTACCTCGCCGCCGGGCCCGTTCAGATGCGGCTCGACGACCTGCAGCGTGAGGCCGGTCGCCACCGCCGCATCGAAGGCGTTGCCGCCCTCCTCGAGCACCGCCATACCGACGCCCGAGGCAAGCCAGTGAGTCGACGCGACCATCCCGAAGGTGCCGCGCAGCTCCGGCCTCGTCGTCAACAACCGACTAGGGCCTGCGGGTTCCTAGGCCGACTCTTCGGCCAGCTCTTCGGGCTCGTCGTCGGCGGCCGCCCCGCTCGTGACGAGCGTCGGCTTGAGCTCCTTCGCGATCGTCTCCTTGGTGATCGCGCACTTGACGACGTCGTTCCGCGACGGCAGCTCGAACATCACGTCCAGGAGCGCCGCCTCGATGATCGAGCGCAGCCCTCGCGCACCGGTCTCGCGCTCGAGCGCCTTGTCCGAGATCTCCCAGAGCGCGTCCTCGGTGAAGACGAGCTCGATGTTGTCGTAGCCGAAGAAGCGCTGGTACTGCTTGACGAGCGCGTTCTTGGGCTCGGTGAGGATCTGGACTAGGTCCTCCCGCTGGAGCTGGTGCACCGCCGAGACGACCGGGAGGCGGCCGATGAACTCGGGGATCAGGCCGTACGAGAGCAGGTCCTCGGGCATCACACCGGAGAGCAGCTCGGCGGCCTCGGTCGAGTTCTTCGAACGGATGTCCGCGCCGAACCCGACCGCGTTCTTGCCGATCCGCTTGGCGATGATCTTGTCGAGGTCGGCGAAGGCCCCGCCGCAGATGAAGAGGATGTTCGTCGTGTCGATCGAGAGGAACTCCTGGTGCGGATGCTTGCGCCCGCCCTGCGGCGGAACATTGGCCACCGTGCCTTCGAGAATCTTCAGGAGCGCCTGCTGGACCCCCTCGCCCGAGACGTCGCGCGTGATCGACGGGTTGTCCGCCTTGCGCGCGATCTTGTCGACCTCGTCGATGTAGATGATCCCGGTCTCGGCTTTCTTGATGTCGAAGTCGGCGGCCTGGATCAGCTTCAGGAGGATGTTCTCGACGTCCTCACCGACGTAGCCGGCCTCGGTCAGCGCGGTCGCATCGGCGATCGCGAAGGGCACGTTCAGGATCCGCGCCAGCGTCTGCGCGAGGAGGGTCTTCCCGCAGCCGGTCGGCCCGAGCAGCAGGATGTTCGACTTCTGGAGCTCGACGTCCCCCTCGGTGTCGCTCGCCATCTGGACGCGCTTGTAGTGGTTGTAGACGGCCACTGAGAGCGTCCGCTTCGCTTCCTCCTGCGAGACGACGTAGTCGTTGAGTACCGCGTAGATGTCCCTCGGCTTCGGGAGGTTCTCGAGGTCGAGCTGCGCCGGAGCCGTCAGCTCCTCGTCGATGATCTCGTTGCAGAGATCGATGCACTCGTCGCAGATGTAGACGCCCGGCCCGGCGATCAGCTTCTTGACCTGGCGCTGGGACTTGCCGCAGAAGCTGCAGAGGAGCTGTTCGTTTCCGTCGGTCGCTCGGGCCACGGTTCTCCTTTTACTCCGTAATCGCCTTCTCCGCTAGGGGGCGAGCCCCGTCGCGGTGGACGATGACGTTGTCGATGATGCCGTACTCCTTCGCTTCTTGCGGTGTCATGAAGTAGTCGCGTTCCATGTCCTTCGAGACTCGATCGAGGGGCTGTCCCGTGTGCTCCGACATGATCTCCTCCAGCGTGCGCTTCAGCGCGATCGTCTCGCGCGCGTGGATCTCGATGTCGGTCGCCTGCCCTTGGAAGCCGCCCCACACCTGGTGGATGAGGATCTTCGAGTTCGGGAGCGCCATCCGCTTTCCTTTCGTCCCGCCGGCAAGAAGCAGCGCGCCCATCGACATCGCCGTGCCGACGCAGATCGTCTGCACGTCGGGCTTGATGAACTGCATCGTGTCGTAGATCGCGAGCCCGTGGTAGACGGAGCCGCCCGGCGAGTTGATGTAGATCGAGATGTCCTTGTCGGGATCCTCGGACTCGAGGTGCAAGAGCTGGGCGATGATCAAGTTCGCGATCTGATCGTCGACCGGCGTGCCGAGGAAGACGATGCGCTCGTTCAGGAGGCGCGAGTAGATGTCGAACGCGCGCTCGCCGCGCGAGGTCTGTTCGACGACCATGGGAATCAACGGGCTCATGCATGCTCCTTGCTGGCGGGGGTCCAGAGTTTCGTTTCGGTCGGGGCGGTTTCCTTGTCGGGAGTCCAAAGCTTGTCGCGCGCCTCGGCAAGATCGGGGGAGATCCGCTGCACCTCGGCGACGATCCGGTCGAGGGCCTTCTTGAGGCGCAGGTCGGTGCGCAACGTCTCGAGCCGTCCGGTCTCGCGGAGCTGGGACAGCACCTCGTCCGCGTCCTCCCCGGCGGCCTCCGCCTGCTCGCGGACGAGCTCGTCGACCTCCTCGTCGGGGACCTCGATCCCGAGCTTGTCCGCGGCAGCCTCGAGCACGAGCTCGCGCGCCACCGAGCGGGCGGCCTCGGCTCGGACGCCCTGCGCGAGCTGCTCCGGCGTCTGGCCGGTCGCCTGCAGGTAGAGGTCGGCGGTGATCCCGCGCCGGTCGAGCGAGCGGCCGAGCTGGTTCAACAGTTCGCGGGCGCGCGCATCGACGAGAGGGCCCGAGGCCGTCGCGTTCGATGCGTCGACGAGCCGGTCGACCGCCTCGGCGCGGAACGCCGCGTCGAGCTCTTCCTCGAGCTGCTCGCGCAGCTGCGACTCGATGTCGTTCCGAAGCTCCTCGTAGGTGTCGAACTCGCTCGTCGCGCGGGCGAGCTCGTCGTCGGCCGGCGGCAGGACCTTCTCCTCGATCTCCTTGACATTGAGCTCGCTCGTGCGCGAGGCGCCGTCCGGCAGCGCATACTCGACCGTCCGGGTGTCGCCCGGCGACGCACCGAGCAGCGCGCGCTCGACCTCCTCGAGCAGCCGGCCGGAGCCGAGCTCGAGCACCAGCGAGCGCTGCGCCTCGCCGGACTCCTCGATCGCGTCGACGACGACAACGTCGCCCGTCTGGGCCGGGCGGCCCTCGACGGGCGCCAGGCTCGCGACGGTCTCCCGCAGCGAGTCGATCTCCTGGTCGACGAGCTCGACTGGAACCTCGGCCTCGGCGTAGGGAACCTCGAGCGTCGTCCAGTCGGCGACCTCGGGCGTCGGCTGGATGTCGACGGTCGCGGTGAAGCTCCACTCGTCGTCTTCCGACGCGGGGAGGTCGTAGTCGTACTCGGGCTGGGCGACCGGACGGATCCTGGTGCTCGCCGCGGCGTTCCAGAACCAGCCGCCGATGTGGCTCTCGACCGCCTCGGTCAGGAGCCGCTCCTCGCCGATCCGGGCACGCAACACACGGGCCGGCACCTTGCCGGGACGGAAGCCCGGGATCTTGACGCTGCCGGCGAGGTCCGAGGTCGCGTGCTCGACCGCGTGCTGCATGTCCTCGCGCGGAACGTCGACCTTGAGCCGGACCTTGTTGTCCGGGAGCTCTTCGACCTGGACGGCCACGCGTCCATTCAAGCAAAGGTGTTTCCAGTGCCGGAGGTAGCGTTGGCGCATGAGGCTATTCGTCCTGGCCCGCCACGCCGAGTCGGTGCTCAATCACCAACGCCGGATCAACGGCGACCCATCGGTCCCGGCGCCTCTAACCGAGCATGGGCGCGCAGAGGCGGCGCTGCTGGGACTGGAGGTTCGGTCGCTGCCACTCGACGTCTGCATGCACACGCGATTCGGCCGCACCGTCGAAACCGCGCAGATCGCGATGGACGGACGCGACGTCCCGATCATCGAGGAAGCGCTCTTCGACGACGTCAACATCGGCGACCTCGAGGGCGAGACGATCGACGAGTACCACGCCTGGAAGCGGAAGCACGTCCGGAGCGACCGTTTTCCAGGCGGCGAGAGCCTCGTCGAGACCGCGCTCCGCTACGTCGAGGCGTACCGGCGCCTGCTCGCAGCTCCGTATCGGTGCGCTCTCGTCGTCTGCCACGAGATTCCGATCCGCTACGCACTCAATGCGGTCGGCGAATCGGGCGACCTCGACGGCCCCGTTCACACGATCCCGAACGCGACGCCTTTCCTCTTCGACGATGCGGCGCTCGAGAAGGCCGCCGCTGGGGTCGAGCACCTGGCTACGGCACCGTCAAAAACTCGTTCGCCGAGCTGAGTGCGGGCGAGAGGACTCGAACCTCCAAGGGCTTTCGCCCAACGGGTCCTAAACCCGTCGCGTTTGCCAATTCCGCCACGCCCGCTTGAAGCGGTTACAGACTAGAGCGCGTGGGAACGAGCGGGGCATGACGGACGAACAGGATCGAGAACGAGAGAGCCGAGCCACCGACGAGAACAAGTTCGTCGAGCTCGCCGAGAAGGGCGCCGAGGAAACGAAGAAGGCGGCCGAGCGGCTAGCGACCGACCCGGTCGTCAACGAGCCCGAACGCGGCGAGTCCTAGGCCTTAGCGTCGCGTAACGCTCCCTTGGCCTCCGCGAGCGCGGCTTCGGCCGCGTCGGCCCGCTCGCGCGCTTCGCGGGCGGCGCTGCGCGCCGTCGTCGCCGCATTCTCGGCCCGGGCGGCATCCCGCTCGGCGCGCGTCGCCTCGCGTGCAAGCTCGCGGGCCGCGCGCTGCGCTTCCTGCACGCGGCGGCGCGCCCCGGCGACGTCGCGGCCCGAGCGCGTCTGCTTCGCCGCGGTGCCTCGCCTCTTGGGCGGTGCCGCCGACATCCCCGAGAGCGCCTCGAACCCGAGCGGCTCGACCTCCTCGGTGAGTCGGCCCGCGCGGAGCAGGAAGCGCGATCCCTCGTCGAGCGCGGCGGCGTCGAGCGTCTTTCCGATCCGCTCCACGATCGCGTCGCTGACCGATCGGCCTTCGTCCGCGAGAATGTCGCGTCCGAGCTTGGCGAGCGCCCTGACCGCACGGCGCTGCCCGTCGAGCCGTTTCTGGAAGTCGGCGGCGCCCTTGCCCGAAAGCGCCCGCTCCTGAGCCTTGCGCAACTCCTCCGCGGAGCGCAGCAGTGCCCGCAGCTCGCCGGGCTCACGGCGCGCGAGCTGGTTGGCGGTCCAGACCGGGATACTCGGCTTGGCCAGCTTCTTGACCTCGGCTGCGGCCTCGGGCTGCCCGGCCTTGCCGAGGCGCCGAACCAGGTCGTTCCGTGCGTTTGTGAACTCCTCGAGGGGAAGAGCGTAGAGCCGGTCGAGCTCTCGCTCGACGTCCGGAACGACACTCAGGTGCTTCTGCTCAGGCAGCCTTCAGCGCCTCGATCAGCTCGCCCTTCGACATCTTCGACCGGCCGCGGATGTTCGCCTTGCGTGCCCGCTCGTCGAGCTCGGCCTTCGAGAGACCCGCCAGATCGCGGGTCGACCCTTGGCGCGGCGCTCGCGCGCGGCCGCGCCGCCCGCCGGCCGCCTCGATGCTCGCGCGCAGGGCCTCGAGCAGGTCCGGCGGCGCTTCCTCTTCGACCTCGGGCGCGTGATGAACCTCCTTGCCGGACCGCTTGGCCCGGATGATCTCGCAGAGCTTGTCGCGGTAGGTGTCCTTGTACTTGCTCGGGTCGAACTTGCCGGCGAAGTTGTCGATCAACTGCTCCGCCATCGCCAGCTCCTCCTTGCCGACACTCGCCTTCGCCGGCTTCACGTCGTCCGCGCTGCGAACCTCGTCGTCGAAGTACATCTGCTCGAGAGCGATCAGCCCGTCGCGGGTGCGCAGTGCCCCGAGGTACTGGCGGTCGCGCATCACGAACCTCGAGATGCCGGTGAGCCCCGAATCCTCGAGCGCTCGGAGCAGCAGCGCGTAGACCTTCTCGCCGCCTTCCTCCGGCCCGAGGTAGTAGGTGCGCGCGAAGTAGATCGGGTCGACCTGCTCGTAGGGCACGAAATCGGTGATCTCGATCGTCTTGTAGCCCTCCGTGCGCGCGGCCTCGAAGTCCTCGTCGTCCAGGAACACGTACTCACCCGACTCGAACGCGAATGCCTTCACGATTTCCTCGTCGGGGACGGGCTTGTCCTCGAGCTTGCAGATCTTTTGGTAGCCGATCGGGCTCTCGTCCGGCTCGTGGACGAGGTGGAAGTGCAGCTTGTGCTCGGAAATGGCGCTGTACATGCGCACCGGCACATTCACGAGCCCGAAGCTGATCGAACCGCTCCAGATTGCCCTCGGCATCGCTTTCAGTTTGCCCTGCGAAAACGCACGGCGAAACCCCACCGCAAAGAAGTCCGTTGTATTCCGACACTGCGGAAGGAGGTGACTGTTCTGAGCATTCTGTGGATCATCCTGATCATCGTTCTCGTGCTCGTGCTGCTCGGCTTCTTTTCGCGCGGCAGGTGGTAGTCCCGACCATTTCATGAACTAGGCCGCCCGGCCCATTGCCGGGCGGCCGTTCGCCAGGCAAGGTTTACGGGTGGAATCCGTCCTTGCCGGAATCGATCGCCTGTCGGCGCTCCCGCGGCTCGGCGGAATGGCACGGCCGGACGGCGTCGCGATCGTCAGCGAGCGGTTCTGGGCGTTCGCAGGCGTCGACGGGACCCTGCGTGAGGGGGCGATGCCTGCGCCCCGTTCGCAGCTCCGGAAGGTCCCGCTCGTGCGCGGGCTCGTTCGGCTCGGGCTCGCCACTTCCCCGCTCTTCCGGCGCGGCGGAGTCACAAAGCCGCGCGAACGACTTTTCCTTGCGGCCGCCCTCGCCGCGCCGCTTCTCTTCACGTTCCTGCCTGAACGCATATCGCTGTTCGCGGGCCTTGGGGTTACGTTCAGCCTCGTTCTCTGGCTCCTCCGCGGGCGGACGCTCGCACTGCACGGAGCCGAGCACCGGGCGATCGCGGCGGCCGAGGAGCGCCGCCTCGCCGACACGTGGCGTGGCGCAGCCCGCCCGACCCGCTTCGCGGCCAGGTGCGGCACCAACTTCGCGGCGCTCGTCCTGCCGGTCGCGGTCGTCCTCCAGCGCGTCTGGCCGTTTGCGCCGACGATCTATGCGTCGGCCGCCGTCGTTGTTCTGTCGCTGGCGCTGACGATGGAGCTCTGGCTCGCAGTCGAGGGATCGACCCGCCGCCTCGCGCGAGCTGTCCTGCTTCCCGGCCTCGGCCTGCAGAGGCTGACTACGAGAGAGCCGCGCCTAGAGGAAACGCGCGTCGCGCTGCGCGCGGTCGAGTCCGTTCTCCGCAGAGAGCTCCTGTGATAACGCGCGGCCGCTACCCAGTACAGGCCCGACAGACGGAGCCGCGCATGATTCGCCCACACGACGGGCAACGTCGCTGAGGCTGCCGAGCCTCGAGCCGCCCGCGGCCGATCCCGAGCCGGACCATGGCCGCCCCGACAAGGGTTGTGATCGTGCAAAGCAGGGCGAGGTGTGGTGTCACTGCGTTCATTGCCGGTGCTGTTCTGACGGTTTCGGCCGCCGTTAGTTGGGGCGAGCGGGAAGTCCGTCCTCCGCGCCGTCCAGCGAGGCGCGCTCGGCCCGCCGCTCGTTCCACATCCGGCCGAAAACCGCGCCCGCGTGGTCCGCTTAGGTGAACCGCTTGACGAAGTCGAGCGCCCTCTGGGCGACCTCGCGCCAGCCGTCGTCGATCGTGAGCGAGTGGCCGCGGTTCGGGACCTTCACGATCTCCGTCACGGCGGGGTTGTGCCGCTGCCGCTTGTAGGCGGCGTTCGCGATCGCCCATGGCACCGTGTGGTCCATCTCGCCGTCGATGATCAGCAGGGGGCCGCGGTCGGGATTCTTCGTGTCCGCCTTCGCCTCCGTCCACGGGTTGAGGTTCGCGTTCCCCATCTGCACGAGAGCGATCCCGGAGCCGGCGACGTGGAACTTCTCGTAGAGCTCCTTCGCCTCCTTCTCGTCCAGCGCGTTCGCCCAGCCGTACTTGAACTGGTCGAAGCTGAGCGTGATCGCGCGGCCGCGCGTGCGCGGGTCGACCAGGAACGGGCCCACCCCCTTGAGCACCGAGCCCGGCAGCGGCAGAACGCCGCGGAAGACGCCCGGGTCGATTGCCACCGTGACCGCCGAGAGTCCCCGGCCCGCGAGCATCTGCGCCAGCAAGCCACCGGTCGAGTGCCCGATCAGCGCTGGTCTCTTGTCCAAGGCGTCGATGATCTCGGTGGTGTGGTCGGCGACTTGCCCCAAGGTCTTCTTCGCGAGAACGTCGGGGTTCGCCCGGGCCTCTTGGATCGTTTCCGGATCGTCCGGCCAGTCCGGGGTCAGCGACGCGTAGCCGGCCTCCTCGAAGACGTCCGCCCAGTTGGCCCAACTGCTCGGCAGCAGCCAGAGACCGTGGATGAAGACGACCGGGATGTTGCCAGAGGCGTTGGCCGCCTCGATCTCCCGATTCTCCCGTTCAGAGATTGACGCCATGCCTGCCATGCCGACTCCCCTTCGGTCGGATGAAGGTCGATCCGACCCTATCGAAGTGATTGAGTTCGCGGCCCGTGACGTTCACGCTGAGGAACCTCAGGGAGGATCTGGAGGATCTCGGGTCCAACTTCGACGGCCCGCCGGACCTTGAGTTCCGCGCGGCGACCAAGGCGCTCGAGCTCGAGGAATCCGCCCTGAGCTACCAGCGCATCCCGCCCGAATATCGCTTTCCGTACGGCCACACGCATGAGGAGCAAGAGGAGGTGTACGTGGTCGTGCGCGGGAGAGGACGGATGAAGCTCGACGACGAGGTCGTCGATGTAAAGGAGTGGGACGCGGTGCGGGTCCCGCCCGGCACGTGGCGAGGCTACGAGGCCGGGCCAGAGGGCCTCGAGATCCTCGTCATCGGCGCGCCCAACCTCGGCGAGGATCCGCGCGAAGACGTCGATGGGCAGCGCGACTGGTGGGCTGACTAGAGCAACTCCGCTTCGCGGATGAGCACACGCAGTGGGAGGCGGCCCGGGGTTTGGCTCGGCAGTCACCGACTGAAATGCGCAGGCCGGCCATGGGGAGACTTGGAGGTTCTGGGCGCTTCTGGCCGATCTGAAGGAGGCGCGACGTAGTAGTGGAGCAACGTCTTCCCTTCGCGGTCGGCGGTCCAAGCGTCGCTGTGGACCCGCCGCCAGCCGCTCTGCTCGTAGAGCCGGATCGCGGCGTGGTCAGTCTCGACGACATCGAGCGCCGGATGTAGTCCGCGAGTAGCTGCTTCCGCGCAGGCCCACATCGAGTAGGGCGTGGCCTACTCCGACGCCGCGACTATCGGTCGAGACGAACAGCCGGGTGATCGAGGCGAATTGCTCCGGCGGAAAGCCAGTCGCCTCTGACCAGATCGACGCACCGGTATCGTCAGCTCCAGCGCCGAGGGCGACGTGCCCGACGATCCGGCCATCGGCCTCGGCGACCCACGCGCCGAGCATTGCCTGCGGCGACAACCACCGCGCTGGATCATCCGGCCAGAAGGCGGGGTAGCGGTCGGCGCTTCTTAGTGTCTCAAGGAGACCTACGCACTCGCCCAGGTCATCATCGGCGCGAAGACGAATACGGACAGCCATCGCGTCTGATCCTAGGTTCGGCGAGGGCCCCATCGCGGAAGCCGCGGTTCGGAGAACCAACGAAGATCAACTCCGCACTCGCGTAGTCCGGGATAACCGCAGCTCTGTGGTCGAGCGAAGGATTCGCGGTCCCTCTAGGGGGACGCTGCGGGCGCAGCTGCGCCGACCTTTCCCTCCCAGTAGCGGTTAAGGGCTTCCTGCACCTTCACGAACCAGATAATCGCCGGGACGATCAGGAACCCGAACGGGAAGAGCCACAAGCCAGTCCAACCGGTCATCGGCGGCTCCTGCCCGTCCTTCTTGTACATCTTCCCGACCTCCGATGGGATCACGAACGCCATCACGGGGTTGATGACGATCCAGATCACAAGGCCCAGGACGCCGCCGAGGCCTTCGCCGGTGTGTTGTCTCATCTCCTCCTCGGTCTTGTAGACCCAGTACCAGCTGTAGAAGTGGAGCGTGACGAGAAACATGAGAATCCCGAAGCCGATCCCGCGCGGCTGGCCGAGAGGACCTCTGTTACTGAGCGTGCTCACCTGACCTCCTTCGTCGGTCGGGCGACTGAAGCAGGCTAGAGGTCTGGTGGTCAATGTCTGAGACGTGCCAAGCCGGTGCGAAACGCCACGCTTTTCATTGGTCGCACGACGCAAGGACTCAGCGGCGTCGCCCTGCCACCCGCCGGCTGGCCCATGTCACCTATGACCCGCCGAACCATGCGGGACCCGCCCAACCATGTGACATCGAATGGCCCCGGGAGGGATCGAACCTCCGCACGCGGATTCGAAGTCCGCCGCTCTATCCACTGAGCTACGGGGCCTCTGCGTCAGGGTAGACGAGGTTCGGCGGCGTCTTTCCCCGGGCCGCGGCGAGAAGGTTGTCGACGAGCACGCGGGTCATCGCCTCGCGGGTCTCCGCCGTTGCGCTGCCGATGTGCGGCGTCAGCACGACGTTCGGGAGGCCCAGCAGCTCCCGCGGAACCCTCGGTTCGTGGGCGAAGACGTCGAGCCCCGCCTCGATCCGACCGGAGACGAGCTCGCGGACGAGCGCGTCCTCGTCGACGATCTGTCCTCGCGACGTATTGACGAGACAGGCGTCGTCGCGGATGAGTGCCAGCCGGCGGGCGTCGAGCAGGCCTCGTGTCTCGTCGGTCAGCGGGACGTGGAGACTGACCACGTCGACCTCGGCCAGCAGCTCGTCGAGCTCTCGCCACCCTTCGGCGTCCCGCATTCGCGAGTTGTGCAGCACCTTCATGTCGAACGCCTGCGCCCGGTGGGCAACCGCGCGCCCGATCCTGCCCAGCCCGACGATCCCGAGCGTGGAACCGTTGACCTCGCGGCCGAGGAAGTCGGGGTCCGCCCAGCCGCCGCGCCAGCGGCCCTCACGGACGGCACGGTCGCCGGTGACGACCCGCCGCCTGACCGCCAGCACCAGCGCAAACGCAAGGTCCGCGGTGGCCGCGGTCAGGACGCCCGGCGTGTTCGTCAGCGGGATGCCGCGGGCAGCGAGGGCGCGAACCTCGACCGAGTCGTAGCCGACGCCGTAGTTGGCGACGATGCGCAGGTTCGGAAGCAGGTCGAGCGTCTCGTTGCCGACTCTTTCGCCGACGACCGCGAGCGCCTCGACGTCCTCACGGCGCGCGCCAACGCCCTGCGGAAGGGCGACCGGCAGGTATTCGACGTCGTCGAGCTCGTCCCAGGCCGGTCCTGGAAAGCGGCGAGAGGCCAGGATCTTCAAGCCGCGGCTATTCTTGTCTGCGCTGCGCGGTGGCGGTAGCTCAGTTGGTAGAGCCCCGGGTTGTGGTCCCGGTGGTCGGGGGTTCGAGTCCCCTCCGCCACCCCTCCGCCAAAGACTGACCTCCGCGGCTTTGCAGACCGTGATTAGACGGACGCCACGGCAAAGCCGCGGCGTCCTCCAAGTCGGCGTCGCAAGCGACGCCGACGCGCCACCTGGCCGCAAAAAGTCCGGCCGGCTTCGCCGGCCATGACGACTTTTTGCGGCTTGATCGAGTTGCAGACGCTTGTGAGCCGCGGCAGCGCAGGTCGGCCGCGGCTTCGTCAGCGCACTGAATCGATGAGTTGATCAGCAGGCCTCCAGATCTCGGACTTGGCTCCTGGCTGGGCCCCGAGGACTGAAAGGTGCGTTGCCTTGAATGTTCGCGTCGACTTGATGACCATCAGCTTGATCCGCGAGGCCGGAAAGTTGGCCAGTTCGAGGCGCGCGAGGAGGACGCGCGCCCCCTCGCCTCCGACGACGTGGTCCTTGTCGCCGACCATCATCGCGACCTTCAGCCTCGAGTCGAGGCTACGCAGCGGGATGAGGCGCTCGCCCGGCGCGTGGACGGCCGGGTAGACGAGGAGCGCGAGCCGCGGTTCGTGCCCGTGGGCGGCGAGCCAGGCGGAGTAATCCATCGCCAAGCGTCCGCCCCGTGAATAGCCGATGACCACGATCGGCACGTGCGGATTTCCGAGCCGCCCCCTTGCCCTCGCCAGCGCGACGTCGATGTCCGGGTACGGGTTCGTCGACACGTCGACCTCGTAGCGCGGATAGACGACGTCGCTTCCTTCCGCGGCCAAGTGCTTCAGCCATTCCACGTGGTTCGCTGGGGTCTCCTCCACCGGGCCGCCGTACCCATGCAGAAAGATGACGAGGGAACGCGGCTTCCCCTTCGCGGCGTAGAACCAGACCTGCCGGGCGCCGCGGCCGATCGGCCCATGCTGCTGAAGCGGCTTCAGCGTCGGCGAGCTCGAGCCGCCGCAGCCGGCGGTAACCCCGACTGCGGCCAGCAGGAGAAGGCGTCGCACATCGAGTTAGACGAACCGTGGCCGGTCTAGATGGCCGCGAGCTCGAGGTCAACTCGGCGTCGCCTCGGAATGAATCGCCTGGTCGGTCTTCTCGGCCGACTCCTCGTGCTTGCCTTCCGCGAACTCCTCGACGATCTTTGCGTTGAACGCCGGCAGGTCGTCCGGCTTCCGGCTGGAGACGAGTCCTGCGTCGACGACGACCTCCTCGTCGACCCAGGTCGCGCCGGCATTCCGAAGATCGGTCTGCAGGCTCGGCCAGGACGTGATCTTCCGGCCCTTCAGCACGCCGGCCTCGATCAGCGTCCACGGACCGTGGCAGATGACGCCGATGGGCTTGCCTGTCGCCGCGAAGTCGCGGATGAACGAGACGACGTTCTCGTCGGTGCGGAGCTGGTCCGGGTTGGCGACCCCACCCGGCAGGACGAGCCCGTCATAGTCGTCGATCTGTGCTTCTTCGGCCGTCTTGTCCGCCTTGAAGGAGTCGCCCTTGTCGAAGTGCTTCCAGGCGTGAAACTCCCCGTCCTTCATCGAGACCAGCTCCGGCTGCCCACCGGCCTGCTCGACCGCCTTCCACGGCTCGGTCAACTCAACCTGCTCGACACCTTCGGTGGCGATGAACGCGATCTTCTTCCCCTGTAGCTCGTTGGCCACTTCGACCTCCTCCTCGGAGCGGTTTTCAGATCAGTAAGGCGGCCCCGCGGGCGGCTCTTCCTCGACGTAGGTCGTGCGCCGCCGCGTAGGCCAGTAAGCCCGCCGCCGCGCGACCGTGCCGCCGGCGTACGGATCGGGCGCCGGTCCGGGACCCCAGAAGCCGGGCCCCCACCAGCTGTTCCAGAGGATCAGCGAGATCAGGAAGAGGATGAACCCGACGACCATCAGCACGATGCCGACAACGTCGACGTCGACGCTGCCGCCGCTCGAGTTGACACCCCAGGTGAGGATGGCGCCGACCCCCATCAGGATAAGGCTGAGAACGATTCCCATGGCACGTGCTGTCCCCAGCGCCCCGAGAACGGAAACGTCCTCAGCGCGAGGCTAGGCTTTGTCTACGCGCCTGTAGCTCAGCGGAAGAGCGTCGGCCTTCTAAGCCGTTGGTCGGAGGTTCGAATCCTCCCAGGCGCATCCGGCCGGCGAAAGTCCGGCCGCTTCGCAGCCATGACGACTTTCGCCGGATCTGTGTCGTTGCAGCCGTTTGTGAGCCGCGGCCGCGCATGTCGGCCCCGGGCGGCCATATGTCGACGTACCGTGGCCTAGATCGACGTGATCAATATCGGACACCGAAATCTGCGGTGACGACCGTCACGGCGTCGCCGTTGTAGACGCCCGGAGCGCTGGCCGAATGGACTGCGCCGAGGCCGATCTGGCGCCAGCTGCGGCTGAGCAGGTTCGCGCGATGCTCGGGGCTGTTCATCCAGAGCCTCAGCGCTCCGCCCGAGTCGATGTCGGGCGTCGAGTAGAGGATGTTCTCGCCCGCCGACCAGTTGCTGTAGCCGCGGTAGGAGTAGTAGTAAGCGATGCGCTTGAAGAATGAGCTGCCGTCGGCCGACTCGTGGGCGAAGTAGCCCTTCTGCGCCATCGAGGCCGAGTGCTGCGACGCCGCGGCGGTCAGACCCGGCGAGAGCCGAAGCCGTCGCAGTCCGTAGCGCGCGCGCACGGTGTTGATCTGACCGAGGAGCTGCGTCTCGAGCGACGAGAGGTGAACGCTGGTCGTGTTCGTACTGGACGGCGCCTTCTGTGCAGCCCCACGCTGAGTCGAGGCGTGATGCGAGGGCGCGAGCGCAATCGCGGCGGCGGTCAGGCTCGCAAGGATGTGCTGCACGGTCCAGACATCGGCCGTGCTCCCTCTTTTAGGTCTCCCCCGTTCGAGGGATGGCGGGCGCCGATGCCTTGCGCTCGCGCCGGTGGTTAAGCCAATCCACGACCACGACCTGGATCGCTCCCGCAACCGGAATGGCGCCCAGCGCACCGAGGATCCCGGCGATCTCGGCGCCGATCAGCACCGAGATCAGCACCAGCAGCGGCGAGAGTTGCACGGTGCGCGAGTACACGACCGGCTGCAGGAAGTGGTTCTCGATCTGCTGGTAGACGATGAAGAAGACGACGACGACGATCCCGGCCACGATCGAGTGGATGAACGCGACGGCGCCGATGATGAACGCCGCGATCGTCGCGCCCGCCAGCGGAATCAGGTCGAGGATTCCGACGAGCAGGCCGAGCGCGACCGCGAACGGGACACCCATGATGATCAGCACCAGCGTCGTGAGGCCTCCCGCGATCAGGCTGATCAGGAGGTTTCCGGTGACGTAGCCGCCGACCGTCCGGTAGATCTGGTTGCCGACGTTCCGCCAGCGCGGTCGCGATTCCTCGGGGAGCAGCCCGTAGAAGCGCTCCACCCACTTCGGCCCTTCGAGCAGCATGAAGAACGTCAGGAAGGCGATCGTGATCGTCCCGACGACGATCGTGATCACGCTCTTCGTGACCGAGACAGCGGCGCCGGAGAGGCCGAGGACGTTGCTCACCCCGCGCCTGTGGATCGCGTCTCTGATCCTCTCCGGCAGGTGGTACTTCCTCTCGAGGAAGCCGAAGCGACCTCTCCCGTGGCTGACGTCGTGGACGTAGTCCGGCACTTTCCCGACGAATTCGCTCACCTGGTGGACGACGGTCGGAATGAACAAAGCGCCAAGGCCTGCGAGCGCCGCGAGCACCAGGAGGAAGGTGAGGCCGGCTGCGTAGCCCCGTCGGCGGATTCCATGCCGCTGGAACCATTCGACCGCCGGGTTCATGGCCAGGGCGAAGAAGAGCGAGATCAGAATCCACACGATCACGTGCCGCGAGATCCAGATCACCTCAAGGACGACGGCGACCGCGACGGTCGTGCCGAGCACGGTCAGGATCGTGCGCACGGGAAAGCGGACGAGCCGCTCGGGCACCACGCGGGAAGGATCGCGCCACCGTCGGACGGTCAGCCGTCGCGTTTCGCAAGAATGCGGGGCGCGTGAGCCTACGAGGTGAGCCGATCGAAGCGACCGCAAAGCTGCCCGACGGGCGCGAGGTGCTTGTCCGGATCGGCGTCCCGGACGACTCGTACATCGCAAAACGCGAGCTGGACACCGTCGACATCGAGCTCCTGCTGGTCGGGGGCAACCATCTGGCCGCCGTCAACACCGTTCTCGAGGCGGATCAGGTCAGCGAGGCACGCCAGCTTGCTCGCGAGGTCGTGGCCGGCCTCGAGTCAGGCGAGGTCGAGCCGACGGCCGGGGCGCTCGAGCCGCTCGCCGACCAGCCGCGCTAGCGATCTAGGGCGCCATGTCGAGCCACTCCGGCCGATCGAAGCCGGCAAGCTCTTGAATCGAGCCGTAGATCGTCTGCGCAAGCTCGGTGCTGTTGACCACGACCCGGCAGGTTCCATACGGGAGCTTGTTGGTCCGCTTCTTCTTGGTGTATGGCGAGTAGTGGTTGACCGTCGACTTGCAGAGTGAACCTCGCGGTAAGCCGACCACTTCGAGCCAAAAATCCTCGATCTGGCCTTGCCGCTCCGCGTGGTCGGCGAAGAGGTTGCACGTGAGGCGAACTCGGTCGGCCGGTACACCGAATCCACGGCGGAGGAAGTTCACGAAAAGTCGAACCATCTCGGGGTCCGAGTTCGTGAACACGAGCTTGTTTCGGTTTCGCGACCCCTCGGCCCAATAAAGCATGCACCCGGCGACGTAGAGCTTGTCCGCCTGTCTTGCACGCCGTCGGCCATCGGCTTGTGCGGCGACTCGGCGGGTGCGGGCCTTCGCGCTCATCGCCGCGTTCGCGAGCCGCTGGCGCTCGTGCAGTCCATTCCGCGCCTGGAGAACCGCGTGCTGTTCGTCGCTCAACGCGATATCGCGGACCCACAGGCTGACAGACGATTTCGACACGTGAAGCAGTCGCGCGATCTTCTTGATCGAACGGCCTTCGTAGCGTCGCATCCGTCGGGCCAGCTTGCGCTCGGCTGTTTTCATAACTGAAAACGTACCGAACTGATCGGACGAAAAGCGGGCGGCGGGAATCGAACCCGCGTCGCCGGGATGGAAACCCGGTGCTGCGCCACTCAGCTACGCCCGCGTTCTCACGACGTAGCGTACCGCCGGTGCAGCCTTACAGCTGGAGCCTCCACGCAGAGGCGGTGGTGCTCGTGCCCCTGCTCGCGCTCGGTTATGCGTGGGTCGCGCGACGCTACCCGCCCGAAGGGTGGCGCATCGCCTGCTTCCTCTCGGGACTCGCGCTGATTCTCGCGGTGTTCGTCACGCCGCTAGAGAGCCTCGCCCTGCACTACCTGCTCACCGCGCACCTGCTTCAGAACGTCGCTCTCGCGGAGTGGAGCCCGGCGCTCGTCGTGCTCGGGATTCCGCCCGCCGCGGCCCAAGCGGCTCGCAGATACGCAACCGTCCGCGTGCTGACCCACCCGCTCGTCGCCCTGCCGCTCTGGCTAGCGACCTACTACCTCTGGCACATCCCCGCCGCCTACGACACGGCGCTGCGGCATCCAGAGACGCTGCTCCACCTCGAGCACCTCTGCTACTTCGTGGCCGGCCTGCTCCTGTGGTGGCCGGTGCTGACCGGAGCGCTCGGCGCCGGTGCCTCCGCGGCGTACCTCTTCGCCGCGTTCGCGCTCGCAAGCCCGCTCGGCCTGCTGCTCGCGTTGATACCGAACGCCGTCTACGGTTTCTACGAGCATGCTCCACGGGTCTGGGGGTGGAGCCCGCTGACCGATCAGCAGGTCGCCGGCCTGACGATGGCGGCCGAGGAGGCGGTCGTCTTCTTCGCCGCGTTCGCCTTCTACTTCGTCCGCTTCATGCACCGTGAGGAGACGACGCTCGACCTGAAGCACGCTCGATGGACGAGGTGATCCTCACCCGCCACGGGGAGAGCGAGTTCAGCGTCGTGGGCACCGTCAACGGCGACCCGGCGGTCGCGTGCGTGCTGACCCCTACCGGCGAGGAGCAGGCGCGGCAACTCGGTGAGCGGCTGACCGACGTGGAGATTGACCTCTGCGCGACGAGCGAGTTCGAGCGGGCGAGGCAGACCGCCGACCTAGTGCTGGCCGGCCGGGATGTGCCCCGCCTCCTCATGCCCGAACTGAACGACGTCCGCTTCGGCGAGTTCGAGGGCCGTACGCTCGCGGACTACCGCAGTTGGGCGGCGGCGAACGAACCGACGACCGAGGCGCCGGGAGGCGGCGAAAGCCGCGCCGCTACCGTCGCGCGCTACGTGCGCGCATACAGGATGATCCTCTCGAGGCCCGAGGCGACGGTCCTCGTAGTCGCGCACGGCCTGCCGATTCGCTACGTCCTGAATGCGCTCGAAGGAACGGCCCCCGCGCCGCTGGTCGAACAGGTCCCTTATGCCGAGCCATACGTGCTCGATCGTGCCCAGTTCCAACGGGCGGCCGATCTGCTCGAAGGGTGGGCGATGAGCCCGGCCTGGGCGTAGACGCACTCACCGCAGAACTTCGCAACGACCCTCATTCGGTCGGTTCTAGTCGGGGCGGCCGGATCCGAACCGGCGACCTCCGCGTCCCAAACGCGGCGCTCTGACCAGGCTGAGCTACGCCCCGTCTCTTCTCCGAGCGTATCGCATGGCAATTCGCGCATACGAGCTCGCACTTTGCGATTTCGGCGAGGACAACACGTTTGCTGCAGTGCCTGTTAAGGACGAGCGTGCTCACCTCGGTGATCTTCCGCGAGCCTGGCAAATGGTCCCAGGTCATCGCAGAGGGAAGGAAAACCTTTCCGCAATCGGCGCATGGCTTGTTCCGCTTCAAGTCGAGATACCACGCTCGAAGCTCCCGCTGACGCGTCCTCTTCTGCTGCAGGCGAATCGGCCTCGTCGCACGGTGATATTCGCGGTCGTATTCCTTCCTGCACGGCTTGCACCACGCTTGTCGGCCGTACCTGCTCGAACGATGGAAGTCGTCGAGCGGCTTTTTCTCACCACAGCGGCTACATAGCTTCACCGCTGCATTAGTAGTTGTCGCATCGGACAACATAGCTCGTCCGGCCATGTCTGTGACTTCTCCGCTGCTAGCCTCGCGCGCCGTGGCCGAGCCTGTGATTCTGCCCGCGGCCGAGCGTCGCGAGCGGCGGCCGGTGCTCGGCTACGTGATGGTGATGACGGCGGCGACGCTCTGGGCGATCAACGGGGCCGTCTCGAAGGTAATCCTCACCACCGGTCTCTCCTCATTGCGCCTGGCGCAGGTTCGGTCGACGGGCGCGTTCGTGCTGATCGCGCTTGCGCTGGTGGCGACGAGGCCGCAGTCGCTCCGGATGCGGCCCCGCGAGCTCCCCTACTTCATCGTCTTCGGGATCGGCGGGCTCGCGCTCGTCCAGTGGTTCTACTTCCTGGCGATCCACCGCCTCGAGATCGGGATCGCCCTGCTGATCCAGTACGTCGCGCCGGTGCTCGTCGCCCTCTGGGCGCGCTACGTGCTGCACGAACCCGTTCGGCGGCGGATCTGGTTGGCATTGATCCTGGCGCTCGCCGGGCTCGCGCTCGTCGTTCAGATCTGGAGCGGCCTCAGCCTCGACGCCGCGGGCGTCGCCGCCTCCCTCGGCGCTGCCGGCTCGTACGCGCTCTACATCCTGATGGCCGAGCACCGGATCGGCGACCGCGATCCGATCTCGCTCGTCGGGCTGGGGTTCTTCTTTGCCGCCGTTTTCTGGGCAGTGCTGAGTCCCTGGTGGACCTTCCCGGCACATCTGATCGGCGGCGACGTCTCCCTGCACGGCCACCTGGCATCGATACACGTGCCCGTCTGGCTGCTGATGACGTGGATGGTCGTACTCGGAACGATCGTCCCCTTCGCCCTCCTCGTTTCGGCGCTTCGGCACGTCTCGGCGACCCGCGCCGGGATCGTCGCGATGCTCG
>JBQCGP010000049.1:0-32914 GCA_051955535.1 Gaiellaceae bacterium | reverse complement strand
GGACGTCCCGATCATCACGTTCACCGGTTCGCGCCAGACGGGCGTGGCGGTCACCCGCGCTGGGGCCGGGGAGCTCAAGCACGTCCACCTCGAGCTCGGCGGCAAGAACGCGATCATCGTCATGGACGACGCCGACCTCGAGCTCGCCGTCGACGGGATCGTGTGGTCTGCCTTCGGCACGTCAGGTCAGCGCTGCACCGCCGCGAGCCGCGTGATCGTGGACGACTCGGTCTACGACGAGGTCGCGCGGCGCCTCGTCTCGCGCGTCGAGGCGATGAGGCTCGGCCCCGGCTGGGAAGACGACACGGACGTCGGCCCCGTCATCAACCGCGCCGCGCTCGAGAAGGTCGATTCCTACACCCAGATCGGCAAGGACGAGGGCGCGACGCTGCTGACCGGCGGCGAGGTTGCCTCCGGAAACGGCCTCGACAAGGGCTTCTACTACCGCCCCACGATCTTCGGCGATGTCCAAGCCGGGATGCGGGTCGCTCAGGAGGAGATCTTCGGCCCAACCACGGCGCTGATCCGCGTCCGCGACCTCGACGAGGCGATCCGCGTCTCGAACGGCGTCGAGTACGGGCTCTCCTCGTCGATCTTCACGGGCGACGTCAACAAGGCCTTCCGCGCGATGCGTGACCTCGACACCGGCATCACCTACATCAACGCCGGCACGATCGGCGCCGAGGTCCACCTCCCGTTCGGCGGCACGAAGCACACCGGCAACGGCCACCGCGAGGCCGGACAGGCCGCGCTCGACGTCTTCACGGAGTGGAAGTCGATCTACGTCGACTACTCGGGCAAGCTCCAGCGCGCCCAAATCGACACCGAAGAGCGCCCGGCGCCGTAGACCTAACGTGAACGACCAGCGTTACAAGCTGGTTTGGTTCGTCCCCGAGGAGGCGCTCGATGCGAGCCGCGACGCGGTCTTCGCCGCCGGCGCCGGACGGATCGGCGACTACGAGCGCTGCTCGTGGTACGCGTCCGGGACGGGCACCTTTCTCGGCGGCGAGGGGACCGACCCGACGCTCGGGGAGCGCGGGCGCGAGGAGCGTGTCCCGGAGCTCCGAGTGGAGACCCTCGTTCCCGGCGACCGAGTCGAGGCCGTTGTGGCGGCGCTGCTCGAGGCGCACCCCTACGAAGAGGTCGCCTATGACCTCTATCCACTCGCATGAAAGCCAAGCTCTCGACCGACGGCGGTGCCCGCGGGAATCCCGGCCCCGCCGCGTACGGCTACGTGCTGGAGGCCGAGGACGGCACCGTGCTCGACGCTCGCGGCGAGCGGATCGGCGTCGCCACGAACAATGTCGCCGAATACCGCGCGCTGATCGCCGGCCTCGAGAGCGCGGTCGAGCTCGGCGTCGACGAGCTCGAGGTCGTCTCGGACTCGGAGCTCCTCGTCAAGCAGATGCAGGGCGAGTACCGGGTGAAGAACGAGACGCTCCGCGAGCTGAACGAGGACGCCAATGTGCTTGAGCGCAAGCTGGGCCGCGTCCGCTACACGGCCGTCCGCCGCGAGCACAATGAGCTCGCCGACAGGCTCGTCAACGAGGCCCTAGACGCAAGCTGAGCCGGGCTATACTGGCCGGCGCGCGGATGTAGCTCAGTTGGCTAGAGCGTCTGCTTGCCATGCAGAAGGTCGTGGGTTCGAGTCCCATCATCCGCTCTCCCCTCTCAGGAGAGCCCTCCTCAAGCGGAGTTTTTGTTCCCGACGCAAGCGGTCGCCGAGCCTGACGCACTCGATAGTCAGCGTCTAGTCACTTTTACGAGCCGTTCGCGATGGCGACGGCTGGCGGCTGCGACGACCGCAGGCTGGTTCGCATTGCGGGCGCCTTCCAGCCGCCCGCTGACCTTCAGCGCCTGGTGCGGGCGTGTTCGGTTCGCGGGGCGATGGCTCGGAAAGCCGCGCGAACTAGAAGTGGTGGCTCATGCGAGACGGCACGCAACAAGCGGAATCTGCCCAACCTGCTTCGCTGAGCTTGAGCCAGAGCCTGACTCCCGTGCTCGCTGACGGGACGCCAACCGCCGTGGATGAGCTCGGCGCGCGCGAAAATGCTGACGGGGTGAGTTGCATACGCTGGCGAAATGAGGGAAGCGACTGCAGCTGCGAAGGTTGGCCTCGGAGCGATCCTTGCGCACACAGAAATCGGTGCTGACGCAGGGAGGGTTCGCGACCTCGCCGAGGGCGTTGTAGAGCTCGGCTGCGATCACCTGCTGATTTACGACCACCTCCGGGAGGGCTGAGCGTGGGCGACGCGCCGCGTGTGACGGCTCGGCGCGGCGGGAGGTGGCGGCTCGCCGCAGTCGCGGTCGCGGTCGCAGCGCTTGCGGCGGTTGCGATCTGGCAGTTGCGCAGCTCGCGGGCTTCGCCGGCCGGTGCCGCCACCGCGCTGGCCGCGGCTCTGAGCGACGATCGCGTGGCCGATGTGCGCTTCGCGAACGTGTCCTCAGCGGCGGCTGCCAGCTCTTGGCGCTCGATCAGGGCGGGGATGGCGGGCGCGAAGGTTTCGGTCGTTGCCGGCGCGACGAGGGCGGACGGCGATGCCGCGGAGGGGCGGCTGGACTGGCTCTGGCGGCTGCCGTTCGGCCGCCGCTGGGCGTACTCGGCCCGCCTCTCGTTGCGCTACGTGGGCGGGGGGTGGAGGCCAGTCTGGTCGGCGCGCTTGGTCAAGGAGCGCTTGCGGGCGGGCGAGCGGTTGCGATTGTCGGTGCTCCAGCCGCCGCGGGCGCCGATCCTGGCCGCTGACGGGCGGCCGATCGTGCGGCCGCGGCCGGTGGTCAACGTCGGGATTGAGCCCAAGCGGGTCCGCGACCTGCCGCTGCTGGTGCGCCAGCTGCGCGCGTACCTGGGAGTCGAGACGGCGCCGTTGCTGCGGGCGGTCCGCGCGGCCGTTCCGACGGCGTTCGTGCCGGTGATCACGCTCAGGGGCTCCGACTACGAGCGGTTGCGCGCCAAGATCTACCCGCTGGCGGGGACGGTGTTCGTACGCGGGACGCTGCCGCTGGCGCCAACACGCGCCTTCGCTCGCTCGCTGCTCGGTGTGACCGGCGAGGCGACGGCGGAGATCGTGCGGTCCGCGCACGGGCGGATCGTGCCGGGGGAGATCGTCGGCCTTTCGGGGCTCGAGCGAGCGTTTGACCTTCGCCTCGCCGGCGCGCCGGGTGTCGTGGTGGAAGCCGTTTCAGCCCACGGACGCGTAGTCGCACCGCTGCATAGCGCCGCCGGCGTGCCGGGGCGTCCGCTGCAAACCACGCTCGAGATTCCGGCACAGAACGCGGCCGACGTTGCCCTTGCGACCGTCAAGCAGCCGAGCGCGCTGGTTGCGGTGAGGATCAGGAGCGGCAACGTGATCGCGGTTTCGGTCGGGCCTGACCCCGGCGGCTATGACATCGCCTTGCAGGGCGAGTACCCGCCAGGGTCGACGTTCAAGGTCGTGACCACGTTGGCGCTGCTCGAGCGCGGCCTGACGCCGGGCGAGACAGTCGACTGCCCCGCTGCGCTGTCGGTCGACGGCAAGCAGTTCCACAACGCCGAACACGAGATCCTCGGCCCGACCAGCTTCGCGCACGACTTCGCGCACTCCTGCAACACCGCCTTCGCCAGCCTCGCACCGCGCGTCGCCGGCGCCGCGCTGCCAACCGCGGCGCGGGCGCTCGGGATCGGGCGCGACCGACGCCTCGGCGTGCCCAACTTTCCCGGCTCGGTGCCCGCCCCGCGCGACTCGGTCGAGCTTGCGGCCGAGGCCTTCGGTCAGGGCCGCATCCTCGTCAGCCCGCTCGCGCTCGCCGACGCGGCCGCCGCCGTTGCGCGCGGGCGCTGGCGCGCGCCACGGCTGCTTCTCAAGCCCGCACCCGCACCGAGCGCATCAGGATCGCCCCTTCCCGCCGGCCTGCTCGCCACCCTACGCACGCTGCTGCGCGCAGTCGTCACCACCGGCACAGGCACCGCGCTCGCCGCACAACCCGGACCACCCGTATACGGCAAAACCGGCACCGCCGAGACCGGCGCGAAAAACCCGCCCCGCACCGATGCCTGGTTCATCGGCTACCAAGGCGACGTCGCCTTCGCCGCCCTGGTCGCCAACACCAACAACGGCTTCGGCGGCACTATCGCCGCACCAATCGCCGCCCGCTTCCTCACACGCCTCGGCCAGCACTAAGCAATCATCGGCTGGGTTCCCACGCGGGCGCCGTTCCGTCTTTAGGAGCGACGCAGCAGCTTATTTTCGGCCACTGAGCGCATGCGGATCGACGTGCCTCGTCCGCGAGCACGAGGCATTCAGCCTTGTCCCCTCTTCGTGAACGGGGTTCAATCTTGGTGATGATCCGCGGGCGCAACATCGTGTCCGCTCTCGGCGTTGCCTTGCACAACGGCGACATCGGCCGTGTGCAGCTCGCGTGGGGCGGCGCGATCGCCGCTGAATGGGCACACTTCGTCGCGCTCGGCATCTACGCCTTCGAACACGGCGGCACGCAGGCCGTCGGAGTAGCCGGCCTCGTCCGACTTCTGCCTGCGGCGCTCATCGCACCGTTCGCCGCGTCCCTGGGCGACCATTTTCGGCGCGAGCGTTTTTTGCTCGGGATGACCCTCGTCGGGTCCGGCGCGCTTGCCGCGTCGGCGGCGGCGTCGTTCGTGGGCGACCGGACTCTGGTGTTCGTGTTCGCCGCAGTGATCGGAGTGTCGTCCACGCTCTTCAGGCCCGCGCTGCAAGCGCTCCTCCCGTCGCTCGCGCGAACGCCGGATGAGCTCATTGCCTCGAATGGGACGACGTCCATGGTCGAGAGCGTCGGCACCCTCGTAGGCCCGCTCGCCGCAGGCGTGCTCGTTTCGGTCGCGAGTGTGGGTGTCGCCTTCGCAGCGGCTGCCGGCGTGCTGCTCGTTTCGGCGACGCTGCTCGGGCGGGTGAGGACCGCGGGTCACGTCGAGTTCACCGCCTCCGCCGCGCGCGAGACTGTGGGAACGGTGATCGCAGCCGGCTTGGCGCTGGTCGCGCGCGCACCCAGACCGCGGCTACTCGTCGGGCTCGGAGTCGCCCAGGCGTTCGTGCGCGGCTGCCTAAACGTCCTAATCGTCGTGGCCGCCTTTCGTGTCCTTGGCGGAGGCGCCGCTGAGGTGGGATATCTGACCGCCGCCATCGGCGCGGGCGGACTCATTGGCGCGGTCGGAGCAATGACGCTCGGCGAGCGGCGGCTCGGCGCGACGTTCGGCCTCGCCCTGGTGTTCTGGGGACTTCCGATCATTCTGATCGCGCCGCGGCCAGACTTCGCGGCGGCGATCGTCCTGCTGGCGATAGTCGGTGCCGCCAACAGCGTCGAGGACGTCGCAATCATCACCTTGCTCCAGCGGACGGTCCCAAACGAGTTCCTGACCCGTGTTCTCGGAGTTCTCTGGGGCCTCGCGATGGGCGGCGTTGCAGTCGGCTCCATCGCGGCGCCGGCGATCGTCGACGGCATCGGAGCGCGTCTAGCGTTTGTCGTCGTCGGGTCGATCCTGCCGGTACTCGCGCTCGCGACCTACCGTCGGCTCACCGAGATCGATAGAACACACACTCCGGAGCGCACGCTTGACCTCATCCACGGAGTCCCGATGTTCGCGCCGCTCTCGATCGCTATGAAAGAACGCCTCGCGGCGAAGTTGGTACCGGTTTCGGTTGCGGCGGGCGACGTTGTCATCCGCGCGGGCGACATTGGGGATCGGTTCTACGTTGTGGACGACGGCGAACTCGACGTCGACTCCGCGAGCCAACGCACGGTTGCGTATTCGGGCGATTACTTCGGTGAGGTCGCGCTGCTGCGTGACACTCCTCGGACCGCCACCGTCAAGGCGGCCGTCAACTCGCAGCTGTACGCGCTGGGACGCGATGTCTTCCTCGCCGCCGTCACGGGTCATCCCGCGGCGCATGCCGCAGGGCGCGAGGTGGCTGAAGCACGTCTTGCGCAGGTCGGTCACTAGGCCTCGACCGAACCGCGTGGGAAGCCCCGCTGAATCGCGCCCTCCGAAGCACATTCATGCGCTTCTTTGGAACTCCAAGCGCTTCTCGCCCTCTCCCCTCGCTTCTGTGTCCCGTGCCCCTCGCGTCCGTGCGACGGTTCGGAGTAACGTGGCGAGGTTGAGCCGATGGTGACGCCGGACGAGGTCGGGCAGGTAACGATTTTCGGGGGTCTCGACTCGGGCGCTCGCGAGCGGCTTTCCCGGGTGGCGGCCGACATCAGCCTCGCTCCTGGCGAGTACGCCGCTCATGAGGGCGACGAGCGGGCGCTGTTCGCGCTACTGGATGGCCGTATCGAGGCGGTCAGGCTCGTAGACGGAATCGACCGCGTGGTCGGGGAGCGGCAGCCCGGCGACATCTTCGGTGAGGTGCCGATCATCCTCGGTTCACTGTTCCCGGTTGGTTTCCGCGCCGCCGAGCCGTCACGAATCCTGCGCATCGAGGCCACGGACTACCACGCGATCGCCGCCGTGACGCCGGAGGTCGCGAAGGAGGTCGGCAGGCTGGCGAGCGACCGGATCGCGGGGCCACGAGGGCTTCAGGGGATCACGGCCGACGCTCCGCCGCCTCGGGCGATCATCGTCGGACACCGGTGGGATTCCGCCTGCGGCGAGTTGCGGCGCTTTCTCGACCGCAATCAGATCTCGTTCGAGTGGCTGAACCCCGACGCCGCCGATGCCGCCGATGAGTGGGGCGGCCCTCTCCCGGCCGAGGACGACCTGCCCGTCGTTCGAGTCGTCGACGGCAAGACTGTGGTGCGGCCACAGTTGCGACGGGTAGCCGAGTTACTCGGCCTCGGGACCGAGCCGCTCGGAGGGGAGTACGACGTCGTCGTGGTCGGCGCCGGGCCTGCTGGGCTCGCAGCCGCCGTCTACGCGGCTTCCGAAGGGCTGCGGACGATCGTCGTCGAGCGGGAGGCGCCAGGAGGTCAAGCCGGCACCTCGTCGCGCATCGAGAATTACCTCGGCTTCCCGTCGGGCGTGTCCGGTGACGAGCTTGCGCGTCGCGCGCTGCAGCAGGCACGGAGGCTTGGCGCTGAGATCCTTGTGACCCGCTCGATCACGCGCATCGACCCGCTGACGCGTCACGTTCACCTCGACGGCGGCGACGTTTTGCGGACGAAGACGATCATCCTGGCCTGCGGCGTCTCGTGGCGCCGGCTGTCCGTCGAGGGATTCGACAGGCTCGTTGGGAAGGGTGTCCACTACGGCGCCGCCCGTAGCGAGGCTCCGAACACCCACGGTCTCGACGTCCACATCGTGGGCGCCGGCAATTCAGCGGGTCAGGCCGCGGTGTTCTTCTCCACGCATGCCCGAAGCGTGACGATGCTCTCCCGCGGCGAGAGTCTCGACAAGAGCAAGGGGAGCGGCATGGCGCGCTACCTCGCCGATCAGCTCAAGGCGAAGTCGAACTTCGGGGTGCTATTCCGGACCGAAGTGGTGGCGGCTCACGGGACCGAATCACTCGAGGCGATCGACGTCCGCAACTCCGAGACCGGCGAAACGACGCGGCTGGAATCGGGCGGCTTGTTCCTCTTCATCGGAGCGGACGCCGAGACCGCGTGGCTACCGCAGGAGATCGACCTCGACGACCACGGGTACGTGCTCACCGGTCCGGACCTCCAGACAAGCGCCGACTGGGAGCTCGAACGCGATCCCTACCTGCTGGAGACGAGCGTCCCCGGAATCTTCGCGTGCGGCGACGTTCGATCGGGCCCCGTGAAGCGCGTTGCCTCCGCCGTCGGCGAAGGAAGCCTGGCCATCGCGTTCGTTCAGCGGTTCGTCATGGACGCCGAATCGGAGGCCGTGACGCGCACGCCTGCGCGCGCGACCGAGATCCGCTGAGCGGCTGCGCGGCGAGAAGGATCCCGCCGGGCAGCCGCTTGGCACTACGGCGTGACTGGATGCGTGCCCCAGTCGCCTCCGGCCTCGTTGAGGTTCGGGGTGTTGGTCACCTGGAACAGGCCACTCCCGTCCGCGTTGACCGTGTAGAGGTCGAAGTGGTCGTTCGGGATGAGGGAGTGACGTTCGAACATGATCTTCTGCCCGTCCGGAGACCAGACCGGGTTCTGGCAGCCGATTGACGTCTGGTCGGAGCGGAGTCCGCCGCAGCCGGGGACCGGGATCTGCCGCAGCCCGCTGCCGTCCGAGTGCACGGCCCAGATCGAGCTCCGATAGCTGAAGTCCGGGGCGTGCGCCGAGAACAGGATCTCGTTGCCCTGCGGCGACCAACTCCCGCTGGTGAAGTCGAAGGCCGTGCCGTCGGGAGTTATTCGCGTCAGGCCGCTGCCGTCCAGCTTGACGGTGTCGATCTCGGAGCTGGTGTCTGTCAAGCGAGTGATCACCAGCCGCTTGCCGTTCGGCGAGTAGTCGGCGGGGCGGTCGTCGCCGTTCGGGTGGTATGTCACCCGCCGCAGGTCGCCGCCGTCGGACGCGCGGATCGTGTAGACGCCGTTCAGGTTCCCGTCGGTCTGTCCGAAGCCCTCGCATGCCAGCCTCGACCCGTCCGGCGACCAGACGACGCAGAAGAGCGCCAGGTCGGGATAGAGATCGAACGGCAACCCGAGGTCGGTGAAGGCGCCGGTGTCGAAGTTGAGGTAGCTACCGGTTCCTTCGTTGGGAGTGAGCGCGATTTTCGTTCCGTCCGGCGACCACTGGCCGGCCTCGGCGTCGTTCGCCAGGAGCTGCATGTCGGTTCCGTTCGGGTCGACGGCGTAGACCTGCTCCTGCCCGGTGACGGAGTTGTCGACGTTGACGACGATCTTTCCGTTGGTTCCGCCCGGCTTAGCCGCTGCCGGGATAGCCATGAGTGCAGCGATCCCCGCTGCAAGAAGCATGAGCGTGATCAGCTTGCGCATGGTTCCCTCCTCTCTTTCGCCTGCGCTGTGACTGATGAGGCGAAGATGCGACGGGCCGCTACCGAACCGCTATCGAGGCGTTACCGTCCGCCGGAGTGCTCGACTTCCGCATCCTCGGTCCGCTCGAGGTCGTCGGGGAGCACGGCCCGCTCCGTCTCGGCGGGCCGAAGCAGCGCGCGACCCTTGCGATCCTGCTCCTGAGCGCCAACAGGGTCGTATCCGTGGACCGGCTGGCCGACGACCTCTATTCGGGGTCCGCTCCGGTCACGGCCGTGACGCAAGTACAGCGCCAGATCTCCGAGCTTCGCAAGGCACTCGCCGACGAGTCGGTCATCGAGACTCGCGCGCCCGGGTATGTCATCCGCCTGGAACCCGGGCAGCTCGACCTGCATCGCTTCGAGCGCCTGGCAGAGGACGCGGGTCGAGAAGAGCCGGGGCGCGGTGCAGAGCTTCTAGGGCAAGCGCTCGACCTCTGGCGCGGCGAGCCTCTAGCTGACCTCGCGTATGAGTCATTCGCGCAACCCGTGATCGAGCGCTTGGCGGAGATTCGGCTCGCGGCGCTCCAGCAACGGATCGATGCGGAGCTCGTCCTCGGGCAGCAGGAGAAGGTGATCGCCGAGTTGGAACAACTCGTCGCCGAGAACCCGCTCCACGAGCGCTTCCACGCCCAGCTGATGCTCGCGCTCTACAGGTCGGGCAGACAGGCGGACGCGCTTGACGTCTACCGACGGACGCGCGAGAGGCTCGTTGGGGAGTTCGGCATCGAGCCCACGGCCGCGCTGCGCGAGCTGGAACGGACGATCCTGGCCCAGGATCCCTCGCTGGATCTGGTCGTTCCGGCCGAGGACGCGGTCGGCCCGAATCGTGTTGTGCTCGTTCTCGCGCCCACCGACGAGCAGTTCGATCGAACGCTCGATATCGCCCAGCAGCTCGCGACGGAGGACGAACGAGAGCTGATCGTGGTGAGTCTCGTTCCGAACGAAGGCGCGCTCGAGCCGGCGTTGGCGGCTCTGAACGAGCGCCGGCAATCCCTGCGCTGGGCGCGAACCGCGGCGTTCACGTCGCTCCAGCCGGGCCGTGATGCGGTCCGCCTCGCGAGCGCCTACGACGTCGACCTGATCCTTGCACCCGCTCCGCCAGGGCTCGACGGCGATCTGGTGCCCGGGGAGCTCGCGATTCTTCTGGGCGAGTCGCCGGCCGACGTCGCCCTGCTGGCTCCTGGGAGGGCAGAGAGCGGGAGCGATGTCTTCGTGCCCTTCGGCGGCGGCGAGCATGACTGGGCGGCGCTCGAGCTCGGCGCCTGGTTCGCAGCGGCGACCGGCGACTCGCTGTGTCTCGTCGGCACCACGGCGGACCGGGCGACCGGCCGCCGCGACGCGAGCCGGCTCCTGGCCGACGCGTCGCTTGCGGCGCAGCGAGTGGTCGGAGTCGAGACCGGGGTCCTCCTCGCTGAGCCTACGGACGACGCGCTCCTTGCGGCGGTCGAAGGCGCGGCGCTGGTAGTCGTGGGCATTTCGCCGCGGTGGCGACGTGAGGGAATCGGCGCCACCCGGCGCGCGCTCGTCCGCGGTGCTCGCTCGCCCGTCCTCTTGGTCCATCGCGGGCCACGGCCGAGCGGGCTGGCTCCGCGGGAGAGCCGCACCCGCTTTACCTGGACGCTAGACGCCTAGCTGCGTTTGCAGAGCTCGCCGAGGTCGAGGAAGCCGAACTCGCCTTGGTTGACCCTGCAGCCGACCTTTGGCGAGACGTACTCGCCCCACTGGTAGTCCCCGAAAACGGCGAGCGGGGCCATGCGGAGGAGTTGCTCCTCCATCCGCCGGTAGGCGACAAGGCGCGCTTGCCCGCGGAGTGCGTGCGCGCGCTCGATCTCGGCGCGGAATCCCGCGGCACGCCACGGCCCTGGCCCGAGCGGCGAGCCATAAACGCTGCTGTCGAGTGCCTGGTCGACTAGCTGCGCAGGGTCGAGCTCCAGCTCGTTGGCCCCGATCGTGGAGAAGAGCAGATCGCCTTGTCGGTACTGGCCCGGGCACTGATCCGATTGGACGACTGAGGTAGTCATCCCGATCCGGACGAGGTCCGAGTGCACAATCGCCGCCAGCTTCGGCAGCCGCGGGTCGCCGCAGATGGCGATCACCGCATGCCGCGAGCGTCGACCTGCGAGGCGACGCGCGATCGCGAAGTCCGGTCCATTCACCGGATAGACGTGGCCGGAGCGAAATCCCGGGACCGCCGACGGCACGATCTCGTCGCTCGGCGCGTCGGCATAGGCCGCCGCCAGTGCGGGCCGGTCGAGCGCGTACTCGACCGCTCGGCGTAACCGTGCGTTGCGGAAGCGCGGTCGCGCGGTGTTGAAGACGATCGTGTCCAGGAAAGGCGCGTCGTACGGGTAGTACTGCTGCTTGCCAGTGCGCCCCGCGGAGCTCCCTGGTCCCTTGCGCTGGTCGAGTAGCTCGCCTGGCCCGAAGAAGGCGGTGGTGTTGTCGAAGTCCTGGGGTAGGAGATCGACCGCCCCATCGTCGGCGAGCACGACCGCCTTCGGAGTCGGGGTGTCGTTCGTGTAGACGATTCGCTCTGCCCGGCGGGGTCGACTGCCGGGGTAGTACGGGTTTCTCTCCAGCACGGTCCGGTCGCCCTGGATCGACGCTATGTAGTAGGGGCCCGCGGAGGGAATCGGCTTCACGGCGAAGCCCGCCTGATGAATCGGTACCGAGAGTGGCACCGGACAGAACGCGAACATCGAGATCCGGGTGAGGAAGTCCCCGGCGGGTTTGACGAGCGTGATCGAGAGCTCGTTCCCGTGGGCCCGGATTCCCGCGATGTGCGCGGCCTTGCCGGCGCGGTAGGCGGCCACACCTTCGATGTCCGACGCCAGCTCTGGCCCCGCCGAGTAGACGTTCTTCGGCGAGAGCGAGCGCTCCAGCGTGTGCCGGAACGTCTGCGCCGTCACCGCCTCGCCGGACGGAGGAGAGAACCGGTAGCCAGGCTTGATCAGGAAGGCATAGGTGCGGCCGCCCGGCGAGACGGTCGGCATCGTCTCTGCGATCTCAGGTCGCAGCTGCGTCCCTTTCTGGCCGGCGGAGTCCGGGTAGTAGAGGAGATTGGCGCAGGTGGCGTACATCAGCTGGCGGACCGATCCTTTGCCGCCCATCGGATCCGGGTCGACCGCTGTGTCGGTCGGAGTCGAGACACGCAGCTCTTCGCCCTTGATCGCCGGCAGAGGCGTGGGCGCCGAGGCGGCCGCCGTCCAGACGAGACCCCCGTGGTACACGGCGGTGGTCGGCTGTGATCCTGCGTGGAGCTGCCGACGCGTGCCGGAGACATCGTCGAGGAGCGACACGGCTCGCGAGGCGGTGTTCGCGATCCAGAGGTGGTTGCTGCCGAAGGACGCGCGCTCCGGGTCGGACCCGGTCGGGAGGCTCGTCTGGAAGCTCAAGTCGTCCTCGCTCAGCCTGAAGACGACGCCGTCCGGAACGATCGGCGCCCATACCGAGCCGCCGCCGACGGCGAGGTCGCTGAGCCAACCGTGCAGCTTCTGGTGCAGGATCCGGTTCGTGGCCGGGTCGATCTTCGAAATGCGCCCGCTCCCGGGGTCGGCTGCCCAGATCGCACCGTCGGCGAAGAGAAGCCAGCGCGCCTGTGCCGAGAACCGATGGAGAACGCGTCCTGTGCGCGGATCGACACGGACGACGCCGTTGCCGCGGCTGAGCCAGAGAGAGCCGTCGGCGTAGGCGACGCCCCCAGCATTCGCGCCCGTCGGGTCGCCGCGAATCTCGAAGCGATCGCCAATCCGGCCGCTCCGGGCGTCGAACCTGATCACCTCCTGCCCGACGTCCTGGGTAACCCAGACGGAGTCGTCACCGGCGCCGACACCGCCGGGAACCCACGGCAGGTGGTCGATCCGAGTGACGCGGCGACTTGGGAGGGCGATGCGGACGAGCGTCTGGGTCGCAGGAACCGTGACCCAGCCCGCGGTTTTCGAGAAGGCGATCGAGCCGACGCCTTTCGAGAACCCCGCTGCAGGAGTTCCGACGTGCGCGACGACCCGGTGCGTTCGCGCGTCAATGAGATTTACGGCACCGGGCCTCAGCGAGATGGCCGATGCAGCCTCGGCCCGATTGTGCGACCCGCGCGTTGCGAGCACGCCCCCCGCAACGGCCGCGGCAGCGAGCAGCGCGGCGGCGCCTGCGAGCAGCGGCCTGCGTCGGCGGACGCTACGCCGCGAGAACGTCTCGCCTCGCAATGCGGCCCTGGCAGCCTCGGCAAGCTCGCCGCAGCTCGAGAAGCGGTCGTCGGGCGACTTGGCGAGGGCAGTTGCGAAGACGTCGTCGAACGCGTCCGGCAGCTCGGGGCGCAGATCCGAGAGCCGCGGCGGAGGCTCGTTCAGGTGCGCGAAGACGACCGCCAGCTCGCTCTCACGATCGAACGGCCGCTCGCCTGCGAGGCATTCGTAGAGCACGCAGCCGAGCGAGTAGACGTCTGCGCGGCCGTCGATCGTGCCGCCCTCGATCTGCTCGGGCGGGACGTAGTCGATCGTGCCCACGAAGCCGCGCTCGCCGGTCAGGCTGCTGACGGACGAGACGTGACGGGCCAGGCCGAAGTCGCATACGTACGCGCGCTCGGCTTTCGGATCCCTGGCGACCAGGATGTTCCCAGGCTTCACATCGCGATGGACGAGCCCGGCTCCATGAGCCGCATCGAGCGCGTCGGCGACCTGAGCGACCAGCTCGACCGTACGCCTCGGTTCGAGCGTTCGTTCCCGCCGAAGGACCTCACGGAGGTCGGAACCGCCGACATGCGCCATCGCGAGGTAGAGGAAGCCGTCCTTCTCACCGGCTCCCAGCGTCGGAACGATGTGGGGATGGTCGAGGCTGGCTGCGACCCGTGACTCGCGTAGGAACCGCTGGCGGAACCGCTCATCCCGCGCAAGCTCCGGCGCGAGGAGCTTGAGCGCAACGGGCCGCCCGCTCGTCACGTCTTCAGCGAGATAGACCGTGCCCATCGCGCCCTCGCCGATGAGCGAGATCACCCGGAAGTCAGCGATGACTGTCCCGGCACGCACCGCAGCTCGCATCAACAGTCACGATGCCACTGGGACGGCGGGGGTACAAGAGAGGGGAGGCCCGCGGCTTCCCGCGGGCCTCCCCATTTAGGGCTTCAGCTCAGCAGCCGAAGCACTGATCGGGAACGTTCTTCTCGATCGTGGTGTTCGTCGATGAGATCGGGAAGCCGAGCGTGAACAGCCCGCCTCCCTGGAGCGTCACGCCGGTGCTGCCCGTGAGCACGTTCTTGGTCACGGACGTGTTACCCAGCGTGAGTTGCGGCGGCGGTGTGTTGCCGGGACCGAACGGCTCGCCGTTCCAGATCCCGCCGCCCTGATTGAGGCCGCCGTCGCCTTCGGCGTCCGCCGAGTTGCCCTTGATCTCGACGTTGCGCAGGTCGAGCGAGCCGCCGTTCGTCAAGCCGCCGCCCTCAATGCTCACCGGCCCGGTCTTGGACGAGGCCGTGACGGTGTTGCCGTCGATTGCGCTGTCGCTGACGACGATCGATCCCGCGTCGTTGTCGAGGGCAAAGAACGCGCCCAAAGCCGCGATAGAGCCCTCATTCGAGACCTGAGTCGCGACAGTGGCCGTGTTGTCGATGATCCGCGTGTCGCTGACGGTTGCCTGGCTGTCGATCTCCACCGCGGTGCCGTCCGGTCCGTTGTCGGTGGAGGCGGCGTTAGTGATCGCGTGGTTGTCGCTGATGATGCTGTCCTTCAGGTCGAGCGTCTGTCCGCAGGCACAAGAGTCGATGGCCCCGACCGCGAGGGCCGCGTCGATAGCACCGACGGTCGTCCCGGGATCGTCGGCCGACGCGGTGTTTCCGGTGATCCGTGTGCCCTGGATCGTGGCCGTCCCGGAGCCGCCGACGTGGATGCCGGCCGAGTCGACCAGCATGCCCACGTCTTCCGGATATGTGTTCGAGACGCTCGCGACGTTGTCGCTCACGGTGCTGTCCCGAACGATGAACGCCTCACCGTCCTGAACCTTGATCCCACCGCCCGATGCGAAACGGCCGTTCGGCGCAGTCACGCTCGCCTTGTTCCCCGTGACCGTCGAGTCGATCAACGTCAGGGCTCCCGGACCGCCGTGCGTCGCGGTCCAGATCCCGCCGCCCTCCGCATTGCTGGCGACGCCCCCGCCGGCGACGTTGTCGCTGACCACGGTGTCGATCAGTGTCAACCGCCCAACATCGACGATGCCTCCTCCGAATCCGTCTGCGGAGGGGCAATCGACGCCGCCGGGACATTGGTCGCCCGAGTCTTCCGTTGACGTTGGGGTGGCGCGGTTGCCCGTGATCACGCTGTCGCGGATGGTCACGGTGGCGCCTACCGTGTCCTGGCTGCTGGGAATGAAGATGCCGCCTCCTCCCGCGAAATTCGGCGGGGCGTTCGGGTCAGACGGCACGCCGGTCGCGACCCCTCCGGTCACCGTCACCCCGCTGATCGAGACGTTCAGCTTGTCCGCGTCGGCTTCGCCTTTGCCGATCGTCAGCACCGGACCGCCGCCCTTGATGATCGTCTTGCGCGCGCCGGCGCCGACGATCTTCACGCTCGCGTCGACCGTCACGCCGCCGTCGTAGGTGCCGGGGGCGATCGTGATCGTGTCGCCGTCGTGCGCGGCATCGAACGCCTGCTGAAGCGCCTGGTAGCAGCCGTTGCCGCCGCCGACGCAGATCGTCGCCGCCGCTCGTGCATGAGCCGCTGCGCCCCCCGCAACGCACGCCGCGACGAGCGACGCCACGGCGAGGTATCTCGTCAACCTCCGCATGCCCTTGCTCCTCTCCGATGAGGCGCGACCCAGACGGTCTCGATGACCCGCTCGCACGGCATGCCCGCCAGTTCGCTGGCGCTCTTCACCGAAGTGCGCGACGGCGACTCGAAAAGGCAGAGAACGAGCTCGTCGCCGGGAAGGAAGAGCGCGCCGCGAAAGGTTGTCTGGGGCCGCAGCCCGGTTTCGCTTCGAGCCCGCGCGGCGGCGAGCCGGAGCTCGTCCTCCGTGACGCCGGGCCAGAAGCACTTGGCCGTGTAGAGCACGCCTGGATGCTCCGAGAGCCGTGTCCCAAAGTTGTCCCAGGCGGGTCACGGCCCCTGGTATCGGAACGACGAATATCGGACACTGTGGCCGAGGGCGATGGCGACAACCCGGCTCGAGTTCCGCATTCTCGGCCCGCTCGCGGTCCGGGTAGACGGTGATTCCGTCCCGATCGGCGGTCCGAAGCAGCGTTCCCTGCTCGCCCTGCTCCTCCTGAGCGCGAACCGCGTTGTCTCGCGCGACCGGCTGATCGAGGAGCTCTTTCCCGACCAAGGCCCCGACTCGGCCGATCACGCGCTCCGAAACCAGGTCTCGCGCCTACGCAAGGTGCTCGCCCCGGCCGCGGTGGACGAACCTCGTGTGGTGGCGCGCGCTCCGGGCTACCTCCTTCGCGTCGAGCCCGGCGAGCTCGACCTCGACCAGTTCGAGAGCCTCGTCGTTGCCGCCCGTCAATCGCTCGCGGCGGACGATCATGCGGCAGCGGCGGAGGCGCTGCACGCGGCCGAGCATTTGTGGCGGGGCCGCCCGCTCGCCGACCTCGAGTTCGAGCCGTTCACACGAGTGGAGGTCGAGCGTCTCGAGGAGCTGCGATTGGCCGCCGTCGAGGAGCGGATCGAGGCGGAGCTCGCCCTCGGTCGCCAGCTCGCGCTCGTGCCGGAGCTGGAGGCCCTCGGGGCCGAACACCCCTACCGTGAGCGGTTCCGGGCGCAGCTCATGCTTGCCCTCTATCGCAGCGGGCGTCAGGCCGAGGGCCTCGAGGTCTACCGGCAGACGCGGGCGTTCCTCAACGAGGAGCTCGGCCTCGAGCCCGGCGCCGAGCTGCAGGAGCTCGAGCGCGGAATCCTCGTGCAGGACCCCGCGCTAAATGGCGATGGGAACGGCCGCGCCGGCGCCATTGCGCCGCGGCTCGACGTCTGCCCGTTCAAGGGCCTTGCTCCGTTCGAAGCCGAGGATGCCGAGTTCTTCTTCGGCCGGGAGCGACTCGTCGACGAGCTGGTGGGACGGCTCGAGGACGCGCCGCTCCTCGCGATCGTCGGGGCGTCGGGAAGCGGGAAGTCGTCCCTTCTGCGGGCTGGACTGCTGCCGGCGCTCGAGTGGGAGCGCCGCGTCGTCCGTCCGGGCGAGCAATCCGCTCCCGACCTCATCGGCACCCTCGAGCAGGTGCCGGCCGGCGAGCGCCTGGTGCTCGCGGTCGACCAGTTCGAGGAGTTGTTCTCGGAGTCCGTCGCGGAGGACGAACGGCGGGCGTTCGTGGACGCGCTCGTCGAGGCGGCGTGGGACCCTGATCGACGCGCGCTGATCGCGATTGCGCTCCGCGCTGATTTCTTCGGACGGCTCGCGCCGTACGTCGAGCTGGCGGATCTCGTCGGCCCGAACCACGTCCTGCTCGGGCCCATGAGCACCGGCGAGCTCCGCCGCGCGATCGAAGGGCCGGCGGCGCGGACAGGGCTCCAGGTCGAGCCGGCCCTTGTCGACGCCCTGGTCGACGACGTTGCCGGTGAGCCAGGCGGGCTGCCGCTTCTCTCGACGGCGCTGCTCGATCTCTGGGGCGAGCGCGACGGCGGATCGCTGACGCTTGCGTCCTACGAGCGCACGGGTGGTGTCAGCGGCGCCGTCGGTCGCCACGCCGAGGTAGCCTTCCAGTCGCTGGACGAGAAGGAGCAGGAGGCCGCTCGCCGGATCCTGCTTCGGCTCGTCGCAGGCGGTGACCGCGAGGCCCTCACGCGTCGCCGTGTGACGAGGACGGAGCTCGATGCGGATCAAGACAGGCTCGTCGCGCGCGTTCTCGACGGACTTGTCGAGCGCAGGCTGCTCGTCGCAGACAATGGCAGCGTCGAGCTCGTCCACGAAGCCCTGCTCGAGCGGTGGCCGAGGCTGGCCGGCTGGCTGGAGGAGGACGCACAAGGTCGCACTCTGCACCGGCGGCTCACAGAGGCGGCTGAAGGGTGGAAGGCGGCCGACCGCGATTCGGGCGAGCTCTTCCGCGGCGCACGCCTGGCGGCAACGCTCGAGTGGGCAGACGCCGCCGGCGACGGCGCAGGGCTGAATCGGCTCGAGCGTGACTTCCTCAAGGAGAGTCACACCGCTTCCACCCGTGCGACTCGGCGTCTGCGCGCCCTGCTCGCGGTCGCGGTCGTGCTGCTCGTTGCGGCGCTAGCAGCAGGAGAGGTGGCGCTCGCGTCGCGCGGCTCCGCGAGGCACCAGGCGACCGCAGCGATTGCTGAGCGGCTTGGTGCCCAGGCTCTGGTCGACCCCAGCCTCGATCGCTCGTTCCTATTAGCCCGCCAGGGAGTCAATCTCGACGACTCGACGGCCACTCGAAGCAATCTCCTCGCAGCGCTGCTGCGCGGTCCTGCCGCGATCGGAGTCGCGCGAGAAGGCAGCGCCAAGCTGCTCGACGAAGCACTTAGTCCTGACGGCCGCATCCTGGCGGTCCGCGGCGACGACGGAAAAGTCGTTCTTTTCGAAGCCCGCACGCTGCGCCGGATCCGGACGGCCTGGGACGGCAGCAACCAGGTCGGTCTGTTCGGTGCGGTTCAGGCCCCGCTTCACGCGCTCGCCTTCAGCCCCGACGGCCGGACGCTCGCCGTGGGCGGCAGCGGCGGAATCGCCGCGACCGTCGACTTCGTCGGCGTCCGAAGTCGTAGCGACAGGCCGGCGACTACCGTCGGCCACGCGATCGCGGCAGATGTTGCCTTCGCGCCCGGCGGCCGCATGCTGGCGACCGGCGAACCTGTGAACGGCACCTCGCACCCCCCAGCGGCGGTGATCGTCCTGCGCGACGTCCGCACCGGAGACGTTCGCGCCCAGTCGAGGCGGATCCCGGCGGGCCGGCTCATCGGCTATACGCGCGGCGGGTCGTTGCTCGTCGCCTCGGGCGCCAGGAGGTCGCTGCTTCTCGACGCTCGGACGCTCAGGCCCGAGCGAACGTTCGCCGTCGGGGGCGCCGGGGCGATCTCGCCTACATCGAACCAAGCTGCCTTCGGCCACGCCGACGGCACCGTCACCGTGGTCGACCTGAGAAGTGGCGCGAGGACGACGTTTTCGGGTCGGGCGACCGGGAGCATCGAGGCGGTCGCCTTCAGCCCCGACGGCCGCACGCTGGCGACTGCGGACGACGACGGGACCGTCGCCGTCTGGAACGTTGGTGCGGGCGCGCTGATCGAGACGCTCGAGGGTCATTCCGCGGCTGTCCAAGCCGTGGTCTTCAGCCCGGACGGGCGAACGCTCTTCACCGCAGGCTACGACGGCAGCGTTATTGCCTTGGACGTGGGCGGTGCGCGCCGCCTGGGACAGCCGTTTCGGTACTCCTCGCACCTCGTTGGCTTCCCGACCGGAGCCTCGGCCATCAGCCGGAGCGGCTCGGTCTTTGCGGTCTCGCCTCAGCCTGACCGCGTCGTCCTCTGGCGCGCCGCGACCCGAACTCCTCTGACGCCGGCTCTGCGCGGGCCGGTCGGCGACGTGAGCGGGTTCGCCTTCAGCCCGGACGGAACGCTTCTCGCGGCCGCCGGCAGCCGGGGCACGGTGGTCTGGGACACGACCACGAAGACGGTTGTCCGGTCGGTTCCTGCGCGACACGGTGCGTCAGCGGTCGTGTTCACTCCGAACGGCGATCTGCTCGCGATCGGGAGAGGGGACGGGATCGACACGCTGCTCGACCTGCGTACAGGCAGGCAGACTGGCCGGCTTGCTGCCCAAGGCAGCGTGACCGGCCTCGACGTCAGCCAGGACGGCAAGCTGCTCGCGTCGGCCAGCCTCACCGGGATTACGACAATCTGGGACGTTGCTCGACAGCGCAAGGTCGCAGAGCTGGCGAGCCCAAGCACGGTCGCGGCCTTTGCGGTCCGTTTCTCGCCTGACGGCAAGCTCGTCGCCGTGGGCGACAGTTCCGGTCGAGTCGTGTTCTGGGACGCACGGAGCGGCCGGCGAGTTGGGTCGCCGATTGTGGTTAACGGAAACGACGTCGGGTCGGTCGCCTTCGACCCGCACGGACGCACGCTGGTGACGTCGAGTGGTGACGGGAAGCTGCGCCTCTGGGATGTCGCGACGCGAACGCTGATCGGACCGGCCCTGCCTGGCTCGACCGGGGGCGGACAGGTCAATTTCTTTCAGAACGGGAAGCACGTCCTAGCAGTGTTCCGAGCGGGGACGGGAATCGTCTGGAACGTCGACGCCGCTGCTTGGAAGGCAAGGGCTTGCAGCGTCGCTGGCCGCAACCTCACGCATGCCGAATGGACCTCGTTCCTCGGTCGGCGTGGCTACCGCAAGGTCTGCCCCTAAAGCCAATCGCTCCACCAGGGGATGGCCGGGTCGCGCGCTCGCGCCGATCACGGAGGGCAGATTCCCGTGAAAGAGCTGTACGAGAGCCTGCGCCCCAACGAGGCGCGGTTGCTGCACTGGAGTGCCGCCGCCGTCGCCGTCGTGCTCTGGTTTACGGTCGCGTGGCAGGACCCGCTGGTCTTGCTCGCGGTGCCGCTCATCGGCGGCTCGTTCTTCTTCCTCGTCCGCCGTAGCCGGCGCCTCGACCCGCCGGGCGAGGACGACGACTTCTTCTAGCCGCGCCTGATTCGTCCCGAAGGCATCACCTCATTCGGTGGATGAACGCGCGAGGATGCCATCGAGGATCCGCCGAATGAGCCTCGCGGAGATCCTCTCGCTCGCGTTCGTCATGATCGCCGGGCCGCAGATCATGTCCGCCTTCGCGGCAGGCCTACACGTCGCCCACGCACACGACCCTTCGTGGGTTTGACGCTCTAGGCGAACGGAATCAGCTTCGTGATCTTCTGGAGAGATGAGCGCTCGGCAGTCCGATCCGGCCGCCAGACCGCTACGCGTCGAGTATCAGTGCGTGACTTCGTCCGGGAGGGAGACACATGGCGCGACGAAGAGGTCGTCGAACTCCCGCCAGTCGGGCTCCTCGTATCCGAACCTTCCCGGCGGATAGACGAACTTCACGATCTCCTCGCGGGAGGAGACGGTGATCCGGTCGCCGTAGTCGTCCTCGCCGCCGAACTTGGCCTCCGGTCCGTAGTGCTCCTTGTCGGGACACTCATCCGCGTGTACGTGGAACTGCCCGTCACGCTGTGCCTCTTCCGACAGGTTCGGACCGAAGACCCTGACGACGACGCTCACTCGCCTAGCTTCTCACAGCCGCTGACTCGACGTGCTGCCGATTTCTCCTACGTCGCTCTGATCAGCTTCGCGATCTTCTCGAGGTCCCGCACGAACTCGCGGTACTCGAGCTCGCGGTCCTCGGCGCGCAGGATCGAGGACGGGTGCACGGTCGCAATCGCGCTCGGCGCGAGGGGGGAGTCGACCAGCTCGCCCCGTTGCCGCGAGACGCGGAAGTCCCGCCCGAGCAGTGCCTGGGCGGCGGTCGCGCCGAGGCAGACGAGCACGCGCGGCTTCAGCACCGCAACCTCGGCGTCG
Organism: Gaiellaceae bacterium; assembly: GCA_051955535.1. Lineage (GTDB taxonomy): Bacteria > Actinomycetota > Thermoleophilia > Gaiellales > Gaiellaceae > 13-2-20CM-68-14. The sequence goes on along the minus strand of JBQCGP010000049.1, from coordinate 11,567 downwards.
AGCCAGGGCCGGCACGCGGCAATCTCGCGCCAGTTCGGCTTCTGGTGGATCCGCCGCTTCCCTTGCGGCTTCCACTTGAAGTGCTTGACGACGTTGGTGACGTAGACCTGCGAGCGGTCGATCTCGACCTCCTTGAGCGCCTTGTCGAGCAGCTTCCCGGCCGGGCCTACGAAGGGATGGCCCTCGATGTCCTCGTGGTCGCCCGGCTGCTCGCCGACGAAGACGACCTCGACGTGCGCGCCGCCCTCGCCGAAGACCGTCTGCGTGCCGGATTCCCAGAGGGGGCAGGCCTTGCAGCCGGCTGCGGCCTCGCGGAGCTTCTTCAGCGACGGACGCGGCGGGATCAGCGCCGCGGCGGTGCCGTCGCCGTCGATCTGGAGCTGGCTCACGCGTTCAGGCCTACCCGGAAGGCGGCGCTACGATTCCTGCCCGCGGCGCCGTGGCCGAGTGGTTAGGCAGAGGCCTGCAAAGCCTCGTACACCGGTTCAAATCCGGTCGGCGCCTTTTACCGATCGAAGTCCGGCCGCTTCGCGGTCATGACGACTTCGATCGGCGTGCTTGGCCCACGAGCGTGTGTGAGCCGACGCCGGCAAAGTCGGCGTCGGCCCCGGCTGTCACGAGTCGGCGCTCCTTCGGTCTCAGAAAACTCTCAGGTGGCGTACCTTCAATCAGGCCCGTGATCGTTGCCGAGGGTCTGACGAAGTACTACGGGCAGCAGCGGGCTGTCGACAACCTGTCGTTCACCGTCCAGCCCGGTGTGGTGACCGGCTTCCTTGGGCCGAACGGCTCGGGCAAGTCGACGACGATGCGGCTCATCCTCGAGCTCGATGCGCCGAGCTCGGGCGACGTGACCGTCAACGGGAAACACTACCGCGACCACCGCGCGCCCCTCCACGAGGCGGGGGCGCTCCTCGAGGCGCGCTCGATTCACACAGGTCGTTCGGCGTACAACCACCTGCTCGCACTCGCCCAGACGCATGGGATCGGCCGTCGCCGCGTCGACGAGCTGATCGACCTGGTCGGCCTTCATGACGTGGCGAAGAAGCGCGCCGGCCAGTTCTCGCTCGGCATGGGCCAGCGGCTCGGTATCGCGGCCGCGCTGCTCGGCGATCCGGCGACGGTGATGCTCGACGAGCCCGTCAACGGTCTCGACCCCGAAGGGATCCTCTGGGTGCGCCACCTGCTGAAGGGCCTGGCCGCCGAGGGCCGTACGGTCTTCGTCTCCTCGCACCTGATGGGCGAGATGTCGCTCACGGCCGATCACCTGATCGTTATTGGACGGGGCCGGAAGATCGCCGACATGAGCACGGAGGAGTTCATCAGGCAGGCGTCGGGGACGCGTGTTCTCGTCCGCTCGCCCCAGTCGGCCGAGCTCGACGCGTTGCTCAGCGCCCCGGACGTCGAGGTGAGCGCGGACGGGCCTGGCCTCCTCGAGGTGCGCGGCCTGACGGCCGCCCAGATCGGCGAGGCTGCGGCCGCAAACCAGCTCGTGCTGCACGAGCTGACGCCTCAGCAGGCGTCGCTCGAGGAGGCGTTCATGACGCTCACGCGGGAGGAGGTCGAGTTCAAGGCGGCCGAGCTCGAGTCCGAGGAGGTGGGCGTCTGAATACGCTACGCGTCCGGTTTGGCTGGAGAACTCGGGTCAGGATTCGACCCGCGGTCCAACGAACCGCTCACGAGGTTGTCATATGAGCTCTGTCTCGCACGTTCAGCAGCTGCCGAAGCTCGAGCACACCGGCCGAGTCACGCAGCTCAGGGTCGTCGTCTCGGAGTGGACGAAGCTGCGCTCGCTCCGCTCGACGCGGTGGTCGCTGTTCGCCGCGGTGCTGCTGACGATTCTGTTCCCGGTCCTCTTCGCGGCGCTCACGTCGTCGCACTGGGGCTCGATGAGCCCGCACGACCGGGCTGATCGCCACCCGCTCGACATCGCGCTGGCGGGCGTCAACGTGTCGCAGCTCGCCGTCGCCGTGCTGGGGGTGCTCGTGATCACCGGTGAGTACTCGACCGGGATGATCCGCGCGAGCTTCACCGCAGTGCCGAAGCGTTTGCCGGTGCTCTGGGCGAAGACGGGGGTCTTCGCCGCGGTCGCGTTCGCGCTGACGCTGCCCGCGGTTCTGATCGCGTTCTTCTCGAGCCAGGCGATCCTCTCGCGCCACAACATCCTTCAGATCTCGTTCTCGCATTCGGGCGTCGCACGCTCGGTGATCGGAGGCGCCGTCTTCCTGACGCTCGTCGGCATCTTTGCGCTCGCGATCGGGGCGATCGTGCGAAACACCGCAGGAGCCATCGCGACGTTCGCCGGCATTTTCTTCGTGATCCCGCCGCTGATGAACATCCTGCCCGCCAGCTGGAACCACGCGATCACCAAGTACCTCCCGAGCGAGGCTGGGAGGCAGCTGTTCTCGTTGACCCACGACTCGAACAGCCTCGCGCCCGGCCCCGGCGGTCTGCTCTTCGTGGGTTACTGCGCGCTCGCGCTCGCGATTGCGGCCGTCTTGCTGATCAGGCGCGACACCTAGGAGGGTTCGGCGGAATAACGGCTGTGCCGGCGACGAGCGCCATCCCGCCGAACCCTCCTAGCCGATCGGGTCGCGCAAGAGCTTCGCGTAGGGGATCCCGGTCGCGGGGTCGACGTAGACGGCGCGGTAGAAGGTCGGGCGCGTGCGCGCCGTGTCGACGAGCGTGAAGGTTCCGCCGGCGCCAATCCGGGCAGTCCCGGCCGTCTCACGGCTCGTGCTCGATCGCTCTCGGTAGATCATCACGTGGCCGCCGTGGGCCCCTTGGACATGACCGGAGAGGGCGATCGAGCCGTCGGCGCGTTGCTCAGCGTCGAGGGTCACGTGGACCGGCAGGGAGCCGCGGCTCCGGAACCACGAAAGGCCGTCTGGCCGCGCGAGGAGCAGATCCTGGGCGCCGCTTCCCGGCACCGCCGCCAAGCCGGCGAGGCGGCCGTCGAGCTCACTGCCGCCGCGGCCCGTCACCGTCCCCGCCCAGACCGCCTCGGGCTCGGTCACCGAGAACGACCAGGTGTCCGCCGCGACCCATTCGTTGGCGGCGAGAGCAGGCCCGTCGCGCGTCATCGCGAGCCCCGTCGTCACGCCACGCTCGGAGACGATGTCCTCGGTGATCTCGCGCCCGTGAGTCGCGAGCGTGACGGGAAAGCCGCCGTAGAGCGACCCAGGGAACTCCTCCGTCCAGGCTGCGTAGACGACACTCCCGCGCCCGATCGCGGCGAACATCGGTCCGATCGGAAAGCCACCCCGGCCGGCCGAGAGGTAGAGGCCGATCCAGGTGCGGTTCCGGGGGATCCACTCGATCGTGCCGACCGCGCCGCCGACGCCGTAGGTCTCGACGACGTGAACGCTGCCGTTCCGGACGACGACCGGGGCTGCGGGTGGCGGCGTGTAGCTCTTGGGCCAACCGCCGGCGGTCACGCGCTGCGTGTGCGGGCCGCCGCGCGCATCGACCTTCGCCAGGATCAGCTGGCTGTTGAGGCTGCGGGAGTGCCATTGCGTGTAGGCCACGATCGGCAGGCCGCTTGCCGCGAGCGCGAGCCCCGGCCAGCCGACGCTTACGTCGGCGCCAAGGCTGCCGCTCAGTCGCGTCGTCAGCCAACGCGTGCCCTGCCTGCGCAGGACGCTGACGCTCCGCTCGCCTGGGCCGATGACGACGGCCACCGGGCCGGCGCGTCCCGCCTTGAAGGCGGCGAGTCTCGAGCCTCTCGCGACTCGGACCGGCTGCTGGGTCCAGCGGTCACGCCCGGTCCGCTGCGCGACGACGAGTTGCTGGCCCCGAACGAATGCGACGAGCGGCGTGCCGGTCGGCGCGACCGCGATCATGCCGTCGGGAACTCGGGCGACAAGCTCCGCCGAGGCGCTCCCCGTCACCGCCAGCGCAACAGCGGTGATACCGAGGAACCACCTCATAGCGCGAGACTACCTCCGGGTTCCGCGCGCGTCGAGCGCCGCGACTGCATTTAGGATCCGCGCCCGGGGTCGCGGTCGACCGAAGGAGAGAGATGGAGCTTTGCGCGAGGATCGACGAGGCCCGGCGGCGCTGGGACGTCTTGAAGCATCCCTTCTATGAGCGGTGGGAATGCGGCGAGCTGACGCGGGAGGAGCTCGCCTTCTACGCCGGCGAGTATCGACACGCGGTCGTGGCGCTGGCGCGGGCTGCGGCCGCCTCGGGCGACGAAGAGCACGCGCGCGAGGAAGCCGACCACGTGGCGCTGTGGGACGAGTTCGCCGCCGCCGTGGACGCGCCGCTCGACCGGGCGCCGACTCCGGAGACCTCCGATTGCGAGACCGCCTGGTCGCAAGACGAGCGGTTCCGCGCGCTCGCCGTCCTCTATGCGATCGAGTCGGCGCAACCGGCGATCTCGCAGACGAAGCTCTCGGGGTTGGCCGCGCATTACGGGTTCGACGCCGACGATCCGGCCGCCGCGTACTTCAGGCTGCACGCCGAGCTCGACATCGAGCATGCGCGCGCAGCCCGGGAAGCGCTCGCCGAGGCGCCGCAGTCGCGGGTCGCCGAGCTCGCGGCCGCGGCCGAACGTGCGCTGCAAGCGAACTGGCGGCTGCTCGACGGGGTCGACCGGGCGACCTAAGGGTTATGGCAACCATCGGGGTCGTCGGCCTGGGGGCGATGGGCAGCCGGATCGCGCGCCGGCTCGCCGGCGTAGGCCACGACCTCGTGGTCTGGAACCGCGACCGCTCGAAGGCGGAGCCGCTTGCGATCGCCGGCGCCTTCGTAGCGGAGAGCCCAGCCGACGTTGCCCGGCGCGTCGAGGCGGTGATCACGATGGTCGCCGACCCACAGGCGCTCGCCGACGTGACGGAGGGGCCGGACGGAGTAGCGGCGGGGGTGGGGGAGGGGACGACCGTGATCCAGATGTCGACTGTCGGCCCGGACTCGACGACGCGCCTCGCCTCGTTGCTCGCGAAGGACGCCCTGCTCGACTCGCCGGTGCTCGGCTCCATCACGGAGGTCGAGTCCGGAACGCTGGAGGTTTTCGTGGGCGGGGATCCGGATCTCTACGAGCGTTGGCGGCCGCTGCTCTCGACGCTCGGCACCGTCCTTCGCGTCGGCCCGGTCGGCGCCGGAACGGCGGCCAAGCTCGTCGCCAACACAACTCTCGTCGGCGTGATCGACGTTCTCGGCGAAGCGCTCGCCGTCGGCGACGCGCTCGACCTCTCGCGCACGACGACCTTCGCGGTGCTGGGGAAGACGCCGCTCGCCGAGCAGGCCGAGCGGCGGCGACCGGCGATCGAGAGCGGCGACTACCCGGCGCGGTACGCCCTCTACCTCGCGCGCAAGGACGCGGCGCTGATCGTTGACGCGGCGGCGAAGGCCGGACTCGAGCTGCGCATAACGGAGGCGGCGCGCGAGTGGCTCGCGGAAGCCGAGGACGCGGGTCTCGGCGCGGCCGACTACTCGGCGGTGCTCGTGCGCATCCTCGACGGATCGAGGATGCCGGCGAGCCAGGAAGAGAGCTCGGACAGGTAACGCGGGTCGACCGCGTGGGGCAGCGGGTACTCGCGGTACAGAACCTCGGCGCCGGCAGCATCGAGCTCCGCCTTGGCGCGGCGGCTCCAATCGACCGAGATCACCGGGTCGTACGTGCCGTGGCCGATCGCCACCGGCGGCAGGGGCGGCGACAGGTCGAGCTCGAATCCCTCGACGGTCGGGGTGAAGCCGCTGAGCGCGATCAGCGCCGCCGGCCGCGGCCTACCGCGGCCGAGGCTGAGCGCGTACGTCATCACGGCGCCCTGCGAGAAGCCGCCGAGGACGGTCCGCTCCGGTGGCACACCGGTCTCTTCGGCGAAGGCTGCGAGCCACTCGCCCGCAAGCCGGTAGCTCGCATCGAAGGTCTCGCGGTCCGGAAAGCCGATCTCCCGGACGACGTACCAGTGTGCGCCGCCGGGTGGGAGGGACAGCGGGCCGCGCGGCGTCGCCGCGACGAGACGCCGGTCAGGGTCGAGGAAGTCGAGCAGCGGATAGAGGTCGTTCTCGTCGGCGCCCCGGCCGTGAAACAGGACGAGCGCGCCCTCAGGCTCTGTCCTTGCGGCGCGTAAGCGGTAGTTCAGGACGTCGAGTGTCATCTGCGGCCGGGTTTAGCGGTCGCGCCGCGATGTCGGCGCGACCTTTTATGCGGCATCGCAAGCGACGCCGCGGGCTGCCGTACGCAACCGGTGCTCGAGGGTCACCGCGTCGCGGCCGTCTCGCGCGGGCTCGGCAGCGGCGTCAGGATCGGCTCCACCTGAGAGCGTAGGTGCTCGAACGCGGGCGGCAGCGAGAGGCGCTCGCCGAGGTGCTCGAGCGGCTCGTCGGTCGCGAACCCGGGCCCGATCGTCGCGATCTCGAAGAGGACGCCGCTCGGCTCGCGGAAGTAGATCGACTTGAAGTAGAAGCGGTCGATGATCGGCGTGACGTGGGCGCCTGCCGTCGCGATGCGCTCGCGCCAGGCCTGATGTTCGTCCATCGGCGAAGCCCAAGCGACGTGGTGCACGGTGCCCGCGCCGCCGACGCCGGGGTTCTCCGGCGCGGCGTCATACGTGTAGAGGCCGCCGCGCCGCTCGCCGCGCGCCTCCCAGCCGTCGCCGCTCGGCTCGAACTCGAGCGTCTCCTCGAGGAACGGGCGGCTCCGCTCGGGATCCGCGGTGAACGCGCGCACGCCGTCGAACCCCTGCAGCGCCAGCTCGGCCGGGATCTCCGGATGCTCCGCGGTCAGCGGCTCGTCGGCAGTAGCGACCACCGCAAGCTCGTGGCGGAGCCCTTCGGGATCGACGAACGTGAGCCGGTCGTCCCGCGAGAGCACATGGTTGTCGAGCCGCTTCTCCCAGAAGTCGAGCGCTTCCTCGGAGGCGACCCGCCACCGGACCGTGTGCACCATGCCCGCGCCGGCGCGGCCCTGGCGCGCGCCCGGGTACTCGAAGAAGGTGATGTCGGAGCCGGGATCCCCCTGCTCGTCCGCGTAGAAGAGGTGGTAGACGGTCGGGTCGTCCTGGTTGACCGTCTTCTTGACGAGCCGCAGGCCCAGCAGGCCGGCGTAGAACTCGACGTTCCTTGGTGCATCCGCGGTGATCGCGGTGACGTGGTGGACGCCCTCGAGCTTCACCGCTCCCAACCTACCCGCTTTGGACTGCCTTGCGCATGACGATCTTGGCGAGGCCCATGGGATCGGTGAACTCCTCCGCCGTCCGGAAACCCAACCGCTCGTAGAAAGCGACCGCGCGCTCGTTCACCTTCCACACCTCGAGCCGCAGCGGGCCGCTTGCTCGTCGCTCGACGTCAACCATTAGGGCCGAGCCGATGCCCTGGGAGCGAAACGCGGGGTCGACCCACGCGAGATCGAGAAGCGCGCCCCGGCACACGACAACTCCCACGATCCGTGCGTCGATCGTCGCGACCGTGGCGTCGGGCCAGTGTTCTTCGAAGTAGCGCTCGACATTGCCCGCGGCGATGAACTCCTCGACCGCCGGCCCGAGGAAGGGGCCATAGGTCTTCGGGAGCGACGCCCTCTGCATGGCGGAGATTGCCGGCACGTCGCCGTGGGTCGCAGCTCGAAGCTGGAATCGAGCGGTCACGGCTCAAGCCGTCGGCGCCAGTCCTCGCCGGCGGCGCGGCCCTCGGGGGTCGCGAGAAAGTGCTCGAGCGGCACGTGGACGAGCTCCGCCCGCGCCTGCGCGAAGATGTCGGGGCCGTCGACGATCTCGCCTTCGACGTCGATTCGGCGGCCTCGCTCGCCCTCCAGGCGCGCGCGGATCAGGAGCTCGGTGTTGATCGGGATGGGCTTTCGGAAGTGCACGAAAAGCCGGCCGGTCACCGTCGGGAACCGGTACCAGGTCGCGAGCAGCCCGCAGGCCTCGTCGAGGGCGGCGGCGACGAGGCCGCCATGGACGATCCCCGGTCCCGCCTGGTGCTGGTCCGTGAACTCGAGGTAGGACTCGTACTCGGTCAGCCCTTCGCGCTCCGGCTGCACGAGGTGGATTCCGGTGGGGTTGTCGCCGCAGCCCCAGCAAGCCGGGTCGTGGTGGGGCGGAATCGCCTCCGCGCCGCCGCTCAGCGCAGCCCGCCGCGCTCGTGGTGTGCCTTGAAGAACTCGCGCGAGCCCGCGGTCGCCATGGCCGCCGAGGCGGAGATCTCCAGCGCGAGCGTGGCGGCGGCGACGATCTGCGCGAACCGGTAGACGTTGCCGGCACCGGCACAGCCCATCAGCGCGAGCCACGAACGGGCGTAGGGGAGAGTGGTGCCGCCGCCGACCGTCCCGACCTCGAGCCCGGGCAGGCGGATCGAGCAGTTCAGCCCATCTTCGACGCGGCGCCCCGGTCCGTGCGCCATCGAGCTGGTGCCGACCATGCCGAGGTCCTGGCCGGTCGCTGCGAAGATCGCTGCGATCGCCGACGCGGGGGTGAATGCGACGGACTGCATCCCGGACGCTACGGCGCCCGAGGTGCCCGCCCACGAGAGCTCGAGCAGGTCGTCGACGGTCGTCCGCAGCACGCGACGGACCGCGTCCTCGCTAAGCGTCGCTTCAGCGATCACGGTCTTGCCGTGGCCGCCACGCTCGAAGTAGCGGTGCGAAGGCTTCTTGTCTCCGCCCATGTTCGCCTCGAGGATCGCGCGCTCGGGCTTCACCGGCCCGTGCTCCATCACGTAGCCCATGTTCAGCGCGTACGAGTTGCGGGTCATCATGTTCGGCCCGCACGCATCGCCGGTCGTGAACGCCCACATGACGTGGCACATGGGGCCGACGACGTGCGTCTCGACCTCGCGCAGCTTCGCGTACTTCGACAGAGCCGGATCGGCCTCGACCCGCTCGGCCAGCCAGCGCCGCATCTCCGCAACATGCGCCTCGAGAAAGCGTGAGAGCTCGACCGCTTCGGCGGTCGAGGCGCAGACGAAGCAGGACGCGCGTGTGATCCGGTCGCGCAGGACGTACGTCCTGAACCCGCCGGACTCGGCCACCGCGCGTGCGCCGCGGTAGAGCGAAGCCGACAGTCCGCCCTCTGTGTGCGCGAGCGGAACGAAGACCTGGTCGCGCGAGCGTCCCGTCTCGGCGAGCCGCCCGAACGGCTCCTCGAGCTCGTACTCGCCCAGCTCGACGTCGAGCGGCCCGATCACAGACACCGGGATTACGGCGACCCCGGTCAGCGCCTCCTGCGCGCGCGCAAACGGCTCGAGGTCGTGTGAGAAGACCTCGCCGTCCTGGGTCAAAGCGCGCACCTCGTCCTGACGGGCGCGGATCGAGTCGGGGTCGTTCTTGCGCGGCCAGCGCTTCAGCTCCACGCGGGCAAGGTTAATCTGCGCCCGTGGCAACCACGGAGATCAAGTTCGAGGAGCAGATGGAGCGCGAGGCGTACGCAGGCGTCCTGCGGTTCTACGAGCTCGCGAAGAAGCAGGAGTGGCAGGTGCGGGACCTGCCGTGGGGCGAGATCCCGCCGATCCCGGAGACGAAGGGCGCTCCGCAGAAGATCGCGCGACGTCGCGACATGTGGCGCTCGGTGATCACGCAGCAGCTGCAGGCCGACGAGCTTGCTTGTGAGATGGCGTCGCAGCTGCTCAACATCGCGCCCGATCACGAGGCGAAGCTCTACTACTCGACGATGGTGCAGGACGAGTCGCGCCACACCGAGGCGTGGCTGAAGCTCGCGACCGAGGCGGGAGGGACCGGGGAGCGGGACCCGTACCTCGACGAGCTAGCGCACATGACGCTCGAAGCGGACACTCTCGAGGAGAAGGTCTTCCAGATGCAGGTCTTCTACGAGCGGCTGATCATCTCGCGCTTCCGGCTGATCGCCCGGAGCTCGCGCGGCACCGTGCTGGAGGACCTCTGCAACCGCCTGACGACCGACGACGGGATCCACCACGGCGCCGGCATGGCATACGAGCGCGTCCTCCTCCAGGGCGCCTCGAAGAAGACGAAGCAGAGCCTGGTCGACGCGGCGAACCGCCTCTTGCCGACGTTCGTCAAGCATGCGCTCTGGCGGCCGAAGGAGCGCGCCTTCATCGGCCGCGCGATGCTTACCCGTGACACCGAGCGGCTCAAGGAGGACCTCGAGATCGGCGTGCGGCTCGCGCAGTCGCTCGGGCTTGACGTGTCCGAAGTTGAGCTTCCGGTTTGAGGCGGTCGCCTACGCACCAGCCGTGGCAAAACGGTCGCACCGGCAAAGCCGGCACGACCTCCCAACGGCATCGCAAGCGACGCCTTAGCGAAGTAGAGCTCCCCGTCTGAGCCCCGTGGCAACGCTGATGGAAGGCCCGCCGCTGGCCGGGCGGATTCGGGCCGAGGTGGCCGAGGAGGTGCACGACCTGGGTGGGCTGAAGCTCGTCACCGTCCAGGTCGGCGACGACCCGGGATCGACGATCTATCTACGGCGCAAGCACGAGGCCGCGCAGGAGGCCGGCATCGCCTCGGACGACCGAAAGCTCCCCGAGGAGACGACCGAAGAGGACCTGGTCGCGCTCGTGTCCGACTTGAACGCCGACGACGCAGACGGGATCCTCGTCCAGCTACCGCTCCCGGACCGGATCGACGAAGCTCGCGTGATCCGGGCGATCGATCCCGTCAAGGACGTCGACGGTTTCCATCCGTTCAACGCGGGCCAGCTGTATCTGGGACGGCCGACGCTCGTGCCGGCGACGCCGCTGGGGATCATGGCACTGCTCGCTGAGTTCCGGATCCCGCTCGAAGGTGCCGAGGCAGTCGTGGTCGGCCGCAGCGACATCGTCGGCAAGCCGATCGCGCACCTGCTTCTGCAGGCGAACGCGACGGTGCAGATCTGCCATTCCCGGACGGTCGACCTGCCGCGGCACACGCTCGAGGCAGACGTGCTCGTCGTGGCGGTCGGGTCTCCCGAGGTGGTGACGCAGGACATGGTCAAGGTCGGCGCCGCCGTCGTCGACGTCGGCATCAATCGAACCGATGAAGGGCTCGTCGGCGATGTCGCGCCTGAGGCCCGGGACATCGCCGCGTTCATCACGCCGGTCCCCGGAGGCGTCGGGCCCATGACGATCGCGATGCTGCTCCGGAACACGGTCAAGGCGGCCCGCTATCGGCGCGGTCTCCTTGCGTTCCCAGGGGTCCGACGCTAAGGTTCGCCCCCGCTTAATGGAGGTCGGCGGCTCGGTGCCCGAGCCGTCGTTTTGTTTGTGGTAGGAAGGAGTTTCGTTGGCTGAGGGCACCGTCAAGTGGTTCTCGAATGAGAAGGGGTACGGCTTCATCGAGCGTGAGGGCGGCGAGGACGTGTTCGTCCACCACTCGAAGATCGCGATGGACGGCTATCGGTCGCTGACCGAAGGACAGCGTGTTCAGTTCGACGTCGAGCAGGGCGACAAGGGCCTGCAGGCGGTGAACGTCCAGGCCGTCTAGAAACCTTTCGGAACCGACACCATTGGCGGCCTCCGAAAGGGGGCCGCTTTTTTGGTCGCCGAAGGTGCTTCGCACTTTCGGCGAAGTTGCGAGGATTGAACCGATGGCGATTACACGAGAAGAAGTTCTGCACGTTGCCGCTCTGGCGCGGCTCGACCTGAGCGACGAGGAGGTCGAGCGCTTCCGCGAGCAGCTG
>JBQCGP010000048.1:0-30830 GCA_051955535.1 Gaiellaceae bacterium | reverse complement strand
GTGCTTGGCGACGAGCACCGTTACGTGGTCCTCGCCCCGCTGCACGTGACGCTTGTAGTTGGTCACGTAGAAGCCGGTTAGGAGGGCCGCGACGATGGCCAGCGCGACCGCGATCAGGATGTTCCTAGCTCGATATGCCATTGGGTGTCTCTCTCTCCTGGGTGAGGGGGTTAACCGACGAGCTGGACTTTCTTGACCCCGAAGTAGGGGTTTCCGCCCGTGGTGTCCTGGATGCCGTCGGCCGTGTAGCTCGTGAAGTGGCCGGTCAGGCTTCCGTTGCTGCCGCCCGTGTTGAACGACGTGATGACGAATCCGACCCAGCCGATGATGTCGTACTTCGCGTTCTGGCCCGGGCCGGTGAGCGAGCGGTAGACGGGGAACAGCACTTCGGTGCCGTTCTGGATCAGCGTGTTCATAGCGCTGTCGAACTGGCTGTTGTTGAAGTTCGCCGACGGCGCCTGGTAGTAGATGCCGGTCGGCAGGGTGCCCGGGAAACCGGTCAGCATCCAGCCCGCCAGCGTGCCGGCGCCGACGTTGCCGGTCGTGTCGCCGTAGTTGAGGTTGATCAACCCGAACGCGCCGGCTGCGTTGCCGCCGCCGGGCGAGTGGAGGTCCTGCAGGGTGAGCGTCGTGTTGACGCCGAATTGGACGTTGCACTTCGGGTGCTGCGAAGGCCCGGTGCAGTTCAGCAGCTGGTGCTGCCAGTCGACGGTGATCGGGGCGACGTATTTGACCGACGCCACGCCTTCGCTTCGCGCGACGGCCTGCGAACCGACGTTCACGCCGTTCACGCCGACGACTTTCGAGAAGAAGCTCGGCGCGGTGCGCTTGACCGACACGGTGATCGTGTCGTTCGGGACGATGTTCGAGGAGATCGAAATCGTTCCTGTGCCGAGGCCGCCGTTCTTCGCTGCGTACTGCTGGGCGAGCTGCATAGCCGTGTTCGGGTCGTCGGGCAGCGCCTGGGCGCCGGCTAGCGCCGCGGCGTCGGCGGTCCTCTGGGTGTCCCGGTCGGCCCTGTACCAGGAGCCGACGTCGAGGACCATCGCCGCCATTCCGAGCAGCACGACCAGGAAGACGACCGTGAGGACCATGGCCTGGCCCCGCTCGTTGCGCGCGCTCATTCGACCCGCTCCGTGGTCGTGCTGGAGAGGCTGCCGGCCTTGGCCACCAGGCCCAGCAGGCTGACCTTGTAGGGGTAGGTCGCCGTGACCGAGACGTCGGCACCCGGCTGCCACGTCGAGGTGATCGTGACGTTGAGGTTCGACTGCTTCAGGCCGGCCGCCGAGTTGCGTACGGCCGTCTCCGCGGTCGCTGCGGGGTTCGACGCCTGGCGCGAGACGGCGGCTTTCCGCGCGCCTGCGCGCGTCGCGTCCGTCAGCGTCACGTAGTTGTTGAAGACGATGCCGAACTGGATGACGGCGAACAGGAGCAGCGCTAGGACGGGAAGAACGAGCGCGAACTCGGTCATCGTCTGGCCCTGCTGATTGCGGATTGAAATTCGCTTCTTCACGGGAATCTTTCGGTCTATTTCGCCTGGATGGGGCCCCTCCCGGAGGAGGGGCCCTTTCTGCCGGAGAACTGCTTGGGTTTAGCTACGGGAGGATGGCGGACACGCTGTCGATAGCGTTCTTGATGTTGCCCGACAGCGTGGTGATCGCCACGACCACCACGAGAGTGATGACCGCCAGGACGACGCCGTACTCGGCCATCGTCTGACCGTCCTCGCGCTTCTTGAGCGACTCGGTCGCGTTAGCGGCGAACACGTGCGCGAGTGCGAAGAGCTTCAGCATTCCGTTCACCTCCCTTCACTTGCGGCGAGGGCGCACAGGGTCGCCCGGTTTGCAACCTGAGAAGCAGTGAGGACAAACTGGTAAGGAGTGAAATCGAGCCTGAAAAGGTGACGGTTGGAATTGTCGGTCACGCCGGATTTCCTCCGTAAGGGTTTTCGGCGTGGCCGCGCCGCCTAAGTTGCTCCAGTCGAGGCGATCATCGTGAGCGCGCCGCCCTGGGCGTATCCCTCGGACTGGTGATCGATCCGGCATCTCCCCTTTTCGGGGGAGTGCCGACGAAGGGCGCTGTCGATAGTCAGGTCAGTCCGTACGGCCCGCGGATTTCGAAATCACGAAAATCCGCGTCGAAGTGGCGGCCTCGACGCCCGACAACGGAGCGAAAGGCAAATGCCACGACGGAATTCCTTGATCAGCAGGCTGCGCCACGGGCGCGCGTGGGACGAGTGGGACCAAGGCGGTGACGCCGAGGCCGAACCGGCCGCGGCCGCGAACGCGTCCGGGAAGCGCTCCGGCGCGCGGCGCGTCGCGGTCAGCCTGACCTTTGCGGCGCTCTTCGTCGCCGGAGCCGCGTTCTCCGCGTCAGCGGGAGACCAGGTTCGCTCGATGCTCGAGAACTCGGCCGTGACAGGCGCGGCGGCGACGGACGCGACGACGACAGACGCGACGACGACAGACGCGGCGACCGATCCGACCACTACGTCCGCTTCAACCGATCCTGCCGACCTCCCCGACGGCGGGGGCGCGACCGTGCCCGCACCGACGGCGACCGACGGCGGAGCCACCGCTGCGACGCCGGCAGACACGCCGCCCGCCGCGGCTCCGACCGCCTCCGCCACGGCACAGGCGGCGGTTCAGCAGGCCGCCACCGGGTCGGCATCGAGCGCGGCGCAGGCCGCCGCCTCGACCTCGACTTCACCGCCCGAGGCTGCGCCGGCAGCTACCGCGTCGCGGGCCGCCGCGCCGGCGAAGGCCGCGAAGACGCCCAAGCCGGCTCCCGTCGACCTCGAGGGAGCGGCTGCATCGAACGTCTGGCTGAACCGGTCGATGCCGGACCCGACGCCGCCGGCCATGCGTCTCAAGCCCTTCTTCGCGCGGCACCTCCTCGGCGTTGCCCGCGCGAATCGCCTCGACTGGGCGCTGCTGCTCGGCGTCCTCCGGGCCGAGGGGCACAACGGTGCAGCGCCGTCGAATCTTGCCGGCCTTCGCACGCTCGCAGGTCGTCTGTCGCAAGACGGCGTCAAGAGCGCGACGCCCTGGGCGGCGACGTTCGCCGTCTCCGGTGAGACGTCGTTCGCCGACCGGGCCGTGGCGCTCTCGCACTACTACCGCGCCGTCGGCCTGCGCGCGCTCGTCCGCGGGCTAGAGGCCCAGAAGGCGGCTCTCGGGAAGAAGGTCCTGAACGACCCGCGTGTCACGATCTACACGGCGGGCCGCGGCGACATCGAGTCCGGCCGCGTCGACGTCCGCGTGCTCGCGTCGATCGAGTACCTCGCCGATTCGTTCGGGCAGGTCACCGTTTCCTGCCTGATCAGCGGTCACCGGCTGTACGCGCGCCCGGGCGTGATCTCGGCGCACATCTACGGTCTCGCGGCCGACATCAGCGAGGTCGGCGGGACGGCGATCTACGGCCACCAGCAGCCGGGCGGGATCACGGAGCGTGCCGTCCGCGACGTGCTTCTCTTGCCGCCCGAGATGATGCCCAAGCAGGTGATCTCACTGCTCGGGCTCGGGGGCCCGTCTTTCGCCCTCGCCAATCACTACGACCACATTCACATCGGCTACTAGCCTTGCGGGGGAAGCCTGGGCTTCCCCTCGCAAGGCTCGCGGGGGGAACCCGGTTCCCCCCGCGAGCCCCCTCGTTGTGTTCAATGCGGCGCGGGACGCCGGTTTGCGCTCCCGGCCGGCGAAGCCGGCCTCCGCGCACGAACCAATGCGTTCCTTGGGACGACGTTGATGAAGGAGATTTCGATTCAGACCGTTGACGGGAAGGTCGTTTGCGAGCGCTGCTCGGTCGCTGACAATTCCTTGACGCGCATGCGGGGATTGCTCGGGCGGAAGTCTCTGGAGACGGGGCAGGGGCTGCTACTTCGGCCCGCGGGGTCGATTCACATGTTCTTCATGCGTTTTCCGATCGACGCTGTGTTTCTCTCTCGCGACGGCGAGGTGCTGAAGGTTTCGCCAAACGTTCGGCCGTGGCGGACGGCGGGCGCCCGCGGCGCGAAAGCCGTGATCGAGCTTCCCGCCGGGGAGGCCGAGCGCCGCGGGATCCGGGCCGGAGACCGGCTCGACGTGTCCTGGTAGTAGAAAGTTGCGCCTGCGGGGCGCGAACCGCGATGGTTTAGCGGTGTTCGATATCGCTTCGGTCGCCGAGCGTGCCCGCGGAGAGAACTTCCCGGTTGCCTCGCTCGCTTTTCCTCGCGAGTTGCGGCCGCATATCCGGGCGCTCTACTCCTACGCGCGGCTGGTCGACATCCTCGGTGACGAGCTCGAGGGCGGCCGCGAGGCTCGGCTCGCCGCGCTCGACGAGCTCGAAGGCGAGGTGGATGCGGCATTCGCCGGGACGGCAACCTGGCCCGTGCTCGTAGAACTGCAGCCGACGCTTCGGGAGTTCGAGCTGCCTCGCGAGCCCTTTCTCCGGCTGATCGAGGCGAACCGGATGGATCAACGGATCTCCGAGTACGAGACGTGGGCCGACGTCAGGCACTACTGCGTCCACTCGGCCGATCCGTGCGGGCGCATGGTGCTCGGCGTCCTCCGACGGTTGGACGACGAGGAGGCCGTTGCCCTGAGCGACGACGTCTGCACCGGGCTCCAGCTCGTCAACTTCATCCAGGACGTCCCCCGCGACCTCGCGCTCGGGCGGATCTACCTGCCGGCCGAGGATCGGCGCCGCTTCGGGGTCGATACGCTCGACGGGCCGAACGAGCCGCTTCGCGGCCTGCTCGAGTTCGAGGCCGGGAGGGCGCGCGGCCTGCTCGCGTCAGGCGAGCCGCTCGGAGGCCGCCTCGGCGGGCGGACCGGGCGCGCGGTCACCGCGTTCTCCCGCGGCGGGCTCGCGGCGGTCGAAGCGCTCGAGCGAGCCGATTTCGACGTCTTTACGGGTCGCCCGAAGCCGTCCCGGATGAGGCTCGTGCGGACGGCGATGGGAGCGCTCGTCCCATGATCGTCGAGGAGGCGTATGCCGAAGTCGAGCGGCTGACCCGCCGGCGCGCCCGCAACTTCGCTTACGGGATCATGCTGCTCCCGCGCGACAAGCGCCGGGCGATCGCCGCTATCTACGCGTTCGCCCGCCGTGTCGACGACATCGCGGACGGCTCCCTGCCCGACGAGACGAAACGCGAGCAGCTCGAGCGCCTCCGCGCCGAGCTCGGGGTGCCGCCCGGGGAGGACGCGACGCTCCTCGCGCTGGCCGATGCGCGCGGTCGGTTCGCGATTCCCCTCGACGCTCTCGAAGCACTCATCGACGGCGGGGTCCAGGACACGGAGCAGGCCCGCTACGCGACGTTCGACGAACTCCGTGGCTACTGCGCCCGCGTCGCGGGGGCGGTCGGCCGGGCATGCGTTCCGGTGTACGGCGCCGACGAGCCGGAGCGCGCAGAGACGCTCGGTATCGCGCTGCAGCTGATCAACATCATCCGGGACGTTGCAGAGGACTGGCGACTCGGCCGCGTCTACCTGCCGCAGGACGAGCTCGAGCGCTACGTGGTCTCCGAAGATGTCATCGCCGGCGGCCGCACCACGCCGGAATGGCGAGAGCTGATGGCGTTTCAGGCCTCGCGCGCGAGAGCGCACCTCGCCGAGGGTCTGACGTTGCTCGATTACCTCGACAGGCGTTGCGCCGCCTGCGTCGCCACTTTCGCAGGTCTTTACAGCTCGACTCTCGACCGGATCGAGGCCGATGGATTCGACGTTTTCGGCGGCGCCCCCACGCTTTCGCCGGTTGCAAAGCTGCGGGTCGTCGGAGCGGCGCTCGCGAGATGAGGGCGATAGTGGTCGGCGGCGGTTTGGCCGGGCTCGCTGCCGCATTGGAGCTCGTGGACAGTGGCCACGAGGTGACCCTCTACGAGGCACGGCCGACGCTCGGCGGCAAGGTGCAGACGCTTCCGGAGCGTGACGGCGACCCGAAGCCGCCGCCCGACAACGGGCAGCACGTCGCGCTCGGTTGCTTCACCGAGTACCTGGCGTTCCTGGAACGGATCGGCAGCGCGGGACAAGTGAGGCGCCTCCCGCTCGAGTTGACCGTGATAGACGAGCATGGCCACTCAGCGAAGATCGGGTACGGGCTCGGGCCGCTGCTCTCGTACCGGCACCTCGGCGTCCGCGACCGGATCCGAATCGGGGTGCTGCTCGCGCGGCTCCCGCGGCTCGAACCGGAGCAGGACGAGACATTCGGGGCGTTCCTCCGCCGCCATGGCGAGACCGACGCAACGATCGAGCGCTTCTGGGACGTCTTCGTCCGGCCGGGCCTCAACCTGCGCGCCGACGAGGTGCAGGCGAAGGCCGCGTGGTTCACGGTCGTCACCGCGCTCCGATCGGGACGCTCCGCAAGCGACCTCGTGCTGCCGACCGCGCCGCTCGGCGAGATGCACGGCGATGCCGCGCGGAAGACGCTCGAGCAAGCCGGCGCCCGTGTACAGACGGGCGTGCGCATCGACGACCTCGACGAGCTCGTCGCCGATGGGATCGTGCTCGCCCTGGCGCCCGACGAGGCGGCGCGTCTGCTCGACGGCGAGCCGTTCCGCGTCGATTACTCGCCGATCGTGAGCGTCCACCTGCTCTTCGACCGCGCGATCCTTCGCGAGCCGCTTGCTGCGCTATTGGGCAGCGATGCGCACTGGATTTTCGATCGCGGCACCCTGACCGGGCACGAGCCGGAGCGAGGGCAGTATCTGACTGTCGTTTCGAGCGCGGCGCCCGAGCTGCTCGGGATCCGCGGCCGTGAGCTCGTCGACCGAATCGCCGGTCAGGTGACCGAGCGGCTCGGCGAGGCGGAAGTGCTCTGGTCGCGGGTCAGCCGGGAGCCAGAGGCGACGGTTGCCGTCCGGCCCGGGGTGAAGCTGCCCGACTCGGACCGCGACGGCATCGCGCTCGCCGGAGCGTGGCGGGCGGCGCCCTGGCCACCGACCATGGAGAGCGCCGTGAGGAGCGGACGTGCCGCTGCGCGTATGTTGTCCGGTATGACAACTAAGGTGGCAGTGTGACAGTTGCCCCGGACAGATCGCAGACGAGCCTCGACACGGCGGTCGAGCGAGCGGGCGCGCGGCTGCTCGAGCTCCAGCATCCCGACGGTTGGTGGGTCGGAGAGCTCGAGTCCAACGCGACGATGATCGCCCAGCACCTCTTCTGGCACCACTTTCTCGGCCTGCGAACACCTGAGCTCGACCGGAAGATCGCGAACGAGCTGCTCGCCCGGCAGCGTGAGGATGGCACGTGGTCGATCTGGTTCGAGGGCCCGGCCGATCTCTCGACGACGATCGAGGCGTACACGGCGCTGAAGCTGGCGGGCGCGGAACCGGGCTCCCGCGCGCGCGACTACATCAGGGCGAAGGGCGGCGCTTCTCACGCGCGCGTGTTCACCAAGTGCTTCCTGGCGCTGCTTGGCCACTGGCCTTGGCAATGGATCGCGCGGCTGCCGCCCGAGGTGATCCTGCTGCCTCCGGACGGCGCGTTCTCCGTCTACAACTTCTCGTGCTGGGCGCGCCAGACGGTCGTCCCGCTCTCGGTCGTCCAGGCGCTCAGGCCGGTGCGTCCGGCGGCGATCGACTTGCGCGAGATCGGTGCTCGCCCGGGGCAGACGAAGCCGCCGCCGCGGCCGGGCCCGATCCGCCGCGTCGCCTTCGCGACGGCCGAGCGCTGGGTGCGCGACCGCCAGGAGGCGGACGGGTCGTGGGGCGGCATCCAGCCGCCCTGGGTCTGGTCGATCGTCATGCTCGCGGCGCTCGGGCACGGGTTCGAGGACGAGACGCTGCGCGCGGCCGTCGAAGGCTGGAGCGGCTTCACGATCGACGAGGGCGACCGGCTCCGCCCCGAGGCTTGCCAGTCGCCGATTTGGGACACGGCCCTCGCCGTGATCGCGCTGCTCGATGCCGGCGTGCCGGGCTCTCACCCGCAGCTGCGCCGCGCCGGCGAGTGGCTCGTCCGCGAGGAGGTCACGGTCCAAGGCGACTGGACTGTGCGCCGCCCCGACCTCGCGCCCGGCGGTTGGGCGTTCGAGTTCGAGAACGACCTCTACCCCGACGTCGACGACACGGCCCTCGTCGCCCTGGCGCTGCGCGGCCTCGACCTCGGCGCAGACGCCGTCGACCGCGGCCTCGCGTGGGCCGCCGGGATGCAGTCGCGTAGCGGGGGGTGGGGCGCCTTCGACGTCGACAACGAGGCGCTCTGGCTCTACAAGCTGCCCTTCTGCGACTTCGGCAAGGTCACCGACGAGCCAAGCTCCGACGTGACGGCCCATGCGCTCGAGGCGCTCGCGCCGGAACCGGGCTACGAGCGGGCGGTCGAGCGCGGGCTCGAGTGGATGCTCGACGAGCAGGAGAAGGACGGCTCGTGGTTCGGCCGCTGGGGGGTCAACCACATCTACGGCACGGGCGCCGTTCTGCCCGCGCTCGCGGCTTGCGGCGTGCCGGCCGACCACCCAGCGGTGCGGTCTGCGGTCGCGTGGCTCGATGCCGTGCAGCGGCCCGAAGGGGGCTTTGGCGAGGACATCCTCTCGTATGCCGACCCGAGCCTCCGCGGGAAAGGCCCTGCCACTCCTTCGCAGACGGCATGGGCACTATTAGGCTACGTCGCGGCAGGCGAGGCCGGCTCGGAGCCGGCCAAGCGGGCCGTTGACTGGCTCTGTTTCGTACAGCGATCTGATGGCGATTGGAACGAGGACCACTACACCGGCACGGGATTCCCGCTTGACTTCATGATCCGCTACCACCTTTACCGTCTGCATTTCCCGCTGATGGCCCTGGGACGTCTACGAGAAAGGCTCGCCGCATGAAATTCCCACTCCGTTCGACGATCCAGATCGGCAGCTACGTCGCAAAGCAGAAGCGGGCCGGCGCCCGCTTTCCGCTCGTCCTGATGCTCGAGCCGACGCTGGCGTGCAACATCGCCTGTATCGGCTGCGGGAAGATCCGCGAGTACGAGTCGAACAAGGCACGGCTGTCCGTCGAGGAGTGCGTCGACGCCGGCGTACAGTGCCCGGCCCCGGTCGTCTCCATCTGCGGCGGCGAGCCGCTCGTCTACAAGGGGATCGAGGACGTCGTCGCCGGAATGCTCGAGATGCAGAAGAACATCGAGCTGTGCACGAACGCGCTCAAGCTGGAGGAGTTTCTCGAGGTCTTCGAGCCGAATCCGCGCCTGACGTTCGTCGTGCATCTCGACGGCATGCGCGAGATCCACGACTACATCTGCGACTACCCGGGCCTTTGGGACACGGCCGTCGACGCGATCAAGGCGGGGCGGGCCGCCGGATACCGCGTCACGACCAACACGACCATCTTCAAAGAGACAAAGGTCGAGGACGTGCTCCAGATGATGGATTACCTCACGAACGACGTCGGGATCGACGGGATGCTTGTCGCGCCCGGGTACCAGTACTCGCAGATAGACCCGAACCTGACGATGACGCGGACGGAGCACGAGCAGAAGTTCCGCATCATCAAGGCCGCCGCGAAGAAGGACGGCTACCGCTGGCTCGCGAGCCCCGTCTACCAGGAGTTCCTGGCAGGCGAGCGGAAGCTGGCCTGCGCGCCCTGGGGGTCGATCACGCGCAACCCGTACGGCTGGAAGGGCCCCTGCTACCTGCTCACCGACGGCATCTTCCCGACCTACGACGCGCTGCTCGAAGGGATCGAGTGGGAGGACTACGGGCCCGGCAACGACCCGCGTTGCGAGCATTGCGGGATCCACTCCGGCTTCGAGCCGTCGGCGGCGCTCGTCGCGGCCGACAGCCTCAGGGAAGGCGTCCGGAGCATGGCTTGGACGCTCACCGGCTAGACGGCAACCTTGTGTTCGGCTGCGCGATGGGCGTCGAGGAGCGGATCGCGAGGCGGCTCGGGCCGACGGTGAGGCTCGGGCTCGGCGCCTCGGGCGGCATTCCGGGTGAGGGACGGCTCGTGTCGTTCGGGCTCGCCGGTGCGCTCCGGCCGGGGCTCGAGATCGGAACCGTGATCGACGCGACGCGCGTTGTCGACGAGAACGGCGAGGTGCTCTGGGAAGGCCCGCCGCTCGGCGTGACGCCCGCGGTGACAGGCACGATCCTCGGCGCGAGCAGGATCATCGACGATCCGGCGGAGCGCGAGCAGCTGTACAAGTCGAGCGGCGCGGACGCCGTCGACATGGAGTCGGGGCCGCTTGCGCGAACCGGGCGGCTGGCCGGCTGCATCCGTGCGATCAGCGACGCGCCTGGCCGCGAGCTCGCCGGCCTCGCCGAGGGCGTTCGGCTCGACGGCAACGTCGACTACATCGGTCTCGCACGCGGCTTCATCCGTGCGCCGCGCGAGACGGCGAGGGCGGCACGCGACGCCCGGCGTGCGCTCAAGAGCCTGGAGGCCGTCGCGTGAGCAAACGTGTCCTGCTGGCGGCGCCGCGGTCGTTCTGCGCGGGCGTCGACCGCGCGATCGAGATCGTCGAGAGGCTGCTCGAGCAGCACGGGCCACCGGTCTACGTCCGGCACGAGATCGTCCACAACGAGCACGTCGTCCGGCGGCTCGAAGGGCTTGGTGCAGTGTTCGTCCAACACGAGGACGAGATCCCGTCCGGCCAGATCTGCGTCCTCTCGGCGCACGGCGTCGCGCCGGCGGTGAAGAAGAACGCCGAGGCGCGAGGGCTGCAGGTCGTCGACGCGGTTTGCCCGCTCGTCTCGAAGGTCCACGCCGAGGCGCGCCGCTATGCCGACAGCGGGCACCTCGTTGCCCTCGTCGGCCATGCCGATCACGTCGAGGTGATCGGGACGCGAGGGGAGCGGCCCGAGTCCACGGTCGTGATCGAGTCGGCCGAGGACGCAGAGAAGCTCGATGCGGCCGGTAAGCCTGTCGCGGTGATCACACAGACGACGCTTTCGCTCGACGACGTTGCGTCGACCGTGGACGCGCTATCGGACCGTTTCGGAGATCTAAAGCGGCCGGACGCGAACGACATCTGTTACGCGACGCAGAACCGTCAGGACGCCGTCAAGGAAATGGTGCGGCAAGGGGCGACGCTGATACTCGTGATCGGCTCCGACACGAGCTCAAACGCGCAGCGCCTCGTCGAGGTCGCCCGGCTTCACGGCGCAATCGCGACCCTGATCGACGGCGAGCGCACGCTCGGCCGCGACCTGCTCGACGGCCACACCGCGGTCGGGTTGACCGCGGGCGCGTCGACGCCGGAGGAGCTCGTCCAGGCCGTCGTCGCTCAACTCGCCGCGGCTGGTTACGACGAGCTGACCGAGGTGGAGGTCGCTCGCGAGGACGTGCACTTCCGCCTCCCAAGGGAGGTCGTGGCGTGACCTCAGCGCTACGCGCTCGGTCTGGCTGGAGGACTCGGATCGTGCTCCCAGCCGGGGTTCAACGAGCGCCACGGAGCTGGTGGCCGTGACCTCGGTGGAGATCCCCTACTCGATCGCCTGCGCGCTTCCCTCGCTGACAGTGATCGACATCACCAACGACGTCACGCACGAGCTCGCGCGAAACGGCCACCACGACGGCATCGCGTACGTCTCGCCGACCGACGAGACCGGAATCGTGCGCGTGAACGAGCGTGAGAGCGGCTTCTTCGAGGACCTCGAGGACCTGCTCGCCCGGCTCGTGCCGCATGAGGCGAACGACCGCGAGCGGCTCGTCAGGTACTTGATCGGCCCTCGCACCGAGCAGATCCCGTTTCGAGACGGGCAGCTCTGCCTAGGCACGTGGCAGCGCGTGCTGCTGCTCGGATTTGACGGAACCACCCCGGGTGGGTGGATCCTCACCGCGGTCGGCTAACCGAGCCTCCTGGCCACGCAGTACCATCCAAGCGTGGAAAGGGCGCGTCGCCATCAGCGCCTTCTCTCGGGGCTCGCCTTCGGGTTGCTGGCGCTGGTCGCCGAGCTCGCCGGCCGCAGCCTGACCCACCGGCTCGACTTCGGCCGGCACGTCGCGGCGCCGGGGTACGCGGGCGCCGACTACTACCCGTTCCTGCTCGCCGGCGTGAAGGTGGGGATCGCGCTCCTGCTCGCCAGGCTCGCGTGGCGGTTCGCGCGCGCTCACTCGGCCGCACGTGCTGCTCGGGGCCTGTTGTCGGCGGTTGGGACGAGCCCGGCGCGCGCGCCACGCGTCCGCGTGGTCTTCTCGCCGCGCCTCTGGCTCGCGTCCTTCCTCGTCACCGCGCTCTTCTACCTCGTCCAAACCGACGCGGAGCGGCTCTCGAGTGGACGCTGGCCCCTGCTCGCTCCGTGGCTGCACACATCCGCCCTGCCCGTCTTCGCGGTGCTCGCCGTTCTTGTGGCGATCGGCTGGGGCATCGTTGCGGCCTGGCTTGCCGCGTACGAACGCTTCGCGGAGGCCGCCGTGGCGCACGCGAACCGCATGGCCCGGGTCTCCGCGCCGGCGCCGGCCCACTGCACGACGGACGCCCGGGCACCGCGACGCCTCTTCGGTCTCGCTTTCGAGAGCCGCCCGCCTCCCGTTCCCGCCTAGCCCGCGCGCGCCATCCGCCCGCGGGTCCGTCGTGACGTCGACCTCGCGGGAGGAGCATGGAGTCTCACTTCGCAACCGAGGCGGCCGCGCAGCTGCGCCGACGATCGCCGCGCGCTGTCGCCGTCAATCTGATCGGCCCGGTGACGATGCTCGTCGGCGTCGGCTGGGCCTTCCTGCAGCCGTACAGGCTGACCTTCCTGCACCCGCACGAGCAGGGATTCTGGTGGCTGCTCTCGGAGCCGCCGCTGTACGTGGTTCTCGTCGGGCTCGTCTTCGCGCTCGTGCTCGCGCCCGGGCTGCTCCAGGATCTGGAAGAGGTCGAGGATGCTGCCGAAGGCTGAGTTCGTCCATTGGTGGTTCGCGACCGGCCTCCTGATCATCGGCCTGCTCCTGCTCGCCGAGGCGATCGTCGGCGAGGAGGCCTGGGGCCGGCGGCCGTGGCGGCCGTACCTGTGGCCGTCGTTCGCGTTCCTGATGGGCGTCCTGATGTGGCCCGTGATGGTGTTCTACACGAGCTCGACGATCCACATGCTCGCCCACGGATCGTGGGCGCAGGTGATGATGCTGGCCGGCGCCGCCGAGCTCGGGCTCGCGCGCGGGAAGCTGCATAGCCCCTACTGGCGGCTCTGCACGGCGCTGGCGTTTCTCGTCTCCGGCGCGGCGTTCCTGATCCACGAGCAGAACAGCTGGTTCTACGCACGCTCGGCGTTCCTGCACCACCTGCTCGGCTGGACGCTGGTCGCCGGCGCTGCGTTCCCCTTGCTCCGCTGCTTCCGGCCGCGTGCTGCCGTGCTCCAGGCCGGCTTCGCGCTCGTGTTCGTCGTCGTATCCGTGTCCCTGTACTGCGACCGCGACATCGCGCCGGTGTTCGGCCACCTGTCGCCGGCAGCCGGAGCTCCCCACCGATGATTTCCGCGAAAAATGCTGTGCATTTTTCGCGGGGCTGGTTTGTCCCATCGCTGCGCTCGGGAGTAGTTGCGGCAGTAGTTGCTGCCCTCGCGCTGCCCACGCAGGCGTTCGCGCACGCGAACCTCGACTCGACCTCGCCGAAGTTCCAGCAGCGGTTGCGAACTGCCCCGCGCACGGTCGTGCTCAAGTTCGATCAGTCGGTCAAGGCCGAGCCGAACGCGATCCAGGTCAAGAACCAGTTCGGCAAGACGCTGTCCGGCACGGCGCAGGCGAACGGCGGGACGGTCACCGTCCCGCTTCGGCAGCTGCCGCGCGGGCCTTACACGGTCCGCTGGCACGTGCTGTCCGAAGACGGCCACGTCGTTTCCGGCGTCTTCACCTTCGGAGTCAAGGTGAAGCCGCCGCCGCCGACCGAGGCCTACGGTTCCTCCGGCCCGACGACGACCGAGCACATCGTGCGCTGGGGGTACTTCCTGTCGCTCGCACTGCTGCTTGGCGGGCTCGGCTTCCGTTTGCTCGTCGCACGCGGCGATCTGCCCGCGGCGGCAGAACGGCGGTTCTTCCTAATCGTCGGCGCCGGGGTCGTGGCGACGCTCGAGATCGGCATCCTCGCGTTCCTCCTCCGCGCGGAGGACGCCCTCCAGGTGCCGTTCGTCAGCTTCCTGTACGGGGACCTCTCGTCGATCGCGGGCGGAACCCGCTTCGGGGAGGCGTTCATCGCGATGACGCTCGGCTACGCGTTCGTCGCGGCCTTCGTCTTCCTCGCCTGGCTGACCGACCGCCGCGTCTTGCTCTGGCCTGCGCTCGTGCTCGGGCTCGGCTTCGCGTCCGGGCTGTCGTTGTCGGGCCATTCGGCCGTCGATCCCGGCTCGTCGTGGCGGTCCGAGCTCGCCGACTGGGCGCACCTGTGCGGGGCGGCGCTCTGGATCGGCGGGCTCGTCCAGCTTGCGTTCGTCGTCTGGCCGAAGGCCCCGGAGCTCCGGCGCGCGGCGTTCCTGCGCTTCTCGCGCTTCGCGTCGGTTCTGATCGCAATCGTCCTCGCTGCCGGCGTCTACCTGAGCATCGTCCGGCTGCCCGCGCTCAGCGATCTCTGGACGGCAGGCTATGGGCGCGTGCTGCTCGTGAAGCTCGGCCTGGTCTCTCTCGCTCTCACCTGGGGCGCCGTGCACCACTTCGTCGCGCGGCCGGCTCTCGAACGCGGCAGCGGCGGCCCCGTGCTGGCGCGGCTGCGGGGCAGCCTCACAGGTGAGAGCGTCGTCGGGATGGCGATCCTGCTCGCCGCCGCCGTCCTGGTCGACTCCAAGCCACCTCCGCGGCCGTCAGCACCGGCGCCGGTCGCGGCACGCGAGGCACGCTGATGCAGCAGCTCGAGACCTACCGCGACCGCTTCCCGATCCTCGAGCACACGACCTACCTGATCAACCATTCGCTAGGCGCGATGCCCGTCGGCGCCGAGGAGGGCCTGCGCCGCTACGCGCAAGAGTGGCGCGAGCGAGGCGTGCGGGCCTGGGAGGAGGGCTGGTGGGAGACGTCGGTCGCGGCCGGCGATCGCCTCGGCCGGATCATCGGCGCGCCGCCCGGCTCGATCGCCATGCACCAGAACGTCGCCGTTGCCGAAGCCGTCGTGCTGTCGTGCTTCGAGTTCGAGCCGCCCCGCAACCGGATCCTCTTCGGCGAGGGCGAGTTCCCCTCGGTGCGCTACCTCCAGCAGGCGCAGTGGCGGCGCGGGGCCGAGATCGAGGTCGTCGAGAACGACGAGGCCGTGATCGCCGCGATCGACGAGCGGACGCTGCTCGTCCCGATCAGCCATGTCCTCTCGATGACGAGCGAGATCCAGGACGTCGAGGCAATCGTCCGCCGCGCGCACGAAGCCGGCGCCTTGGTTGTCCTCGACGCCTACCACTCTGCGGGCACGATCCCGCTTGACCTGACCTCGCTCGACGTCGACTTCGCCGTAGGCGGGAGCGTCAAGTGGCTCTGTGGCGGCCCCGGGGCCGGCTGGCTCTACGTGCGGCCCGACCTTGCCGACCGGTTGGAGCCGACCTTCACGGGATGGCAGGCACACGCGAGGCCGTTCGCGTTCGAGCCCGAGCTCGAGTATGCGACGGGAGCGCGGCGCTTCCTGACCGGAACGCCGAACGTGCCGGCGCTCTATGCGGCCACCGCCGGCTACGACCTGATCGCCGAGGTAGGCGTCGAGCGGATCCGAGAGCACTCGCTCCGCCAGACGGGGCTCCTCGCCGAGCTGCTCGAGGCGTCGGGGTTCGAGATCGCGAGCCCGCGCGACCCGGAACGCCGCGGCGGCGCCGTCGTCGTCCGGACGCCTGAGGCCGAGGCCGTGCAGCGGGAGCTCGACGCGCGCGAGATCGTGTGCGACGTGAGGCCCGGCGTCGGGATCCGATTCGGCCCGCACTTCTTCACGACCGACGACGAAGTTCGTCATGCGGCGGCGCAGCTGGCCGAGATCGTCGAGACCGGCGCCTACGAGCGGCGGCTCGACACAGCCCCTCGCTAGGTGAGTACGCTTCTCCGCTAAACCATTTTCGGGGGTGGAGGGAGAGAACAATGGCGTTGCAAATCGGCGAAACGGCACCTGATTTCGAGGCGGACACGACCGAAGGCAAGATTCACTTCCACGACTGGATCGGCGACTCCTGGGCGGTGCTCTTCTCGCACCCGAAGGACTTCACGCCGGTCTGCACGACCGAGCTCGGCTACATGGCGAGCATCAAGCCCGAGTTCGACAAGCGCGAAGTCAAGATCATCGGCCTCTCGGTCGACTCCGAGAGCGATCACACCGAGTGGGCACGCGACATCGAGGAGACTCAGGGAACCGCGCCCAACTACCCGCTGATCGCCGACCCCTACCTGACGGTCGCGAAGCTGTACGGGATGCTCGCCGCCGAGACCGACGGCGAGGCCGGCTCGCGGACGCCGATGGACAACCAGACCGTCCGCAACGTCTTCGTGATCGGCCCCGACAAGAAGGTGAAGCTGATCCTCGTCTATCCGATGACGACGGGCCGCAACTTCGACGAGGTCCTGCGCGTGATCGACTCGCTGCAGCTGACGGCCAAGCACAAGGTCGCGACGCCGGTCAACTGGCAGCAGGGCGAGGACGTGATCATCGCCGGCTCGGTCTCGAACGACGAGGCGAAGGAGCTCTTCGGCGAGTGGGACTCGCCGAAGCCCTACATCCGGGTCGTGCCGCAGCCCTCCGACTAGTCCCAGCTAGAGAATCCAGTCGCCGTCCCGCATGATCGGGACGGCGGCGCCGCCCGGCTCGAGGCCGTCCACACTCACCTCCGGAGCGCCGATCATCGCGTCCTGGTGGACGTCGGAGTAGTTGAAGCCGAGGCGCTCTCGCTCGTCGCGCCCGTCCGGGAGCCCCGGCACGGTCAGGTCGTAGGCGCCTCCCCACGCGACGTGCGACGCGGCGTTCTCGTCGAGCAGGATGTCGCCGAAAATTATCCCGCTCTGGCCGACCGGCGACGTGTTGTCCACCAGCGCCACCTCGCCGAGACGTGAGGCGCCTTCGTCGAGACCGATCTGAGCTCGCACGGCGTCCGCATTCGTGTCCGCCGAGACCTCGGTCACGCGTCCGCCCTCGAAGCGCAGCCGCAGGCCCTCGACGAGCGCGCCGCCGGTCATCAGCACCGGCCTCGTCATCCGCACGGTGCCCTCGACGCGGTGGCGGTCCGGCGACGTGAAGACCTCCTCGGTCGGCATGTTGACGACCGGGACCGGGCCCCACGTCGTCGGAAACACACCTGCCAGCCACTGGTGGCCTTCGATCAGGCCGACGGTCAGGTCGGTTCCGGGGCCGTCGAAGCGGATCGACTCGAACTGTCGCTCGCTGAGCGCAGCGGCCCGATTGGTCAGATGCTCCACGTGGTCGCGCCAGGCCTGCACGGGATCGTCCGCGTCCAGTCGAAGGATCGGCGCCAGCGTTTGCCAGAGCCGCTCCTCGTCCGGCTCACCGAACAGTCGCTCGGCCCAGGCCGGGCTCGGCCCGGGCACCACGGTCCAGTTGACGGCGCGAGTCGAGATCGTCTCGAAGATCTCCGGGATGTAGGGCATCTGGTCCCGGCCCAACCGGTCCTGGTCGACGTCGGCGAAGACATCGGGATCCGGATCGCCCAGGATCGAGATCCAGGCGCTGCGGCGCTCGACCGCCTCCGTGTTCACCCGCCTGAACCAGTCCGGGACGAACCCGAGCGAGTCCTCCGGCGCGTGACGGATTCGGGAGGCCTTCGCGTGGCCGTCCCAGTAGACGACGCTCACGTAACGGGCGCCGGAGGCATACGCCTCTTCCGCGACCGCCCGCGCGACCGGCGCCTGGATGGGATCCCAGACGGTGACCACGACGTCCTGGCCGGGCTGAACGTCGGCGCCGACGTGGACGGCGAGCTCGGCGAGCAGCTTCCGGTAATCGGGCACGGGAAGACGAACCTAACGCAGCAGCTCGAGCAGATGTTGCGCGTACCGCGGCGCCGTCGGCTCGTCCTCGTGCTTGAAGTAGCAGTAGATGCGAGTGCCGGCTTCGAGGAGTGGCCGGATCCGGGCCGCCCATGCGGTCATAGCCTCGTCGTCGTACGGCGCCTCGCGGAGCCGGAGGTACCGGAACGGCGCCTCGCTCTCGAAGTCGTTCACCCGCACCGGGACGTCGACTCCGGCCCACGATTCGTGGCGGAAGTCGAATGCGACCTCGAGCTCCGGCGGCAGCGAGCCGAGCAGGAAGGTGAGCAGCCCGTCATCGCGCGCGCTCTGGACGACCACCCGCAGCGGACCGAGTCGGTCGCCCAGCAGCCCGACGCGTTCGACGAAAGTGCCGATCCCGTCGAGCCGCCGCGTGACCGGCATCTTCACCGCGAAGCGGAAGCCGTCCGACGTCTGTTCGGCCCAGCGGGCGAACTGCTCCTCGGCCGGCAGCCGATAACCGGTCGTGTTCAGCTCGACCGTGTCGAGGTGCTCGGCGTAGAAGGAGAGGAACGTCTTCGGGTCTGCCCCCGCGGGATAGAAGCCGCCCCGCCAGGACGGGTAGGACCAGCCCGAGGTGCCGACATATGCCCCGGCTAGACTCGCCGACGTGGCGGCCATGGCCGAAGTGATAACGGAGAACACGATTCCTGTCCTCGACCACGGGTTCGTGCGGCTGGACGACTCGATGGCGAGCGACCTCTCGGTCGTCAACGGTGCACGCGTCAGCTTCGCTCGCCACAAGACCGAAATGGACGAGTCCGACGAAGGGCTAATCCGTTTCCTGATGCGGGATCGGCACGGGACGCCCTTCGAGCACAACGCCTTCCGCTTTCATGTCCGCGCGCCGCTCTTCGTTGCGCGCGAGTGGTTCCGCCATCGGGTCGGCTCCTTCAACGAGTTCTCGATGCGCTACGCGAAGGCGACCGACGACTTCTACGTGCCGGCGCCGGAGGACGTGCGCTCGCAGGTCGGCAAGCCCGGCGCCTATTCGTTCGAGCCCGTCGACCCGGAGCTCGCCGAGCGGACGCGCGAGGAGCTGCAGGCGCTCTACGACGCTGCGTATTCGACGTACACGCGGCTCGTCGAAGAAGGAGTCGCCCGCGAGCTCGCGCGGCTCGCGATGCCGATGGGCGCCTACACCGAGTTCTACTGGACGGTCAACGCGCGGTCGCTCATGAACTTCATCTCGCTGCGCGCGGCCGAGAGCGCGCAACGCGAGATCCGCCGCTACGCGGAGGCGTGCGAGCGCTTCTTCGCCGAGAAGATGCCCGTCACGTACGGCGCGTTCCTCGACAGCGGCCGGGTCGCGCCCTAGTACGAGCTAGGCCGTCGTCAGCACCGTCGGGCCGGGTACCGGCCGGCCCGGGAGCTCCTTCACCACGATCCAGCCGTCGCCGCGCTGGAGCTGGTACGGAGCGTTCAGCCGCACCTTGACCGTCTTCGCGCCGGCGCCGCTGAAGGTGCCGCACGTGAACTTCTGCTTCCCGTGGGTGAGGAACATCTCGTAGTAGCCGCTCTTGAGCTTCGGCAGACCGCGGGCCTCGACCCTCAGCGGCCAGTTCCCGTGCGAGTCGCGCGAGGCGATCTGGATCTTGGCCGAGGCGTCGACTCCGGCGACCCCGTGCATCGGCACCGAGTACCGCGCCGTGAAATTGTCGTGCCTGAAGCCGACGACGTAGCCGCCGACGAACGCGACCAGCGCGATCGCGGCCGCGAGGGCGAGTGCGGCGCCGGCCCGCCTGCGCGGGAGCAGCTGATAGACGTTCTCCTCCTGGCGCGGGCGCCCTCGCTCGCCGGTGGTCGGCTCTTCGAGGCTCGGCGGCAGCTCGGGCATCGGCCCGGCCGCGAGCAGCAGCTCGTGAGCGCGGCGAAGCCGTGCCTCCTCCTCGGCGGGCAGGTCCCCGCCGACCAGTTCTTCGAAATTCGGTTCTTGGGTCATTGCAGCTCCTCGAGCGCGTCGGCCAGGCGGCTGAGCGCACTGCGGGTTCGTGTCTTCACAGTACCGAGCGGGATATTCAGGAAGTCGGCGATCTCGGATTGGGAGAGACCGCTCCAGTATGCGAGCTCGAGCAGCGGCCGCTCGTGCTCCGGCAGCTCCTGCATCGCCCGGTGGACGCGCCAGGCGAGCCACGAGCGCTCCGCCTCTTCGGGCGGGCCCGGGTCGGAGGACGGCTCGTCCGGTGCTTCCGCCGGGGGCTCATAGCGGGCCCGCGTGCGGTCGACTATCGCGTTCCTCGCAACCGCGTAGAGCCACGGCGCGCCGGGCCCACGCTCCGGCTTGTAGCTGCCGGCGGAGCGCCAGATCGAGGCAAACGTCTCCTGGGTCGCGTCCTCGGCGCGGCCGCGGTCGCCGAGCCGGCGCATCGCCAGCGCGAAAACCGGCCGTACGAAGCGCCGGTAGAGAACGTCGAAGGCCTCGCGGTCGCCGCCCGCGATCCGCTCGAGCAGCTCGCCGTCGCTGCATTGCTCGGCCGGCGCCGTTCGCGGTTTCGCATTGCGCGCGCCTGCGCGGACGTCCAGATCGAGAGCCAGTTCCATCTCCTTGTCTTTACGCGCGCTCATGCCGAACGGATTGGAGCAGACGCCCGCCGTCGACGACAAGGGAGCTGCCCGTGACGAAGTCCGCGCCCGCGAGGAAGACGACCGCTTCGGCCACGTCCTCGGGCGAGCCGACGCGCCCGAGCAGGGTCTCCGCGGCGCGCCGCTCCTCCTGCCCCGGTGCGACCGCCACCGGCCCCGGTGCGACCCCGCAGACACGAACCTCCGGCGCAAGCGCGCGTGCAAAAACGCGCGTCAGCATTGCCTGCGCGGCCTTGGCCGCGGAGTGGACGGCGAAGGACGGCCAGGGCTGGTACGCGGCAACGTCTTCGATCATCACGACCGCTCCGCCCGACTCACGCAGATGCGGCGCCGCCGCCTGCGTGACGAAGAAGCTGCCTTTCGCGGTCGCGCCGAATGCGAGGTCCCAATCCTGCTCGCTGACCTCGAGGACGTCCTTCGGGGCGAAACCGTCGGAAGCGGCGTTGACGAGCAGGTTGAGCCCGCCGAGCTCGGTGGCGGCCCGCTCGACCAGGGCCCGCGCCTCGCCAGGGCGAGAGACGTCACCGTCGGCGCGTCCCGCCGACACGACCGTCCATCCCTCGGTTTCGAGCCGTGTGGCAATTGCACTTCCGATCCGGCCTGTTCCCCCGGTGATCAGGGCTCGCATCGGCCAGTCATACCACGGCGCATGAATTTGCCGGAAAACGGGGAACTTTCACCAGAACGGACGAAGGGAGTTCTCTCGATGAAAAGGGCACTACCGATTTTCGTGTTGGCTGCGTTCTGCGCCGCACCGGTTGCTGCGGCACCGCCCTCCCTGACGTTGAAGGCGGCGCCGATCGTGGTGTCGTACGGGGGCACGAGCACGCTCTCCGGCGTCCTGTCGACACAGAAGACCGGCCAGTCCATCGACATCCAGACTCAGGCGTGTGGTCAGAACGGGTTCAAGAAGAGCGCGTCCGCGACCACGACGACCGGCGGTTCTTTCAGCTATGCGGCCAAGCCGACGATCGACACGAACTACCAGGCGAAGCTGAAGGGCGCGACCAGTCCGTCCGTCGCGGTGAAGGTCGCGCCGGCGCTGACCCTCAAGAAGCTCGCGCTGGGCAAGTTCAGCGTCTCGGTCACGGCGGCACAGTCGTTCTCGGGTAAGTACGTCGTGTTCCAGCGACTCCGCCGCACGAAGTGGGTGACCCTGAAGAAGGTCACGCTCACGACCGCCAAGACGACAACGTCGCCGACGCAGGTCACGTCGGCATCGTTCAAGATCCGGCTCCCTGCCAGGCTTCGAATTCGCTCGGTCCTGCCGGCCGCGCAGGCGGCGACGTGTTACCTGGGAGCGAAGAGCCCGGTCATTCGCAGCTAGGAATTGCCGAGCCGCCGGGGAGAGCTTCCCCGGCGGCTCGGCTTCGAGTCAACCCGCGTGCAGGTGCTCCTTGGCGGTCGCGCGCTCGAATCGCTCGGCGACGGCCGGCCAGTTGACGACGTTCCACCAGGCCTCGAGGTAGTCGGGGCGGCGGTTCTGGTAGGACAGGTAGTAGGCGTGCTCCCAGACGTCGATCCCGAGCAGCGGCTCGTCCGACTGCATGATCGGCGAGTCCTGGTTCGGCAGCGAGTAGACGGCGAGGTCGGTCCCGTCGTAGACGAGCCACGTCCAGCCCGAGCCGAAGCGGTTGACGCCGGCGTCATTGATCTGCTTCTTCAGCGCATCGAGGCTCTCGAACGTGTCGTCGATCGCGTCCGCGAGCGCGCCCTCCGGCTCCCCGCCCCCGTTCGGGCCCATGATCTCCCAGAAGAGGGAGTGGTTCGCGTGCCCGCCCGCGTTGTTGCGGATCGCCATCCGCTTGTCCTCGGGAAGCTCGTCGAGGATCGTCAGGATGTGCTCGACGGGGCGGTCCTCTTCGCCCGTTCCCTCGAGCGCCGCGTTCGCCTTGTCCACGTAGGCCTGGTGGTGCTTGTCGTGGTGCAAGTGCATCGTCTGCTCGTCGATGTGCGGCTCGAGCGCCGCATAGTCGTACGGCAGCGGAGGAACTTCGAATGGCATCTCTCCTCCTTTGTCTGACTACGGGCGAGGCTATCGCGTCCGGCTATGCTCGCGCACCGCCTCCGACGAAAGGATTCGACGTGTCAACGCTCGCGTTCAACCACGAAGAGATCGTCCCGCGCCAGCTGAAGCCAGAGCTGCTCGAGCTCGACGGGATCTCGCGCGAGACCGTCGAGGCGCACTACCGGCTCTACGAGGGATACGTGAGCAAGCGGAACGAGATCCTCGAGCGGCTGAGCTCCGTCGACCTCGCTGCGGCGAATCAGGTCTATTCGGAGTTCCGGGCGCTCAAGATCGAGCTCTCGTTTGCGATCGGCGGGATCAAGAACCACGAGATCTACTTCGAGCACCTCGGCGGTAACGGCGGTGCGCCGGAGGGGTTGATCGGACAGCTGATCGAGCGCGACTTCGACTCCGTCGAGGAGTGGGCCCGGGACCTGAAGGCAACCGCCATGGCGGGCCGTGGCTGGGCCTGGACGGCCTACGACTGGGACGAAGGCCGGCTCTTCAACTACGCCGGAGACGCACAGAACACCTTCCCGATCTGGAACGCAGCGCCCCTGGTCGCGCTAGACGTCTACGAGCACGCTTACTGGCTCGACTTCCAGACCGACCGCGGCTCCTACATCGACGCGTTCTTCGCGAACCTCGACTGGGCGGTCGTGAACGACTGGGTCAGCCGGTATCAGATCCAGGCCTGAGCCACTCGCGCAGCTCGGTGTGCCGCTCGGCACGGCCTCCCTCGAGCTCCGCGCGCAGCTCGCCGACGATGCCGAACCGCTCGGCAACCACGTCGTGGTCGTGAATGGTCTCGAAGTTGATCTGCCGGGAGAAGAGGAAATCGGCGTCGTCGAGGTGGTAGGAGTCGAGCGTTCCGCGCAGCGCCAGCCGCACGGAGTCCTCGACGAAGCGAGCATGGCTGTGGGCCTGCTCGACGACCTCGAGCTCGTCCGGCCGCTTCAGGAGCCCGTAGACGGGCGCGCTCATCGACTCCTCGACGATCCGCACGAGCTGCTCGGCGTTGACGGGCTCCTCGGTGCCGACGTAGAGGGTGCCGCGGCCACGCTGGTTGTGCGTCGCGAGCGGAACCAGCTCGAGGATTCGCTCGACATCCTCGGGCTCGAAGCCGGCGGCCTCGAGCCGCTCGCGCGAGCTCTCGCGGACGAGCCCCTGTGCGCAGGGGCAGGCGTTGATGCCGGTCGCCTCGACGCCGACGACCCGCCGGGTCGAGAGCTCGGTCGCGGCGGCGAGGCCGATCAGCGAAACGAGCTCCTGGGTGCGAAGGCCGGTCACGGGCGTCCGCCGCTCCAGCGGGTACTGGGCCACGATCTTCACCTCGGCCCTCAACGCGCGCTGCCGCTCGACGATCTGGGTGGAGATGTGGGCGGCGAGCTGCTCGACCAGCAGCGCCTCCTCGATCACGACCTCCTCGATCGCCTCCTCGAACAGCTCGGGGAAACGGGACATGTGGACGCCCTTCTGCGACGGATCGAGATCGACGGTGCAATCGATGTCGGCTGCGATCAGCTTTTCCTGATCGCCGTACCGGATCCGGATCGCCTTGCGGACGCCGCTGACGCCGGCCCGGGACAGCCCGATCCGCACGTCCGGCGGCGATGCCTGAAGATCCTGGAGAAAATGCACGCCTTCGCTCATCGCAGAGCAACCGTACCGAAGTGACCGAGAATTCCAGCTTCCCGAGGCTCGTCTCCCTGGCCGCGCACGATCTGCGGACGCCGCTCGCGACCGTCAGTGGCTTCGCCAAGACGCTGATCCGCGGCGAGTCGCTCGAGGAGCCCGCGTCACGCTACGTGCAAATGATCGAGACCGCAGCCGGGCAGATGGTCGAGCTGCTCGACGAGCTCGGGCTCGCGGCTCGGATCGAAGGGGGCCGCTACGAGCCGATCGCTCAGGACGCGAACACGCTCGAGCTTGCGCGCGGCGCTGCGGCCGAGCTGGGGGAGGATCGCGTTCGCGTGGGTGGCGAAGGCGGCGAGGTGCGGGTCGACGTGAAGGCGACGCAGCGTTCGGTCACGGCGCTGGCGCAGTGTGCGCTCCGGCACGGCGGCCTCGAGCTCGTCGACGTTGCGGCGACCGGTCCGGAGCTGACGATCTCGCCGATCACGCCGGCGTCCGCGCCGGTGGTGCTCGGCGAAGAGCTGCGCGATCTCGGTGCTGCCGTCGGCGTGCGGCTCGTGCGCGCGCTCGGCGGCTCGGTCGAGCTCGACGGCGAGACCCTGCACGTACGCCTTCCGCATTGAGCTTCTTCAACGTCGCCGACTATGAGCGCGAGGCCGAGCGGAAGCTCGACGCAGGGCCCTTCGGCTACTACGCGGGCGGCGCAGGCGACGAGGTCACTCTCCGCGACAACGTCGCGGCCTTCTCGCGCCGGCAGCTCCGGCCGCGCGTGCTCGTCGACGTCGGTGAGGTGACGACTGCGACGGAGGTCCTGGGTCGGGAGGTTTCGATGCCGCTGCTCGTCGCGCCGACCGCCTTCCACCGGCTCGCGCATCCCGACGGCGAGCTCGCCACGGCACGTGCCGCGGCGGCGGCCGGAACGGTCATGTGCCTTTCGACCCTCTCGAGCGTCACGCCGGGCGAGCTCGCGGCTGCGGTCCCGGGCGCGCGGCTCTGGTTCCAGCTCTACTGGTCGGCCGACCGCGACTTCACCGCCGACCTGGTTGGGCAGGTCGCCGACGCCGGTTTCGAGGCGCTCGTGCTGACGGTCGACTTCCCTGCAGCCGGCCGTCGTGAGCGGGACCTTCGCAACGCGTTCGCGCTACCCGAGGACCTGGCCACGCCGAACATCCCGGGCCCGCTGCAGCGTGCGGGGTTCCATGCTGCGCTCGACGAGATCGTCGACACGACCTTGAGCTGGCGCGATCTCGAGTGGCTGCGCGAGAACTGCCCGCTGCCCATCTTGCTGAAGGGGATCCTCTCGGCCGAGGATGCGCTACTCGCGGCCGAGCACGGCGCCGCCGGCGTGATCGTTTCGAACCACGGCGGCCGCCAGCTGGACGGCGTCGCTGCGTCGCTCGATGCTCTGACGGAGGTCGTGGACGCGGTCGGCGAGCGGGTGGAAGTGCTGGTCGACGGCGGCGTCCGGCGCGGCACCGACGTCCTGAAGGCGGTCGCGCTCGGTGCGCAGGCGGCGCTCGCGGGCCGCGCGGTCCTCTGGGCCCTGGCCGTCGGCGGCGAGGAGGGGGTCCGCGACGTGCTCGAGCTCCTGCGCGCGGAGATCGCCCTCGGGTTGACCCACCTCGGCTGTCGTTCGCCTGCCGAGGTGACACGGGCTCATGTGAAACCTGCTTGACGAGGGACTGTCCCCGAATGGGGACTGTCCCAACAACCGTCAGTGGGACAGTCCCCTGCGGCTAGTCCCTGCATCAATCCTCAGCGCCGCGGTCCTTCAGGAGACGCTCCAGCCGCTCGTCGCCGTTTTGCCGCGCGGCGTCGATAGCTCTGAAGCCGCCGCCCTGTGGCAGGTTCGGGTCGGCGCCGTGCTCCAGCACGAGCTTCACGAGCTCGCATCGCGTCGCCTCGTCCGCGCTCGAGGCCGCGGCGGCGTGGATCGCAGCGGTCTGGATGTGCTCGTTCCTCGACAGCGCGTCGACGTCGGCGCCGCGCTCGAGCAGCACGCGGGCCGCGTCTAGGTGCCCGAAGAAGCACGCAAGCCCGAGCGGGTGGAAGCCGTCCGCACCGAAGGCATTTGCAAGCGACGGATCGCCATCCAGCAGCTCACGGAGCCGCGCGGTCTCCCCGAGCGCGGCCGCCTCGAAGATGTCGGGGTCGACGTTCCACGCGAGCTCGCGGGCTGTCGCGGCATCGCCGCGATAGAGCGCCTGCAGGATCTCGCTCAACGCAGCAGCTTCGAGAGCCGCCGGTCCTTTAGCACCCGGCCGCCGGTCTGGCAGTCGGGGCAGTAGTAGATCGTGTGCTCCTCGAAGTCGACCTGGGCGATCGGCGCGCCGCACACGTAGCACGGCTCGCCGAGCTTCCTGTGGACGCGGTAGACGCGGGCGTCGCCGGCGCCGCGCTCCCTGAGCTCGAGGCCGCGCGCCAGCTCGACGTCGATGGCCTCGGCGAGCCGCTCGACCTCCTCCGAGGTCAGCTCTCGCGAGAGTGCGTAGGGCGACAGTTTCGCGTGGTGGAGGATCTCGTTCGCCCAGGCGCGGCCGATCCCGGCGATCGCCCTCTGGTCGCGCAGCAGCGAGTGCAGTCGGCGGGACTCGGAGGCGCAGATCTCGCCGAGCGCGTCAGGACCGACGCCGAGCGCCTCCGGCCCCAGGTGGGCGACCTCGGCCTCGGCGGCTTCAGGCGTGAGCAGCCAGACCCCTGCGCGCTTCTTCGACCCCGCCTCGGTCAGCACCAGCTCGGAGCCACCCTGGAAGCGGAGCCGAAACGCGGGGGACTTCGGGCCCTTCTCGCCCGCCTCCAGATAGCGGAGGCGTCCCGCCGTCATCAGATGCACGAGCAGGACGAGCTCGCCGTCCTCGGTCGGGAACAGAAGCCGCTTGCCGCGCCTCTCAGCGCCTGCGAACTGCCGGCCCTCGAGGGCCGAGAGCGGCGGATCGATCGTCTTCAGCGTCGCGATGTGCGCCGGCCCGGCCTTCTCGATCGGAAACGCACTGACAGGCTGCTCGAGCGCGCGCCGCCACGCCTCCATCTCCGGTAGCTCAGGCACTTACTTACTCTGCCGCCTCATGGATCCGATCAGCGTAGCCGTGAGGCGCGGGCCGTTCGTGGAGTCCGTCCACCCCGTGCACGCGGTCGCCGTGCGGGACGGCGAGGTCGTCGCTGAGGCCGGCGACCGCGAGCTGCTCACGTCGTTGCGTTCTTCGGCCAAGCCGTTCCAGGCGCTCCCGCTCGTGCGAGCGCGCGACGACCTCGACGACGCCGACATCGCGATCGCGTCGGCGTCGCACCGCGCCGAGCCGGAGCAGATCGAGGCGGTCGTGCGGCTGCTCGCCAAGGCTCCGGCGACGGAGGAGGATCTCGAGGTCGGCCTCCAGGAAGGCCGGCCGCCGCAGCCGATCTACCACAACTGCTCGGGCAAGCATGCCGGGATGCTCGCCACTTGCCGCGCCCGCGGCTGGCCGACCGCCGGGTACCGGCTCGCGGGCCACCCGCTACAGGACGAGATTCTGGCCGAGGTCGTCGCGGCCGCCGGAGTCGAGGCCGCCGCCGTCGAGACCGCGGTCGACGGCTGCGGAGTCGTCTGCTTTGCGCTGCCGCTCGAAAGCGTCGCGTTCATGTTCTCGCGTCTGCGAGCACGCGATGGCGGCCCCCGCGTGGCCGAAGCGATGGAGGCCCGGCCACAACTCGTCGGAGGGGCCGGCCAGACCGACACGGAGCTCATGAGGGCTTTGCCCGGGTGGATCGCGAAGGGCGGCGCCGAGGCGCTCTTCTGCGCGGCCGGGCCCGACGGCACCGGCGTCGCGCTGAAGACCCAGGACGGCGGCTACCGCGCCCTCCGGCCGGCGATTGCCAAGTTGTTCGCGGGCCTCGGCCACGATCTCGGCGACGGTTTCGCCCACGTCCCCGTCCGGAATAGCCGCGGCGATATCGTCGGCGAGATCTCCGTCGGCTAAGGCGCTCGCTGGCGACGCCGACTAAGAGGGGGCGTGGCTCCGCCGCGCGCCCGCTGAACTTTTTCTTCCAAATTCCGGCCTTCCGCGCTAACATCCGCGCCGCGCGGGAGTGAGCCGGGGAGGGCAGCGCCGCGCCCCACGGCCTCTTCACGTGTCTGAGTAGGTCTAGCCCCCAAGTCCACCAGCACGAGAAAGCGGAGGTCGATGCTCACCGTCGAAATCTCGCTCCCCGAGGTCGAAGAGCTCCAGAAGCTCGTTCAGGAAGGTCTCGAGAAGGGCGTCCTCAACTACGACGAAATCGCAACGGGGCTCGACGAGGTCGAGCTCAGCAAAGAGCAGGTCGAAGACTTCTACACCTACCTGATCGATCACGGCGTCGAGCTCGTCGAGGGCGAGACGCACAAGCATCCGCCGCACGAGCAGCCGAATCTCGCCGAGGAGGAGGTCAAGACACCGAAGCTCGACCTGACCGTCGAGCCTTCGCTCGACTCGCTCCGCCTCTACCTGCGCGAGATCGGGAAGGTGCCGCTGCTCACCGCCGACCAGGAGGTCTATCTGGCGAAGCGGATCGAGCGCGGCGACATGTCCGCGAAGACGCAGATGATCGAGGCGAACCTGCGCCTCGTCGTCTCGATCGCGAAGTCCTACCTGGGGCGCGGGCTCAGCTTCCTCGATCTGATCCAGGAAGGCTCGCTCGGCCTGATCCGGGCCGTCGAGAAATTCGACTACCGCAAGGGCTACAAGTTCTCGACCTACGCGACCTGGTGGATCCGCCAGGCGGTGACGCGGGCGATCGCCGACAAGGCGCGCACGATCCGGATCCCGGTGCACATGGTCGAGAAGCTCAACAAGGTCGTGCACATCGAGCGCCAACTCGTCCAGCGGCTCGGGCGCGAGCCGCGGCCGGACGAGATCGCCGAGGAGCTGGAGATGACGACCGCCGAGGTGCGGGAGATCCTCCGCATGGCGCAGCACCCGGTCTCGCTCGAGAAGCCGATCGGCGAGGAGGAGGACTCGGAGCTCGGCGACTTCGTCGAGGACGATCAGATCGAGTCGCCCGACGAGCATGCTTCGCTGTCGCTTCGTAGGGAGGACATCGAGCATGCGTTGTCGTCGCTCCCCGAACGCGAGCGCAAGGTGATCGAGCTGCGCTTCGGGCTGACCGGCGGCCAACCGTGCACGCTGGAGGAGGTCGGCAAGGCCTTCGGCGTCACGCGCGAGCGGATCCGTCAGATCGAGAACAACACGCTCAAGAAGCTCGAGTCACTGCCGGAAGCGCAGGGCCTCAAGGACTGCGTCTAGGAGGGACTGTCCCCGGACAGGGACTGTCCCATTAGCCGGTGGGCTTGAAGACCGGCGTGTCAGCCTTGACGGAGATCGTGCGGCCGTCGTTCAGGTAGCCGGGCCGCTTCGTGATGTAGTGGAGCGTCCAGGGGCCGCGACTGTTCACCGGCACGGTGACGGTCACGCTCCGGCGGGGCAGGACGACGACCCGACGGCGGACCCCAGGGGCGCGGAGCTTCAGCACCGTCCTCAGCGTCCCCGCCGGAAGCGAGAGCCGCCAGCGCAGCGTGCCGTGCACACGGGAGCCATGAGCCGGCCAGAGCTCCACCGTGCCTGCCTGGGCGAGCCAGCGGTCGTGGTAGAGGCCGCCGACGAAGAGAGCGAGCCGCGGCGTTCCAATTGGGCGCCAAAGGTCGTAGCCGCGCTCGCGCGCGACGAGCTTCGCATCCCGCAGTCGCATACGCACCGCGTAGTTCGAGATCAACAGCGGCGCTCGAACCGTCTTCCCGTCGCTCACGAAACGGCCGTCACGGGCCGCGTTGACGCGCCGGTTGCCGAAGGCGTCGACCTGCGAGGCCTGTCCGTAGTAGAGGACGTCGTCCACGGAGCGGTTCCAGAAGAGCTGCTCCAGCGAGCGCGCGTGCAGGGTGGCCGGGGTGTGGATCAGCAGGATGTGGCGCAGTCCGGTCTGGTCGACCCAGCCCGCGTTCGCGGGGAGGAAGTCGTGGCGGATCTCGTTGGCCGTGTTCCGGTCGAACGAGATCGAGCCTGCCGACGCGGCGCCGGCCAGGGCCAGCGAGACGAGTAGCGCGATCACTGCGAGCCGCGCCCGCCACGCGATCGCGGCGGCAAGCGCGGACAGCAGGCCCGCGACGAGCGCGATCATGAGCGAGCCGTTCGCCACGCCAAGCGCGTGCTCGAGGCGGAAGACGCCGAGCAGGAACGGTGAGTCCTGCTTGTTGTTGGCGACGCTGTACGGAGCGAGCGGAACGCGCGCCGAGATCGCCAGCAAGACGACCGCGAGCAGGCAGGTCGCAAGCCGCGCCGGTCGGCCGCGCTTGAGGTAGAGCCCGAACCACGGCAGGACGAGTGGCAGCGATCCCATGAAGTAGCGCTCCTGGAAGCGCGGCGAGCCGTTCGAGGCGTACAGCGAGGTCTCGGCGAAGAGGATCAGCATGAGCCCGGCGGTGACGCCGCCGAAGGCCGCCTCTTCGCGCGTGCGCGGACGGGCAAGCGCGTAAGCAAAGCCGACCAGCGCGCCTGGAATGAGCACCCAGCCGGCGCAGTAGACGAGCAGCATCGAGTCGGTCGCGACCCAGTGC
Organism: Gaiellaceae bacterium; assembly: GCA_051955535.1. GTDB lineage: Bacteria > Actinomycetota > Thermoleophilia > Gaiellales > Gaiellaceae > 13-2-20CM-68-14. Next base: position 218 of record JBQCGP010000048.1, on the reverse strand, counting down.
GTGATCGCGCCGACATCGACGTGCAGCTTGACGACGGTGTTGTAGTAGCCGAGCACGCGACTGGGCCCGAGGACGACGACCGCGGCGACCGGCGCCAGGAAGATCGCCCAGGTGAGCCGGAAGGCGCGCAGCGTCCGCCGCACCGACCCTCGCTCGACGGCGATCGCCCCGGCCACGAAGACGATCGGCAGCAGTGCGTACTGGATCCGCGTCAGCGC
>JBQCGP010000047.1:0-134896 GCA_051955535.1 Gaiellaceae bacterium | reverse complement strand
GCCCCCCGCGGGGTGTGGTGATCCTCCGGTGCGGCCCGGATTCTGGCCCACCCCCCTGGGGGTTCGGTGGGCTGCCCGCACAACTGGGCCCGCCCACAGCGCGCCGCGACCGACTAAGCCCGCGTGGTCTTGTCAGGACGGGTTCGAACGTATCTGTGCGAACACTCGGAAAGTCGGCTCGCCAACCGGCAGCTCGTAGAACTCGGGGTTGAGGCAGCCGACGTCTTCCGTGCGGCCGTCGTAGCAGCTCTCCACGTCGGAGCGGCAGAGAGGCAGCGGCCTGCGGGTCGCCTTCACCGCGCCGAACTCGCCGGTTCGCTCGGCGGCCTGCAACAGGTCGAAGTCGATCTCGACGTCGAAGACCTTCTGCATACAGCCGACGTAGTTGTGGCCGAACTCCTCGTACGAGTAGAGGAACGCGCAGCCGCGCTCGGCGCACGCAGCCGGGTAGACGACCTTGTCGCAGTGGACACCGCAGCGCCTGCACTCGACTTCGTCCTGTGGGTGGAGCGGCAGCTCACTCGCCGAGCGGACGAGGTCGCGCTTGGTCTCCATGTCGGGATTTTGTGTGAACCCGCGCAGGCTCCGCAAGACTTGACAACCACGCGATCAGGGGCTAGGGCGCCGCGCCGTCGTTGCGATTACGCGGCGGCCGCGAGGCGGTCGACGACGTTCAGAACGTCCATCTGCGTGAAGGCCAGGAAGTCAGGCTCGCCGCCCTCGGGATGCTCGTCGGCGCGGAACCAGAGCGCCTGCACCGTCGTCATCCCGAGCTCACCGGCGCCACGCACGTCCTCATAGAGCCGGTCGCCGACGAAGACCGCATCGGCGGCGTCGACGCCGAGTGCTTCGAGCGCCCGCTCGAAGATCGCCCGGTCAGGCTTTCGCTTTCCGACCTCGGACGAGAAGACCGCGAAGTCGAGCCGCTCGGCGAGCCCCATCTGCTCGAGGTCGCGGTGAAGGAGCCAGCCCGGATCGAACGCGTTCGAGACGAGTGCGAGCTTGAGCCCGCGCGCCTGCAAGGCCTCGAGCAGCGCCGGCGTGTGGGCTGCGAGCTGCCGTGCCGGATTCCAGGCCGCGTGCTCGGCCTCGAGGAACCGCGTCAGCTCCTCGTCGTCGACCTCGATCCCGAAATCTCCGAGCAGCTGCCGGACGAGCCCCGGGTACTCGAGCTCCTCGACCGCGCCCGGCGCCCAGAAGAGCGGTTCGTAGCGCTCGCGAAAGTGCGCCGCCACGCGCTCGACCTCCGGCAGGTCGTCGCGCCGGAGCGCCGTGAGCCCGGCGCAGTGGCCGGTCTCGATGAGCGCCTCGTCGTACTCGAAGCGCATCAGGGTGTCGCCCCAATCGAAGAGGACCGCCGCCGGCACCCGGCTAGGGTATCGGCGTGGCGCGAACGGTCCTCTGGGCGTCCCTCGCGCTCGCTCCGATCACCTTCGTCGTCGATCTGGCGTTCCATCCGGGCGACGTTCCGCTGTTCGTCCTCTCGGCGGCGGCGCTCGTTCCGCTGGCTTGGCTGATCGGCGAGGCGACCGAGCACGCCGCCGAGCACACCGGCCCGGGAATCGGCGGCTTCCTCAACGCGAGCTTCGGCAATGCGCCCGAGCTGATCATCGCGCTGTTCGCCGTCGGGAGCGGTCTGCCGAACGTCGTGCGCGGGTCGCTCGCCGGCAGCGTCATCTCGAACCTGCTGCTCGTACTCGGGCTGGCGATGGCGGTCGGCGAGACGGGAAAACGGATCGACCGGAACTCGCTGCTTCGTCAGCTAGGACTGGTCGCGGTTGCCGTCGCGGTGTTCGTCGCACCTTCAGTAGCGGGTTGGCACGGCGACCCCGAACGGCACTCGCTCGCGGTCCTGACCGCCCCGCTCGCCGCAGCGCTGCTCGTCCTCTACCTCGTCGTGCAGACGATCCAGCTTCGGAGTTTCCGAGCCAAGCACGCGGCCTCTGGCCACGAGGAGGCGGAGGGCGCCTGGTCGCTGCCCCGTGCGCTGCTCGCGCTCGCGCTCGCGACGGTGGCCACTGCCTTCATCAGCGAGATCCTCGTCCACTCACTCAGGGGCTTCGCCGAATCGGCGGGGCTGTCGCAGTTCTTCATCTCGATCGTCGTCGTAGCGGTCATCGGCAACGCCGCCGAGCACGGCGGAGCGATCGTGATCGCCCGACGCGGGAACCTTCGACTCGCGACCGAGATCGCCGTCTCCTCCAGTGCGCAGGTCGCCGTCTTCGTGACCCCGGCGGTCGCCTTGGTCTCCTGGCTGGTGACACCTGCGCTGCCGCTGGCCTTCCGCTGGGAAGAGATCGGTGCGATGGCCCTGGCCACCGTCGTGGTGGCCGTGATCGTGTTCGACGGCTACTCGAGACGCTGGCAGGGATTTGCCCTGATCGGCCTGTACCTCACGCTCGCGGTCGGATTCGGCCTCGCCGGCGATCGCTGAAGCGACAGCCGTCCGAACGTCGCACTTTCGTCATGATCGCGTCACCCACCCGTGCGGCCACGCTCGATAGGCTCGCCGCGGGGAGGAGGCCGGCCGAACCTTCTCAGGCGCGCGCGAGAACGCCGAGCGCCTTGGGGATCCGCTCGATCGCGACGTCGACGTCCTCGTCGTCGATGTCGAGGTGCGCCAGCGCCCGCAGCACGCCGGGATGCGGGGTCGACGACAGCCCCACTCCCTGCTCGGCCAGCCGAGCGAGCGCGTCGGCGGTGTCGAGGCCGAGCGCGCCGACGTCGACCTGCACAAAGTTCGTCTCCACCTGCTCGAGATCGACCGGAACGCCCGCGGCGTGCAGGCCTTCGGCCAGCCGCCGTGCGCGCGCATGGTCGTCGGCGAGTCGATCGACGTTGTGGTCGAGCGCATAGACGCCGGCCGCGGCAACGATCCCGGCCTGGCGCATCGCGCCACCGAACTGATGCTTGAGGCGCCGCCCCTTCGCCATCCGCTCGGCCGACCCGGCGAGGAGCGCTCCGAGCGGGCAGCCGAGACCTTTCGAGAGACAGATCGTCACGGTGTCGAAGTCCCCCGCGATCTCCGCCGCCGGGACGCCGCTCGCAACGGAAGCGTTGAGCACGCGGGCGCCGTCGAGGTGTGCGGATAGCTCCAGCTCGTGGCAGGCCGCGACGAGCGCCCGGATCTCGCCGAGCGGCCAGACGCGTCCGCCCGAGGCGTTGTGCGTGTTTTCGATCGCGACGACCCGGGTCGGCGGGATGTGCGTCCGATCGGTGCGGCGAACCATTCGCTGCACGACGTCAGGCCCGAACCGCCCGGACTCGCCGCGCACCGGCCTCGTCATCAGCCCGGCATGAACGGCGGGCCCGCCGAGCTCGGAAAGCAGGATGTGAGCGTTCTCCTCCGCGATCAGCTCGTCGCCCGGCTCCGACAGCGTCCGCAAGGCGATCTCGTTCGCCATGGTCGCGGTCGGGACGAAGACCGCCTCCTCCTGGCCGAGCAGCTCGGCGACGCGGCGCTCGAGCTCATTGACGGTCGGATCCTCGCGCCGCTGCTCATCGCCGACCTCGGCGTTGGCGATCGCTTCGCGCATCCCGCGGCTCGGCTGGGTCTTCGTGTCCGAGCGAAGATCGAGCACGGCTGCGACTCTAGCGACCCAAGAAGGGGCGCTACCGTGCGCCGGTGAACCTCGAGCTGCTCGACGAAACGCTCCGCGCCGAGCCTGCGTACCGCGCGCGCCAGGTGTGGGAATGGACGGCGCGCGGAGCCTCCGGCTACGAGGAGATGACCAACCTGCCCGCCGGCCTCCGCAGGGAGCTCGAGGCGGCCGTGCCCTTCTCGACGCTCGAGACCGTCGACGAAGCCCGCGCAAGCGATGGCACGGTCAAGGCGCTCTTTCGGACGCACGACGGCCATCCGGTCGAAGCCGTGTTGATGCGCTATCGCGACGGGCGGCGCTCGATCTGCCTCTCGTCGCAGTCGGGCTGTCCGCTCACCTGCACGTTCTGCGCGACGGGCCAAATGCAGTTCGGCCGCAACTTGAGCGCGTCCGAGATCCTCGACCAGGCCTTGCACTTCCGGCGCGTAGAGGCAGTCGACCACGCCGTCTTCATGGGAATGGGCGAGCCGATGCTCAACCTCGATGCCGTTCTCGCGGCGGCGCGCCGGTTACCGGATCTCGGCATCACGCATCGCCGCACCACGGTCTCGACCGTCGGCTGGCTCCCGGGGCTGCGGCGCTTCGTCGACGAGGTCGACGAGCCGATCCGCCTCGCGCTCTCCCTGCACGCGGCCGAGCCCGCGCTGCGATCGGAGCTGATGCCGGTCAACGACCGCTACCCCCTCCGGGAGGTCGTCGCCGAGTGCAGGCGCTACGTCGAGCTGCGCCGCCGCAAGGTCTTCGTCGAGTACGTGATGCTGGGGGGCGTCAACGACCGTATCGAGCAGGCACGCGCGCTCGCCGACCTCCTCGACCCGCGCGTCTTCAAGGTGAACCTGATCCCGTACAACCCGACCGGGATGTTCCAGGGGTCGTCGCCGAAGGCAATCGCCGCCTTCGAAGGTGAGTTGCGCCGGCGCGGATTGCCGACGACCGTGAGGCTGACCCGCGGTCGCGACATCGCCGCGGCTTGCGGCCAGCTCGCCGCGGCGCGGGGTTAAGCCCCCTTCTGCGTCTCGAGCTGCCGCGGCTCCGTAGGCGCGCCTTGCGGCTCCTCGTGCTCCTCGAAGCCGTAGCGCACCACGGGGTGCTTGACGGCCCGTACCTCATCGAGCCGCTTCACCGGTCGCGCGTGCGGCGCCTCCTTGAGCAGCTCGGGCCTTTCCGCCGCCTCGCGCACGATCGCGAGCATCGCCTCGGCGAAGGCGTCGAGCGTTTCCTTCGTCTCGGTCTCGGTCGGCTCGACCATGAGCGCTTCGGGCACGATCAGCGGGAAGTAGATCGTCGGAGGATGGAATCCGTAGTCCATCAGCCGCTTCGCGACGTCGAGTGTCGACACGCCGTGCTCGCGTTTCAGACGCCGGCCCGAGAGGACGAACTCGTGCATGCAGAGCCGGTCGAACGGGAGCTCGTAGGCGTCGCGCAGCCTTGCGAGCAAGTAGTTCGCGTTCAGCACCGCCGCCTCCGACATCTCGCGCAGAGCCGGGCCAAACGAGCGGATGTAGGCGTACGAGCGCACGAAGACTCCGAATGGCCCGCAGAACCCGCGCACCTTGCCGATCGTCTTCGGCCTGTCGTAGTCGAGCCCGAAGGCGTCGCCGTCGCGGACGACCGCCGGCACCGGGAGAAACGGCTCGAGGACGTCGCGCACCGCGATCGGGCCGCCGCCGGGGCCGCCGCCGCCGTGAGGCTGCGAGAACGTCTTGTGCAGATTGAAGTGAACGATGTCGAACCCGAAGTCGCCGGGTCGGGAGATCCCGCAGATCGCGTTCAGGTTCGCGCCGTCGTAGTACATGAGCGCGCCGGCTTCGTGGAAGATCCGCGCGATCTCTTCGATTCCCTCGTCGAAGAGGCCGAGCGTCGACGGGTTCGTCAGCATCAGCCCGGCCGTGCGCGGGCCGACTTTTGCCCGCAGCTCGTCGAGATCGACGTTGCCGCGGCGGTCCGTGCTGACGTCGACGAGCTCGTAGCCGGCCATCGTGACGCTGGCCGGGTTCGTGCCATGCGCACTGTCGGGGATCACGATCTCGCGCCGCTGCTCGGCTTCGCCGCGGTCGGCGTAGTAGGCGCTCATCAGCATCAACCCGGTGAGCTCGCCCTGGGAGCCGGCCGCCGGTTGGAGCGACACGGCGGGCAGTCCGGCGATCTCGGCGAGGATCTCCTGGAGCCGCCACATCAGCTCCAACGCCCCCTGCGACGCCTCCTCCTCCTGGTGCGGGTGCAGGTCGCGGAAGCCCGGGAGGCTGACGACGCGCTCGTTGACCCGCGGGTTGTGCTTCATCGTGCACGACCCGAGCGGGTAGAAGCCGGTGTCGACGCCGAAGGTGCGGTCCGCGAGCGCGGTGAAGTGGCGGACAAGCTCGGGCTCCGAGATCTCCGGGAGGCGTGGCGGGCTCGCGCGGCGAAGCTCCTCGGGGACGTCGGCGGCCGGACGATCCACGCGCGGAAGTGTCGAGGCGCGGCGGCCCGGCTTCGACTTCTCGTAGATCAGCTTCATGCGGCGAGCGCCTCCACGAGACGGTCGACTTCGTCGGTCGTGCGCTTCTCGGTGACCGCCACGAGCAGCGCGTCATCAAGCCCCTCGTAGTCACGTCCTAGCGCGTAACCGGGATGGACGCCGGCGCGCCGCGCACTCGCGATCGCGTCTTTCCCGGGTCGTCCGACCCGCACTGCAAACTCCTTGAACGTTGCCTTGTTTGGAAACGCAAGCTCGAAACCGGCCTCGCTCAGACGCTCCTTCGCGTAATGCGAGAGTGCGAGGCAGGTCTCCCCCAATTCGCGGAGACCCTGGGGTCCGAGCCAGGAGAGATGGACGAGGCCGGCAAGCGCGAGCAGGGTCTGGTTCGTCGTGATGTTGGAGGTGGCCTTCTCGCGACGAATGTGTTGCTCCCGCGTCTGCAGCGTCAGAACGAAGCCGCGCTCACCGTCCGCGTCGACGGTCTCTCCCGAGATCCGCCCCGGCATGCGCCGGATGAACTCGGACCGGGCAGCCAAAAATCCATAGTGGGGGCCGCCGTACGACGTGTAGTTTCCGGCGGGCTGCCCCTCCCCGATCGCCAGCGAGCAGCCGTAGGCGCCGGGGGCCTCGAGCACGCCGAGCGACACCGGGTCGACGTGTGCTACCGCCAACGCGCCCGCTTCGGCCGCTGCCGCGGCCAGGTCCGGGGCCGGCTCAAGACAGCCGAAGAAGTTCGGTTGCTGGAAGAGGACGCACGCGGCGTCGCGCGCCGCTGACTGCAGCTCGTCTGGATCGGTGGTGCCTTGGCGGTGCGGGACCTCGACGACCTCGAGCCCGAAGCCGGGAGCGTAGGTCTTGACGACCTGCCGCACCTGTGGGTTGAGCGCCTCGGCGAGCACGACCTTGCTACGGCCGGTCGCGTGCTTGGCGACGTAGCACGCGTCGGCTGCGACGGTCGTCCCGTCGTAGCCGGACGCATTAGAGACGTCCATGCCGGTGAGCTCGCAGATCGCAGTCTGGTACTCGAAGATCGCCTGCAGCATCCCTTGGCTCATCTCGGGCTGGTACGGCGTGTACGCGGTCAGGAGCTCGCCGCGCGAAAGCACCGCATCCACGACCGCGGGGACGTAGTGGTCATAAATGCCCGCGCCCAGAAACGAGATCTCGCGGCCGGTATCGACGTTGCGGGATGCGAGGTCGGTCAGGTGGGCGACGAGCTCGGGCTCCGAGAGCGGCGGCTCGAGCGCGAGCGGCCGGCCGAGCCTGACCCCTTTGGGAATCTGCTCGAACAGCTCGTCGGCCGAGCCGACGCCGATCGTCTCGAGCATCTGCTCGCGGTCCTGCTCGGTCAGGGAAAGAAAGCTCATGCGCCGGCGCGGGCTACTGCTCTTCGAGGAGCTGGCGGTAGGCAGCCGCGTCCAGGAGCGAATCGACCTCGTCAGGTTCCGTGAGCCGGACCCGCACGAGCCATCCCTCTCCGTACGGATCCTCATTGACCGTTTCTGGCGCTTCGACGATCTTCTTGTTGACCTCGATCACCTCGCCGGAGAGCGGAGAGATGAGGTCCGAGACGGCCTTGACGGACTCAACCTCGCCGTAGGCGTCGTCCTTGCCGATCCTGGTTCCTTCGTCGGGAGGCTCGAAGTGGACCAGCTCGCCGAGCGAGTCCTGAGCGAACCAAGTGATCCCCAGCGTCGCGTCGTCCCCGTCGATCCGCGCCCAGTCGTGTTCCGGGTGGTACTTGAGCTCGTCGGGGTACGTCTCAGCCACTGCCACTGGGGCTCTCCTCCCGCTTAAAGATCGGCTTCGGCACGATCCGGGCGCGACGCGGACGCCCGCGAACGTCGATGGTCAACTCCTCGCCCGGCTCGGCAAGGCTCGAGGGGACGTAAGCAAGACCGATTCCGCGATCCAGCATCGGCGAGTGCGTCCCGGAAGTGACCTCACCGCCACCCTCGACGGCCATGCCCTGACGCGGGACCGCGCGCTCCTCCATGACGAAGGCGACGAGCCGGCGAGCAGGCCCTTCGGCCCTGATCCGTCGCAGTTCTTCCGCCCCCGTGAATTCCGTGTCGAGCGCACAGACCCAGCCGAGCCCGGCCGAGATCGCGTCAGTATCGGGGCCGATGTCGTTGCCGTGGAGCGGGTAACAGACCTCGAGGCGAAGCGTGTCGCGCGCACCGAGACCGGCAGGCGTGGCGCCACGCGCGACGACCCGGTCCCAGAGCTCGCCCGCATCCTCGGCCGGAACCATCAGCTCGACACCTGTCTCGCCCGTGTAGCCCGTTCGGTTGATCATGCAGGCGATCCCATCGATCTCCCCCTCGGCGAACGAGAACGCCGGCGCTGCGGGTAGGCCGAGTCGCTCCAGCGAGTGGGGACCCTGCACCGCCAGAAGCCCGTACTCGTCGGAGACGTCACGGACGTCGGAGCCCGGAATCTCGCGTTCCTTCAGCCATTCGAAGTCGGCCTCGCTGTTCGCGGCGTTGACGATCAGCAGGTACCGAAACGGGCTGAGGCGGTAGACGATCAGGTCGTCGACGATCCCGCCGGCCTCGTTCGTGAGCAAGGTGTACTGCGCCCGCCCGTCCTCGAGACGGTCGATGTCGTTCGAGAGGAGCGCCTGCAGAAGCGCACCCGCGCGCGGGCCTTCGACCTCGAGCTCGCCCATATGCGAGACGTCGAAAACTCCGCAGTCATTCCGTACTGCCTTGTGCTCAGGGATAACGCCCTCGTACTGGACGGGCATCTCCCAGCCGGCGAAGGGAACCATCCGCGCGCCCAGCGCGACGTGACGGTCGTACAGCGGCGTCCGCAGGAGGGTCTGCATCCGGGCGGTGATGCTAAAGGAAGCCGCCCCGGTCCCCCTGCCAAGCAAGGGGGCCGGGACGGCCGGACCGGGTCATCGCGGGCTTCCCGCTTAAGCGAGGAGCCCGAGAGGGCAACCGCGAACGTACCGCAACCGGCACGTCGCTAAACCTTGGGCCTAGTTGTCGCGGAGGAACGACGGAACTTCGAGAACGTCGTCCGGGACCTCGAAGCCCTCGCGCCGGACGGGCTGCGGCTCCTCCCGTTGCTGCTGTTCCGGTTCCGCGACCTCTGCTCCCCGGCGACGCCGGGTCCGATGCGGGCCGAAGCCGGTGGCGATCACCGTCACGCGAACCTCGTCCTTCAGTCCCTCGTCGATTACGGCGCCGAAGATCACGTTCGCGTTCTGGTCCGCCGCGCCGGTGACGACCTCTGCCGCTTCGTTGACCTCGAACAGCCCGATGTCGGCGCCGCCGGTGACGTTGAGCAGAATTCCGGTCGCGCCCTCGATTGACGCCTCGAGGAGCGGCGACGACACCGCGGCCTGCGCCGCCTCGGTGGCGCGGTTCTCTCCCGAAGCACCGCCGATCCCCATCAGCGCCGAGCCGGCTCCGCGCATGATCGTCCGGACGTCGGCGAAGTCGAGGTTCACGAGCCCAGGGATCGTGATCAGGTCGGTGATGCCTTGGACGCCCTGCCGGAGCACGTCGTCGGCGAGCTTGAACGCATCGACGATCGAGGTTCGCTTCTCGACCACCTGAAGCAGACGATCGTTCTCGATCACGATCAACGTGTCGACCACGTCGCGCAGATCCTCGATTCCGCGCTCGGCCTGCTGCGCGCGCTTTCGGCCCTCGAACGAGAACGGCCGCGTCACGACTCCGACAGTGAGCGCGCCGAGCTCTGCAGCGAGCTCGCCGATGATCGGCGCGCCGCCGGTGCCTGTCCCGCCGCCCTCGCCGGCGGTGACGAACACCATGTCCGCACCCTTGAGGGACTCCTTCAGCTCATCACGACTCTCCTGAGCCGCCGCCTTGCCGACGACTGGATCCGCGCCGGCGCCAAGACCGCGCGTCGCCTGCGAGCCGATGTGGATCTTCACGTCGGCGTCGCACATCAGGAGTGCCTGAGCGTCCGTATTCACGGCGATGAACTCAACGCCGGTCAGACCCGCGTCGACCATGCGGTTGACCGCGTTCGTGCCACCGCCGCCGACACCCACCACCTTGATGACGGCGAGGAAGTTGCCTGTTTGATCTCTCACGCTCAAGCTTGCTCGACCTGAAGCTTCAGTGGAGCGTCTGGTTTTGCGCCCCATTCCCGGCAGGAGAGTACGCGCCTTTTACAGGCCTGTCAACGTGCTGTCGGTGTCCCGACCTTCAACCTGAGGTTGATAGTTGAGGGTTCCCACCGGCGACGGGACGCTCGGGAACGGCCACGTCGACGTACGCGCTGCCGCCCTGGACGAGTGGGATCAAGCGCTCGACGACGGCAACCTTAAGCGGAAGGTCGGTGGGATCGCCGAAGCGCACTTGGAGACCGCTGGCGAGCACGAAGGTCAACTCCTGGCCGCTGGCCCGCACGGTCGCGATCCTGGCTTCGAGGCGCGCGCGCCGGGCGGTGGCGAGCGCGGCGATCGCCCGAGCGGCGTCGGCATCGCCGAGGGTTGCCCCCGTATCGACGGTCGTCGAGCGTTGAACCCAGATCCGCGGAAGCTTCGGGGACGCGAATCGGTCGGCAGTGCGGATGACACGGCCGTCGCTCGAGACGATCCAGGCAGCCCCTCCGCGGCGGAGAACCGCGATCGAGTGAGCCGGTATCACCGAGACGTGGAGCGTGTGCGGGAAGTCTCGGTCCACGGTCGCAGCCGCCACGTCCGGGAGGGCGGATAGCCGACGTTCGACCGCGTCTTGGTCCAGGCCGACGAGGCTGTGACCCTTGAGGGGCGCAAGCGCCGCTCGAACGTGTGAGGCCACGCCTGGCGGCGCGCCGGTGACCCGGACCGACCGCAGCGCAAACAGAGAGCTCTCGCGCGCGCCGAAGTACGCGAGGACGCCCGCGGCCAGCAGCGCGAACCCAAGCGCGAGCGCACGGCCGGAAGGCAATGCCCTCGGCAGATTGGCAGCGCGTATGCCGCGAGGGCGCCGCAGCGCAACCGCCCGCATACGGCCCGATCTCGAGACAGACGCCATCGAACCTCGGTTCGCCGCATCCGGACTTGCTCCTACCGCGAAGGATCAGCGGAGCGCTGGCGCTGCTCCGTCTGAACACTCCGCGGTCGACCGACCTTTCGGCCGCTTAGAGGTTCACGCGCGCGCGTACCCCCACCCTGGGAGGGGCTCCTTCCCACCTCCCTCTGCGATCGAGCCTACCGTCGAATCACGCGCCCTTGGGTGCCGGGATAGGTCCGAATGTGTGCCTATCGGCCGAATGCCCTGCCAATCGCAGCGCCGCGGCAGCTCGCGCGTCGGGCGAACTAAGCCGGGAGGGGCGGAAGCGTCAGCGGCCCCAAGAACTGGACCTCGTGCTCGAGCTCGATTCCGTACGCCTCGTGCGCTCGGCGTCGCGCCTCGGTCATCAGCGCGATCGCATCCGCGGCGCGAGCGCTGTCCGCGTTCTCGATGAAGTTGGCGTGCCGCGGCGAGATCTGTGCGCCGCCGATGCGATGGCCCTTCAGGCCGCAGGCCTCGAGCATCCTCCCGGCGCTCAGCTCGTGATCCGGGTTCTTGAAGACGCTGCCGAAGGTCCGCTTGTTCGTCGGCTGGGCGGCCTTCCGCAACGCCTGCAGCTCGCCGATCCTCGCCTTGATCTCGGCCGGGTCACGCGGCACGAGACGGAACTCGACGCGGGCGACAACCTCCCCGGAGGCGAGCTGCGAATACCGGTACGAGAGGCCGAGCTTGTCCGGCGTCCGCCAGCTCGTACCAGAGGCGTCGACGACGAGCGCGCGCACGAGGATCTCGGACCAGTCGCTGCCGTACGCGCCCGCGTTCATCCGCACACCGCCGCCGACCGTTCCCGGGATCGCGCAGGCGAACTCGAAGCCGCCAAGACCCGCCGCCCGCACGCGATGCAGGCAGACCGCATTCGGCGCCCCGCCGCCGGCCACGAGGAGCTCGCCGCGAACGTCCGCCGAGGCCAGCTCGCCGTCGAGCTTGAGGACAAGCGCCTCGACGCCCTCGTCGGCCACGAGCAGGTTCGAGCCCAGCCCGACGACCGCGACCGGGAGCTCGTGCTCGCGCGCCCAGGCCAGGGATTCCTCGACCTCCTCGTGCGTCGTCGGCTTCGTAAACGCCTTGGCCGGCCCCCCGGCGCCGAGCGTTGTGTAGCGGCCGAGTGGGACGGCCTCTTCGATCTTCACCCGAGTGCCTCGAGGATGAGCGCGGCGGCCCGGTCGACGTCGCCGGCGCCGAGTGTCAGCACGCAGTCTCCGGCCCTCGCCCGTGCCGCGACGAAGCGGGCACCCTCCTCGACGGTCGGCGTCCAGGCAAGTTCCATTCCCGGGCGAGCGTCGGCAACCGCGTCGACGACGAGCTTTCCTGTCACACCTTCGATCGGCTCCTCCCGCGCACGGTAGATGTCGGTCACAGCGACCGCGTCCGCCGCGGCGAGCGCGGCTCCGAATTCGCGGGCGAGGTGTCGCGTGCGCGAGTACAGGTGGGGCTGAAAGAGGACGAGCACGCGGCCACCGTTCCGACTGGCCGCGATGTCGGCGGCCAGCTCGCGCGGATGGTGCGCGTAGCTGTCGACGACCGCTACCCCGCGCGCACTACCGCGCTTCTCGAGCCGACGGCCGACGCCCCGGAAGTCGCGCACGGCGTCGGAGGCCTGCTCGCGCGAATAGCCGGCCGCCTCCACTGCCGCCAGCGCGACCGCCGCATTGAGGCGGTTGTGTGCTCCCGGAACCGCGAGCTCGAATTCGACAGGCTCCACCTTGTCTCCGCGGACGGCCTGCGGCACCGCCGTCGCCCACGAATCGAACAGCGCCTCGACCTCGGCGCGAGAGGCGAACTCGCTGTGGTGGTCGAGGTCGACGTTCGTGACGACCGCGATCTCGGGCGACAACGCCGCAATCGTGCGGTCGGACTCGTCGCCCTCGACGACGAGCCAACCCTGGCCCGCCCGGGCGTTGCCGCCGAGCTGAGGAACCTCGCCGCCGATCAGGAAGGCCGGATCGTCGCCGAGGCGCTCGAGGCAGAACGCGATCATCGCTGCAGTTGTCGTCTTCCCGTGCGCACCGGCCACGACGATCGAGCGCTGCAGCGAGACGAGCTCCGCAAGAAATTCGGAGCGCGGTCTCCCCTCGACCTGGCCCCGATAGGCGGTCGAGACGACGACTTCCGGCCAGCCCTCGGGCACGACGGGCTCGGGCGCGAGCTCGACGAGGACGTCGCCAAGAGGTGCCAGGTACGGCGTCTCGACCCGATCCCAGCCGCCCACCTCTGCTCCCCAGGCACGCGCGAGCAGCGCATAGCCGGACAGTCCGGCGCCGCCGATGCCGACGAACCAGATCCGGCGCCCGTCAAGCGCCGGCAAGCGCGATCAACTCCTCTGCAATCTCGTCCGCCGCCTCAGGGCGCGCGACCTTCCGCATCGCTTCGCTCATGCCCGCGCGCCGCGCCGGATCGGCAAGCAGCTCCTCGACGAGCTTCGAAACGCGCTCGAGCTCCGATTCGTCGACCGCGATAGCACCGCCGGCTCCCTCGAAAAAGCGTGCGTTCTTGGCCTGATGATCCGCGGTCGCGTGCGGGTACGGAACCAGAACCGCAGGAAGTCCCGCGGCCGCCAGCTCCCAGACCGAGCCTCCGGCGCGAGCGAGGGCGAGATCGGCCGCACTGTAGGCAGCGCCGATCTCATCGGTGAACGCCAGGAGCCGGTAATCCTGGCGCGAGACTCGGTCGCGCAGCGCGGCGTAGTCGCGCTCTCCGGAGATGTGCAGCACGGCAGGCCCGGCGACTCCCCATCGCTCCACGGCCAGTTCGTTCAGCCGGCGTGCACCCTGGCTGCCCCCGAGCACGAGCAGGACGGGACCGTCGGCCGGCAACTCGAACCTGCGCCGCGCCTCCTCAGCCGGAACTGCACTCGAGCGCAGAGGCACCGGCCGTCCGGTGACGCTGTACTTCGACCCGTCGCGCCCGGCGATCGGCAGCGCAAGGAAGACCCTGCGCGCGAACGGCACGGCGAGGCGGTTCGCGAGCCCGAGCTCGGCATCGGCCTCGAGCAGCGCGGCCGGCGTCCGGCTCAGCCCCGCCGCGACGACCATCGGCCCCGACACGTAGCCTCCGCCGCCCAGTACGACGTCGGGATTTCGCCGTCGCAAGATCGCCAGGCAGGTCGCCGGCGCTCGTGCGGCGGTCACGAGCGCGCGAGCGAGCGCGAGCCCCGGCCGCCGCGGGAGCCCGGAGCTCTCGAACGCGTCGAACTCGTACCCGGCCTCAGGGACGAGCCGTGCCTCGACGCGATCCGGCGACCCGGCGAAGCTCACCTGCACGCCGCGCTCCCCCAGCGCCTCGGCCACCGCGAGCGCCGGCAGCACGTGCCCCGCCGTTCCCCCGGCCGCGATCACGCACCTGAGCTCTCGCTTCTGCGCCATGACCGACCGCGATGTTAAGGAGGATGCCGACTGCCGCGAGGGCGACGATCAGGCTCGAGCCACCGTACGACACGAACGGCAGTGGGATTCCGGTGAGCGGGGCCAGCCCCATCACCGCGGCGATGTTGATGGCCGCCTGGCCGCAGATGAGCATCGTCAAGCCCGTTGCGAGCGCCTTGCCAAACGGGTCGCGGCAGCGCAGCGCAATTCGGAGACCGACGTACGCGAAGGTTGCGTAAGCCGCGATCAGCGCTGTCGCGCCGACGAGCCCCAGCTCCTCGCCGATGATCGCGAAGATCATGTCCGTGTGGGCCTCGGGCAGGAAGTTCGCCTTCTCGATGCTCTGGCCGAGGCCGCGCCCAAAGATGCCGCCCGAGCCGAGGCCGATCATCGCCTGCACGATCTGGAAGCCGGCGCCCTGCGCGTCATGCCACGGGTTCACGAAGCTGAAGATCCGCGCCCGCCGGTAGGGCTCGAACCAGATCGCGGCGACTCCGAGCGCGGTGGCGATCCCGAGACCCGCGCCGAGGATGCGCACCGGCGTGCCCGCGACGAGCAGCATCCCGGCGAGCATCACGAAGATCGCAATCGTCGTGCCGAGGTCTGGCTCGAGGACCAAGAGCAGCGCGAAGACGCATGCGAGCGCGCCGATCGGGCGCCAGAGCTCCTTCAGCGTGTTCGGTGGACGGCGGCGCGCCAGGTAGGCAGCCGCCCAGACCGCGAGCGCGAGCTTCGCGAGCTCGGACGGCTGGAAGACGGCGGGGCCGAAGGAGATCCAGCGCCGCGCGCCGTTGACCGCGGAGCCGAGTACTAGCACGGCGGCGAGCAGGACGAGACTCGCCATCACGAGCATCGGCGCGAGCCGGCGCAGCGCCTGGAAGGGCATACGCGCGAGCACGAACATCAGCACCAGGCCGAGCGCCGCGTAGATCGCCTGGCGCTTCACGTAGTAGGCGGGATCACCGTTTTCGAGCGCGGCCGAGGCAGACGTCGCGCTGTAGACCATCACCAGCCCGAACGCGACCAGCCCAAAGCTGACGAGGAGCAGCAGCCTCGCCTCGAACCTCCCTTTCGTCACATGGGCAGGTTCGCCACCAGCCGCTTGAACTCCTCGCCCCGCTCCTCGAAGTCGCGGAACTGGTCGTAGCTCGCCGCCGCCGGCGAGAGCAATACGACCTCACCCGGCTGCGCCGCGCTCGCCGCTCGCTCGACGGCCGTCGCGAGGTCCCCCGCGCGGATCGTGTCCGGGATCGCGCGCGAGAGCTCGTCCGCCATCTCGCCGATCACGTAGACGGCGCTGATGTTCGGCCCGAGTGCGGCCGCGAGCGGCGCGAAGTCCTCACCTTTGCGCGAACCCCCGAGGATCAACCGGACCGATGAGTCCTCGTAAGCGGCGAGCGCGCGCAGCGCCGCGGCAACGTTGGTCGCCTTCGAGTCGTTGACGTAGGTGACGCCACCGCGCTCAGAGACCAGCTCGAGCCGGTGGGGTACGCCCTTGAACTCGCGCAGACCCCGGGCGATCTGCTCTTCGCTCGAACCGGCGGCGCGCGCCGCGGCGGTGGCCGCGGCCGCATTCTCGCGGTTGTGCGCCCCCCGCAGCGACGGCTCGATCGGGAGCGGATCGTCTGCCGCAAAGTCGATCCGGCCCGCCCCCAGCTCGTGCTGGAGCTCGCGCGGAACGATCGCCGTGTCGTCGCCCGTCTGGTTCTCGAAGATGCGCAGCTTCGCGTCGCGGTAGGCCTCGAACGAGCCGTGGCGGTCGAGATGGTCGGGCTCCAGGTTGAGCAGCACGGCGATCCGCGGCCGAAACTCGACGATGTCCTCGAGCTGGAAGGACGACAGCTCGCAGACGACGAGCTGGTCGGGCTCGACCTCGCCGTCGAGCTCGGACAGCGCTCGACCGACGTTGCCGGCGACCGGGGCGCCGAGAATGAAGCCGAGCCACTCGGCGGTCGTCGTCTTGCCGTTCGTGCCGGTGACGCCGAGGATCGGGTTCGAGAGCAGCCGCGACCCCAGTTCGACCTCGCTCCAGACGGTCACGCCGCGGCGCCGCGCTTCGACGACGAGCGGCGCCTCGCCCGGCACGCCTGGGCTCTTGACGAGCAGCCCAACGTCCTCGAGCAGCGCGAGGTCTTCGTCGTTGCCGAGGTCGCGTTCAGCACGCACGACCTCCACCCCGCGCCTCTCGAGCGCCCGAGCAGCCGCCCGCCCGGAGCGAGCGAGGCCGAGCACGAGCACGCGGTCCGGAAGCTCGCTCAGCGGAACCCGCGGAAGTAGCGGTAGTACAGCGCGAACGCCGCCGCGCAGAGCAGGCCCGTGATGATCCAGAAACGGACCATGATCTTCGTCTCCGACCAGGCCTTCATCTCGAAGTGGTGGTGGATCGGCGTCATCAGGAAAATTCGCCGGCCCCAGTAGCGGAACGAGACGACCTGCAGGATCACGGACAGCGCCTCGATCGCGAAGATCCCGCCGATCAGCAGCAGCAGGAAGATCGTCTTCGTCATGATCGCGAAGGCCGCCAGCGCGCCGCCGATCGCCATCGAGCCGGTGTCGCCCATGAAGACCTCGGCCGGGAAAGCGTTGTACCAGAGGAAGCCGATCAGCCCTCCGATCAGCGCCGCACCCACGATCGCGAGGTCGAGCTTGGTCTCGAAGCGGTGGCCAGGCGGGCCGGAGCGGATCCAGGCGATCACGTTCATCGCCGCGTACGTGAAGAGCGCGATGATTCCCGTCCCGGCTGCGAGCCCGTCGAGGCCGTCGGTGAGGTTCACGCCGTTCGCGGCACCGGCGATCACGAGGAAGAGGAGCCCGTACCAGGCCCAGGAGAGCTCGATGTGCCCCAAACCCGGGACATAGACGTTGGTGGGCAGGTGCTGGTGGCGCGCGGCGATCCCGACGCCGACGGTGATCGCACCGAGCAGTAGCAGCTTCCAGCGTGCGTTGAGTCCGAGGGAGCGGCGATGGGTGAGCTTGATGAAGTCGTCGGCGAAACCGATCGCGCCGCACCCGAGCGTCACGAAGAGCACGGTCAAGGCCGGCACGGTGTAACGGGCGACCGCGAGGTAGGTCACCGTCGCCGCTCCAAGCACCAGCAAGCCGCCCATGATCGGCGTGCCCTGCTTGGCCACGTGGTGCTCGGGGCCCTCCTCGCGGATCGTCTGTCCGTACTCCTTCCGACGTAGGAAGGCGATGAAGCGGGGGCCGGCGAGAATCGAGATCAGCATCGCGGCGAGGCCCGCGATCAGGACTCGAACCATCTAGCTGGGAACCGCCACCAGTGCGTCCGCCACCGTCTCCAGCCCGAGCACACGCGCGCCCTTGACGAGCACCGCGTCGCCGGGTTTCACCTCGCCGCGGAGGACTTCGACTGCCTCGGCGGCATCGGCGACCTCGCGGCCCCCGTAGACGCGCGCTTGCGGTCCGACCGCGATCAGGACGTCGACACCGACCTCCTCGACCGCGCGCGCGACTTCGAGATGCGCCTCGTCGGCATAGTCCCCGAGCTCTGCCATCTCGCCCAGCACCGCGACGCGCCGCCGGCTGCCCGCGCGATCGGCGAGATGTTCGAGCGCCGCACGCATCGAGATCGGGTGAGCGTTCCACGCGTCGTTGATCAGCAGGCCGCCGCCGGGCAGCTCCAGCTCCTGGTTGCGCCACTCCGCGAACGCGGCGTCGATCCGTCCCGGTAGGTCGAGCGCGAGCACGTGGGCGGTTGCGAGCGCCGTGAGCGCGTTGACCGCGAGGTGCCGCGCCGTGAAGCCGACCTCGAAGGTTCCGAGCGAGGTGACGAGGCGCGGCGGCTCGAACCGGTCGAGCGTCACATCCTCCCCGACGCGGATGACCCGCAGGTCGGCTCGCTCGACGGCGAACCCCGCCGGAACGACTGCCGCACCGCCCGCGGGCAGCGCGGCGATCAGCTCAGACTTCGCGCGGACAACGCCCTCGAGCGAGCCGACCTTCTCGAGATGCACCGGCGCGATCGCGGTGACGACCCCCACCTCGGGACGGCTCAGCGCCGCGAGCTCCGCGATCTGGCCGAAGCCGCGCATCGCGAGCTCGAGGATGCAGAGCTCGGTGTCGGGCTCGAGGCGGCAGAGGGTCAGGGGAACGCCGAGCTCGTTGTTATAGCTGCGCTCGGCGGCGACCGTTCTCCGCTGTGAAGCGCAGATGCCCGCGAGCAGGTCCTTCGTCGTCGTCTTCCCGATCGAGCCCGTGATCGCGACGACGCGCGCCTGCGAACGCTCGCGCACCGCCTTCCCCAGAGCAGCAAGCGCGTCGAACGCGTCCTCCGGGACGAGCGTCGCCGCGGCGCCGCGCGCGACAGCGTGCTTGCGGAAGTCTGCCCCCGCCCCGATCGCGACGAACAGGTCGCCTTCGTCGACCCGACGAGAGTCGATCTTGACGCCCGTGACGGTTGCGGCCCAGGGCTCCGCGCGCAGCTCGCCCGGCGCGAGCTCCGCGACCTCGCCCAGCGTGAGCGGGATCAAGCCCGCGCCACCGCCTGGAGCGCCTGTCGCGCGACCTCGCGGTCGTCGAACGGAACCGTCCGGTCGGCGAACTCCTGGCCCTGCTCGTGCCCCTTGCCGGCGATGACGACGGCGTCGCCGGCCTGCGCGAGCGCGATCGCACGCTCGATTGCCGCGGCGCGGTCCGGCTCGACCTCGACCCCCGGACCGGCCCCGGCCAGGATCTCTCCGATGATCGCGTCGGGATCCTCGCGGCGTGGGTTGTCGGAGGTGACGATCGCGATGTCGGCGAGCTCGGCGGCAATCCGTCCCATGACGGGTCGCTTCCCGCGGTCGCGGTCGCCTCCGCAGCCGAACACGCAGATGACGCGGTTGGCTGCGATCTCCCGCGCCGTGCGTAGGACGTTCTCGAGCGCCTCGGGCTTGTGCGAGTAGTCGACGACAACCGCGAACGGCTGGCCCGCGTCGACCGCCTCGAACCGGCCCGGCACCCCTGCGAGGGCCGCGACACCGGCAGCGATCGCCTCGTTCTCGATCGCCAGCAGCCGCGACACGGCCACCGCGGCGAGGACGTTTTCGACGTTGAAGCGGCCGCGGAGGCGGGTCCGGAGCTCGATCCCGCCCGCGCGCAGTTGCGCGCCGCTCTCGTCGAGGAGCAGCTGCTCGGGGCGGATGTCGGCGTCGTCGGCGAAGCCGAACGTCAGCAAGCGCTCGTGGCCCAGTGCCCGCAGCTCCTCCGCGAGCCTGCGCCCGTGCTCGTCGCCGACATTGACCGCGGCCGCCGGCCGCTCGCCCTCGACGAAGAGCCTGCGCTTCGCGTCGAAGTAGCGCTCGGAGGTTCCGTGGAAGTCGAGGTGATCCTGGCCGAGGTTTGTGAACGCCAGGGCGGAGAAGTGGACGCCTGCCAGCCTGCCGAGCTCGGATCCGTGCGAAGTCGCTTCGAGCGCGCAGCTCCGGTTCCCGGCATCGACCATCTGCCGGAAGGCGCGCTGGAGGTCGATCGCCTCGGGAGTCGTGCGGATTGCGGGCCGCCGCTCGTCGCCGACGCGGCTCTCGACCGTGCCGAGCAGGCCGGGACGTCGCCCGGCCGTGGCGAGGATCGAGTGGAGGAGGAAGGTGGTCGTCGTCTTCCCGTTCGTGCCGGTGACGCCGGCGACCTCGAGCTCCCGCGTCGGATTGTCGAAGAAGACGACCGCCGCTCGCGCCATTGCGAGCCGAGCGTCGGGAACGACGAGCTGGACCACGTCGAGCTCGAGCGGCCGTTCGACGACAAGCGCGACGGCGCCGCGCTGAACGGCGTCGCGGGCGAACGCGTGCCCGTCGTGCCGCTCGCCGGGGACGCAGAAGAAGAGCGCTCCGGGCTCGACGGCGCGTGTGTCGTAGGCGAGGTCCGAGATCTCGACCGGAGCGCGCTGGACGACGTCCGTTGGAGCGAGCGCTTCGATGACGCGCTCCAGGTTCATCTGCGCGGCGAGTCTACCAACGGGGTCAGCCGCCACCGGCGCTACTGTGATCCGAAAAGTCGCATATTTGCAGCCGTTTCGTGACGAAGGACAGCTGGCGCCGGCACGCCTCCGGCGTTACGATCGCCGCGGGGAGGAGGCTGGGGGAACCGTTCTTGGGCAGGCGCCGGAACGATCCGGCGCGGGGCTCTAGCGAGCGTCCGGCCTGCGGCGCACAGACGACGTGGCGATGACGCCGCGAAGCGGGCATGCTTACCACGGAAGGACGATGGCACTCGTCACGACCCGACATAACGACCGTCCCGCAGTACGCCGCCGCGGCCGCGACGTGCCCGCAGCCGACCTCGGCCGTTCCCGCTGAGCGATTTCGTCTCTCATCAGGGCCGCGGCCGCCGCACCGTCCGCATCCCGCGGCGTCTCGGCGTGCAGCCGGTCTCGATCGCCGCCGCTGATTTCCACGGCAGCGCCGGCTTCTTCGTCCGGGTCGGGATCGTCGGCTTCGCCACGCTTGCGCTCTTCGGTGTTCTCGCCCTGCGCCTCTGGTCGCTTCAGGTCGTGCGCGGGCCGCACTTCGCGGCGGCGGCCCAGCAGCAGACGTTCCGGCTGGTCGACCTGCCCGCCCCGCGCGGCCAGATCATCGATGCGAAGGGCCGCGTGCTCGCCGGCACGCGCGGTGGGCTGGGTGTCTCGGTCGACACCGCCGTGCTCGGCATCATCGACCAGCACGGCCGCTGGTGGCCGACCCACCAGGGCCGCCAGCTCCTGAACCGGCTCGGCTACCTGGCAGGCGCCTCGCCGCGGCTGATGATCCAGAGGATCCGCCACAGCGAATTCAAGTCACCGTATTCGGTGGCGATCGTCCTGCCGCGGGTCAGTCGCGACCTCAGCTACTTCCTCGACGAGCACGCGCGGCAGTTCCCTGGAATCCGCGTGGTGCCGCAGCCCGAGCGGAGCTATCCGAGCGGCTCGCTTGGGAGCGAGTTCCTCGGCCTGCTCGGTGAGGTGAGCCCGACCCAGCTCGCGAAGCACTCCTACCGGGGCGCCCGCGCCGGCATGATCGTCGGCCAGTCCGGGGTCGAGGCGACGTACGACGGCATGCTGAACGGCGGCCTCGAGAAGGCGCGCGTCGTGGTGGACGCGCAGGGCCGGGCGATCGGTCCCGCCCACGTCGTCCGTGTACCGCGGCCGGCACGCGGGCTGCAGCTGACGATCGACCTGCGCATGCAGCGCGTCGCGGAGAAGGCGATCCAGGACGGGATCGCCCTGGCGCACGCAAACGGCCACTACGACGCCCACGCAGGCTCGGCCGTCGTCATGAACCCGCACACCGGCGCGGTCTACGCGCTTGCCAGCTACCCGCGCTTCGACCAGGCGAAGGCCGCAACCGACCCGGAGTACCTGCGCGCGCTCTTCAACCCCAACGACCCGCGCCACCTTCTCGTCAACCGCGCGACCCAGGGGATGTATCCGACGGGCTCGACCTTCAAGCCGATCATCGCCGAGGCGGCGCTCGCCTCGGGGCTTCTCGGCCCGTACTCGACGCTGCCGTGCACGAGCAGCTACACGGTCGGCAACCACGTCTTCCACAACGTCGAGGCGGGAGTCAACGCCACCCTGACACTCCCCGAGGCGCTCTCGATATCGTGCGACACCTGGTTCTATCGGCTCGGCTCGGAGTTCTACTTCCAGCAGGAGAAGGGCCACCTCTACATGCAGAACTGGGCCAACCGGCTCGGCGTCGGTGAGCCGACCGGCTTCGACGTCCCCGGTGAGGCACCGGGCCTCGTCCCCACGCCGGCCTGGCTGAGGCGGACGTTCAAGCAGCGGTGGGCGCGGATCTGGTACGAGGGCTACTCGGTCAACCTGGCGGTCGGCCAGGGTCAGCTCGCGATCACGCCACTGCAGCTCGCCGTCGCCTACTCGACGCTCGCGAACGGCGGGACGGTCGTCCGGCCGCACGTGGGCAAGGCCGTGCTCAACTCGACCGGCCAGGTCGTCAAGGAGCTCCGTTACCCGCCACGCCGGCACGTCCGGCTCTATGACGTCAATGAGATCAGGGACGGCCTGTACGAGGGCGCCCACACGGGCACGTCCGCCGCCGTGTTCGGCACCTTCCCGATCCCGGTCGCGGGCAAGACCGGCACGGCCGAGGCGCCTCCCGGCAGCGACCACTCGTGGTACGCGTCCTGGGCGCCGGCCTACAACCCGAGGCTCGTCGTCGTTGTCATGATCGAGCACGGCGGCTTCGGCGCCGAGGCGGCCGCACCGGCCGCGAAGGAGATCTACTCGGCCTACTTCGGGCTCAACGGGAAGAAGAAGTCGTAGCCGCGTCCGGCGGCGCCGAGAGGTACTGCAGCGTCTGCTGCATGATCGACTTGAACGCGGGCGCGGCGACGACTCCGCCCCAGATCGCGCCGTGCGGCTCGTCGACGGCGACGAGCACGACCGCTCGCGGCCGCGTCGCCGGCGCGAAGCCGACGAACGACGCAACGTAGCGAGACGTCGAGTAGCCGCCGTGGGGATCGGGCTTGGCCGCGGTACCGGTCTTGCCGGCGACGTGGTAGCCCGGGATCTGGGCCAGCGTTCCGGTTCCGTCGAGAACGACGTTCTGGAGCATCGACGTCATCTCCCGGGCGATCCACGGGCTGACGACACGCCTATGCGCGGCGGGCGGCACTGGCCCGGCGCCGATGCGGTCGACCAGATGCGGCCTCGACCAGAGCCCGCCGTTGGCGATCGCCGCGTACGCCGACGCCATCTGGATCGGCGTCACCGCGATGCCCTGGCCGATCGGCACATTGCCGATCGTCGAGCCCGACCACTGATCGGCAGGCAGCACGATTCCCTGGCTCTCGCCGGGGAAGTCGATCCCGGTCGGTCGTCCGAACCCGAACCGGCCGATCCACGACATCAGGCGCTCCTTGCCAAGCAGACGCGCCAGCGTGATCGCGCCGACGTTTGACGACCTGGCCAGGATTTCAGCAACCGACATCGTCTCGGTGCCGCGCGGCTCGGCGTCGTGGATCACGCGGTCGGCGACCTGGATCGAGTACGGGAGTGTGAACTTCGTCCGCGGGGTGACGATCCCGGTCGAGAGCGCTCCCCCGACGGTCACGAGCTTGAACGTCGACCCCGGCTCGTAGGTATCGGTGATCGCCCGGTTGCGCTGGAGATCCTTCGGGACCATCGGGAAGCTGTTCGCGTCGTAGGTCGGCGCGACGGCCATCGCGAGAACGGCTCCCGTCTGCGGATCGAGGACGATCGCCGTCCCGTCCTTGGCGTGCCATTTCTGGACGGTCTGGCGCAGGACGGCCTCCGCCGTGCCTTGAATGTTGTGGTCGATGGTCAGCGAGACGTCGCCGCCGTTCTCGGCAGGCTTCGAGACGATCGAGTCGAGCACGTGGCCGAGCGGGTCGCGCACGAGCGTCTCGTGGCCGGATCGCCCGGCGAGCGGCTTGTCGAGCGCGAGCTCGAGGCCCGAGAGCCCGTGGTTGTCGACGCCGGCGTAGCCGAGCACCTGCGCCGCGATCGAGTGCTGCGGGTAGAAGCGCCGCTCCTCGGGATAGAACCCGAGCCCCGTGATGTGCTTCGCCTCGAGCCTCGCCGCCAGCGCCGGGTCGGCCTTGCGTTCGATGTAGACGAAGCCGTGCGCCCGATCGGCGAGGTGCTCGTACACCTGCTTGGGGTCGAGCCGCAGGATCCGCGCGACGACCGGGGCCACCTTCGTCGGGTCCTCGATCTGGAGGGGGTCGGCGTAGACCGTGATCGCCTGTTCGCCAATCGCGAGCTGGACTCCGGTGCTGTCGTAGATCGTCCCCCGGTTCGCGGCGAGCGTGACGGTCTGGCGGTGCTGACTCGCCGCCATCTGGCCGAGCGTCTGCGCCTGAACGCCCTGCAGCCAGATTGCGCGAAGCAGCGTCGCGCCGAAGACGAGCGCGAAGACGGCGAGGAGGAGGCGGATCCGGCGGTTCGCGAGCCGCCCGGTCACCGGGCGCGGCGGGGCGTCAGGTCGATGTAGCCGATCGTGGCGGGATCCGCCGGTATGAAGCCTCGAGTCTTCGCGAGCGCCTGAATGCGCGGCGACGAGACCGCCTCGGAGACCTTCGCGCCGAGCGCCGCGTTCTGAGCCTGCAGCTGCTGGCTCTGATTGTTCAGGTGGTCGAGCCGGATGTTCAGCCGAAGCACCGCGACGTTGAGCGCGACGATTCCGGCCAGGAGGACGCTCCCGACGATGATCCACGCGAGGCCGCCGGCGACTCCGCTCCGCTTCTTCGCCTTGCGCCGTGGGGCGCGCGGTTTCGCGACGGGCTTCGGCCTCGGCCGAGGTGCCCGGGTCCGTGCGGGCGCTTCGGCGGCGGCGGCGTGCCAGGAGGCCATCAGACCTTGACCGCGGCCCTCAGACGCGCCGAAGCGGCCCGCGGGTTGCTCGCCAGCTCGCGCTGGCTCGGCCGGATCGCTCGCCGCGGCGTTGCCCGCAGCACGGGCTCGCGGCCGCAGACGCAGACCGGGAAGTCCGGTGGGCAGGTGCAGCCGCGCTCCTGGTCGCGCAGAAACTGCTTGACGATCCGGTCCTCGAGCGAGTGGAAGCTGATCACCGCCAGCCGGCCGCCCGGCTTCAGGAGCTCGACCGCCGCCGGCAAAGCGTCTTCGAGCGCGGTCAGCTCGTCGTTCACGGCGATCCGGAGCGCCTGGAACACCCGCTTCGCGGGGTGACCGTCGCCGAAGCGCGCCGGCGCCGGAATCGCGGCCTTGATCGTGTCGACGAGCTCGCCGGTGCGCTCGAACGGCTGCTCGCGGCGCCGCCGCACGACCGCGCGCGCGATCTGCTTGGCATAGCGCTCCTCGCCGTAGGAGCGAAAGATGTGCGTGAGCTCTCGCTCCGAGGCTTCGTTGACGAGCTCGCGGGCCGAGAAATCCGAGGATGGATCCATGCGCATGTCGAGCGGCGCATCTGTGGCGTAGGAGAAGCCACGCTCGGGGCGGTCGATCTGCATCGAGGAGACACCGAGGTCGAAGAGGATCGCGTCGGCACGCGCCCCGTTATCGGCGAGCTGCTCGAGGATGACGGCGAAGTCGCCGCGCAGGAACCGGCCCTTGACGCCGGTCTGCTTGCGGAAGCGGTCGAAGTACGTCCTGGCGGCCGGGTCGCGATCGATCGCGATCAGCCGTCCGTCGCCGCGCAGGTCCGCGGCGAGCAGCGCCGCGTGTCCACCGGCGCCGAAAGTCGCGTCCACAACCGTCTCGCCGGGCCGGATCGCGAGCAGCTGCCGGACCTCGTCGGCGAGAACGGGGACGTGGTCAGTCGCGTTTGGTTGCAAGACGCTCGGCAACATCCTCCGCACTCCCTTCGATCTCGTCCAGGTGAGCGCGCCACGCGGCGCGGTCCCAGATCTCGAGGTGGTCGTGGATCCCCGCCACGACGACCTCCTTCCCCAGCCCGGCATACGAGCCCAGCGACGACGGCACCATCACCCTGCCCTGCTTGTCGACCTCCGCCTCGGCGGCCCCGGCGAAGAAGTAGCGCTGCATAAGGCGGCCTTCCTTGCTGAGCAGGTCGAGCTCGCCGAGACGCGACTGGACGGTCGCAGCCCACTCGCTGCGCGGATAGGCGTAGAGGCATCGCTCGATCCCCCGCGAAAGGACCAGTCCTTCGGCAAACGCCTGACGGAACTTGGCCGGAAGCGTGAGGCGGTTCTTGTCATCGATCGTGTGCTCGTACTCGCCTACTAGCATGGTCCACTTCCCGCCACTTTAGACCACTTCTCCCCACTTAGCAACCCTTTTCCGCCACATCTCACGGTTCGACACGCCTGTGCGTTTCAGCGGAAGATGGAGCCGGTGCGTATTCCGCCCTTCGAGACGTTCTACGAGGAACACAAGGACCCTGTCTTCGCGCACCTGCGGCGGCTGCTCGGCGACGGCGCGGAAGACGCCTTCCAGGAGACGTTCCTCCGCGCCCTGCGCGCCTACCCGAGGCTGAAGGACGGGCGCCATCTGCGCGCGTGGGTCTTCACGATCGCGGGACGCATCGCGATCGACGAAGCGCGCAGGCAGCGCCCCCGCGGCGCGATGCCGGAGCTCGCGGTCGAGGACGGCCTCCCTCCCCACGCCGAGCTCGGCCCGCTCACCGACGAGCTGCCGCCGAAGGAGCGTGCGGCAGTGGTGCTCCGCTACGGATTCGACCTTCCCTACGACGAGATCGCCGCCGCGCTCGGCTCCTCCGAGGACGCGGCGCGCCAGGCGGCCTCCTCCGGAGTCCGCCGCCTGAGAGAAAGGAGCAAGCAAACGTGAACACCGTTCCCACCCAGCTCGACGACCGGTTCCGCGCCGTGGCCGCGGCGGAGGGGCTGCTGGACGTCGCCTACGACGTGATCGGGTCGCCGGTCGGCGACCTGTTTGTCGGCATCTCCGACCGTGGGCTTTGCGTCATCTCCTACGACACCGACGCCGACCTCCAGGCCGAGCGTCTCGCGCGCGGTTTCGGCTCGCGCGTGCTCCGCTCTCCGCGGCCGGTCGACCCCGCCAAGCGCCAGCTCGAGGAGTACTTCGAGGGGAAGCGCCGCCGCTTCGACCTCGACGTCGACCTGCGGCTCGCGCGCGACTTCGGCCGCACCGTGCTCGAAGAGCTCGGCCGCGTGCCGTTCGGCGAGGTCACCACGTACGGCGCGCTGGCGGCACGAGCTGGCAAGCCTCGGGCGGCCCGCGCCGTCGGGACGATCATGAACCGAAACCCGATTCCGATCGTGCTTCCATGCCACCGTGTCGTCGGCGCCAACGGGTCGCTGGTGGGCTACGCCGGCGGGTTGGAGCGGAAGGAGCAACTGCTGCGGCTCGAGGGCGCGCTCCTCGCTTGACCGTCCACCCGCCGTGGGATATAGAGGTCGAGACGGGGTCTACCGAACGAGGAGGAATCTCATGAGGCGGGCACTTCCAGCCCTTTTTGCTCTCGCACTCGCGCTTGCTCTCTCTGTTCCCGCGACTGCGGCGACGCCGAGCCCGGCCAAGATGGCGGGTCAGATTCGCGTGCTGCAGAAACAGGTGAAGACGCTCCAGACGTCGCTCAAGAAGACGAACAAGACGCTCCTGCAGACCGAGGCCGTCGCGGTCATCGCGCTTCTCTACGGCGGCTGCAACTCGGCTGTGACCGCCGACGCGCTCGCCGGCTCGGGCATCGCCGGATACGCGGCGCCGCCGAACCCGGTGAACGACTACCAGTCCTGCAGCGACCTGCAGAAGTTCACGAACGCGAGCCCGGCGATCGTGCGCCAACCGGGTACCGCCACCGTCAACGTCTTCCAGGAGCTGCTCGGCATCTTCAAGTAACGAGACTGGCATGCGCCGCAGCCTGAGACGCGCACTCGCGGCATTCTTTTCCGCGGGTGCGCTGCTCGGGCCGGCGGCGCATGCAGAGAGCCCGTCGGGGGCGAGTCCTCCCCACTCCGGACATGCGTTCGTCCCACCGCGGCTGCCGACTCCCGGCGGGCTGCAGCTCTTCGCACGGCAGTCGCCGATCATCCTCCAGCTGACGCCGGACGCCCCGCGGGCCGCGGATACCGTGCTTCGTTCCGCTCGGGCTGAGCCGATCGGCCCGCAGCTACGCATCTGGAGGCTCGGCGGACCGGGCGCGACGAGGGCGGCCGCACGGCTGCAGCGCCTGCATGCATTGCGTGCCGTCGAGCCCGACCGCGTGCTTCGGCCCGGACCCGCGCTCGCCACCTGGCCCCCGAGCGACCCACTCTCGGCTCAGCAGTGGTGGGTCCCGACCATCGGGGCGAACGCCGTCGTCCCGCCCGCGGCAGGCGTGCCCGTGACCGACGTCGACACGGGCCTCGACTTCTCACACCCGGAGTTCGCGGGGCGCCCGAACACGGTGGCACTCAACGCGCAGACGACGACGGGCGACGAGGACGAAGCCCACGGCACCGCGGTCGCCTCGGTGATCGCGGCGCCCGAAAACGGCGTCGGCATCGTCGGCGTCTACCCCCAGGCGGAGCTGCAGGCATTCGACGCCAGCCCGGACCAGCTTCTCGATCACGGCTCGATCATCAGCGGCGTCCTCACCGCAGCCTCGCGCCACGCCGGCGTGATCAACCTGAGCCTCGAGAGCACCTCGCGGGACTTCGTCTTCCAGGAGGCGGTCGCCGCCGCCTTTGGCGAGGGCTCGCTCGTCGTCGCGTCGGCGGGCAACGAAGGCGCGAATGGGAATCCTGTCGTGTATCCGGCGAGCTACCCACACGTGCTCACGGTCGCGGCGACCACCAAGGCGGACGACCCGGCGGCGTTTTCGAGCTCGTCGAATGCGGTGGACCTCGCGGCGCCTGGAGTGGACATACCGATCGCGGTACCGCTCTGGCTGAACCCCAGCGGCTACGAGATTGCCGACGGGACGAGCTTCGCGGCGCCGCTCGTCTCGGGAGGCGCGGCCTGGGTCTGGACCGAGCGGCCGACGCTCGACGTCACGCAGATCTTCGAGCTGATGCGGCGTTCTGCACGCGACGTCTGGCGACCGGGTTGGGACAAGGACACCGGCTTCGGCGTGCTCAACATCCCGAACGCGCTCAGCTTCCCAGCGCCGGCGGTCGATCCCGGGGAGCCGAATGACGACGTCTACCTCGTGAAGCCGAACGGCCTCTTCCGCGACGGAACGGCCTTCATCCTCGGCGGCAGCCGGCGCTCGACGGCGTTCGGTGCCCGGCTCGACGCGACCGAGGATCCCGAAGACGTCTACCGTGTCGCCCTGCCGCCGCACAGCAGGCTTCGAGTCCGCGTCTCCGCGAGCGTGCCGACGAACGTCGAGCTGTGGGGCCCGAAGACGCGAACCGTCTACGAAAAAGGGGCGGCGAAGCGCCGTGACCTCGTCATGGCGAGAGGGCCGAGCCGCGCACCGCAGGTCTCGGCGACGAACTCCAGCGGCAAGACCCGCGTCACCTACGTCGACGTCTACCTCGGCAAGGGCGTGCTTGACGGCCGATACTCGCTGCGGGCCTCCTTGACTCCGCTCTAGCGCTACTCGCCGAGGAGCCGGTAACCGACGCCCCAAACGTTCACGACGCAGTGTCCCGCGCCGGCCTGGCGGAGCTTGCGGCGCAGGCGCGATGCGTGCGAGTCGAGCGTTCGCGTTCGGCCCAAGGAGACGTAGCCCCAGACCTCGCGGAGCAGCTGCTCCTTCGTGAAGACCCGCTCGGGCTCGGTCGCGAGCTTCGCGAGCAGGTCGTACTCCTTGGCGGGCAGTGTCATCGCCCGCCCGTGAACGCTCACGCGCCGCGTGACGAGGTCGACCGCGATGGGTCCCGCCTCGAACAGATCGCCATACGAGGGCGAGGTACGGCGCAGCACCGCCCTGATGCGCGCGAGCAGCTCGTCGTAGTGGAACGGCCGCGGGACGTAGTCGTCGCAACCGCGATCGAAGGCGCGGACGCGGTCGACGGTGTCCGCCTCGCTCCGGCCGAGCACGATCACCGGTACCGCGCGGTCCCAGGAGCGCCCCGGCTCGCCCTCGCGGAGACGACGGCACAGCTCAGGAGACGAGAGAACGAGTGAGGGCTTCAGCCGCTCGAGCAGCTCGAGTGCCTCGCGCTCCGCCTCGGCGCCGAGCACGTCGAACCCGTCGTCCGCGAGGTGCCGTTGCAAGAACTCCCTGGTGGCCGCCTCCGGCTCGGCGAGCAGCAGGGCGGTGTTCATGGCGGCGACGGTAGCGCCGGGTTCGGGCGTCGGCCAGATGTCCTTTGCGGCGGAAGTGCAACGAACCTTCTACAGGCGTCCGGAACGGATCACAGCCCATAAGAGCCAGATCCCGAGCGCGCCCGAGAGCAGGAAGCCGATAAACGAGAGGAAGTTGACGCCGGCGACGAACGGCCCGTGCTTCGAGAAGATGCCGATGAGGCTCGAGCCGATCAGGCCCCCGACGACGATCAGAGCGACCACCAGCCGATTGAAGGCGATGTCGACCCCGTGCATGAACTCATCGAGGCCCTTGTGCACGAAGCCGATCTCGATCTGGCCGTCGCGGATCTGCTCCATGAAGTCGTAGAGCTGGTACGGAAACGCCGCGCCGATCCGGACGAGCTCGCCCGACTCCTGTCGGGCACGCGAAAGCACGCGCTCCGGCGAGAAGCGCTCGATGAGCAGGTTGCGCGCGTACGGCTTCGCGACCTCGAAGACGTTGAAGTCGGGGTACAGCTCGATGCCCACCGAAGCGAGGGTCGCGATCGCCTTGTCGAGCAGGACAAAACGCGTCGGCAGGCGCAGGTTCATGCTGTAGATGAGATCGAAGGCCTCGCGGATGACCTGGAGCGGGTCGATGTCGGCGAGGCTGACGCCGTAGTACCGGTAGTAGACCTCGCGCAGCTCCTCGGTGAACTCCTCCTCGCGCTCGCGCGGGTACCTGACGCCGAGCTCGGCGAGCCGCCGGGGCAGCACGTCAACGCGCTCGCTCGCGGCGTCGATGAACAGCCTCGTCAACTTCGACATGTCGTCGTCGGTGAGCTTCCCGACCTGGCCGAAGTCGACCAGGCCGATCACGCCCTCCCCGAGGACGAAGACGTTCGCGGGGTGCGGATCGCCGTGGAAGAAGCCGTGGCGGAAGATCATCGTCATCCAGATCTCGGCCGCCCGGTAGGCGAGCTCGCGGCGTTCCGCCGCGCTGAGGGAGGCGACGTCGATGTCGGCGAGCTGCGTGCCCTCGAGCAGCTCGAGTGCGAGCACACGTCGCCGCGTGTACGACCAGTAGACCCGCGGGATCTTGACCTCGGGATTGCCTGCGAAGTTGCGGCGGAAGACCTCGGCGTTCCGCGCCTCGGCCCGGTAATCGAGCTCGCCGCGGATCGACCGTGCGAACTCGTCGACCACCTGTTCCGCGTCGATGAAGTCGAGCGCGCGGACGCGCTCCTTCGCGAGGCGGGCGGCCTGGTAGAGCAGCGCGATGTCCGACTCGATCTGACGGGGCGCATTCGGCCGTTGCACCTTCACCGCCACGCGCTCGCCGTTCGGCAGCAGCGCGCGGTGCACCTGGCCGATCGAGGCGGCAGCGGTCGGCTGCTCGTCGAACTCGAGGAAGGCCTGCTCGATCGTGAGGCCGAGCTCTTCCCGAATGACGCGCTCGACCTCCGTGAACGGAATCGGCCTGACATCGTCCTGGAGCTTCTGCAACTCGACGACGACGTCCGGCGGGACGAGGTCCGGGCGCGTCGAGAGGAGCTGGCCGAACTTGACGAAGGTCGGGCCGAGCTCCTCCAGCATCTCGCGCAGGCGGCGGCCGCGATCGGTCGGCGTCTCGGCTTCCCCGTCGCGGTCGATCCAGGGGAAGAGGTCGGTCAGGCGGTGGCGTTCGAAGAAATAGCCGAAGCCGTGCTTGACCGCGACCTGTGCGATCTCGGAGAGACGGCGAACGTTCTGCGTGGCCGGCTGGGCCATGCGATCAGTCTTACACGGGTCCGTTTCGAAGCGTCCCGTCCGGCAGCTCCGGCGGCAGGCCTGCCGCCGAGGCCTCCGCGGCGAGGCGCCAGAGCCGCACGATCTCGGCACGGACGAGCTCGCCGGCCTCCGTGTAACCGGCCCGGTTCCGCGGCAGGCCGTCGAGCTCGATCGGCTCGCCGAAGACGAGCGCGCAGAGCCGCCGATTGGACGGCGTCCAGCCGAACGTGTCGAGGCCGAGTGGCACGACCGGAGCGCCCTCCTGCATCGCGATCATCAGCCCGCCCGTGTGGACAGGTCCCGGATAGCCGAGGCGCTGGCGTGTGCCCTCGACGTGAACGCAGACGACGTGGCCATTCCGCACCTCCTCGCGGGAACGGCGCAGGGCGTCGCGGTCGCTCTCGCCGCGGCGGATCGAGATCACGCCCATCAATTCGAGCCAGTCGCCGATCACGGGGATCTCGAACAGCTCAGATTTCGCGAGGAAGTAGGTCGTGCCGGGGACGAAGCAGCCGATCAGGGGGTGATCGATGCCCGAGAAATGGTTGGCGGCGAGCACGGCACCGCGGTCGCCCGGTATGCGCTCGACCCCGTAAGCAGCCGCGGGCGCAAGCGCGAGGGTGATCGGCTGCACGATCGGCCGGAAGATGGCCCAGAAGCGGTCGGGATCCCCGCGCCAGCTCCCCGGCAGGAGCCGCGACAGAGGTGTGCTCACGGCGCCGGCGGGGAGAGCGGCGGCCGGCCGTCCTCGAGCAGGCGCAGACGGTGCTCGAGCTGGGCGATCCTCAGCTGCGCGTCGTCCAGCTCCTCGCGCGTGACGAGGCCGAGCTCCCGGAATATCCCGGCGAGCCGCGCCGCGGTGCGGTCGGTCACCGTCGCGTCACCGCGCCAGAGCGCGCTCAGCTCGTCCGCGAGCGCCTTCGCCTGCTCGCGCCCGAGCCGTCGGGCGGCCTCGACCAGGGCGCTACCGGGTTCGGCCATGCGGACGCGCGCGCCGCCGCTGGCGACGGCGCTCCCGCTTCGCTTCGGCCGAGGCGGCGACGCGCTCGACCGCGTCGACCGGGGAGAGGTCCGGCGTGGGCTCCGCCGCGGCCGCCTCCTCCGCCTCCTCGAGAACCAGCTCGGCCGGCCGCCCGTCGCCGGCAACCTCGACGACGTCCTTCCGCCGTGCGTACTCGGGCTCCCGCTCCTTCAGGATCGTCAACAGCGGCGCCGCGATGAAGATCGACGAGTAGGCGCCGGAGATGATGCCGACCATCAGGGCGAAAGCGAAGTCCTTCAGGGTCGCGCCGCCGAAGATCAGCAGCGAGACGATCGGCAGGAGCGTGATGAACGTCGTCGCCAGCGAACGGCGGATCGTCTCCCAGAGCGAGACGTTCGCGATCGTCGCGAACGACGAGCGCCGCATCAGCGGGATGTTCTCCCGGATCCGGTCGAAGATGATGATCGTGTCGTAGATCGAGTAACCGAGCACGGTTAAGACAGCAGCCACCGTGGCGTTCGAGACCTCGCGACCGGTCAGCGAGTAGACCCCGACCGTGATCACGATGTCGTGGAGTAACGCGACGATCACCGGTCCGGCGAACTTGAGGTCGAATCTGACCGCGATGTAGAGCACGATCAGCAGCAGCGAGACGATGATCGCAACGATCGCCGAGCGGGCGATCTGTCTCCCGAAGCTCGAGGAAACGTTCGTGATCTGGTAGTTCTTGGCGTTGAAGCGCGACGTCAGGTCCTGGCCAAGCGTGTTCTGGTGCGCCTGCGACAGCGACTTCATCCGCATCTGGAAGTTCTCGTACTTGTCGCTCCCGAAGGTCTGGCCGCGGCCCTGGATGACCGCGTCGGACTGGCCGATGTCCTTCGCCTGGTTGCGGACCGCGTTCAGCGAGACCGGCTGCTGGGTCTTGAACGTCACCTGCGTGCCGCCCTTGAAGTCGATGCCGAGGTTCAGCCCCTTGACGCCGAGCGAGACGAGCCCGATCGCGACGATCACGCCGGAGATCGCGAACCAGAGGTAGCGCCTGCGCATGAAGTCGATCTGCAGCCACTTCGCAGACTGCTGACCGCCGGCCCCCATGAAGCGCGGGTTGTCGAACCACGAGAAGCCGGACAGGAGACCCAGCATCGCGCGCGTAGCCGCGACCGCGGTGATCAGCGAGATCACCGTCCCGATCAACAGCATCAACGCGAAGCCCTTGACGCCGGCGGTCGCTACCGCGAACAGGACTAACGCCGTGATCGCGGTGACGACGTTCGCGTCGATGATCGTGTGGAAGCCCTTCGCATAGCCGGCTGAGACCGCCGCGCGCACGGACTTCCCGGCGCGCACCTCTTCCTTGATGCGTTCGAAGACGACCACGTTCGCGTCGGCGGCCACGCCTATCGTCAGGATCAGTCCTGCGAAGCCCGGCAGCGTCAGCGTGACGTTGAAGAGCAGGATCGCCGCGTAGAGGAAGGCGGCGTAGATGCCGAGGCCGACGACCGCGACCACGCCGAGGAAGCGGTAGAGAACGAGCAGGAAGATCGCCACGATCAGCAGGCCGATCAGCGCTGCCTTCTTCGCTTCGTTCAGCGAGTCCTTACCGAGCGTCGCGGAGACGTCGGTGCGCTCGATCTGCTGGAAGTTGACGGGCAGCGCGCCGGTCTGGAGCACGAGCGCCAGGTCCTTCGCCTCGCCGATCGACTTGATGCCCGAGATCTCGGCGTTGCCGCTGATGCCGCCGGCGAGGCTCGAGTTCGTGTAGTCGATCTGCGGGAACGACCTGATCTCGTGGTCGAGCACGATCGCGAAGTGCTGCGGGATCTGCCGGTTGCGGCCCCGGTTGTACTCCTCGGAGGTGACCTGCTGGAACTTGTGCGAGCCCGAGCCCGTGAACTGCATCAGCACGACCGGCTCGTTCGTGGTCGGGTCGAAGTCCTGACGCGTCCCTGACAGCTTGAGGTCGGAGCCGGTCAGCTGCGGCACGCCCTTGACGTTGCCGACCGCCTTCAGGTTCGGGTCGTGCTTGAGCAGGTAGTAGTAGCTCTGGCCCTTCGCGGGCGGCGGAATGGTGTTGCCGCCCTGCGCGCCGCTGTTCCCCGGGCAGACCACCTCGGTCGAGTCGCAGGTGACGACGACGGTGTTCTGCGGAACGGCGAGCACCGTGTAGGGCGTCTTCAGCTTGTTGAGCTTGGCCTGGTTGAGGGCCGCCGCGCGCGTCTGGAAAGGGCCGATCGTCTTCTGCTTGTTCTTGCCGAGGACGTAGTAGCCCTCGGGGGTTCCCTGCTTCGCCTGCGACTGGACCTGCGACAGGAGCGCGCCGAGGCTCGGCGACTCCTGCGGGTTCCCCGAGGCCGTGACCGACGGGCCGGTGAGTGACGTCTCGAGGTCGTAGAGCTCCAGCTGGGCGGTCTTGCCGATGATCGCCGCCGCCTTGGCGGGATCGTGGACGCCGGCGAGCTCGATCACGATCTGGTTCGAGCCCTGCTTGCGGATCTCGGGCTCGGAGACGCCGAGCTTGTCGACGCGCTGGCGCATGATCGAGACCGAGCGGTCGAGCGCCGCTGAGTCGAGCTTCTGTCCCTTGGCGGGCTGCGCCTTCAGTACAACCTCGAGGCCGCCCTGCAGGTCGAGCCCGAGCGTCACCTTTTTGTGCACCGGGGAGCCGGGAATGCCAAGCGCGGCCACTCCCGCCAGTGCGGCGAGGATCAGGCCGACGAGGATCAGGTAGGTACGGCGGTTCGTCATCCGCGAAGGGACCGAAGCTTAGCTTTCGTCGGGCTCCGTTTCGCCTAGCGCGTCTGTGTCATCTTCCGGCTCGTTGACGACCCCGGCGATCGCCCGCCGGTCGACGCGGACGACGATGTCCGGGGCGATCTCGACCTTGAGCACCTCCTCGTCGAGCTGCCGCACCTCGCCTCGGATGCCCCCCGCCGTGATCACTTCGTCGCCGACCTGAAGCGTGTCCTGCATTTGAAGCTGGTCGGTTGTGCGACGGCGCTGCGGGCGCAGGATCAGCAGGTAGAGCAGCACGAAGAGCGCCACGATCACGATCAGGTAGCCCGTAGCGCCTCCGTTTCCGTAAGAGCCCCGAGACGCGCGAGCGCCTCCTGCTTGTACACGGCGAACTCGCCGCCTTCGATCGCCGCTCTCGCGCCCGCCGTCAAATCGAGGAGGAATCGTAGATTGTGGAGGCTGAGCAGCCGGTGGCCAAGCAGCTCCTGCTGGTTGACGAGGTGCCGCAGGTAGGCGCGGGAAAAGCGCGTACATGCCGGGCACTCGCAGCCCTCCTGCAGCGGCGCGCGGTCGCGGGCGAAGCGGGCGTTCCGCATGTTCAGCCGCCCCTCCCACGTGATCGCGGTGCCGGTTCGCGCGTTGCGCGTCGGCAGGACGCAGTCGAACATGTCGATCCCCCGCTCGATCACCTCGAGGACGCCCTGCGGATCGCCGATGCCCATGAAGTAGCGGGCACTGTCGGCCGGCAGGAGCGGGGTCGCCCAGGCGACGGTGTCGAACATCAGGTCGCGGTCCTCTCCGATCGCGAGGCCACCGAGCGCGTAGCCGTCGAAGCCAAGGGCCGTGATCTCTTCGATCGAGCGGGTGCGCAGCTCCTCGTCGGTGCCGCCCTGGGCGATCCCAAAGACGAGCTGCCCCGAAGCCCGCGGCGCCTCGCGCTGCCGGGCCGCCCACAAGGTCGTCAGACGCACCGCGTCCTCGAGCGCTGGTCGCGGTGCGTCCGCGGGCGGCACGGCGTCGAGACACATGGCGACGTCCGAGCCAAGCTGTGCCTGGATCTCTGCGACGGACTCGGGCGTGAATCGTGCGGGCTCGCCGTCGTAGACGGAGCGGAACGTGACGCCCTCGTCGTCGACCGAGAGGATCGTGTCGCGCAGCGAGAAGACCTGGAAGCCGCCGGAGTCGGTCAGGATCGGTCCGTCCCAGGCCATGAACGAGTGCAGGCCGCCGAGCTCGGCGATCAACTCCGCCCCCGGCCGGAAATGAAGGTGGTAGGTGTTTCCGAGCACGATCGCGGCGCCGAGCGCGCGCAGCTCGTCCGGATGAACGCTCTTCACGGTTGCCTTCGTGCCCACGGGCATGAAGGCCGGGGTCGGCACCTCGCCGTGCGCGGTCGTGAGCAAGCCCGCGCGCGCCTTGCCGTCGGTGGCACTCACCCGGAAGCTCATCGGACAAGCATTGCGTCGCCGAAGGAGTAGAAGCGGTAGCACTCCTCGATTCCCAGCGAGTAGAGCCGGCGCGTCTCTTCGACGCCGGCGAACGCCATCACGAGCGCGAGCAGGGTCGAGCGCGGAAGGTGGAAGTTCGTCAGCAGGGAGTCGACCCGGCGAAACTCGAAGCCCGGCGTCACGTACAGATCGGTGCGGCCCGCGAGCGGGGCGCCGCGCGCGAGTGACTCGAGCACGCGCACCGTCGTGGTCCCGACAGCGAGCACCCGCCGCGCCGCGCGGATCCGCTCCCACGCCGCCGGATCGACCTCGTAGCGTTCGCTGTGCAGCTCGTGGTCCTCGAGCCGCTCGGCCGACACCGGCCGGAAGGTGTCGAGACCGACGTGGAGCGTCACCCGCTCGACCTCGAGCCGCTGGAACAGCTCCGGCGTGAAATGCAGCCCGGCAGTCGGCGCCGCCGCCGAGCCCTCTGCGTCGGCGTAAACGGTTTGGTAGCGCTCCGGATCCGCGAGCCTCTCCGTGATGTAGGGCGGCAGCGGCAGCTCACCCGCGGGTTCACCGTCGAGCCGGAGCAGCCAGCGCCCTTCGCCGAGGTGCTCGACGAGCTCAACCGGCCCGTACCTACGTCCGGCCCGCAACCGCCGGGTCGGGCGCGCGAGGCCTTCCCAGAGGCCGTCGACGCCGGTTGGTTCGAGCAGCAGGACCTCCCCGCGCGGCCGCGCGATCGGGATCCGGCCCGGGATCACGCGGCTGTCGTTGACGACGGTGACCTCGTCGGGCCCGAGCTCCTCCGGAAGCTCGGCGAACCGCCGGTGCCTGACCTCCCCACTCGCCCGCTCGTAGACGAGAAGCCGCGAGTCGTCGCGGCGCTCGAGTGGCCGCTGCGCGATCAGCTCCGCCGGGAGCGAGTAGTCCAGCTCAGAGAGGTTCATCCGACCCGAACGCTAGCGTTGCCGGCCATGAATCCCGTCGCTCTCGAACGGGCGAACGAACGGCTCAGGCAGGCGGCCGAGGGCCGCACCGACCCCGCCGTGGCGGAAGCCGCCATCGAGCGGGCGCGGCACCAGGTCGAGTCGCTCGCCCAGACGGCCGCCCAGCTCGAGGCGACTCTGCCCGACCGCGTCGGCGAGGCCGTCGAGGCCGGGATTCGCGAGCAGGTGCTGCCGGTCGCAAGGCACCTCGCCGAGGTGCGCGGCCTGTCCGCGAACACGGTACGACGGCTCGAGCGGCTCGAGACCGATCTGCTCACCGAGCGCCACGCACGCGTGGACGACCTGGCCCTCTTGATCGACCTGATCACCTCCGGGTGGCGCGGCGTCGACGAGCGGCTCGCTCGCTTGGAGCGCACGCTCGGAGCCGACGAGGGCGCCGTCGTCTACCGGATCGAAGACCGCCGAACCGGCACCTAGGAGGGTTTGGCGGAAAGCCGCTCGTCGACGGCGTTCGATGCTCGTTCGCTGACAAGGACGCAGGGAGCGTCAATAGCCATAGCTATTGGCGCGACTGAGGACGCAGCTCAGCGGGCGAGCAGCGTGCGCCGGCGGCACAGACTGCTTTGCGCCAAACCCTCTTAGTTCACAGGCAGCACGAGCTCGAACCGGCTGCCCTGGCCCGGCGCCGTCTCCAGCTCGATCTGGCCGCCGAGCGCGGCCGCCAGCTCACCGGCGATCGCCAGCCCGAGGCCGGTGCCCTCGCCGTCACGCGACCAGAACGGCCGGAAGATCCGCTCCTGCTCCTCGACCGCGATGCCCGGCCCGTTGTCCTCGACCGCGACGCGGATCGTCCCATCAACCTTGGTGAGCGCGAGCCCGACCCGGCCGCCGTCCGGCGTCCAGCGAAATGCGTTCGAGAGCAGGTTCGAGATCACCTGCAGGACGCGGTCGCCGTCGGTCTCCAGGACCGGAGTGGCCGTGATCTCGCGCCTGTACTCGATGCCGCGCCGCCGCGCCTCCTCGTTGAACGCCGAGTAGGCCCGGTCTACCAGACGTTCCATGTCCACCTCCTCGCGCCGCAGCGCGAATCGGTGGGTGTCCAGCTTGGCCAGGTCGAGGACGTCTCCAACGAGCCGTTCGAGGCGCTTCGCCTCGAGGCTGATCACCTCGAGCGAATACGTCCTCGTCGCCTCGTCCTCCACGACACCCTCTAGGAGCGCGTCCACGTGGCCGCGGATTGCCGTTAGCGGCGTCCGCAGTTCGTGCGAGACGGTCATCAGGAAGTTCCGCTCGAGCGCCTCGGCTTGCTCGAGCTGCGATGCCATGTCCCTGAACCGCGTCGATAGATGGCTGATCTCGCCGCCTCCAGGCACTTCGGGGACAGCGACGCCGTACCGGCCGGCGGCCACCTCGTCTGCCGCGTCGGAGAGTGCGAGCACCGGCTTCGTGATCCGACGCGAGAGGTACCAGCCGAGTGCGCCGGCGACGAGGATCCCGGCGAGGAAGGCGGGGAGAAGCCGCCAGACGAGCGGCAGGACGCCCTGGTTCAGGCGCGTCGTCGGCCGGGCGAGGATGGTGGCCCCGAACACCTCCCCGCCGAGCTTGACGGGCCGGGCGACCGCCAGCATCCGAGTCGCCTGCCCCTTTACTCGGCGCGTGAACTCGAAAGAGATGGTCTCGTTGGCGAGGATCCGGCGAAAGTCCAGAACGGTCTTTGGCAGCACTGTGAACGCCGGCGTCGGTCCCGGATAGAGGTCGATCCCCCTCGCCCGCTGGACGTAGAAGACCTGGTCGCCTGAGGCGAGCTCGAGCTCGCGGGAGTTCGGCTGCTTCCCGCCCGCATGCTTTGTGTAGATCTCGTTGATGCCGCGGGCCTCGCGGCCGAGCTCGCTGTAGGCCTGCTTGCGAAGCCTGTTCTGAGCGTAATGCTGCGAGACGCTGACGGCCACCGCCGTCGAAACGAGCCCTGCGAGGACGATCGCCGCCAGGAACAGCGCCGGGAGCCGGAAGCGGAGCGATCGGAACACGCGGGCTACTTCGTCAGGCGCTCACCGAATCCCGTGCGGGTGCGACCTTGTACCCCACGCCCCACACGGTGACGATCGGCGAGGCGTCCCCGAGCTTTCTCCGGACCTGCCTGACGTGAACGTCGACGGTCCGGGTGTCGCCCGCGAAGGTGTAGCCCCAGACGCGCTCCAGGAGCTGGTCGCGCGTCAGCACGACGCCGCGGTGGTCGAGGAGCTCCCAGAGGAGGTCGAACTCCTTCGGGGCCAGCTGGATCTCCTCGTCGCCGATGTGAACCTCGCGCCTGCCGGCATCGACATGGAGGTCACCGTGGCGGATCTCGGCGGTCTCCGAAGCACGGCGCTCGGGCGCGGAGCGGCGAAGGATCGACTTGACCCGCGCCACCAGCTCGCGCGGATTGAACGGCTTCGTCATGTAGTCGTCCGCGCCGACCTCGAGGCCGATGATCTTGTCGATGTCCTCGTCTCGGGCCGTCAACATCAGGATCGGCACGTCGCGGCGCTGGCGGATTCGCCGGCAGACCTCGATCCCGTCCATGTCGGGAAGCATCAGATCGAGCACGATCAGCGCGGGCTGCTCGGCCTCGACCTGGGCGAGCGCGTCGGTGCCGTTGGCCACCGCCTTGACGGTATAGCCGGCGTTCTTCAGGTAGAGCGCGACGAACGACGCGATCGAGGCCTCGTCTTCGACGACCAGCACAGTCTGGCCTTGTGCTGTCATGGCCTCAGGATCTCAGGCCGGTCAACCGCCGGCAGGCGCAGCGAGCGTGAAAGGGTGCACGTCGTCGGGCAACGACTTGTACGGCCCGTCGTTGATGGAGTACGTCCCGTCGAAGGTGCCGGGGAAGTTCGGATCGTTGCCCGCCCCATTGAGGGTCCCCCAACCATGGCCGACGGCAGACAGGAAGATGCCTGATGCTTTGTAGATTGTGATCCGGTAATTGCCGCCGATCGCCTTGAAGCGCAAGACACCGCCCGTGCCGTCGCTGTGGCAGAGAAATGTCGTAGGGCTCTTGTCGAAGCTCCCAGCGTCGCAGCCGACGGGGTCGAAGCCCTGCCCGTCGTTCGGATTCGGGTCGGTGACCTGGATGTAGCCCTTGGTGAGTCGACCGACCACCGTGCCGGTGATGTTCATGTAGACGCGACCGGCGCCCGCCTTGACGGACAGCGTGCCGTCGTCGGAGCTGCCACCCACGACGGCATACCCGACCGCCGGTACGGCCAGGGCGATGGCAAGTACGGTGAGCCAGACGAGACGCCTCATCGACCCGCGAAGTATCGTTGCCGCAGTTGTGCCGTGAATGAGGGCATTGTAAGGGGTCCGTAAACGTGGATATGCAGGGATAACTTGCCCCGTGGCAACCCGGGTCACGC
The DNA here is from genome assembly GCA_051955535.1 of Gaiellaceae bacterium. GTDB lineage: Bacteria > Actinomycetota > Thermoleophilia > Gaiellales > Gaiellaceae > 13-2-20CM-68-14. Next base: position 93,598 of record JBQCGP010000047.1, on the reverse strand, counting down.
TAGCCGCTCTCCTTGTCGCTGTGGCCGCCTCGGCGGCGGCCCCCGCCGGTCGCTCTGCGGCGGTCCCGCGCCTGCTCGACCTGCGCGTCGGCAACGGCTCGACGCCGTTCGCCGGCGACCGTCGTCTGCTGACGACGGTCAGTCCCAACGGCGACCGGTTCCGCGACAAGGCAATAGTCAGGTTCCGCCTCGACGCCGCCGCCACCGTGGAGCTGGACGTCGTTCAGACGCTGAACGTCAAGCGCGGCCAGAACACGGTGCGGACGATCCTGACGCAGAGCTACTCCTTTCAAGCGGGGCCGCACCGGCTTGCGTGGACGCCCACACGAACGATCCCAAACGGCACGTACGTCCTCGAGCTGACCGTCATCGACGGGCAGGGGCGCAAGCGCGTCTACAACGATCTTCCGCTCGCCGGCCATGTTCAGGTGGCAGCGCCGGTGGTCCGCATTCAGCGAGTAGGCGTCTCGATCGGGCCGAGGTACATGCCGGGCCAGACTGCCGCCGTCTCGATCGCCACCGACGCACGCCGGCTCGAGCTCGATGTGCTGTCGTTCAGGATCGGCACAGGCGTACCCGACGCCAGGACAGCGGCCAGGCCGATCGCACCGCCCGTCGAGCTTTCCTGGCGGGGGCACCGAAACGCGCCCGGGAAGGTGCGCATCAGGATCGGCGACTGGCCGAGCGGCCTCTACTTCGTCCGGGTCCGCGCCCTCGACGGCCGCATCGGCTACGCGCCGTTCGTCGTGCGCCCCCGGGTGCTGGGCCTCAGCCGCGTCGCGATCGTCGTGCCGACGAACACCTGGCAGGCCTACAACTTCGAGGATGCCAACGGCGACGGCTGGGGTGACAGCTGGTACGTGAACGGCGCCTTCCGCACGGTCGACATCCAGCGGCCTTACGTCGACTACGGAGTGCCGTACCGCTTCGGCGACTTCGACGCCGCGATCCAGGGCTGGCTGGCCGGCCGCGGGAACCTCGACTACCTCACCGACCTGGATCTCGAGCACGTCAAGAACGCAGACACCCTCGCGGCGAAGTACGACCTGATCGTCTTTCCCGGCCACGAGGAGTACGTGACCGCGCACGAGTTCGACTTGATCAGGCGCTACCGGGACCTCGGCGGCAACCTGATGTTCCTGTCGGCGAACAACCTCTTCTGGAAGGTGGTCTTCCACGGCCATGTGATGCGCCGCGTCGGGCAGTGGCGCGCCTTCGGGCAGCCGGAGGCTGCGATCGTCGGCGTCCAGTACGTCGCGAGCAACTACGGCGCGCAGCAAGCGCCCTACATCGCCGACACGACCGGAGCGCCGTGGGCGTTCGCCGGAACCGGGCTCGCGACCGGCGTTCGCTTCGGCCGCTACGGTTATGAGATCGACATGCGTTCGCCTGCCAGCCCGCCCGGCACGATCGTGCTCGGGTCGGCCCCCGATCTGATGGGACCGGGCAAGACCGCGGAGATGACGTACTACGAGACGCCGAAGGGAGCGAAGGTCTTCGCGGGCGGCGCCCTCAACTTCGCCGCCTCCGTCACCGACCCGGCGGTCGAAAGGCTGCTCGAGAACGTCTGGGCCCGGCTCAGCCGGCCCTGAGCCCGCCAATGAGCTCGTCCTCGGCGACGTAGTCGAACGAGCTCGCCATGATCTCGGCGGTGCGCGGCAGTACCTCGTGCCAGTCGCGCCCGCGAGTCGCCTCGACGAGCCAGGCGACCGTCTCCGGAAGGGCCTGCTCGTACGTCGTCACCGGCCGATAGCCCAGCTCGAACTCCGATTCGGTCATGTCGAGCACAACCGGATGAGGAGTCGACCAGACGGTTTCCCCGACGTTGCCGACCGGCTCGTCGATCAGGACCTCGGCCCACTCGTGCCCGAGGTTGGCGGCGATCGCGCGCCCGATCTCGGCCACGGTCGGCGGCTCGGGGTCGCCCGCGTTGAGGACGCGCCGGCCCGGGCGCTCGGCCGCGAGCCACATCAGCTCCGCGAGGTTGTGAACCGAGATCGTGTGAAAGCGGCTCGCGCCGCGGTAAGCCAGAACGACGGCACGTCGACCGTCGAGTACGCGCTTGACGAAGTGCCACTCGCGCGCCCAGGTCGACCAGGGCCCGTGGATCGCTCCCGCTCGGATCAGCGTCGCCGGCAGCGCCTCCTGCTCGAGCAGCGCCTGCTCGATCGCCCGCTTCTTGTTCGCATACCCGCTCGGGCCGGGTGCGACGGTCTCGGTGCGCTCGGTGATGGGCACGGGCAGGCAGGCGAGGACTTCGTCGTCCTCGCCGAAGTAGACCGACGCGCTCGAGAGCACCACCACCGAGCCGACCCGGTCTCGCAGCGAGAGCAGCTGCTCCGCGTGCTCCGGCTCGAAGGCGATGAAGTCGACGAACACGTCGGCTCCGTCGCCGACCGCGGCCTCGAGCGCTCCCTCGACGTCACGGTCGACGGTCACATGCTCGACGCCGGCGGGCAGCTCGCGCTCGCCACGGCTGGCGACGACGACTTCCCAGCCGCGCTGCCGGAGCCGCGGGATAAGCGCGCGGCCGGTCTGGCCGCTGCCGCCGAGCAAAAACGCACGCCGCGCCACGGGCGGCGACGATAGCAGCTTGATATTCTGATATCTCGATGCCGTCCGAGCCGACCTCGCCTCTCTTCGTGCGCCTGCCGGCGGCTTCGGCCGAGACGCTCAACCGCGCGGCGTTCGAGCTGAAGACGCCGAAGCGTGAGCTTGTCGCCGATCTCGTCGACCGCTACCTCGGGGCCGAGGACATCGTCGTCGGCCGGGCCGCGCCGGAGCTCCGGGAGCCCGACGTGCTCACCCTCGAGCAGCTGGTCGAGCTTCTCCAGGTCGACGAGAAGACCGTGCGCACACTGGCGTCGGCAGGCGACCTGCCCGGCCGCAAGGTCGGCCGCCACTGGCGCTTCTCGCGCCGGGCAGTGCTCGACTGGCTCGGGACGCCCGAGAAGAAGCGGCACGCGGCCGGCTTCGAGGGCTAGGCCTCCGCCCCGTACTCGAAGAAGCCGCGGCCGGTCTTTCGGCCGAGACGGCCCTCGCGCTGTAGTTTCAGGAGCCGCTCGGGCGGCTTCATCCGCTCTTCGCGCAGCTTTTCGTACAGCGCCTCCGAGGCGTGGACGTGCACGTCGATCCCCACCAGGTCGACCAGCGCGCACGGCCCCAGCGGCCAGCCCGCGCCGTTCGTCATCGCCTTGTCGAGATCCTCGGGGGTCACGCCGGCCTCGTCGAGCACCCGCACGCAGTCGTTCAGGAGCGGGATCAGGATCCGGTTGACGATGAAGCCGGGCGTGTCGTTGCAGTTGACCGGCTGTTTGCCCGCGCGTTCGGCCCATTCGTAGGCCGCGCCCACCGCCTCGTCCGAGCTTCGCGGCGCTCGCACGATCTCAACGAGCGGCAGAACCGGGGCCGGGTTGAAGAAATGCATCCCGACGACGCGCTCCGGCCGCTCGGTCGCCTCGGCGATCTCGGCGACGGACAGCGCGGACGTGTTCGTGGCGAGGATCGCCTCCGGCGCTGTGCCGCGGTCGAGCTCGGAGAAGACCTCCCGCTTGAGCGGCAGCTCCTCGAGAACGGCCTCGATGACAAGGTCGCAGTCGCCAAGATCGCACAGCTCGGTCGTGAGCTTCAGCCGCCCGAGCGCGGCGTCACGCTCTTCACCGGTGATCCGCCCCTTCTCGACCGCACGACCCAGGTAGTGCTCGATCTTGCGGTGTCCGCGCTCCGCGAGCTCCATCGAGATCTCGCGTCCAACCGTCTCGTAGCCGGCCTGGATGCTGACCTGCGCGATGCCGGCCCCCATCGTGCCCAGTCCGACGACCCCCACTTTGCTGATCTCCACGGCGGGCGATCCTAATGTCTCGCGGCAGCTTCGATCAGCTCGCGTGCGCGATCGAACTGATCGGCGGTCAGACGGACGTGCGAGTGTCGCCAGAGGCTCTGAGGGAAGATTCCGGCCTCCTCCACTGCCGGCGCGCGCTCAAGGTTGGTCACCACCGCAAGCGGACGGATCGGGAAGGTCCATGCCCAGCGGTCCCGCGTCGGGTCGTGTTCGGGCTCGCCTGTGATCTCGGCGATGCCGAAGATCGCCTGCCAGACCGACGCGTAGAGGATCGCGCGCTCCCCCTTCTCGACCGAAGGACGCTTCGAGGATGATTGCGTCCGGATCGCCTTCCGGTCGATCCGGCGCGGCAGCGGCTTGCTTCCGAGGCCGCGGAGAAGCAGCCAGTACGTCACGCCGCGAGTGTCCCACTAGACTGGCCCCGTGGCGACGACCGCGACCGAAAAACGCCTGCTGATCGGTGGCGAGTGGGTCGAGACGGGCGACTGGATCGACATCAAATCGCCCTACTCCGGCGAGACGGTCGGGCGCGTCGCCAAGGCCGGCGCCAAGGAGACGCGGCGGGCGATCGACGCGGCCCAGGCCGCCCTGGACGAGCCGCTGCCGGCGCATAAGCGCGCGGAGATCCTCGTCAAAGTCGCGGGCTACCTCGGCCGCCGCCACGACGAGGTGGCGCGTCAGATCTCCGACGAGGCCGGCAAGCCGATGAAGGCGGCGCGCGTCGAGGCGCGCCGGGCGATGTCGACGTACACGTTCGCGGCCGTCGAGGCCCGGAAGCTCGCCGGCGAGGTGGTACCGATGGACGCCTCGCAGGCAGGCGAGGGCAAGCTCGCCTTCACCCTGAGGAAACCGATCGGCGTCGTCGGAGCGATCTCGCCGTTCAATTTTCCGCTCAACCTCGTCGCGCACAAGCTGGCGCCCGCGCTCGCGGCGGGATGCCCGGTCGTGCTCAAGCCGGCAGGGCAGACACCGCTGTCGGCGCTGCTGCTCGCCGAACTGGAGACTGAGGCAGGCCTCCCGCCAGGCTGGCTCAACGTTTTGGTCGGGTCGGCTTCGGAGATCGGCGACGTGCTGATCGAGGACGATCGCGTCAAGGCGATCACGTTCACCGGCTCCGGCACGGTCGGCTGGCAGCTCGCCGAACGGGCGCCGCGGAAGAAGGTGAGCCTCGAGCTCGGCAACTCGACGCCGGTGATCGTCGCGGCGGATGCAGATATCGAGGCTGCCGGCCAGGCCATGGCCGCGAACGCGTTCTCGTTCGCCGGCCAGAGCTGCATCTCGGTACAGCGGATCTACGTGGAGGCGTCGGCCTACGACTCGTTCCTCGAACGTTTCCTGCCCAGGGTCGAAGCGCTGAGTGTGGGCGATCCCGCGGACGAGGAGACCGACGTCGGCCCGGTCATCGATGACGACGCGCGCGAGCGGATCCTCGCGTGGATCGAGGAGGCTCGTTCGGCGGGCGCCCGCGTGCTGGCCGGCGGCGAAACGGACGGCGAGCTGATCAGGCCGACAGTGATCGCAGATGCCGGCCCCGAGCTGAAAGTCAGCTGCGAAGAGGTCTTCGGCCCGGTCTGCACCGTCACCTCGGTCGGCACCATCGACGAGGCCCTCGAGCTCGCGAACGGCACGCGCTACGGGCTCCAGGCCGGGATCTTCACGGCGAGTCTCGAGACTGCGCTCCGCGCCGCGCAGGAGCTCGAGTTCGGCGGCGTCACCGTCAACGAGGCGCCGACGTTCCGCGCAGACCAGATGCCCTACGGGGGCGTCAAGGACTCCGGCAACACGCGCGAGGGCCCTGCGTACGCGGTCCGCGAGCTGACCGAGGAGCATCTGGTCGTCATCAATCTCTAACCGGGCCTGGCGTTTGGACCCCTGCTCGCCGGGAACGAGAGGGCCATGCTCGCCCTGGCGCTTGTCCTCATCGTGGTCGGGATCGTCTTGATGTTCTTCTTGGGCTACGTCGGTGTAGTCATCGGGATCATCGGTGCGATCCTGCTCATTGCATTCCTGTTCGGGCTCGGTCGCGGAGCGCGAAGCACACAGCCGCACCAGTTCTAAGACCGCCCGAAGCCGCTGCTACAGTCGGCTTCGTGCCGCGACTTCCCCTGCCTGGGCGCCATCGGCGGCAGAGCGGCCCGCAGGAGCCCGACCCGTCCACCCCCTCGCCGCCTCGACCGATCCGCCGCGCAAGCTCGCCCGGGGCACTTCGGCGAGAGCGGCGGGCCATTCTCAAGGCCCGCGAGGAGCTGCTCCGCGATCTTGGCGGGCTCGCTATGGAGATGTACCGCCGTGAGCAGTTTCGTGAGGACCTGCTCAGCGAGCACGCCCGGGACATCGCCAATCTCGAGGCGCGGCTCAACGATCTCGACTCGATGCTCGCCGCGGCCGCGGCGGGCCGGAGGACGACCGCGAGCCGCTGCGAGTGCGGCGCGCCGATCATCTGGGGCTCGCACTTCTGCGCGAACTGCGGACGCCCCGTCGGCCAGCAGGCGGTCGTCTCGTGCACGAATTGCGGCCATCCCCTGCCGGCCGACGCCGGATTCTGCCCGAGCTGCGGCAAGGCCGCAGAGAACGCAGCGAACGGCGCGGGCCGCAGCGCCCCCGCACCCGAGGAAGAGAAGGACGGCTCCAAGCCCGACAGCTGGGAGGAATAAGCGGTGAGCGTCTTTCCCCCGCCCGCCGATCCGCAGGACGCCCACGCACTCGGGACGCAGGAGTGCCCCCGGTGCGGAACGCCATACGAGCCCGACCAGGAGTACTGCCTCGAATGCGGGCTACGGCTCCCGACCGAGGCAACGGGTGTGATCCCAAGGCTGAGCCAAGGGTGGCGGCGCCGGCTCGGCTGGTACCCGGGTGACTGGGTCTGGCCTTCCCTCCTGGCCCTCGTGATCGCGGCGCTCGCGGGTCTCGGCGCCGCCGCCTTCGTCTCGCACGACGAGCAGCGCGCCGGCTACGTGACCGGCACCAGCCCAATCGGGGCCCTGCCCGTGACAACGGCGCCGCTCGGAACGAGCCTCACGCCGACCTCGACGACGACCGTCCCGGCCCAGACCGGCACGCAGCCGCCCGCGCCGAGCGCGGTCCCTGCGGCGCCGCTGACCCTGAAGGCGTGGCCGGCCGGCCGCAGCGGCTGGACGGTGGTTCTCCAGGCACTGCCGACGAAGAACGGCCGTTCGTTCGCGCTCGCCCAGGCGCGTGCCGCGATCCACGGCGGCCTGCAGAGCGTCGGAATCATCGACTCGTCGCAATTCGCGAGCCTCCATCCCGGGTACTACCTGCTCTTCACCGGGATCTACAGCTCGTTCGACGACGCGAACACCGGTGCGACGACCGCCCGCTCGCACGGATATCCGCGCGCCTATCCGCAGCAGATCACGCCCTAGTCCCAGCGCTCGCGCGTTTCCTCACAAGGCAACTCGGGGCGCGACTTTGTAACAGGCCCAAAACTGTTTAAGCTTCTCCCGGTCGGAGATGCTGACCGGAGGATTAATCGGGACTTAACAAAGCTTTGCGGGGGGTTAATCGGCTGGACGAGATACTGATTTCCGACGAGCGGATGGTGCAAATCCAGGCCTGTATGTATCAGTATTCGCGGGCGATCTACCGCTCGATCAAGGATCTCGTAGACCCCTACGTCGACCCCCAGACGCGCCTCGAATATCGCCGCCAGGTGCTCGACGCCTGCGAGCAGACGATGGAGCGGCTCGCAACCGATCCGCTCTACTTCGCGAAGCCCGAACGGGCGCTTTTCCAGGACATCCGCCGCTACTTCCCGATCACCTCGCAGGCTCAGGTCGCGTGGGCGGTCAGCGAGGGGGTCTCGGCGGCGTGTGCGTTCATCGAGTCGCAGATCGAGGCCGGCGCCTTCGACGGCGGCGTCTCGCGTTGCCGGGCGACGACGCGGAAGGGCAAGCCCTGCCAACGGACCCCGCTGCCGGACCGCGAGTACTGCCCGTCGCACCAGCATCTCGAGACCCGCTCTCGAGTCGCTGCCTGAGAAGTCCTAGAAACTCGCGAGTTATCCACAGGCTTCGCGCGATACCCTCGCGGACGTGTCTCACGACACAGACAAGCTGATCCGGCAACTCTCGCTGGTCGCCTTTCTCATGGCGGAACGGCGTGCGGTGACCGCCCGCGACATCAAGGGGAACGTCGAGGGCTACCAGGAGATGTCGGACGAGGCGTTCGCGCGGCGGTTCTACTCCGACCGCGCGGAGCTGATCGCCCTCGGCGTGCCGCTCCAGTCCCAGCGAGACGAGTACACCGGCGAGGAGCTCTACACGATGCGCTCCGAGGCGTACTTCCTGCCGCAGCTCGACCTCAAGGACGACGAGCTCGCGGCGCTCCAGACCGCGCTCTACCTGCTCGAGGGCAAGTTCGCGTACGCCGAGCCGCTCCGACTCGCGCTCCAGAACCTCGCCCTCGGCCGGCCCGGCTTTGCGGAGGCGCCCACCGAGACCGCGCTGCGGGTGGAGGTGCTCGACCCCGAGTACTCGGCGGAGCTCGCCGGCCGGCTCGGCAAGCTCGAAGGCGCGATCTCGAAGCAGCGCACGGTGAAGTTCAACTACTGGTCGATCTCACGCGACTCCGAGGAGGAGCGGAGCCTCAATCCCTACGCGCTGTTCCAGGACAACGGCGCCTGGTACGTCGTCGGCCAGGACCTGGTGCGCGAGGACATCCGCACGTTCAGGGTTTCGCGCATCCGCGGCGACATCAAGTTCGCAACCCGCCGCGAGCGCGACTTCCGCGTGCCGGCGGACTTCGAGATCGAGCGCTACCGCGACCGGCCGCCCTGGCAGATCGGCGATCTCGTCGCCGAAGCGAAGATCGAGGTCGGCGACGACACCGCCTGGTGGGTCGAGCGCACGTACGGCGCCCACGGCGACGTCGAGGACGGCGTGTTCGCGACCGGATACTCGAGCGCAGGCCAGCTCGCGTCGTGGATCGTCCGCCAGGACGGTCGCGCCACGCCGGTCGCGCCGCCGGAGCTCCGGCGCGAGGTTGCTCGGGCGCTCCGCCTCGTCCGCGACCGGCACGAAGGGCAACCCCCGCAGCCGGCCGCCGAGGCGAAGCTGCGCGAAGGCGACGCGCTCGAACGGGTCGCGGGACCGGTCGCGCCGGAACGCTTCGCGGTGCTCCAGGCCTTGCTCGCCTACCTGCTCGATCGTGCCGGCGACGAAGGCGAAGCGACGGTCCCGGCCCAGGATCTCATCGACCGCTTCCACATCCCGTCCGACGAGCTCGAGGAGCACCTCTCGCTGCTCAACCTCATCAACTTCGGAGGCGGCTGCTACGCCATCTACGCCCAGCTCGAAAACGGGCAGGTGCGCGTCGACAAGGAGCTCTTCGGAGACACCTTCCGCGCACCGCCCCGGTTGACCCCGCTCGAGGCGCGGGCGATCCGGCTCGCGCTCGAGTTCGTCGGCCCGATGATCGCTGCCGACGCGCGCACGCCGCTCGACCGCGTCCGCCGCAAGCTCGAGGAGACGTTCGGCGAGTTCGACCTCGCGCAGACGCCCGCGCCGCACGTCGGCGAGGCCGAGGAGGGGCTCGTGGCGACACTGACCCAGGGAATCCGCGAACGGCGGCTCGTCGAGCTCGACTACCTCAAGGAGGGCGAGGAAACGACCTCGGGGCACCTCGTCGAGCCGTACTCCATGGAGCGCCGCCTGCCGTTCTGGTACGTGCACACGTGGGACCGAACGAGGGACGCCGAGCGCTCGTTCCGGCTCGACCGCATGCGGAGTGCGCGGCTGCTCGACGAGCGCTTCGAGCCCCGTGACGAGTTCGAGCCGCGCGGACTCCGGGATGCCAGGCCGGTGCACATTTGGTACTCGCCGGAGGTGGCGCGCTGGCGCCTGGAACGCGGCACCGCCCGGGCGCTCAAGGATGGGTCTGCGATCGAGGAGGTGCCGGTCGGCGGGGAGGAGTGGTTGATCGGCGAGATCCTCTCGTTCAGGGGCGAGGCAGTCGTGCTGGAGCCGACCGAGCTGCGGAAGCGGATCGCCGAGCGGGCACGCGGCCTGCTCGCGGAGCTCGGGCTCAACCGAGTGCGGGTGCCTTCGGCGAGCTGACGCTCTCGACCGGGAGCGTCAGCACGAACGTCGCACCGGGAAGGCGGTTGGGCGAGAGCTCGAGCGAGCCGCCATGCGCCTCGGCGATCGAGCGGGCGATGAAGAGGCCGAGCCCGGTCCCAGGCGTGCCCGGCGACCCTGCCGCCATGGCGCGCCCGAACTTCTCGAAGATCAGGCCGCGCTGGTCGGCCGGCACGCCGGGCCCGTGGTCCGCGACCTCGATGCGGACGCGCGAGTCCTGCTGGTAGGCGCTGACGCTGACCTCCTCCCCGGCCGGCGAGTACTTGACCGCGTTCTCGAGCAGGTTCGTCAGCACCTGCTGAAGGCGGTCGCGGTCGCCGCGCACGTGCGGCAACTCGCCGAGGATGTCGGCGGTGACGCGTACCTCGTCCTGCGTGAGCTCGACGCCGGCGACCGAGTCGCGAACGAGCGCGCCGAGGTCGACGTCCCCGAACCGGTAGGTGAAGGTGCCGGCCTCGATCCGGGAGGTATCGAGCACATCGGCGACGAGCGCCGCCAGCCGCTCGGTCTCGCTGCTGATCAGGGCCAGAAACGACTCGCGCTGATCAGGGGTCAGCTCGCGCCAGCGCTGGCGGAGCGTCTGCGCCGAGCCGACCACGGAGGCCATCGGCGCGCGCAGCTCGTGGGAGACGAGTGATACGAAGTCGGCCCGAAGAGCCGAGAGCTTTCGCAGCTCCTCGACGGTGCTGCGCTCGGCCTCGTAAGCGCGGATGTTCTGGACCGCGCTGGCAACCAGACGGCCGAGTAGCCCGACAAGCTCGAGCTCCTGCTTCGTGAACGCATTCGCCTCCCGGCGGACGAGCGAAATCATCCCGATCGCGCGCGGCCCCTGGAGAAGCGGAGCCGCGATCCGGCAGCGCAGGCCGAGGTCGACGAACTCGTCCTCCTCCGCATATCTCCGGTCGCTCATGTCCTCGCGGTAGACCGGCTGGCCGTTTCGCATGATCTCTCCGAGGACCGTCTCGCCGACCGGCGCGCGCGTGCCTCGGGTGAAGACGACGTCTGCGCCGATGCCTGCCACCGCCATCACCCGGGCGGCACCGCCCTCCTCGAGGACGATCGCCATCCGGTCGAAGGGGACGAGCCCGCGCAACTCGCGAATGAAGGCGTCGAACGCCTCGTCGACGTCGAGCGAGGAGCTGAGCGCCCTCGCGCAGCGGGTCGCCGCCTCCGTCACGTCGACGCGGCGACCGAGCTCGTCGCGCAGCGACTCGGCCTCCGCGACCTGCGCCCGGGAAACCTCGCTCTCGTGCTTGAGCCGGTCGACGAGCCAGCCGACGATCAGACCGGTCACCGTCAGCAGGCCCCACGGAAACACGACGTGGTCGATCTGGAAGCCGTGAGGCGGGTTGTCGAACCTCGCCTCGCGCGACCACTCGGCCAGGGCGAGCAGCGGCGCGATCACCAGCGGCATGCCGACGCCGCCGCGGATTCCGTACCTGACGGCGGCCTCGACGAGCAGAACGTAGAAGAGCTGGTTGACCGGCGAGCCGATCTGGTACTGGTAGATCAGAACGAACGCGGCGACGACGACCGTGTCGAGCGCGAGCGCGAGCAGGCCGATGCGGTGAGGCGCCCGGTCGAAGGTCTCCGAGCGACTGACGAAGTACAAGAGAATCCCGCCGAGCGCGAGGAGGCCGGTCGCGAGCCAGGCCAGGCCCTCGTAGCCGGAGGGGAAGTTCGTGCTGAGGAAGCCGACCTCGACGACCGCGAACGGCACGGCGGCCAGCCGGACCCACGCGATCCACCGCTCGGTTGCTCGGAGCCGTTCGAGCTCGGTGGTCACTGCACCGCCAGCCGTTCGTTCTCGAGCGCGATGCGCGCGTTCCGCTGCAGGAAGCGCCCGTCGTTGCGCGGCACGTACAGCCGCTGGTAACGCTCGCGTAGCTCGTCGGGATCGGCCTCGAGCCAGGCGACGAGGTCGACGTGCGGCTCGGCGCCCGGAGGCGGCGGCTGTCCGGCTCGACGCTTCTCGATCCCTCGGTTCCAAGGGCAGACGTCCTGGCAGATGTCGCAGCCGTAGACCTGGGTGCCTAGCTCCCGCGCGTAATCGGGTGGCATCTCTCGTGCCGATTGCGTCCAGTACGAGAGGCACTTCGTCGCGTCGAGGGTGCCCGGGTCGTCGAGCGCGCCGGTGGGGCACGCCTCGATGCAAAGCGTGCACGCGCCGCAGTCGAGCTCGAGCCGCGGTGTCGTCTCGAGCTCCCGGTCGGTGACAAGCGTCCCGAGCACGACCCACGAGCCGAATCGGCGCGTGATCAGCATCGTGTTCTTTCCGTAGAAGCCGACCCCGGCGCGCGCAGCGGCTTCGCGGTCGACGTGCTGGTTTTCGTCGACCAGCACGCGGTAGTCGCCGCCCAGCCTGCGGCCGAGCTCGTCGAGTTTCTTGCGCAGCTCCGCGTACGCGTCGTACCACGTGTAGCGGGGAAGGCGTCCGTGAGCCGCAGGGCGCTTCGGCTCCTCGGCGTAGTAGCAAAGCGCCGCCGAGACGACCGTGCGTGCGTCCGGCAGCAGCTCCTCGGGATGGCAGGAGACGTCCGGCCGGGCCATCGTGAAACGCATGTCCCCGAAGAGGCCGCCGGCGCGCCGCTCGCGAATGTGGCGCTCGGTCTCGGTGTAGGGCTCGGCGGGCGCGGCGCCGACGACGTCGATGCCGAGCTCAGAAGCCAGCCGGGCCAGCTCAGCAGCCTTCATGTGGAAGATTGTGCACCCGTGAGGGCGATCCGTATTCACGAGGACGGGGGACCCGAGGTTCTCCGCTACGAAGACGCACCGGACCCTTCCCCCGGAACCGGCGAGGTTCTGGTGCGGCTGCGCGCGGCGGCGCTGAACCGCATCGACCTCTGGATCCGCATGGGCCGGCCCTCGGTTGCGAAGCCCTTCATCCTCGGTTCCGACGGCGCAGGCGAACGTGTCGACACCGGCGAGCGGGTCGTCATCAACCCCGGGCTGAACGACGGCGCGAAGGTGCTGGGCGAGCACCGTGACGGTACGAACGCCGAGCTGATCGCGCTGCCCGAGGAGTACGTCCACCCGATCCCGGATGCGATGTCGTTCGAGGAGGCGGCGGCGTTCCCGCTCACCTTCGAGACGGCCTATCGGATGCTGGTCACGAAGGCCGGGCTACGGGAAGGCGAGTGGGTGCTCGCGTGGGGCATCGGCGGCGGCGTCGCACTCGCGTCACTGGCGATAGCAAAGGCGCTCGGCGCCAACGTCGTCGCTACCTCGTCGAGCGACGCCAAGCTCGAACGGGCGCGCGAGCTCGGCGCGGATGCGGTCGTCAATCACGCGGAAGGCGACGTCGCGGCGGCCATCAAGGAGGCAACCGGCGGCGGCGTCGAGGTGGTCGTCGAGCACGTCGGCGAGGCGCCCTGGAAGCGCTCGCTCGCCGTCGCGAAGCCCGGCGGCCGGATCGTCGTCTGCGGGGCCACAAGCGGGCCGAACCCGCCCGCGCAGCTCCATCGCGTCTGGTGGAAGCAGCTGACGATCTACGGCTCGACGATGGGCACGCGCGAGGACTTCGCCGGCGTGCTCGAGCTCGTCAAGTCAGGGCGCGCCAGGCCGGTGATCGACGAGATCTTCCCGCTCGAGGACGCTCGGGCCGCGCACGAGCGCATGGAGCGGAGCGAGCATTTCGGCAAGATCGTCCTCGAGATCCCGGGATAGCCTCAGCTGTTGCTGACAGCGATGAGGCCGGCGATGCCGACGCAGTAGAGGACGAGCACCGTCAGCGAATCGAGGCCCATCCCCAGCACCTGGCGGTGCGGTCGCGTGATCAAACCCCACAGGTAGACGACCGTGAGCACGATTCCAAGCCCGGTCAGATAGATGTCCGTCTGCTGTGCCTGCGGGAGCACGGCCTTGCCGGAAAGGAGGTTCGCCAGCAGGAAGAGCACGGGCAGGAAGGCGTTTCCGCCGAAGATGTCAGAGACGGCGAGCTGGTAGTCGCCCAGCCGGATCGAGGCGATACCGGTGGAGACCTCCGGAAGCGAGGTTGCTGCGGCGAGGAACGTCGCCCCGAAGATGACGCCCGACAAGCCCAAGTGGCCGGCGATCTCGTCGCCGCTCTGCTCGAGCAGGATGCCGGCGGCCAGTGTGACCGCCGCGGCCACCGTGAAGATCGTGCCGGCGCGGCGCAGGCTCATCTTCTCCGCGGCGGCGGCTTTCGCATGGCCCATCGGCTCGGGCTGGGCGTGAGGCGCCGTCCCGGTCGTGTCGTGCCAAGGGAGGCCGCGCCTCGCTCGGCTGATCAGGAAGATGCCGACGACCCAGAAGCCGGCGATCAGCAGCGACGCGGGCTCGAGGTGCCTGAACAGGTGCGACGGCGGCAGCTGCGCGCCCATGATCACGATCGCGAGCACGATGACCACGAGGAACCCCTCGAGCACGAGCACGAGCGATGCGGCGCGCGTCGTCAGGGCCGCGCTCTTTCCCGTCGCGATATCCAGGACGACGAGGACGACGGTCTGGATCGCGATGCCGCCCAGGATGTTGCCGACCGCGATCCCGATCGACCCTGCGAGCGCCGCGGACGCCGTGATCGCGATCTCCGGCAGGTTCGTCGCGATGGCGAGCAGGATGACGCCCCCGATCGCTTCCCCCAGGCCGAGCCGTGTGTCGATCACGTCCGTCGAGTCGGACAGGTACTTGCCCGCCGCCCAGACCGCACCGGCGGCGACGAGAAAGATCAGGACGAGCGGCGCAACGCCCAGGCCCGAAAACACCGGGGGGTTCTACATCAATTGCTTCTTCCGAGCGCAGCGACGGACAAGCCCGCTCCGCGGAAAATCGTCAGACTTTTCGCGGTTAACCGAAGCCAAGAATGAACTTGGCGTCGTCGGACATCTTCTCCGGCGACCAGGGCGGGTCCCAGGTCAGCTCGACCTCGACGTCCTCGACCTCGGGCATCGCGCGAACGATCTGGTCGACGTTCTCCTGGATCATCGGCCCGACGGGGCAGCCCATCGAGGTGAGCGTGTGGATCACCTTCACCTTCGGCCCGTCCACCTCGACGTCGTAGAGGAGGCCGAGCTCGACGATGTCCATGCCGAGCTCCGGGTCTTCGACGGCCCGCAGCGCTTCGAATACGTCTTCTTTTGTAGGCACCCGGCCAGCTTAGTGCCTCGTCGAGTGATGCCGCCGAGCTCGCGGGCCAGAAGCCGGCATGTATTGCTGGATGAGGCACTAACCGAGCAGGCGCACTTCCTCGCGACGCTCGCGGGCAAAGAAGTGGATCCCGTCCACGAACCGCACCCAGTTGCAGCGCGTGCACATGACGAGCGAGTGCGTCCGCGCAGAGTCGGCCAGGAAGCGAACGCCGCGGAGAAGGTCGCCGTTCGAGACGCCGGTCGCGGCCACGATCACCTCACCGGGCGCCAGGTCCTCCGTCGTGAAGATCCGTTCGATGTCCTCGATCCCGGCTTCGCTCGCCTGCTCGATTTCGCCGCGCGTGGTCGGCCAGAGCTGCGCCTGCTGCTCGCCGCCGAGGCACCGGAGCGCAGCCGCGGCCATCACGGCTTGGCGCGTGCCGCCGATCCCGATCGAGAGGTGGTCGTTGGTGCCGCGGATGGCTGCCGAGATGGAGGCCGTCACGTCGCCGTCCTGGATCAGCTTGATGCGCGCGCCTGCGGCTCGGATCTCCTCGATCAGGTCGTGGTGACGCGGCCGGTCGAGCACGATCGTCGTCACGTCGTTGACGCTGCGGCCGAACGCCCGGGCGATGCCGCGGATGTTGTCGGCAACCGGTCTCCGCAGGTCGATGGCCTCCCGGGCGAGCGGGCCGACCGCCATCTTCCGCATGTACATGTCGGGAAGCGTCTGCAGCGAGCCGGGCTCGCCGACCGCAATCATCGACATCGCCCCGCCCGCGCCGCGCGCCACCACTCCGCGCCCTTCGAGCGGGTCGAGCGCGAGGTCGACCTGCTCGCCGCCCGCGCCGACGCGCTGCCCGAGGCCGAGCATCTCGTCGTCGCCGCCAGCGCCGATGACGACGTGACCGTCGATCGGCAGCATCTCGAGTGCCTGCCTCATCGCGTCGGCAGCATCCAGTTCCGCGCCGTCCTGGTCGGCGCGCCCGAGCCAGCGGGCCCCGGAGAGCGCCGACCGTTCGGTCACGCGCGCGTAGCTCTCGCAGAGGCAGTAGCGGCCGACGCCGGCGCGGTCGGGCTGGATGCGGACGGGCGCGGTCTCGGTCATCCGACCCGCTCGAATCGCTCGGCCGATTCCAGAACGAGCTCCATCGCCTGACCGATCGCGAGCTCGATGTTCGCGTTCTCGATCACGGGCACGCCGGCCTTCTCCGCGCGGCCGACGATGTAGTCCTGGATCTCTCGGATGTCCCCGAGGGCGTCCAGGTAGCGCTCGAACGGCCGGGCGCTGCCGGAGGCGGTGTCGCGCAGCCAGAAGTGGCTCGCGTGGGCCTCGACGTCGTCGATTGCGAGGACGAACTGGACGACCAGCGCGCCCTCGATCTCGGCGGAGACCATCCCAGGGACGAGGTGGACTCCCTCGAGCACCATCGACCAGCCTTCCTGCATGACCCGCTCGATCGCGGCGCGGACGCCCACCAGCACGTTGCGCGTCTGGGCGAGAAACCCGTGCAGGACGCGGTCCTCATCGTCGTCGTCCTGCGAAGCGCCGGCCTCGAAGCTCGAATAGTGGATCGCCGGCATGAAGTCCTGCGAGAAGAACGCGCGCATCGTCTGGCGCACGAAGTCGGTCGACGTGACGCGCGTGATGCCGAGCCGGTAGGCGAGCTCGGTCGCGACGGTCGACTTGCCGGTGCCCGTCCCACCGCCGATCAGGACCACGATTGGCACGTCGAGGTCGTCGAGGCGGCGGAAGAGGCGCAGCCTCCGCATCACCTGGGCGCCCTCCTCCTCGCCCCACATCCCAACTGCCAGCTCCTGGAGCCTCTCGAGCGACGCCGCGCGGCTTCCGGCCGCAGCGAGGTCGGCTTCGGCCGTGAGCGCGAGCTCGTAGGCCTTCGCGGACGGGACGCCCGTCGCTATCAACGCGCGCGCCAGCAGCCCTTTCGAGAACGGCAGCCCGTCCTCGCCGCCGAGCGGCAAGGGCTCGCGATGGCGCCGCTCGCTCACGCGACCGGCTCCGCCTGGGCCTGATCGGCCAGCGCCAGGAGGGCCGGCTCGAGCTCTGGCTGTCCTGCCACGGGAACAACGTCGTTGGCAACGAGCACGACCTCGATACGGCACCTCGCGCCGGCGTCGGCGACCACGTCGATCGCCGCGGCCTTGATCTCCGTCAGAAGGACCTCCGCATCGACGTCCTCCAGCTCGCGCCGCAACGCCGTCCGGTCGGCGAGGCTGCCGGAGACGTGGACGACCTCGGCGCCGAGCTCGGCGAGCTCCTCGGCGAGTCGCCCGTGCGCCGCCGCGCGCGCGGTGGTGAAGTAGGCGACGCGCTTGCCGGCGACAGGTGCGAGTGGCCGCGGCCGGAAGCCGACGGCGATCACCTGTGCCTCCGGCTTCACCTCGTGGATCGCCTCGGCGAGCGCCGCGTGCTCCGTGGAGGCGTCGGCCATCGTGATCACAACCAGGTCGGCGAGCAAGATCCGGTACGCGTTCAGGTATCCGGTCACGAGCTCCGGCGGGTCATAGGCAGTGGTGACGAGGACGCTCCGGGCCGTCGCGACGGGCGGAATCGACGCGCCGCTGCCGTCGAACACCACGAAGTCCGGCGAGCGCTGCATCGCGACCTCCGCACCCGCCGCCACGTTCGACGTCGCGACGGCGCCTGCCAGGCCGCCTCCGCAGCGCCGGCAGCCGACCGTGACGACGCCGGCCGTCACGGCGATCTCCAGGTGATCCGAGGCCGCGTGCCGGCCGTCGCGCGACAGCGCCAGCAACTCGCCGACCCCGGGCGGCGACTCCATCACCTCGGGCGCCCGCGGGCCGCCGCGGCCCATTGCCACGGCGACGACGTCGCGGTCGCGCGCGAGCAGACGCGCGATGTGCGCAGACACCGCGGTTTTGCCGACCCGCTTGCCGGTTGCGAACACGGACAACGAGGGAAGCGGGAACGGCGCCAGCTGCGGCGCCTCGATCCTGAAGTCCGCACCGGCGTACGGGACACCTGCCGCGAGAAAGCGACTGGCGAGCCGAAGTCGCGCCGCCGGCCCGAGCACGGGCTCGTCAGACAGGTCGAGCACGAGCTCCGGATCGAGCGCGCCCAGCGCCGCGGCGAGGTCGTCGTACACGGGCACGCCGTAGTCGGCGTCGCCGCGCAGCTTCTCGGTCCCCCCGACCATGAGCGCGCCGACGAACTCGTACGGCAGCTCGGCGAGCGCGTCGCGCACCGTCGCCGGATAGTGCTCCCCGTCGATCAGCGCCAGGGTCCTCACGACCGCGCGGGGGTCACCTCGTCCTCGATCCGAGCCGTGTATTTCTCGAACGAGCGCGTCTCGGTGGAGAACTGGATGATCTTCTCCTGCCCGTGGAACGGGTACTTCCGCCAGACGTCCACGTGGTGGTTGGTGATCTCGATCAGGTTGTAACAGGGCCGGGTCTTGCCACGGAGGCGCTGCGAGGAAACGGTGCCTGCGTTGATCACGAACAGATCTTCGAGGCGCCAGGCGTACGGGACGTGCTTGTGGCCCGAGAGGACGATGTCGACGGCGGAGCGCTGCAGGCATTCGATCGCATCGCCCGCGTCGTAGACGATGTTCCGCTCGCGCCCGGTGCCCGGGATGGGCAGCAGATGGTGGTGGAGGACGAAGATGCGCAGCTCGGCCGCGCCCTCTACGAACTGCTCCTCGATCCACGCGTAGCGGCCCCGGCCGATCTGCCCGTGGTCGAGGTCGGGCTCCGTCGAGTCGACCGCCACGATCGTCACGCCCTCCCGCTGGACGACGTGGTTCCGCGACCCGAACAGCTCCTCGAAGTGGATGTACCCAACGTTGCGGGAGTCGTGGTTGCCGGGGATCACGACCACGCAATCGCATTCGAGGCGATCGAGATACGCCTTCGCCTCCAGGTACTCGTGCTTGAACCCCATCGACGTCAGGTCTCCCGAGCAGACGACGATGTCCGGCTGCAGGTCGTTGATCTCGTTGATCGCCCGCTCCATCAGTCCCGGAACGAAGTGCGGCTCGCCGCAGTGGATGTCCGAGATGTGTGCGATCCGCACGACGGAAAATGCTACGCATTTTCCGCACGGCTATCGTCGCGGCATCCGGGCGCACTGCTAGTTTCGGGCAAGTGGGGGCCGAGCCAGCCCGGAGTGTGCGGACTCCGCGCTTCGCGAACGACGCTGAGCGCGAATGTGCCCGTTTGCTCGACTTTTACGGCGTTCGCTGGGAGTACGAGCCGCACACTTTTGCCCTCGAGGAAGCGGAGGACGGGCGTGTGACCGAGGCGTTCACCCCGGACTTCTACCTCCCGGAGCAGAACCTCTATGTCGAGGTCACGGTGATGAAGCAGGCCCTCGTGACACGAAAGAACCGCAAGTTGCGGAAACTCCGTGAGCGATACCCGGACGTGCGAATCAAGCTCTTCTACCGGCGCGACATCGAGCGCCTCGCACAGCGATTCAGACTCGACCTGGTTCACTGAGCGACGACCTCCGGGTCGGCGAGACGTACCTCACCGCCGAGGAGATCCAGGGCCGCGTCGCGGAGCTGGGCGCACAGATCGCGGCTGACTACGCGGGCCTCGATCCGGTCCTCGTCGCGCCGTTGAAGGGATCGCTCTTCTTCCTGGCCGACCTCTCGCGCGCAATCCGTGCGCCGCACGAGGTCGATTTCATCGAGCTCGCGGGCTACGGGCGCGCCGCCCCAGGCGGCCACGAGCGGGTTCGCCTGCTGAAGGACCTGAACGCGCCTATCCAGGGCCGCCACGTCGTGGTGGTCGAGGACGTCGTCGACACCGGCCTGACACTCAACTACCTCCGGAAGCTCCTGGCGGTGAGGAGGCCGGCCTCGCTTGCGATCGCCACCCTGCTCGACCGTCCCTACCGGCGCCTCGTCGACGACCTTCCCGTTCGCTACGTGGGCTTCGTCGTTCCTGACGAGTACTTCGTCGGCTACGGCTTCGACCTCGACGAGCGCCACCGGAACCTGCCCGAGCTGCGGATCGCAAAGTTTAGGCGCACCTAACTTAGCCGATAAACTGAGGGTGTGAACGCGACCGCACGCACGGCTTACGACGCTGGCCGCATACTCCGGGGCGAGCGCACAAACGGGTTCCGGATCCTGCCGTTCCTGGGCCCCGCGTTCGTCGCCTGCGTCGCGTACATCGATCCCGGCAACTTCGCAACGAACATCGCGGGGGGCTCGAAGTTCGGGTACACGCTGGTCTGGGTGATCGTCGCCGCGAATTTGATGGCGATGCTGATCCAGACCCTGTCGGCGAAGCTCGGGATCGCGACGGGGCGGAACCTTCCGGAGGTCTGCCGCGAGCAGTTCTCGCCGCGCACGTCGTTCCTACTCTGGATCCAGGCCGAGGTGATCGCGATGGCGACCGACCTGGCGGAGTTCCTCGGCGCGGCGATCGGCTTTCATCTCCTGCTCGGAATCGAGCTCTTCCCTGCGGCATTGATAACCGGCGTGACGTCGTTCCTGATCCTCGGCCTGCAGCGCTTCGGGTTCCGGCCGTTCGAGGCAGTGATCGCCGGAATCGTCGGGATGATCGGCGTCTGCTACATCGGCGAGCTCTTCTACGCCAAGCCGCCGCTGGGGACGGTGGCGAAGCACGCCGTCGTGCCGCAGTTCGCCGGCAGCGAGTCGGTCCTGCTCGCCGTCGCGATCCTCGGTGCGACGGTCATGCCGCACGTGATCTACCTCCATTCCGCGCTCCTGCAGGGGCGCGTCCTGCCCAAGACCGAGGACGAGGCGCGGCGCCTCTACCGGTTCACGCGCATCGACGTCGTGATCGCGATGTCGATTGCCGGGTTCATCAACATCGCGATGCTCGTCGTCGCGGCGAGTACCTTCTACAAGAGCGGCCTCACGCACATCGAGTCGCTCGAGAACGCACACAAGACGCTCGCCGGGCTGGTGGGCGGCTACTCGAGCACTCTCTTCGCGCTGGCGCTGCTCGGCTCCGGCCTGTCGAGCTCGACCGTCGGCACTCTGGCCGGACAGGTCGTGATGCAGGGGTTCGTCCGCTGGCGGATCCCCGTCTTTGTGCGCCGCCTCGTCACGATGCTGCCGGCGCTGATCGTGATCGGCATCGGCCTCGACCCTTCGCGAACCCTTGTGCTCAGCCAGGTCGTCCTCTCGTTCGGGATCCCGTTCGCGCTGATCCCGCTCGTGATCTTCACGGGCAAGCGCGAGATCATGGGCGCGCTTGCGAACCAGCGGTCTACGACCGTGATCGCCGCAGTGATCGCGGCCGTTATCACCGGGCTCAACATCTTCCTGCTCTACCAGGTCTTCACGTAGCCGAGCCCGTATCCGGATTCTCCCGACATACGTTTATTGCTTAGAACGCGTAAGTCCTGAGCGGGGGGACGACAAACTCGGGCTTGGGCGCACCGTCTCCCGACGATCACCGGCCGTCTCCCCCGGGGCGGCCGGTATAGCACGTGGGAAACGCATGTTTCCCCCGTGAGCCCCCTTCTTCGGGCAATGCAGACGGCGCTGCGCCTCTCGCCGGGACAAGCCCGGCTTCGGCGACCAGCGGATTCGAACCCTGACCGTCTTCTCGCCGGAACCGTCGAGGCGACTCGTCGGTGGACTGTCCACCCGAACTGACTGAAACGGACCGTTGCGGAAGAAAAGTCACAGAATCGTCACGGTCCAGGGGCGGCCTGAACGGCCATGACCCCTGTCCGGGCAGGACTAGAGGTATCCCAGCGGGTCGACCGGCGTCCCGTTGACGCGCACCTCGAAATGGAGGTGCGGGCCGAAGCAGTGGCCTGTGCAGCCGACGTAACCGATTACCTGGCCCTGCGTCACCGACTGGCCGTTCGAGACGGCGATGCTGGACTGGTGCGCGTAGCCGGTCGAGATGCCGCGGCCGTGGTCGATGAAGACGAGGTTCCCGTACCCGTCCATCCAGCCGGCGTAGATGACTTGGCCCGACGCCGCCGCATGGATGGGCGTGCCGTACGGAACGCCGATGTCGATACCTGTGTGCATGCGCCCCCAGCGCATCCCGAACGGGCTCGTGACCGGGCCACTGACCGGCCAGATGAAACCGCTCGCCGACGGCGCCGTGCTCGGCGGTCTGTATGACGATGCTGCCTGGGCGGCCTGGATCTGCGCGCCCAGAGCGGAGCTGACGCGCTCGAGGGACTGGGCTTCCGCGACCTCTTGACGTTCGCTCGCCTTGAGATTTGCGAGGTTGACCCCCTTGGTCGAGCGTGCGGAGACGAGCTCGCGCCGGTTCGCAAGCAGTTCGTCGCGGACGGCCCGCACCTGCTCGGCCCGGGCCTGCACGACACGAGTCTCGGCGGCGACGACAACACGTAGCTTCCGCGTCTTTGCCCGCGCGTCTCGCGCCGCGTTTCGTGCCCGGCCGACGCTCGTCGCGATCCGCTCGTCGGCCGAGGCGAGCTGCCGCACGTACTCCAGGCGGTCGATCAGATCGGAAAGGCTCTGCGCCTCGAGCACAACGTCGAGTGAGCTGACGTCGCCCTGCTCG
Source organism: Gaiellaceae bacterium (assembly GCA_051955535.1). Classification (GTDB taxonomy): domain Bacteria; phylum Actinomycetota; class Thermoleophilia; order Gaiellales; family Gaiellaceae; genus 13-2-20CM-68-14. The sequence continues at coordinate 71,060 of JBQCGP010000047.1, read as the reverse complement.
TAGATCTCGACGATCCGAGCGTTCATGCGAGCGACCGCGAGCGAGTACTGGCGCCGCAGGAAGGTGTACCGCCTCGTTTGGACCCTGAAGAGCTGCGTCAGCGCGTCGAGCCTGCGGCGGTGGAGCGCCAGGTCGGTCTCGAGCGCGGCCAGACGGGTGTTGACGTCTCCGACGCGTGCCTCCAGGCCGTGGATGCGCGAGTTGACGGAGTCGATCTCCGCCACGAGCTGCTCGGCCCGCTGCTGGGCGGCGGCGGCTCGCGCATGCAATGCCGAGATCCGAACGTCGACGGAATGCTTGCGGCCGTAGACGTCGCCCGCGGCGGGCGCGGCCAGGAGCAGCGCCCCGATCGCGGCGAGGGCCAGCCACCTCATCGGCTCGACTTTCGCGAGCCGGCGGCGGGCTCCTCTACGAAGGCTGTTCGGGTCGGGGGGGCGAGGGATCCGGGAGCGGATCCGGCGAGGGCACGGGCGTCGGCGGCTCCGACGGAACGGGGCTCGGCTCTGGAACCGTGGCGGGCTGCGGCGGCTCGGAGGGAGCCGGCATGGGCTCCGGAATGTCGGGCGGTTCTACGATCGCGGTCGCCTGGACCTGAAACTGGGCCTGCTGGATGCGCTCGTTCGCGGCTGTCGTCACTCTCGTCATCTCGCTCTCCTTCTCGGCGATCGCCCGGTCGAGCTCGCTCATCCGGTCGCGCGCCGACTCGGCCTCGTCGTCCGCGCCACCGTACACCGCTTCCCCGAGCGCCCGGGCCGCCTCTGCGCGAGACGCGACGAGCGCCGCGATCTCGTGGCGAAGCCTGAACACCTCGCGGCGGGTGCTCGAGTGAACGCTCACCGCTTCGACGGCAAAGCCGGTCCTGTCGCGCACCGTGCGGCCGGCGTGGCGGCTGACCCGAGCCACGGCATTGTCCGGCAGCCGCTTCGAGGCTGCAACGAATAGCGCCAGGAAGATCCCGGCCGCGACAAGCAGCAACGCGCCGATGATCGTGCTCCCCACAACGAGCAGGACGACTGCGAGAACGAGCGACGCCACCGCCAGCGCGAACAGCGCGAGCGGCGGAGCGACTCCGAAGTAATGCGGCTCGGCGGCGACCATGTGAACGGGAACGCTCCCCGTTTCCTCGGGTGGGACATCCTCGACGGCCGTGGCGTCGTCGCCGGCCAGAACACGAACGCCGCACTCGGGACAGAACCGGCTGTCCTCGGGCAGGCGCGCGCCGCAGTTGGTGCAGTTAGCGGCCGGCGTGGATCTTCGCCCCCGTGTCTGCGTCCGCGCCGGTGCCGGAACGAGGCTCGAGCGCCCGAAGCGCCTCGGCTGCACGCCTTCGCAGCGGTCCGACCGAGGCCCGGTAGTCCTCGTCGGAGACCTTGCCCGTCCGGTGGTCGAACTCGAGCTCCTTCAGCGCGGCCAACGCGCGGTCGCGCTCTTCGGCGAGCTCGAGCCGGCGTCGCTCGAGCGCGTCCGGCTCGCCCAGCCGGTCCTCGGACGCCGAAAGTCCCGGCCGGCGTAGGAACGGAAGCGCGACCACGACGACGCAGGCGACGGCGAGCACGACCCCGAGCGAAAGCCAGACGCTCACCCGGAGAATGCTAGGTGTTGCCTCAGGCTTCGGGCGCGGCAGTGGCGCGACGGGCGGGCACGCGGTAGCCGTGCTCCTCGCAAAGCGAGCCGGGCAAATCCTCCGTCAATGCGTCGCAGTACCCCTTCCCATACGCGGCGCGCATGAAGGCGGCGACGACCTCGAGGTTCCACTCCTCGATCTCGGCCGCTTCGCGCCAGAGATCGGCTAGGCGGAGATCGATATCCAGCTCGAGGAGGTCGATGCGGCTTGGGCGCTTGGACATGCAGAGAGCGTAGGCAGGCGATCGGACAACATAAGCTGGGCGCATGGGCGAGCTCCGTTTTGGCCCCGCCGACCTGCCCGACGCGGCGACGTTCTCCGAAGCCATGACCGACCTACGCATGCGCGGTTACAAGGCCTGCGAGTTCGGCTTCCTCGGCAGGTTCTGGCTCGACTACGACGGCGCAGCGGAGCTCGGCGCCGCCGCCCGAGCTGCCGACATCGTCCTCTCCGTACACGCGCCACTGGCCGCGTTCATGGGCCACGTCGACGACGGCAAGAAGTTCAAGATGGCGCTGGGGATGCTCGACCATACGGCCGGCCTCGCGAAAGCCGCGGGCGCCGAGCTGATCGTCATTCACCCGGGGTTCCTGCTCACGCGCGAGCGCGCGGAGGCGATCGACGCGGTCGTTCGGCAGCTCGGTCTCCTGCGCGACCGGCTCGAGGGCAAGGACCGGCTGATGCCGTTCGGCGTCGAGGTCATGGGCCGCGTGCGCGATCTCGGCGCAACAGATGACGTAATCGAGATCTCGCGCCGGCTCAACGGATGGGTCCGCCCCGTGCTCGACTTTGCTCACATGCACGCGACGAGCGACGGCGCGTTCACCGATGTGGAGCCGTTCGCCGCAGCGCTCGCTGCCGCCGATGCCGTCATGGAGCCCGGGGCGCCGTTCCATGTTCACTTCAGCGACGTCCAGTTCGCGAACCGCAACGAGACGAAGCACCTCCCGTACGGCGAAGGGACGCTGCGGGCAGAGCCGCTCGGCGAGGCGCTGACGCGGTTCGAGCGTCCGGCGACCGTGATCAGCGAGTCGCCGGACGAGCAGTCACATCAGGCCATCCGGGCCGCGCTGGGCTCGGCCACCGGCTCCTCGAGGCGCCGCTCGAAGGCCTCTGCCTCGTCGTCGCGGCCGCGCGCCCGGAGCAGCTGAGCCAGGTCGGCGAGCGTCTCCTTCCCAAAGGCGCAGTACTCGGTGTTGTCGATGATCTCGACCGCCTCACGCAGCAGCTTCTCGGCGTCGTCGAAGCGCCCCTGCGCAACACGTACGCGGGCGAGCGTGCCGCGGGTCGACGCGCGTGAGCTCATATCCTGCGAGCCGACCGTCTCCAGCGCCTCCTCCGCGTAGCGCGCGGCCTCGTCGAGCTTGCCGTTCGCGAGCAGGACTTCGGCAAGCCAGCGCTGAGCCTCACAGAGCGTGCCGCGGTCCTCGAGCGGCGAGAGCGTTCGGATCGAATCGCGGCTCAGGCGCTCCGAGAGGGCGAGATCCCCCTGGTGCCAGGCAACGACTGCGAGCTTGTAGAGCACGCGCCCCAGCGCCGGCGCGACCGCGGCCTCCTCGTAGAGCGCCCTTGCCTCCTCGAGCTGCCGCTTGGCATCGTCGTAACCCTCGCGGTAGATCGCGAACTCGCCGGCCGACGCGAGCGCGTGCCCGCGCGCGACGATCGAGCCGCTCTCGTCGGCCAGCCCGAGCGCGCGGTCGAATAGCGGCGCCGCCTGGTCGTACTCCTTGCGTGCCGTGTAGACCCGCGCGAGGTCGAGGGCCGCCCTGCTCTCGAGGTCCTCGCGCCCGGCTTCCTGCGCGAGCGCAAGCTGATCGCGCGCGTAGCGCTCGGAATCGGCCAGCCGCCCACGCCACCACGCGCCTGTGTTGAGCACGTGGAGCGCGTCGAAGCGCGGCTCGTAGTCGTTGCCGTCCGCGACGTCCAACGCGAGAGCCGCGAGGCGGCTTGCCTCCTCGACGTCGGCGTCGCGGTTCAGCGCCACCTCCGCGAGTGCGGAGAGCGCGCGCGACTCGCACCAGCGGTCGCCCTGCTCGGCGGCCTCGGCCCGGACGCGCTCCATCTCCTTCGAGACGACGGGCATCTCGCCCAGCCGCCACGCGGCTCGCGCCGCCTGATAGCGGCGCTCGAGGGTCGGATCGAGCTCGAGCGCGCGCAGGAGCTGCTTGCGTGCCGAGCGGTTCGCCTCTCGTGCGAGCGCGCGACGTCCGGCCGTCTCGAGGGCCTCGGCCGCCTCGCGCGCGAGCGCGGGCGGCGGGCCGCCGTCGAGCTCGGCGAGGAGTGCGGCAGCCTGGTCGAGGTGGTAGGCGCGAATCTCCAGAAGCTCTTCACCGGCGCGCTCGCGAAGCCAGTGCGCGAAGCGGGCGTGCAGGTCGGCGCGAGCCGACTTGGAAAGGCCCCCGTAGGCAACCTCGCGGATCAGCACGTGCTTGAAGCGGTATGCCGTCTCTCCCGAGATAGTCGAGCGCAGCTCGGGAACGAGGAACTCCCGCAGCAGCAGCGTCTCGAGCACGGGCTCGAGCTCGTCGATCTCGGTGGCGAGCTCCTTGATCGCACCGCCCCAGAAGGTCCGGCCGATTACCGAGGCCCGCTGGAGGACGGTCTTCTCCTCGGGCGGCAGGCGGTCGATGCGCGCCGCGATCAACGCCTGCAGCGTGTCGGGGATCCTCGCGGCGACCTCGGTCAGCGGCCGGCCTTCGCTTTCGGCGAGCATCCGCACCGTCTCCTCGACGAAGAGCGGGTTTCCCTCGGTCTTCTCGAGCAGCGCCGCGCGCGCCTCGGCGTCGATCTCCCCGTCGGCGGCGAGCGCGTCGACGAGCTCCTCGCTCTCGTCCCGGCCGAGCGGCTCGAGCTCGATCGCCATCGCGCGCAGCCGCCCGCCGCCCCAGCCGGGCCGGACGTCGAGCAGCTCGGCGCGGGCGAGGCTCACAATCAGCAGCGGCGCGTCGCGAACCCATTCAGCGAGGTGCTCGATCAGGTCGAGCAGCGCGTCCTCCGCCCAGTGGATGTCCTCGAACGCGAGCACGAGAGGCTGGTCCTGGGCCATCCGCTCGACCCACTCGCGCGCGGCCCAGGCGATCTCCTGCTGGCTGCGCTCGCCCTTGACCGCCTCGAGGACGCCCGAGGCGAGGCCGAGCAGGTCGGCGATCGCCTCGTTCTCGCAGGACTCGCGCAGCTTCTCGACCGCGATCTCGAGGGGGTCGTCGTCCGTGATTCCGGCGGCGGCCTTGACCATCTCGGCCAGCGGCCAGTAGGTGACGCTCTCGCCGTAGGGCAGCGCGCGGCCGACGAGGACCGTCGCGCCCTCGAGCCCTTCGATGAACTCCCGGGCGAGCCTGCTCTTGCCGACGCCTGGATCGCCGTAGATCGTGAATAGGTGGGCACGGCGGTTCCGGACAGCGCGCTCGTAGGTGTTCTCGAGCAGCTCGAGCTCCGACTCTCGTCCGACCAGAGGCGCCGCGATCGCGGTTCGCGCAGGGGCGCTGTCGATGACGCCGGTCGCCCGCCACGTCCAGATCCGGTCGCCGAAGCCCTTGACCTCAAGCGGGCCGACGTCCTCGGTCTGCACGCGCGGGCTCGTAAGGCGATACGCGTGGGGACCGATCAGGACCTCCCCCGCGCCGGCAGCCTGCTGTAGCCGCGCCGCCAGCGTCACGGCCTCGCCGGTGGCGAACGTCGATTCGCTCTCGTCGACGACGACTTCGCCCGACTCGACTCCAACGCGCGCTTCGAGGCCGAGCTCGTGCACCGATTCGAGCATCGCTAGCGCCGCGCGGATGGCGCGCTCGGCGTCGTCCTCGTGCGACTGCGGTACCCCGAACGCCGCGAGCACGGCGTCGCCTGCGAACTTCTCCACGATGCCGCCGTGGGTCGTCACGAAGTACGAGACGCGCTCGAAGAACTGCGTCACCCGCCGGCGCGCAACCTCGGGATCGGCGCCCGCAATAAGCGAGGTCGAGTCGACAAGATCGACGAAGAGGACCGTTGCCAGCTTTCGTTCCACTGCCATAAGTCTATGAACGACCGCCGGGGCGCGAAAAATCCCGAAAAACGGCCTGTTCAAGCCTAAAAACCGGTCATCAGGCCGGGGCGTCGTTAGCATCCGAGCGGTGCTCGACCCGAAGGTCTTCAAGGCGTACGACGTCCGGGGCATCTATCCGGCCGAGCTCGACGAGGACGGGGCGTACGCGATCGGGCGCGCCTACGCCGAGCAGTTCGAACCGCGCAAGATCGCTGTCGGCCACGACATGCGCATCTCGAGCCCCGCGGTGGCCGACGCGTTCACGAACGGCGCGGCGGACGCCGGCACCGACGTGCTGCGCCTCGGGCTGGTCGGGACAGAGATGGTCTATTTCGCAGTCGGCGACCTCGGGTTAGACGGCGGCGCCTCCGTGACGGCGTCCCACAACCCGAAGGAATACACGGGGATGAAAATCGTCAGGGCCGGCGCCCTGCCGGTGGGCGGCGAGTCCGGGCTGCTCGAGATCCGCGACCGCGCGCTGGCGCCTTCGGACCGGTCCCCGGGTCTGTCCCCCGGACATGTCGACAACTACGACGTCTGGCCGGCCTACGTCGCGCGAGTCCTCTCGTTCGTCGACGTCGATTCGATCAAGCCGCTCCGGATCGTGATCGACGCCGCCAACGGCATGGCCGGCGCGATGCTGCCGCCGATCCTGGAACGGCTGCCGATCGAGACGGTGCGCTGCTTCTTCGAGCCCGACGGGACGTTCCCGAACCACGAGCCGAATCCGCTCCTCCCCGAGAACCGCGAGTTCATCGTCTCCAAGACGCTCGAGGAGGGCGCCGACTTCGGCGTGGCGTTCGACGGCGACGCCGATCGCTGCTTCTTCGTCGACGACACCGGCGAGTTCGTACCGGGAGACTTCGTCACCGCCCTGCTGGCCGCGTCGGTGCTCGAGAGGGAGCCCGGAGCGAAGATCATCTACGACCTGCGCGCGAGTTGGGCCGTGCCGGAGACCGTCGAGCGCGCCGGAGGCGTCCCGCTCGTCAACCGCGTCGGCCATGCGTTCATCAAGCACCGCATGCGCGAGGAGGGCGCCGCCTTCGGCGGCGAGGTCTCGGGCCACTACTACTTCCGGGAGTTCTCGCAGGCGGACTCGGGCGTTGTTCCCTTCCTGCTCATGCTCGAGCTCGTCTCGAAACGGGGAGCAAAACTTTCAGAGATCCTCGCCGACTACCGTGCGCACTACTTCCTCACCGGTGAGCTGAACACGCCGGTCGCGGACGTCGGGGAGAAGCTGCGGGAGCTCGAGGAGCGGTTCGGCGACGAGGGCGAGGTCAGTCACCTCGACGGCGTCTCGGTCGATGCGGGCGACTGGCACATGAACATCAGGCCGTCGAACACCGAGCCGCTGCTGCGGCTGAACCTCGAAGCGCGGACGCCCGCCCTGATGGAACGCAAGCGGGACGAGGTGCTGGCGGCGATCCGTTCGTGACAATCGAGTTCGGCCACGAGACCGACCGCAAGCCGCCGTTCAAGTACGCCGCATTCATGCGGGTCGGCTTCTCGGACACCGACGCGCAGGGAATCGTCTACTACGGGCGTTATCTGCCCTACTTCGACTTCGCCCGAGTCGAGTACCACCGCCACCTCGAGTTGCTCGAGAAGGCGCTGCACGAGGAACAGTTCGTGATGCGCGCCTCGTCGGTCGAGTACCTGGCGCCGGCGCGGTTCGACGACCTGATCGAGGTCTACATCAGGATGAGCCGGATCGGCCAGACGAGCGCGACGTACGAGTGCGCCGCGTACCGGGTCGAGGACGACGTACTGATGGTGACGGCGGCTCAGACCCTCGTCTTCATCGAACTCGACGAGCGGCGCACCCTGCCCATTCCCGAGTGGTACCGAGAAGCGATCCGCGGCTTCGAAGGCGACGAGTGCGAGATCGCGGCCGGGTGAGCGTCGGTAAGGCCATCGATGGCGCGAGGCCTTTCCGCGATCACCGAGCGGAGCGATGGTCAAGCTCGCCCCGCAGAAAGTGCGCAGCACTTTCTGCGGCTAAAAGCGCGCCGCGGTACCCGCTCGCCGTCCTCGAAGCGGCGGGCACCACGGCAACGCGCTAACCCTCTCCCCACTTCTCGTTGTAGTCGGATCGCGGGAAGACGCCATCCCTCGTTCGAGTTACCCCTCACGTTCGAGGGATGATCCCTCGGTCGAGTGATCCGCTCAGTTGGCGCGGAGTCGTCACGATTGCGCTGCAAAACCAGCGCTTTTTTCTCGATAGGATCGGCGGCGGGTGGTGGGTTAGGGGTGCCCCGAAGGAACGGCCAGAACGGCCATGTCCCTCGTTTGTGGGTCCGTCAGGTCAGGACGGTGTGACGCGATAGGCGTCGAAGACCGCGTCGACGTTGCGAAGCGCGGTCAGGAGGCCACGGAGCGCCTTCACGTCTCCGACCTCGGCCACGTACCAGTTCTTGGCGAGCTGGTCTTCGACATGGCCGCCGTATTCGACGATGTTGGCGCCGTGCTCGGCGAACGTACGGGCCACGTCCTCGAGCAGCCGCGGCCGGTCCCACGAGTCGACCGCGATCTGGACGCGGAAGCTGCGCGTGGCGCCGCCGTCCCAGTCGACTGGCGTGAACCGCTCCGGGTTGCGCCGCAGCGCCTTCACGTTCGAGCAGTCGGCGCGGTGGATCGTGATGCCCTTGCCCATCGAGATGTAGCCGACGATCTCGTCTCCGGGAACCGGCGTGCAGCACTTCGCGAGGCGGACGAGAACGTCGTCGACGCCCTTGACCCGGATCCCGAGATCGTCCCCGGCGATCGCGCGGCCGGCTTTCGGCGCCTTGAGCGGAACCGCTTCTTCTTGCGCGACCTCCTCGGTCTTGAGCCGGTTGAGGACCTTGTTGACGATCTGGCCGACGGGCACCTTTCCCGAGCCGAGCGCCACGTAGAAGTCCTCCGCCTTCTTGAAGCCCGTCTCGCGAATCACCTGTGCAAGAACGGCCGACCCGACGAGCTTCTTGTACGGAAGGCTCTGCTTCTTCAGCGCCTGCTCGAGCGCGTCGCGGCCCTTTCGCTCGGTCTCCTCGCGCGTCTCGCGGGAGAACCACTGGCGGATCTTGTTGCGCGCGCGCGAAGACGCCGCTAGCGAGAGCCAGTCGCGCGACGGCCCGCGGCCGGTCTTCGTCGTCAGGATCTCGACGACGTCGCCGCTCTTCAGCCGGTAGTGGAGGGGGACGATCCGCCCGTTGATCTTCGCGCCGACCGTGCGGTGGCCCAGGTCGGTGTGTACCGCGTACGCGAAGTCGATCGGCGTCGACTCGGCCGGAAGGCTCTTCACCTCGCCCTGCGGCGTGAAGACGTAGACCTCCTCGTCGAAGAGGTCGGTGCGGAAAGTCTTCATGAACTCGCGCGGGTCGGCCTCGTCCGCCTGCGACTCCATCAGCTGCTTTGCCCACGCCGTCCACTGCGGGTCGCGCTTGCCGCGCTTGTAGAGCCAGTGCGCCGCGACGCCGAGCTCGGCGATCTCGTGCATGTCCCGCGTTCGCACCTGGATCTCGAGCGGACGGCCCTCGGGCCCGATCACGGTCGTGTGCAGCGATCGATACGCGTTGAACTTGGGCATCGCGATGTAGTCCTTGAACCGCCCGGGCATGGGCTTCCAGAGCGAATGGATCAGGCCGAGCGCGCCGTAGCAGTCGCGCGTTCCCTCGTCGCCTGACCGCTCGACGATGACCCGCATCGCGGTCAGGTCGTAGATCTCGTTGAACTCGCGGCCCTTCTTGGCCATCTTGTCGTAGATCGAGTAGAAGTGCTTCGCGCGTCCTGAGATCTCCGCCGGAATGTCGACCTTTCCGAGCTCTCGCTGCAGGATCCGCGACGCCTCCGCCACATGTTCCTCGCGGTCGGTCCGTCGCTCGGCGACCATCGTCTTGATCTCCTCGTACTTGCGCGGGTGCAGCGTCTCGAAGGCGAGGTCCTCGAGCTCCCACTTGAGCTTGTGGATACCGAGGCGGTGCGCGAGCGGCGCATACACCTCGAGGGTCTCGCGCGCCTTCTGCAGCTGCTTCTGCTTGCCGAGGTACTCGATCGTCCGCATGTTGTGGAGCCGGTCGGCGAGCTTGATCACGATCACGCGCTCGTCGCCGACCATGGCGGCGATCATCTTCCGGTAGTTCTCCGCCTCGGCCTGCTCGCGGCTCTGGAAGTGGATTCGCGTCAGCTTCGTGACGCCCTCGACAAGCTGGGAGATCTCGTCGCCGAACTCCGCGCGCACCGCTTCGATGTCGGTCTCCGTGTCCTCGACGACGTCGTGGAGCAGCGCGGCGGCGATCGTCTGCTCGTCCTGGCGGAGGTCGGCGAGGATCTTCGCGGCACCCCACGGATGCCGGATGAACGCCTCGCCCGAGCGGCGTTGCTGTCCATCGTGCGCCTCGGCGGCGAAACGAAATGCGCGCGCGACCAGGTCCCGATCGAGGTCCGGGTTGTAGGCCTCGACGTCCGAGATCAGCTCGTCGAGCAGCTCCTGATGCTTTTCACCCGCTTCGAGGACGGCCATGGGAAAAAGTGTACTCCCGGGCTTTCCGCTCCCTGCTCCCGCTACCCCGGATCGAGGAAGCCATTCTGAAGCCGGGATTAGCGGCCGCGCGAGTGAATCGCGCGACCTCTTGAGCGGCATCGCGAGCGACGCCTCGAGGCTCCCCTCCTTTCGTTAGGCCGCCTCAGCGAAGCTCGGCGCCGCCTCGAGCAGCCGGCGGAAGGAGGGCGATTCGAGGAGGTGCCTGCGCCCCGCCTCGTCGTCGCCGAGCTCGAGCTCGGCGAAGATCGTCGCGGCCTCAGGAGACCACGCTTCGCTCCCTTCGCGCCACAGGCGTGCCAGCCAATCCCGCAGCTCGCGGTAGCGTGGCTCCGCGTCGAAGACGCGCCTGATCACGAGCTGGGGAGCGACCGTGCCGTTCCAGCGGTTCTCCTCGAGCCTGAAGGCGACGTCGAAGGCAGACTCCTGCCGGAATCGGTCGAACTGGCGGCCGAAGCCGAACGCGATCGCGGAGCCTGCATCCCGCGCGCCGTCCTTGACGCGGAAGCGCAGGTGCTTTCCGTCCCCCACCGCGGCCACGTCGCTGAGCTCACACCCCGCGACGAGGAGGGTCACCCCCGGATTCCCAAGCCCGAACGGAGCCAGGCGGGCGAGCTCCACACAGAGGTCGAGGGTCAGGTCCGAGCCGTGCACGAGCGCGTCGACGACGGTCACAGGCGCCAACTCGGATTCCGAGAGGTTGGCGTCGGCGTGGGCGGCGAAGGCGTCGGCGAACGCCTCGACTTCACCCGGATCGATCGAGAGGCCGGCCGCGGCGCGATGGCCACCGAAGCGCACGAGCTGCTCGGAGCAAGCGGCGAGCCCTCCGTGCAGATCGAAGCTTCCGGTCGAGCGCCCCGAGCCCTTCCACTGCCGCTCGCCGCCCGCGATCAGGACGACGGGCCGGTGGTATCGCTCGACGAGCCGCGAGGCAACGATTCCGATCACACCCTCGTGCCATTCCTCGCGCGCGAGGACGTAGCCGTGCCGACGCTGCTTCGGTTCGGGCCATGACTCGATCTCCGCGACGGCCTCGCGCAGGATGCGCTCCTCCACCGCCTGCCGATCGCGGTTGAGCTCGTCGAGCCGGTGCGCGAGCCGCGCGGCCTCAGCTTGATCGGTGGTGAGCAACAGCTCGAGACCCGCCTCAGGGTGCCCCAGCCTTCCCGCCGCGTTCAGACGCGGCGCGAGTCGGAAGCCGACCGTGCCGGAGTCGACCGCGGCCGGATCGACGTGCGCAACCTTCATGAGCTCGCGCAGGCCCGGCTTCTGCGTGCTTGCGAGTGACCGCAGACCGGCGATGGCGAGACCGCGGTTCTCGTCCACGAGCGGGACGACATCGGCGATCGTCGCGATCGCGACCAGGTCGAGGTGGCGCAGGAGCGTCTCGGACTCGGTCCCGAGCAGCGCCTGGCCGAGCTTGAAGACGACGCCGGTCCCGCAAAGCTCGCCGAAGGGGTACGCCGAGCCTCGGTAGGGGCCGACGACCGGGCAGTCCGGGAGTTCCTCGTCGGCCCGGTGGTGGTCGCTGACGACGACTTCGAGGCCGAGTTGCTTCGCGTGTTCGACCTCCTCGACGGCTGTGACTCCGCAGTCGACCGTCAGAACGAGGCCGCAGCCCTCATCGGCAAGGCGCGTCAACGTCTCGCTGCGGAGGCCGTAACCCTCATCGAAGCGGCTCGGCAGATGCGACACGACCTCGGCGCCGAGCTCGCGGAGGATCAGGACCGCGAGCGCGGTCGCGCAGATCCCGTCGGCGTCGTAGTCGCCGTGGACGCAGATGCGGCGGCCTGCGGCGACAGCGCTACGGATCGCCTCACACGCCGCGGCCATGTCGCCGAGCTCGAAGGGGTCATGGGCTGGAAGGTCGCCTGCCAGGAACAGCCGCGCGCGGGGGACGTCGTCGTAGCCCCGGCGGACGAGGACCGCGGCCGTCGTGCGGCTGATCTCGAGCTCCCTCGCGAGCTTCGCCGCCGCGTCGCGGTCGCACGCCTTGATCGTCCAGCTGCCGCTTTGCATGGGCAGTCCACGGTAGGGAGGCGTCCGGACGGCAAGTACCGCCAGCGCATGGGTGCCGCCGTGGAAAACGGCCGCGGCGGCAAAGCCGCCACGACCTCTCAGCGGCGTCGCAAGCGACGCCTTCGCGGTAGGGAGGCGCCCGGACGGAACGAGGACGGGATTCTCATCCTGCCGCCGTTTTTTGGACGGCGGCCAGCAAAGGTCACAGATCCGGCGCAGACCCGTAACGGTCCGGGCGCTATTCGCGCGGGAGCTCGACCCCGAGCACCGTTAGGACGATGCCGAGCACAAGCACTGCCGCCGCGGCGCCGAGGATCAACTTCGGTCGCTTCGCCTCCCGGAACGAGTCCACGGCCGCCCGAAACCAAAAGACGGCTAGCCCTGCGACGACCGCAGCAACCACGACGATCACCGGGGCGAGCACGACCACCCGGTCGGCCGGCAGCTCGAACAGCCACGCCACTCCCAGGACGAGTCCGCCGATGACGAACCCCGACAACGCCGCCGCTCTCGTGCTCATGTACCGACTTTAGCCGTGGCGGAGGCGACGGTCGGGCCGGTGCTGGACCCTGAAACCGGGTTTAGCCGGTCGCAGCGGCAGAGCCGCCACGACCTTCGGACGGCATCGCAAGCGACGCCGATAGCGAGGCTATCCTCTGCTCGTGGTCGAGCCAACCTACTCGTCTGGGGACGATTACGTCGTCGAATTCCTGGGCTACCACTTCAGTTTCAACACGTTCGATTTCGAGCAGCGTGTAACGGCGGCGGCCGTGAAGCTGGGCCTCGTCGGGGGCAACGACCTGGACGAGGAGGAGACGGCCGATCTCGTCGAGTTGACGGCGGACGGACGGATCGCCGACCCCCGCAGCGGGCTCGGCTTCTACCTCGTCCGCCATTGGGAGCAGCTGTCGCTGGTCAGCGGGGAGTCGCTCGTCTACTGGCTTCGGAAGCTCGTCTTCCGGGGCGCGTGGCTCGACCACTGGGTCAAGGACGGGCGCCTCGACGTGGCCTGGGAGGACGAGACGGGCGAGTTCGCCTACGTCGACCCGAACGGCGAGCGCGCCTTGCTCGAGGTCGCGCCGATTCCTTCCTGGCACGAGCTCCAGTTCAGGCGTTAGCTTCGACAGGCGTCCTCGCGTAGTGCAGCGCCGCACACTCACCGCGCTGGTCGCCGCCGCAGTCGCGATCGCCTTCGCCGACTCGTCGATCGTCGTTCTCGCCTTGCCCCAGCTCTACGGCCAGCTGCACACGTCGATCGACGGCGTGGCGTGGGTGGTGACCGCGTACAACGCGGCTGTCGCCGCGGTGGCGCTCGCGCTGATCGTCTTCGTGCACCGCCTGCGGGCGGGCACCGTACTCGCCGGCGGGCTCGTGATATTCGTGCTCGCCTCGACGGCCTGCGCGCTCGCGAACAGCCTTCCGTTCCTGATCGCGGCCCGAACGGTGCAGGGTGTCGGTGCTGCGCTGCTCCTCGCCGGATCGCTGCCGGTGCTCGCCGCGCTCAGCGGCTCGGTCGCCCGCGGCGCCGCGATCTGGACGCTCGCCGGGACGTTCGGCGCTGCGCTCGGCCCTGCGCTCGGCGGCGTGCTGACCCAGCTCTTCGACTGGCGCGCGATCTTTGCGTTCCAGGCCCCCGTGGCCGCACTCGGGCTGCTTGGGGCGGTCCGCTCGCACGTCGATCCGATCGCCGAGGAGGGCTACCGGCCCAGGCTCGCACGAACGGTTCCGGCGAACGTATGCCTCGGCCTGATCTTCGGCGCCCTCGTCGGCGTGCTCTTCCTATCCGTTCTGCTCGTCATCGAGGTCTTCGGGCACTCGCCGATTGCCGGCGCGGCGATCGTCAGCATCCTGCCGGCTGCCACGCTGGCGGTTCGCCCGCTCGAGCGTCGGCTCTCGAGGGCCGGGGCCGTTCGCGGAGGCGCCGCGCTGCTCGTCGGCGGTTTGGTGGGCCTTGCGCTGCTGCCTTCGACGAGCGTCTTCTTCGTGCTCTGGGCCCTCGGGCTGTGCGGCGCCGGTCTCGGCCTGGCCGTCCCTGTCCTTTCGAACGCCGCCCTCGACCTGCGCGCGGGGCTGACACGCAGCGGCACCCTGACGATCGGCATCCGCCACCTCGGCCTGGTGATCGCGCTGGCGTCGATCGCGCCGCTCCTGGCGTCGTCGCTGCCGGCCGCGGGCGACCGGGCGATGCTGCGGGCGACCGCGGTCATGCTCGACGCCCCGATCGGTCTGTCCCAGAAGATCCCCGTTGCGCTCGACTTACGCAGCGCGTTCAACCAGGTCCGCGACGGCCAGCGGCCGGATCTCAGCAAACCGTTCAACGCGCACGGCGCACGAAGCGATCCGAAGCTCGCGGCGGTCCGCGACGACGTCATCGGCGCGATCGAGAGCACGATCACCAGCGCCTTCCGGCCGGCATTCCTGCTGTGCGCCGGTTTTGCCGCGGCGGCGCTCGTGCTCGCGTTCGCCTTCCGCCGGAGGCTCCTGTGAAGGTCGCCCGCGGCGCGGGTCTCGTCCTGTTCCTGCTCCTGCTCGCGGCGGTCGTCCTCGTCGTCGTCGAGGTCGGGAAGGGCGCTGCCGGCTATGGCTCGGAGACGGTCGCGAACCCCTGTCACAGCCGCAGTTTCGCGGGCAGCGGGATTGACGCGACGGTCCAGCGCATCGTCCTCGACGGCCTCGACGGCGCCGCCTGCCGGGTCGGGACCTCGCGGGAGGCGCTCGTGCTGTCGCTGAGCCGGGGCAGCGGCTTTCCGCACAAGCACTTCGACCGCCAGAAGGTCGACAACGCACTCCGCGCGGGGATGCTGACGGCGATCGACCGGGCTGAGCAGAGGGGCGACCTCCCGAGCTTCTTGGCGTCGCTCCTACGACAGGCGGTCCAGTCGCTCCCGCTCGACCAACTGCTGCGCGGAGCCTTGGGCCTCTAAGCGGCTTCCACCGCGGCGGCGAGCTCACGAATCGCTGCGGGAATCGTCGCCTCGCCGGCCACCGCGTAGCCGAGCAGCAGCGCAGGCCGGCGGTGGGTGCGGATCCGGTGCTCACCGAGGCCGTAGAGACCGATGTGCCGCTTGCGGGCTTCGGCGACAATGCGCCGCTCGCTGTAGTCACGGGGGAACCAGGCGACGACATGCAGCCCTGCGGCGATCCCGCCGACCTTCACGATCGGCAGCTCGCGCCCAAGCGACCGCACGAGCACATCGCGGCGCCGCCGGTAGCGGAGGCGCATCCGGCGCAGGTGCCGGTCGAGCTCA
Source organism: Gaiellaceae bacterium (assembly GCA_051955535.1). Taxonomy (GTDB): domain Bacteria; phylum Actinomycetota; class Thermoleophilia; order Gaiellales; family Gaiellaceae; genus 13-2-20CM-68-14. The sequence goes on along the minus strand of JBQCGP010000047.1, from coordinate 55,629 downwards.
CCTCGGATCAGGAAGTCTGCGAAGGCGAGTTGCTGCAGGCGCGGCGGCGCGATCACGGAGAAGAGGACCTCGTCGGCGAGTGGGCGGACGAGGCGCGCCGGCGCGAGCAGCCAGCCGAGCCTCATTGTCGGCGCCAGCGTCTTGCTCGTCGAACCGACATAGGCAACGCAATCGGGGGCAAGGCCTTGCAGCGACCCGATCGGCGCGCGGTCGTAGCGAAACTCCGCGTCGTAGTCGTCCTCGACGATCAGCGCGCCCGCCTCCGCGGCCCACTCGATCAGGCGCGCACGCCGCTCAGGCGCGAGAACGACGCCGGTCGGGAACTGGTGGGCCGGCGTAACGAGCACCGCATCGGGTGCCGCGCGGATGAGCGCGTCTACGTCGATTCCGTCGGCATCGACCGCGATCGGCACCGTCTCGAGCCCGGTCCGGCTGACGATCTCCCGAATGACGACATGGCTCGGATCTTCGACAGCGATCGTGCGCGCCCCGTCCGCGAGCAGGACGCGCGCGAGCAAGCCGATCGCCTGCGAGAAGCCGGCGCAGACGAACGTGTGCTCGGGCTCGGCGACCAGGCCCCGGACGCGGCCGAGGTACTCGGCAAGCTCTAACCGCAGCGCATGTACACCACGCACATCGCCATAGGCGAGGTCCTGGTCGGCGGCACCCTTGAGAGCGCGGCGGTACGACCGGAGCCACTCGTCCCGTGGAAAGGCCGAGTAGTCGGGCAGATCCGGACGGAGATTGAAGCGCGGCAGTTCATCGCGGGCCTCGGGGCGCGGAGGTGCGGCGGGCGATGCGGTCGCGGAGACTCGCGGCGGGGCTCCCTGACGCAGGTCGAGGTAGCCCTCGGCGCGCAGCTGCGCGTATGCAGCGACGACGAGGCCGCGGGAGACCCCCAGCTGCGCCGCCAGGCCGCGGGTCGAGGGCAGGCGCGCGCCCGGACGCAGGGTGCCTCCGCGGACGGCGTCGCGTAGTTGGCGCTCGAGCTGCCTCGTCAGTGTCTCGTCCTTGCTCCGGTCGAGCCCGGCGAGGAACTCGGCAGCACCGCTCCTCTCGCTCAACTGGTACAGAAAATCGCCATGAAACTGGACCTTAACAGTGGCCAGGACGATCTCTAACTTGGCGCTCAGTGAGCCGGGCACACGCACGAATCACGATCGCGATCCCCATCGCCGCCTCGGCCGTCCTCGTCGCAGCAGCGCCGGGAGCGGGGACACCCAAGTTCGCCGGAAAGCCATCCGTGGTCGCGCGGATCGAGACCGGCAAAGGCCCTTGTTCCGAGGCCGGCGGCTTCGGCTATCTCTGGGTCGCCAACAATGTCGACGGGACGCTCGTGCGAATCGATCCTGCCACGAACACTGTCACGGCCAGAATCGACGTCGGCCCCGGGCCCTGCGGAGTCGCGATCGCCGGCGGGAGCGTCTGGGTCGACGGCTACGCCTCCGCCTCCGTCATCCGCGTCGACCCCCAGACGCTGAAAGTCGTCAAGCGGATCCCGATGGGCGACGAGATCTGGGACATCACCGTCGGCGCCGGCTCGGTCTGGGCGACCGGTAGCACGTCGAACTTTGTCGCCCGGATCAACCCGAAGACGAACAAGGTGACCAGGAAGATCTCCGTCCCCGGCTTCAACGGCCCCGCCAACCTGCGCTACGGCGCCGGCGCCGTTTGGGTCGGGGCGTTGCTCGGGCGGAAGATCTACAGAATCAATCCCCGCACCAACAAGCTCCGGAGCATCACGGTCGGGAGGGCTCCGCGATCGGTCGCCGTCTCGAGCACCGCGGTCTGGGTGTCGAACGGCAAGTCGAACACGGTCTCGCGGGTCGACCCCCGGCGGCTCAAGGTGGTCGCGACGATCCGTGTCGGGAAGGCGCCGGACAACGCGGCGATCGCCGCCGACGGCACCGTCGTCGTGCCCAACAACGGCTCAAACACCGTGTCGCGGATCGATCCAGCGACGAACCGAGTCATCGATGTCGTCCCGGTCGGGCCGGGTCCGTTCCCCGCCGCGGCGGCATTCGGCGACATCTGGGTGCCGAGCTCGGCCGGCACCGAGATCGACCGTCTGCACATCGGCTGACGCTGCCGGCTACGAGCCGAACGGCGGCTCGTCCGGCAGCGTGAAGCCGAACTGCGGCTCCTTCTCTGCCGGCGAGATACGGATCTGCGTAACCGTGGAGAGCGGGACGATCAGCTCCTCGGAATCGTCGTCTTCTCGATGCGGGCAGAGCGTCACGAAGCCGTAGCCGGGCTCGGCGGAGATCGTGTCGAGGATGTGTACGGCTCCGTCGCGCAGTTCGACCTCGACCTTCGCCCGGGCGAGACCATGCTCCTCGGCGAAGCTCGCGATCTGTGCGTGGATACGCGTCACGAAGTCGTCGAGCGAAGCGCCGCTCGGGAGCCACGGCTCGGACATATCGCTAGAACAGCCTGCTCGGCTCGACGGCCAGGCTCCCGCCGATGTGGCGGCGGCCGAGCTTCGTGATCACACGGCCGCGCGGCGTGCGCTGGATGAAGCCGAGCTGGAGGAGGTACGGCTCGTAGACGTCCTCGATCGTGTCCGGCTCCTCGCCGAGCGTGACCGCCAGCGTCGAGAGGCCCACCGGCCCGCCGTCGAACTTCTCGAGGATCGCGCGAAGCAAGGCGCGGTCCGAGCGCTCGAGGCCGTCGCCGTCCACCTCCATCAGCTCGAGCGCTTCCCGAGCGATCTCGAGCGAGATCTTGCCCTCGTGGCGCACCTCGGCAACGTCGCGGACGCGGCGCAGGATCCGGTTGGCGATCCTAGGCGTGCCGCGCGCCCGGCCGGCGATCTCGGCCGCCGCCTCGTTCGAGATCTCGACACCGAGGATGCGGGCCGATCGGGAGACGATCGCGGCGAGCTCGGGCGGCTCGTAGTGCTCGAGCCGGAACGTCATCCCGAACCGGTCGCGAAGCGGCGTCGTCAGCAGCCCGGTGCGCGTGGTCGCGCCGATCAGCGTGAATGGAGGCAGGTCGAGCGTCAGCGTCCGTGCGGCGGGCCCCTGGCCGACGACGATGTCGAGCCGGAAGTCCTCCAGAGCCGGGTAGAGGATCTCCTCGACGGCCCGAGAGAGGCGGTGAATCTCGTCCACGAAGAGGACGTCGCGCTCACTGAGGCCCGTCAGGATCGCCGCCACGTCGCCCTTCCGCTCGAGCGCAGGCCCGGCGACCGTACGCAGGCCGACGCCGAGCTCCTCCCGCGCGATGTAGGCGAGGCTCGTCTTGCCGAGTCCAGGCGGGCCGATCAGGAGCAGGTGATCGAGCGCCTCGTTGCGGGCACGGGCGGCTTCGAGCGTGATCGCGAGCTGCTCCTTGACGCGGTCCTGGCCGATGAAGTCGTCCAGGGTCCGGGGGCGGAGCGACCGTTCGAGCTCGTCCTCTTCCGGCCTGATCACCGGGGCGAGGAACTGCGTCTCTTCCGCCGCTTGGCTTGTCAAGCCGCCTTCTTCAACGCCTCGCGCACCCGTTCCTCCGGCGGCGCCTCCGGATCTGTGTCGGCGAGCGCGGTCTCAGCCTCGGCGATCGAGTATCCGAGCTCGACGAGCGCATCGCGCGCGACGAGGTGCGGCTTGGGCTCCAGCAGAGTGGGTTCCGCCGCTTCGCCGACCGCGCCGAGCTTCTCCTGCAGCTCCATGACCACCCGCTGCGCCGTCTTCTTGCCGATGCCGGGGATCGCCACGAAGCGCGCGGTGTCCTCCAGCGCGATAGCCCGGCGCAACTCGTCCGGCGACGAGCCGGACACGATCGCGAGCGCGACCTTTGGGCCGACGCCCTGCACCGAGAGCAGCAGCTCGAACAGCTCGCGCTCGGCCGGCTCGGCGAAGGCGAACAGCTGCAGCGCGTCCTCGCGCACGTGCAGGTAGGTCTCGAGGATCACCTCTCCCCCGGGCTCCGCCTTGCGGCGCGCGCTGGCCGTGGGGTTGACGACGTAGCCGACGCCGCCGACGTCGATGACGACACCGCTCGCCGAGCGCGCCACGACCTCCCCGCGAAGCCGCGAGATCATGCGGTCAGGTTAGGCGCGAGGTCGGACGATCCTGCCGGTCTGGCCGTTCGAGACACGTCGGGGGTCTGACCCCAGACGAGGCTCTTCGAGACGACCGTTCAGCGCGCCGTCACAGCGATTGGACCAACCGACATGTCCGGGGTCTGACCCCAGACTGGCCGGAAGGATCCCTTAGGCGATCTTCAACAGTGGCGGTGCGAGCGCGTGGCAGATCGCCACGGCCAGCGCGTCTGCGGCGTGGTTCGGCGTCGGCGGCTGCTTGAGGCCGAGGATCGCCATCACCATCCGCTGCACCTGGGCCTTCTCGGCGCGGCCGTAGCCACAGACCGTCTGCTTCACGCGCGCGGGTGCGTACTCAGCGCAGTCGACGCCGGCGGCCGCGGCCGCGACCATGACGGCACCTCGCGCCTGACCGACGGAGAGCGCGGTGCGGGCGTCGACGCCGACGAAAGACTCCTCGAGCGCGACGGCGTCCGGCGCAAACTCCGCTATCAGTTCCTGAACGCCGTCGAAGATCGTCTTGAGGCGCAGCTCGGGGCGGCGTCCCGCGGGGGTTCGCCAGCAGTCCCACTCCACCGCCCGGAGGCGGCCTCCTCTTTCGTGGACTATTCCCCATCCGCACGCTGCAGTGCCCGGGTCGATACCCAGAACCTTCACGTTCCGAGGTTAGGGACCGGCTCGGACGTTCCTTCCCTTCCTATCAGATGCAAGGACTGTCCCCGAACGGGGACTGTCCCAACAACCGTTTATTGGGACAGTCCCCTGCGGGGACAGTCCCTTGCCTTCAGGAAGCGACTGCCTCCAGCAGCTGCTCCGGGATGTCGAAGTTCGCGTAGACCTCGTTGACGTCGTCGAGCTCCTCGAGCTCGTCGATCAGCCGCAGCGTCTTGCGCGCGGCGGCCTCGTCGCCAAGCTCGATGGTCGTCTTCGGGACCATCGTGGTCTCCGCCGAGTCGATCGCGATCCCGGCCTCCTCGAGCGCCTCGCGTACCGGGCTCAGAGCCTCGGGCGAGGTCGTCACCTCGAAGCTGGAGCCGTCCTGAACCACGTCGTCGGCGCCGCCCTCGGCAGCGGCGAGCATGACGCTGTCCTCGTCGGCCCGGTCCGCATCGACCAGGATGATCCCGCGGCGCTCGAACAGCCATGACACGGCCCCCGACCCGCCGAGGTTGCCGTCGTTCTTCGCGAACACGTGGCGGACGTCCGCAGCGGTGCGGTTGCGGTTGTCGCTCAGCGCCTCGACGATGATCGCAACGCCGTTCGGTCCGTACCCCTCGTAGGTGATCTGCTCGAACGCCTCGCTGTCCATGCCGGCGCCGGAACCCCGCGCGATCGCCCGCTCGATGTTGTCCTTCGGCATCGAGTACGAGCGCGCCTTCTCGACCGCGTTCTGAAGCGCCAGGTTGCTGGCGGGATCGGGCCCGCCCTCGCGCGCGGCGACGATGATCGCGCGCGCGAGCTTGGAGAAGAGCTTGCCGCGCTTGGCGTCGGCCGCGCCCTTCTTGTGCTTGATCGAGCTCCACTTGCTATGCCCGGACATTCGTCTCCTCCTCGACGAGCGCGAGGAAGCGCTCGTGGACGCGCGTGTCGTTGGTCAGCTCGGGGTGAAAGGACGCGACGATGAACCGCCCCTGGCGCAGGAGCACAGGCTCGCCGTCGAGCTCGGCGAGCACCTCGACGGCCGGGCCGGCCTCGCGCACGCGCGGCGCGCGGATGAACACACCGCGAAGCGGCGTCGAATCGCCGGCGAGCGTCAAATCGGCCTCGAAGCTCGCCACCTGGCGCCCGTAGGCATTGCGGTCGACCTCAATGTCGAGAGCGCCAAGGTGGTTCCGGTCGAGCACGATCATCCCTGCACACGTGCCGAGCACAGGCCCGGCGAAGTCGCGCACGGCCTCGTCGAGCCCGTAGAGCCGCATCAGGCGCATGAACGTCGTCGACTCGCCACCGGGGATCACGAGGCCATCGAGGCCCTCGAGCTGTTCGGGCTTGCGCACCTCGACCGCGTGCACGCCGAGGCTCAGAAGCATCGAGAGGTGCTCGCGGAAATTTCCCTGCACGGCGAGGACGCCGATGGTGGGCTGCTGGGTCACGGAGATCAATTCTAGGAACTCCGGTTTCGCCGCCGGATTACGCTTGCACGCATGCCGGCGGAAACGAGGAACGTCGCCGAGTCGCTCGCGCAGCTGACGCTGTTCGCGGACCTGACGCAGCCGCGCCTCGAAGAGGTCGCCCACACGATCGGCGAGGAGCTCTTCCCCGAGGGCCAGCGCGTGCTCCGGCAGGGAATGAGCGGCGGCGGCCTCTTCATCATCCTCGAAGGCGAGGCCGAGGTCGTCATCGACGGCGACCGCCGTGCCCGACTCGGCCGCGGTGACTTCTTCGGCGAGATCGCGGCGCTGACAGGCGATGCGCCGACTGCCGACGTCACCGCCGCGACGCTGCTCCGCTGCGCGACCGTCCCGGGGCCCGAGCTCGAGGCGTTCTTGCTCGACCACCCGACGGTGATGTTCCGGATGCTGAAGGCCGAGGCGCGACGCCTCCGCGCCGCGAACGAGTGGCAGCGCTAGACGCGCCCTTCCCTCCGGGCGACTACGACGTCGTCGTGGTCGGCAGCGGTCCGGGCGGTCTCCAGTCGGCGTACTGCCTGGCGCGGGCAGGCGTCGAGCGGCTCGCGGTCATCTCACGCGACGAAGAGCCGGCGGGAATGTTCCGCCGCTTCCCTGTCTTCCAGCGCCTGATCAGCTGGACGAAGCCGCAGGCTCCGGTCGAGCACGGCTCCCGCGAGTACGAGTGGTACGACCACAACTCGCTGCTCGGCGACGAGCCCGAGCACCGCGGGTTGATGCCGATGTTCATGGACCGCAGCTTCGACGTGCCCGCGCGCGAGGAGATGGAGGCGTCGCTGCGGGCATACGTCGAGCGGACGGCTCTTCGCGTCCGGTACGGCTGCTCGCTCGAGCGCGTGCGACGTGGTGACGACGGGCTGGTGCTCGAGACATCGGACGGGGAATACCGCTGCAAGGCAGGCGTGTTCGCACTCGGCGTCACGCAGGCCTGGGTGCCGCCGCTTCCCGGCGTCGAGGCCGCCCGCCACTACGTCGACACGGGTAGGCCCGCGGACTACGACGGCAAGCGCGTGATCATCATCGGCAAGCGCAACTCCGGCTTCGAGCTTGCGCAGGGCCTGCTTCCGTGGGCGAGGGAGATCACGCTCGTTTCGCCGCGCCCGGTGCAGACCGCCGTGCTCGCGCTGTCGGCCCTGCGTGTGCGCTACCTCCAGCCCTACGACGAATACGTCCGCGGCGGCTTCGGAACGTACGTCGTCGACGCGGCGATCGAGGGGATCGAGCGCGTGGACGGCGGATTCCGGGTGCACGCGGCAGGCACGACCGCGCCGGGCAAGCTCGAGTTCGACGCCGACGAGGTGATCGTCGCGACCGGGTTCCGGACGCCGCTCGAGCCGCTCGCCGAGCTGGACATCGCAACGGTCGGAGACGGGCGGATCCCCGCGCAGACGCCCTTCTGGGAAAGCATCTCCGCCCCCGGCGTCTACTTCGCAGGGAATGCGACGCAGGGCGCATCCGGGATGGCGAAGCACGGTGCCGCCGCCAACTCCACCTCGGTCAACGGCTTCCGCTACAACGCGCGCGTCCTCGCCCGGCACATCGCCGAGGAGCACCTCGGGATTCGTCGCGAACCCCCCAGTCTCGAGCGCGACGAGGTCGCGCCGCTTCTACTCGCCGAGCTTGCGCGTGCCCCCGAGCTCTGGATCCAGAAGGGCTATCTCGGGCGCGCGATCTCGTTCGGCTCGGACGGGATCCGGGACGAGGGGATCGTGCCGCTCGCCCGGTTCGTCGACGACGCCGGGCCGGATGCGGTCGCGGCCTCGATCGAGACGGACGCCGACGGCAGGATCGTCCCCGTCCTCTACGTCCGCAGCGGCGGACGCGTCGACGAGCATGTGCTCGCGCCGCACCCGCTGCACGAATTCGACGGGGCCGAGCACCGGGCAGAGCTCGAGGGGCGGCTGCAGCCGCTGCTGCGCTGAGGCCGGCGCTTACCAGCCGCGCGTTTCGAGCAGCTCGTCGGGCGCGAGCGCAGCGGCGGACAGGCCGCTCATCGCGTCACCGAGCCCCTGCGAGACGCGCGCGAGCACGGCGGCGTCACGGTAGTGGGTGGTCGCCTCGACGATCGCCTTCCCTCGTGTCGAGGGATCCGACGACTTGAAGATCCCGGAGCCGACGAAGACGCCGTCGGCGCCGAGCTGCATGCACAGCGCCGCGTCGGCCGGCGTCGCGATCCCGCCCGCCGTGAAGGTGACAACCGGAAGCTTCCCGTGCTCGGCCACCCACTGGACGAGCTCGACAGGCGCCTGCAGGCTCTTCGCCTCCGCGTGGAGCTCGTCCTCGCGCAGCGAGCCGAGGCGACGGATCCCGCCGAAAACTGCTCGCATGTGCGTGACCGCGTTGACGATGTCGCCCGTGCCGGCCTCGCCCTTCGTGCGGATCATGGCGGCGCCCTCGGAGATGCGGCGCAGCGCCTCGCCGAGGTTCGTGCAGCCGCAGACGAACGGCACCGTGAACTTCCACTTGTCGATGTGGTTCTGCATGTCCGCCGGCGTGAGGACCTCGCTCTCGTCGATGTAGTCGACCTCGAGCGCCTCGAGGATCTGAGCTTCGACAAAGTGGCCGATCCGGGCCTTCGCCATCACCGGGATCGTCACGACCTCCTGGATCTCGCGGATCTTGTCTGGATCGGCCATGCGCGCGACGCCGCCCTCGGCGCGGATGTCGGCCGGGACGCGCTCGAGCGCCATCACGGCCACCGCTCCCGCGTCTTCGGCGATTCGCGCCTGGTCGGCGGTCGTGACGTCCATGATCACCCCGCCCTTGAGCATCTCGGCGAGGCCGCTCTTGACCCGCATCGTCCCCAGCTCGGCCATGCCCGAATGCTACCGCGACGGCTGAGGCCGTCCCACGAAGCGCCGGGCGGCGGCCAGCGACTCCGCGTCGACCGCGAGCCAGAAGCAGAAGACCGCCAGCGGGACCTCGGCGACAACCGCTTCGAACGAGGCCAACGCCAACTCGTTGCCGGACTGCGAGGTCAGCGTGTCGAACCAGGCATCGCAGAGGAGCAGTGTCCCGGCCGCGGTCGCGAAGATCGGGAGGTACGAGGAGCAGCGGACGAGCGCCACAACCGTTCCGGCGATCGCCAGCGCGATCGCGACATCGAGGCCGGGCCAGACGATGTCCCAGTGGGCGGAACGGTGCTCCGAAGGGAGCGTGGCGCTCAGGTACACCGTCCACGGCAATAGTGCGAGAGCGACTCCGCCCAGGATCACGAACACCCAGTGGCGCAGCCGAACAAGCGAGCGGTCGCGCTCAGCCGCAAACTCGGAGCTCAAGTCGAGCTCCCGACGACGGCCCGGCGGCGCGGCGTCGGCTTCGGCAGCTGGCCCTCCGCCCACATGACTGCGAGGGCGGCACGCGGCAGACCGAGGGCACCTTCGTAAAGCAGGTAGCGCGGCTCCCACCGCGGGAAGAACTTCGCGTTGAAGCGATAGAGGCTCTCGATCTGGAAGAACGGGTTGCCGAGTGCGACCAGACGTCCCGCGAGCCGCTCGAGCGGGCTGCGCGGGCCGTGCATGACGCGCGCGAAGGCCGCAAAGTTGAGCGAGACCTCCTCGACGCCGCGCTCCCGGAGCGCCTCGATCGCGCGCACGACCAGAAACTCCGTCAGGCCGTTCGGCGTGTCTCGGTCCCGTCGCATCGACGAGAGCGACATCGCCGGACGGCCGTACGAGGGCACGAAGTGCAGGTAACCGCGGATGCCGCCGCCGCAGCGCGCGATCAGCACCACGCCGCCGACCTCCCGCTCGGTGCGTAGCGAGTCCATCGACATCGCGAAGCCCCGCTCCGCCGTTCCCGCAAGCCAGCGCGCCGTGACCTGCTCGAGCTCACAAAGCGTCGTCTCGTCCAGCTCGGACATCTCCCCCAGCTCTGTCGTGAACCCCGACTTCTCGAGCCTCGCGACCGACTGTCGGACCTTCCGGATCGCGCGGCCCTCGAGCGAGAACCGGCTCGTCTCCACGATCGCCTCGTCGCCGATGTAGAGCGACCGCAGGCCGGCCTGCCGCCAGAGCGGCACCAACTCCTCGCCGACGCCGGAGGCGGCGAGCTTCAACCCACGCCTCTCCGCGTAGGCGACCGTCTTCGAGACGAGCGCCGGCAACGCGTCCGGAGGCCCGACCGGATCGCCCGAACAGAGGAGGACGCCGTTCTCGATCCGGTAGGCGAGGAACGCCTCGCCGGCATCGTCGAAGAGGTACTGCTTGTCGCGCCGAAGCTTGAAGAAAGCCAGGGTGTCGGTGCCGTGCTCGCGGACGAGCTCGCGTGCGAGCCGGCGGGCGCCGGCATCCGGAAGGCTGCGCGGCGCCGCAAGCGGCCTGAAGATGAGGTAGGCGACCGTCAGGAGCGCGAACAGCGCGAGCAGCAAGATCGCAAGCGGCAGGTGGCCCATCTCGTCGCGGTACGCGAACGGTCCGGGCTGCCAAAGCACGGCGTCACCCGAAGCCCGGAGGATCGCCCCGAAGGACGCGCTGCTCGGCGCCGCCATCGCGACAGAGGCGACGATCGCGACCGCCGTCCCCACCACGACCAGAGGCACGCGCAGGAGCGCAGAACGGAGGTTGACGGGATCGTGGCGGACGTGGAAAGCGTCACGGCCGGTCCAGAGCAGCGCGGCCGCGGCAAAGCTCCAGGCCGCCTCCTCGAAGTCGAGGCCCTTGGCAAGGTTGAGAGCGCCGAGCGCGACGAGAAGCGCAACCGCCAGGTTGAGCGCGCCGCGCCGGCGTCGCCAGAGATAGAAGGCGGTCACCATCAGCGCAACGGCGGCCGGAAGCGCCAGCGCGTGGAAGACACGGATCTCGTCGAGCGACTCGACATTGAGGAGCGCTCGGTGGCGCCACCCCGAATTCGGCGTCACCGCAGACACGAGGTTGACGACCCCCGCGATCAGCGCGGCCAGCGCCGCGATCGCCGGGAGCGACTCCGAACGACGCAGCTTGCGAAGCGGTGCCGCCCGCCTGTGCAGGCCGAGTTGCCAGGTCGCCGTATCGCGACTGGTCGGCACGATGTCGCGCCAGTCCTTTGCGACCAGCCAGACCCCCGCGAGCGCTGCCAGCGCCGTGCCGAGCCCGAGCTCGACCCAGCCGAGCAGCGAACCGGCCGCGAGCGCGACCAGGATCGCGAGGCCGAGGTGGTACTCGTGAATCCTGCGGCGAAGGAGGTAGACCCGCGGCCCGAAGGGGTGCCGCTCGAGGCGGAGCATCGTCATCACACTGTGCCATGGACCCCGGAGCGTGGCCGGGGGATCAGTCGCCCGCGGGCGCTGCTCCGGCCTCCCCGGGTTGCACGAGCCCGCATTCGTAGGCCATCACGACCGCCTGGACGCGGTCGCGGAGGTTCATCTTCATCAGGACCCGGGCGACGTGCGTCTTCACCGTGGTCTCGCTGACGACCAGCGTCTGGGCGATTTCGGCATTGGAGAGACCGCGCGCGATCAGGCTCAACACCTCGCCCTCCCGCGGCGTCAGCTCATCGAGCTCGGGTGGTGCGGTTCGCGGCCCGTCGGGCGGGCGGCGGACGAACTCCTCGATCACTCGGCGGGTCACCGACGGCGCCAGGAGCGCATCGCCCGAGCAGACGGCACGGATCCCCGCGACGAGCTGCTCCGGCGGCGCATCCTTGAGCAGGAAGCCGCTCGCGCCCGCGCTCAGCGCTTCGTAGACATACTCGTCCATGTCGAAGGTGGTCAACATCACGACCTTCGAGTCGACCGCGCCGTCCGCAAGCAGGCGCCGCGTCGCCTCGATGCCGTCGAGCTCGGGCATGCGGACGTCCATCAGCACGACGTCCGGCCGCAGACGAGCCGCCTCGGCGAGCGCGTCCTTGCCGTTCGCGGCCTCCCCGACGACCTCCATGTCCTCCTCGGCGTCGAGGATCATCCGGAAGCCGGTCCGGACGAGCTCCTGGTCGTCGACGAGCAGGACCCGGATGCGATCAGATCCACCGCCCTCCTCCGCCGCCTCCCCGGCGTCGGCGACCTCGTGGCGGTCGGCGAGTCGAGCTGAGGCCTGCGCGCTCCGCTCGTCGCCGGAGCGGAGCTCGGGAAACTCCCCGGAAAGACCGGGCGCGAGCAGCTGGTAGATCCGGATCGGCCGGTCGAAGTCCTTGAGGCTGCGGGGGCCGAGATCGGCGAAGTCGAGCTCCCCTAGCTCCTCCTCCTCCTCGAGCAGCGCCTGGGTCGTTTGCGACAAGAGCACCTGTCCGCCGTGTCCGGCCGCGCAGATCCGGGCTGCCCGGTGCACGGCCAGGCCGACGTACCGGTCGCCCGTCACGGTCGCTTCGCCGGTGTGGATACCGATCCGCACCCGCATCTCGGCGTCCTCGGGCCAGGAATGGCGGGCGACAGCGCGCTGCGCGTCGACCGCGGCGGCCACCGCCTCCTTCGGCCTCCGGAAGGCGACGAAGAAGGAGTCTCCCTGCGTGTTGATCTCGTGGCCGCCCGCTTCCTGGAATGCACGACGCAGCAACAGCTCGTGGTCGGCCATCACGTCGGCATAGCCGTCGCGGAGCCGCCGGAGGAGCTCGGTCGACCCCTCGACGTCGGAGAACAGGAATGTGACGGTGCCGCTCGGAAGCTCCGGCATCAGTCGTTCATCGGCAATCGCGCGCGAACCTCAAAGCCGCCGCCGGGCCGTGGCCCGGCCTCGAGCGACCCCCCGACCACGGATACGCGCTCGCGGATCCCCACGAGCCCGTGACCGCTACCGCCCCCGTCTCCGTTGCCCGTCCCGTTGTCCGCGACGACGAGCTCGACGTCACCTTTGCCGTAGCGGACGAGCACGTCTGCACGCGTCGCCTGCGCATGCTTGAGGGTGTTCGTCAGCCCTTCCTGCACGAGCCGGTAGCCGGCGAGGTCGACGCTTGCAGGGAGATTGATGGCCTCGCCCTCGACCTTGAGGTCGACGGTCAGACCGGACTCACGCACCTGCTCGACGAGCTTGTCGAGATGCTTGAGGCTCGGCTGCGGGGCGAGCGCGGGGGCTTCCTCGGGCCGCCTCAGCACGCCGACCAGCCGGCGCATCTCCGCGAGCGCCTCGCGACCCGTCTGCTCGACGATCAGCAACGCTTCCCGTTCGCGCTCCTGATCGGGATGGAGCAGACGCCGCACGCCCGAGGCTTGGACGGTCATGACGCTGACACTGTGGCCGACCACGTCGTGTAGCTCGCGGGCGATGCGCGCGCGCTCCTCGGCGACGGCGGCTCGCGCCTCGGCTTCGCGTTCGCGCTCCAGCCGTGCGGCGCGCTCGCGTAGCTCGGCGGTCTGTCGGGTACGCGCGCTGAGGATGAAGCCGGCCAGCCATGCCGCGACGAAGAAGCCGCCCACCCAGGGCAGGCCCGAGAGACTTTGGTCGAACTTGTGCCAGACGTATGCGACCGTTGCGAAGGCGATCGGAAAGCCCGCGTACGCGACACGGCGTTCCTCCGAGGCGCCGAAGATCGCCATCGCGGCTACCGCACAGAAGAAGGGGAACGAGAGGTTGTTCCCTGCCTGTGTCGACACCGTCGCAAAGCCTGCGAGTAGCGCGAATGTCGCGGTGGGCGCGCCCAACGGGAAGCGACGGCGGAAGAACAGCACAGGTCCCGCGGCGAGCGCGAACGGGATGATCGCGCTGTTGTAGTTCACGGACGTGAACACGAGCTCGAGGATCGTCCCGACCGACAAGGCGGCGATCGCCAGGTCGGGAGCGTGCCGGCGGCCCCAGTCGAGGTAGCGATTCATATGCACAAGGTACTGCGGGACCCGGCGAATCGTCATCGGCCGCGCGGACGAACTGCGAATCATCCTCGAGGACGACTCCGAATCGTGACTCCGGCCGACGACTCCAAGGTCGTCCGGCCCTAGCGTGGAGTCCATGGGATCCACGACCGAAGGAGTCACGATGAATGCCGCAGTAACCGCCGCGCTCAGCGACGAGCGCGTCCTGCTCGACCACAGCCCGCCCGCCGTAGCCGCCCGGGAGGTCACGCGGCGTTACGGAGAAGGCGAGACCACCGTCGACGCCCTCCGCGGCGTCTCGCTCGAGGTCCGCCGCGGCGAGCTGACCGCCGTGATGGGCCCGTCGGGTTCCGGCAAGTCGACGCTCATGCACATCCTGGCCGGCCTCGACCGGCCGACGAGCGGCTCGGTCCAGATCGACGGAACCGAGATCACGACCATGAAGGACAACGACCTCACGAAGCTGAGGCGCAGGCACATCGGCTTCGTTTTCCAGTTCTTCAACCTCCTCCCCATGCTCACGGCCGAGGAGAACGTGACCCTGCCGCTGACGATCGCCGGCCGCAAGCCGGACCCCGCCTGGCTCGACGAACTGCTCCAGAGCGTCGGCATCGAAGACCGCCGGAAGCACCGCCCCGCCGAGCTGTCGGGCGGACAGCAACAGCGCGTGGCAATCGCGCGGGCGCTGCTTACGCGTCCGACCGTGCTCTTCGCCGACGAGCCGACGGGGAACCTCGATTCGGCCTCGAGCGGTGAGATCCTCGAGCTCGTCCGCCGTTCGGTCGACGAGCTCGGCCAGACGACCGTGATGGTCACGCACGACCCGGTGGCGGCGACGATCGCCGACCGCGTGCTCCTCCTTGCCGACGGCGCGATCGCGCGGACTCTGTCGCGCCCCACCCAGGCGCAGGTGATCGACGCGATCCAGGAGGTGGCAGGCCGATGACCGTCGTCGCCCTAAAAGGCCTCTTCGCCCGCCGCCTCCGTGCCGCGCTGACGGCGCTCGCGATCGTCCTCGGCGTCGCGATGGTGAGTGGCAGCTTCGTCCTCACCGACACCATCTCGAAGGCGTTCGACTCCATCTTCACGAGCTCGTACAGCCACACCGACGCGGTCGTGAGCGGCAGGAAGCTCGTCGACTACTCGAACGGAGGCAACGCCACGGTTTCGCGGGCGCTGCTCGACCGGATCCGGCGGATGCCGGACGTCGCGGCCGCGTCCGGCGCGTTGGTCGACCTGAACGGCGACTCGACGCACGCGACTCTCCTCGCTCGCGGCAAAGCGATCCAGACGAACGGCAATCCGACGTTCGGGTTCGGGATCGACCCGTCGCAGGCGCGCTTCAACCCGCTCAAGCTGAAGGACGGGCGCTGGGCGACCGGCCCGAACGAGGTCGTGATCGATGCCCAGACGGCCAAGAAGCACCACTTCGCGGTGGGTGACACGATCGGCGTTGCCGCCCACGGGCCGAGGCGCTCCTTCCGCATCGTCGGGACCGCGACCTACGGAAACGTGGAGTCGCTCGGCGGCGCCACGATCGCGGTCTTCTCGATCCCGACCGCGCAGCGGCTGCTCGATCTGCACGGCTATTCGGAGATTTCGGTCGCGGCGAAACCGGGCGTCTCGGACGGGAAGCTCGTCTCCGAGCTGAAGCAGAACGTCCCGCAGACCGCACAGGTGCGGACGGCAACCCAGCAGGCGAACGAAGACAAGAAGGGCGTCTCGAGCTTCATCAGCTTCATCCGGGGCTTCCTGCTCGGCTTCGGCGGGATCGCGCTCTTCGTCGGCGCCTTCGTCATCTTCAACACGCTTTCGATCACGGTCGCGCAGCGAACCCGCGAGCTCGCGACCCTGCGGACGCTCGGGGCCTCGCGGCGCCAGGTGCTCCGCTCGGTCGTGCTCGAGTCGTTCTTCATCGGCCTCGGCGCCTCGGTGATCGGCCTGTTCGCGGGCTTCGGGCTTGCGCGTGGCCTCAGTTCGCTGTTCGGCGCCCTGGGCCTGTCGCTGCCGGAGGCATCGACGGTGTACGCGGCGCGCACGGTCGTGATCTCCCTGCTGCTCGGCGTGCTCGCGACCGTGCTGGCAGGGTTCGTTCCCGCGTTGCGCGCTACCCGGGTGCCGCCGATCGCGGCCGTCCGCGAGGGCGCCGTGATCGAGCGGAGGAAGCGGCTCGGACCGGTTGCCGGCTTGGTCCTGTTCGGAATCGCGTCGGCGCTGATCGCCTACGCGACCCTCGGCGGGCACCTCGGCTCCGGCAGGTCGCTGCTCGCTCTTGCAGGCGGGACGCTGCTCGGCCTGCTTGGGGTCGCCGGTTTCGCGCCGGCACTCGTCACGACGCTGGCCGCGGTGGTCGGGATCCCCGCGAAGCGACTGGGCGGAGCGGCCGGACGTCTAGCGGCCGAGAACGCGACGCGCAATCCGGCCCGCACCGCCTCGACGGCGGCAGCGTTGATGATCGGGCTCGCGCTCGTCTCATTCGTAGCGGTGCTCGGCAACGGCGTGCACGGCTCGATCGACCGTGCGATCGAGGGGCAGGTGACCGCCGACTGGGTCGTCACCTCGCAGAACGGCTGGACGGCCTTCCCCGCCGCTGCAGGCCGCACCGCCGCGAAGGCACCGGGCGTCGCACTCGCCTCGGACATCCGATCCGACCGCGGGCGGATCGGCGGCGCCAACGTCAGCGTCAACGGCGTCGACCCGGCGACGATCGCACGCGTCTACCACTTCGACTGGAAGCAGGGCTCGAATGCGACGCTCGCCAGGCTCGACGGCCATGGGGCGCTCGTGAAGCAGTCCTTCGGGCGCAAGCACCACCTGGCGGTGGGCGACACGTTCACCCTCCGCTCGCCTGCGGGCACGCCCGTGCAGCTCACCGTGGCCGGGATCTTCCAGCCGCCGCGCGTGATGGAGGTGCTCGGCGGCGTCGTCATCTCGCAGGCGGCGTTCGACCACACCTTCACGCGGCCGTCGAACTCGCTGACGCTGATCGAGGGCTCGCCCACCCAAGCCGGACTCGACAAGGCCCTTGCGGCGTTCCCCGACGCGAAGGCACAGACGGAGCACGAGTACGTGAAGGCTCAGTCGTCCTTCATCGACACGATGCTGAACCTGCTCTACGTTCTGCTCGCGCTGAGCGTGATCGTGAGCCTCTTCGGGATGCTGAACACGCTCGTGCTCTCGGTCTTCGAGCGGACGCGCGAGCTCGGGATGCTGCGGGCGGTCGGGATGACCCGGCGGCAGGCCCGGCGGATGGTCCGCCACGAGAGCGTGATCACCGCGCTGATCGGCGCCACGCTCGGGCTGCCGCTCGGGATCATGCTCGCCGCGGCCGTGACCCACGCACTCGGCAAGTACGGCGTCACCTTCTCGGTGCCGGTCGCCTCGTTGGTGGTCTTCGCGGTCGCCGCGATGATCGCCGGCGTCCTGGCCGCGATCGCCCCGGCCCGCCGGGCCGCACGTCTGAACGTGCTGGAAGCGCTTCAGTACGAGTAACGACTAAGCGATACGCTCGGGCCGATGCGCATCCCGCGTCGGCTCGAGCGTCTCATCCTCGGCTCGATGATGAGCCTGGTCGCGATCGTCGCCGAGCGCCGGGTCGTGAAGGCGCTCGGCAAGAAGCGCAAGTAACGACTCGGCGCTTTCACGGAATATCTCACCGGCCCTCCGTGAGGCGGCTGCAGGCACCCGTCTCGATCCTCGTTGCGACATCAGAGCGACCAATGGAGGAGCTATGCGAATCAACCACGCACCGAGGCACTTACGGAAGAACGGGGTGGCCTACATCGCGCTCTTCTTCGCTCTCTGCGGCACCAGCTACGGAGCGGCGTTGAGCTTGCTGCCCAAGAACAGCGTCGGCTCGGCGCAGGTGGTCAACGGTTCCCTCAAGAAGATCGACCTCAGCGGGACCGCCATCGCGGCACTCCGCGGCGCACGTGGCCAAAGCGGTCTCCAGGGGATACAGGGCCCACAAGGACCCGCCGGCGACCGGGGCGCCCAGGGCCCTCCGGGCGTCCAAGGCATCCAGGGCGACCCCGGGACGGCGCGAGCCTTCGGCCTCGTCGACGACGCCGGGACGCTGAGTCGTTCGACCAACGTCAACAACGTCGACATCCCGAAGGTGGGCATTTTCTGTCTGACCCTCGCGAATGGGATCGGGGCCGGCCAGACGGGTCTAGTCGCAACGCCGGATGGCGATGACGACTCGACGAAGTTCGGCGACAACGTCGATCAGGCTTTCGTCGAGTGGGTGTCCGGGGCCGAGGACTGCCCGGCCGGAGATCTCGAGGTGCGGACCGGCATTCGCACGATCTCGACCGACGGGAGCCCTGACGCGGACGTGCGGACGGTCAGCACCGTGCCTCTCAATGAGGGGTTCTTCTTCATCGTTCCCTGAGAGCAGGGGACCGTCCTCGAACGGGGCTGTCCCAAGGACGGTTGTTGGGACAGACCCCTCCGGGGTCAGTCCCTGCTTTTGCTTCAGGACCGGTTGTGGTTGACGACCTCGACGTTGTTCCCGTCGGGGTCGAGCACGAAGGCGCCGTAGTAGCCGTCGTGGTACACGGGCCGCTCGCCGGGCGGACCGTTGTCGGGATAGCCGGCCTCGACGGCTGCCCGATGGAAAGCGTCGACTGTCGCGTCGTCCGAGGCCGGGAAGGCGATGTGCACGTGCTCGGTCGGCTCGCCGGGGATGAGCGAGAACGATCCTTGCGGGCTTGAGAAGCCGACGCCGAACCTGCCTGGGCCGCGCGGCGCGAAGCCCGTCCACGGCGCGATCAGCTCGTAGAACCGCCGCGCCTCGTCGGGGTCGCGCACACGGATCCAGAGGTGGTCGATCGACGCCTCTCGGGGAATCTCGTTGATGACCGCCTCGACGCTGTTGCCGTCGGGGTCGAGCAGGAACGCGCCGTAGTACTCGGGCGTGTATTCCGGCCGCAGGCCGGGCTCGCCGTCGCTTTCGTAGCCGGCCTCAGTGCCGACGCGCCAGAACTCGTCGACGACCTCGCGCGAGCCGGCGCGAAAGGCGATGTGCAACCGCCTCGTGACCGGGTGGTCCGGCGAGGGATCGGCAAGCGAGAAATCCCCCCACTCCAAGTATTTGCCCGCCGGGTGGCGCTCGAGGGCGAGCACCCCGAGCACGGTGTCGTAGAAGCGCACGGACGCCTCTGGATTCGAGGCGCGGATCGTCACGTGATCGAACATCAGCGCTCGCCGCGCAAGCCGAACAGCAGCATGAGCGTCAGCAGCCCGCCCGCCACGCCGAGCGTGATCGGGATCCAGGACACGACGTGAGCGGCCGCGGTCGAGCCTGCGGCGACGAGGCACGAGCCGGCCGCGATCGCCAGCGCGAGCGCCCGGGCCGCCGCTCGGATCGTGTCCTCGAGCGGGGTCGTCCCTTTGAGGTCGATCTGCATACGCGCTCCGGGCCGCGCCCCGGCGATCCGCTCGATTGCCTCGACGAGCGCGTTCGCCCGCACCTCCAGCTTCTGCATCTCGTAGAAGACCCGCTTCGGGTCAGCGCTCGTGCGCACGCGCGTGAGGACGTTCTTGGCGACGAAGCCGCCGACGACGGAAAAGGGATCGAGCGTGGGATCGAGCTCGGCGGCGGTCAGCTGCATCTGGGCCAGCGCCTTGCCGACGAGTGCCAGCGCGGCTGGCAGACGGACGCCGTGGCGGCTTGCGATCTCCGTCAGCCCCTGCATGATCGGCCCGAGCTGGATCTCGGAGAGCGTCTGGTGCCTGTACTCCGCGAGCAGGGCGCCGATCTCGTCGCGGAAGGCGTCGTAGTCGAGCTTCTCCGGCAGCTCCGGTGCGAGCAACAGGAGGATCTCGGCCAGGAAGGGCACGTCCTCCTGCCAGAACGCGAGCAGGAGCAGCAGTACTCGGCCGCGCACCTCCGGCGCGACCTCCCCGACCATCCCGAGATCGAGGAAGAAGATCGTCCCGTCGGACCAGAGCATGTTCCCGGGGTGCGGGTCGGCATGGAAGAAGCCGTCGGTGAGGATCTGCCGGTAGAAGGCCTCGAGCAGCTGCGCGGCCGCCTCCTTCCGCTCCGGCCCCTGGGGGGCTTCACGAACGGGCGTGCCCGGGATGAACTCCATCACCAGCAGCCGCTTCGTCGTGAACCGGTGGTGAACCGTTGGCGCGTCGAGACGCGAGAACGGCTCGAGCACCTCATGCATCTGGTCGATGTGGGCCGCCTCCTGTTCGAAGTCGAGCTCGCGCTGGAGCGACTCCGACAGATGCTGGACAACGGCCGGCAGGTCGACGATGCGACGCAGCGCCTCGCGGCTCTCGGTCTTCTCGGCGAACATGCCGAGCAGGCCCAGGTCGCGCATGATCTGGTCGCGAGCGCCGGGGCGCTGCACCGTCACGATCACCTTCGCCCCGCTCTCGAGCGTCGCCTTGTGCACCTGGCCGATCGTCCCCGCGGCGAGCGGCTCGGGCTCGATCGACTCGAAGACGTCCTCCCACGGAACCCCGAGCTCCTCCTCCATCACCTGCACGACCTCGGCCTCGGTCAGCGGCGCGACGTCGTCCTGAAGGGACGAGAGCTCGACGATGAACTCCGGCGGCAGCAGGTCCGGCCGGGTCGAGAGGATCTGGCCGAGCTTCGCATAGGTCGGCCCGAGCTCCTCGAGCGCGTCCCGCAGACGGCGCGCCCGCACCTCTTGCGAGTCACCGCTGCCGCGGGTCTCGCGAAGCCCGTACTTGGCGAAGACCGACGCGACTCGAGCCGCACGGCCGAGAAGGCTGCCCTCGACCTCCGCCTGCGTCACCGCTTACCGCCCTCGAGCTGCGTCTGGACGATCACGACGGTGCATGGCGCATTGTGCGAGACGCGGTTCGGGACGTTCTCGAGCAAGAACTCCTTGCGGCCGCTCATGCCGACGCTGCCGACGACGATCACGTCGACTTCCTCCTCCTTCGCAAGCTCGACCATCACCCGCGCGGGGTCGTTCCCCTGGGCGGCGAGCGGTCGCGCCCCGGGACCGACGATTTCTTCCGTGTACTCGGCCAGGTCCCGCTGCGTCGTCAGCTTGTCCATGCCGTCGCGCACCGATTGGCAGACGATCAACTCGGCCTCGTACTGCTCGGCCATCTGCGCGGCCCAGCGGACGGCGCGTGTCGCCGTTTCCGAGCGGTCGGTGCCGACGAGGATGCGCCGCACCGGCGCCGGGCCTTCGGATTTCCGACGCAGCCGCATCGCGACCCCAATTCAACCTCAAGCTCGGCCCGCCGGTGGCCGATGTCTCGAGAGATGTCTGCTGCGGCGGGGTACGACCCCAAGATCATCGAACGGTTCGCCGACCAGCTCCTGCGTAAGGCCGACACCGTCCGCGTCGGCTGCGCGGTCGGCGGCGGCATCTTCGGCGTATTCGTCGGCGCCGTTCCGCTGACACCGCTCCGCTCGGTCTGGGGCGTGCCCGCGGGTTTCGGCGTCGCGACGATCATCGTCGGCGCACTGCTCGGGATCCTGATCGGCTACGTGATCGGCGAGGGGCGCGCGTTCCGCTACCGAGTCCAGGCGCAGAGCGCAATCTTCCAGCTCGAGATCGAACGCCGGGTCTCGGACGCCGTCACCGAGGCCGTGGCCAGCGTGGCCATGCGGCCAGCCTCACCGGCGGCTGCCGCCGAGCCGCCACCGGTCGCCGAGCCGGCACCGGTCGCCGAGCCGACACCGGACGCCGAGCCCGCGCAACAGCCGTCCGTCTCGCCGCCCCCGCTCAGTCCGGTCCCCGAGCCGACCCGCCCGGTCGAGCCGCTGCTCCGTCCTCCGGGCCTCGAGCTCCCGCCGGTTTCACCTAGGCTGGACGAGCCGCCGCTGAGCCCTGCGGCGAACGGCTAGCCCGGTACTCCGCGGCCTCCCGAACCAGCTCCTCGAACAGCTTCAGATCCTCACCCGCCTCGGGATGCCAGAGCACGCCTAGCGCGAAGCGGCGCGAGGGGTCCTCGACCGCCTCGATCGTCCCGTCCTCGGCGCGCGCCGCCTCGACAAGCCCGTCTCCAAGCCGGCCGAAGCCCTGGTGGTGATGCGACTTGACCGGAGCGCGCCCGCCTAGAAGCTCCGCGACGCGGGTTCCCGGCTCCAGCTCGACGTCGTGATCCGAGAACTCGCCCGGCATGTGCTTGTGTTTCTCGTCGCCGACAACCTCCGGGAGGTGCTGGACCAGGTCGCCACCGAGCGCGACGTTGAGCACCTGGCTGCCGCGGCAGATCGCGAGCATCGGCAGGTCGCGCTCGAGCGCCGCAGTCAGCAGCGCGAGCTCTGCCTCGTCACGTTCCGGGTGCACCCCCTTCGTCTCCGGGTGGGGCTCCTGGCCGTAGGTCTCGGGCTCGAGGTCTGAGCCGCCGGAGAAGATCAGCCCGTCGAGCGCGTCGAGCAGCTCGTCCTGCCCGTTGGAGCTCGGCGGCACGAGCAGTGGGCGACCGCCGGCCCGCTCGACCGCCTCGACGTACTGCGCCGGCACGAGCGCCGCCTCCATCTCCCAGTGGCCCCATGCGGCCGGCGTGACGTAGGTCGTGATCCCGACGAGCGGCTTCGACTCAGGCACGGTCCTCGCTGAACCGCAGAACCTCGAGTGCGCGGTCGCAGGCGTCGATCATCGCCCGTGCGCCGGCATCCTCGGGCTCGGCGCGGTCCGAGAAGGCATCCGACATCTCGCACGCGAATCGTCTGACCGAGACAAGAGCGTCGTAGACCTCCGCGTAGTCGTCGCCTCCGAGGATGACGTGAGGCTCGCTCACGTACCGATTGTCGCACGCGACGTCAGACGCGACGAAGCAGCCGCCGCTCGACGACGAGCGGCACGAGCAGATCGTGATAGCCGTGGTCGTCGAAGAGGACGGTCATCTGGTCGCCGTCGTAGCGCTGCACGGTGCCCTCGCCCCAGCGCTCACTCGCCACGCGCACGCCGACAGCGAACGGTTCGTCCATGGGCTTCGCGGTGCGAGCCGCGCGGTCGTTGTCGCAGTTCCCGCACGGGCCTGGATAGTCCTGGCCGAAGTAGGAGAGCAGGAAGGACCGGCGGCAACCGGTGTGCTCGGCGTAGCGGCGCATCATCTCGAGCCGCGTGCGCTCGACTTCGTTCTCCCGAGCGGTCTCCGCCTCGGACGCAGCCAGCGCCGCGGACACGTCGAGGGCGCCGGTCCACTCCACCTCACCGTCGGCGTCCCAGACCGCGGCTCCGAGGTCGACGAGGCGGACGAGCGCACCGGTCAGCTCCCGGGTCGGCCGAACCTGACCATCGTCGGCGAGCATCGCCGCTGCACGGGCGACCGCGGCGGCGCCGACGCCGCGCGAGGTGAGGTGGACGGCCGCGCCGAAGTCCTCCGCCCGGAAGAGCAACCGCGCATGGGCCGCTTCCCCATCGCGGCCCGCGCGGCCGAACTCCTGGTAGTACGCATCGAGCGAGGGCGGTGGGTCGGCGTGGAGCACCCAGCGGACGTCGGGCTTGTCGATCCCCATCCCGAAGGCGACCGTGGCCGCGACGACCCGCGCGGAGCCGTCGAGGAACGCCTCCATCGCCTCGCGCCGCTCGTGCCCCGGCAGCCCAGCGTGGTAGAGGACGACGGTCTCGCCTGCGGCGGCGAGGACGTCGCGCGCTGCCTCGGCGTCGGCATGGGTCGCGGCGTAGACCATGCCGGGGCCGTCGAAGTGGGCCGCGGCCCGCTCCAGCTCTCGGTGCTTTTCCTCGACCGTCCGTACCCGGCCGACCGACAACTCGATCTGCGGCCGGTCGAAGTCGCCGATCACGATCTCCGGGTCGCGCAGACCGAGCCGCCCGACGATCTCCGCCCGAACCGGCGGAGCGGCGGTGGCCGTCAATGCGATTCGCACCGAGGAGCCGAGGGCGTCCGCCTGTGCGCCCAGCCGCATGTAGTCGGTACGGAAGTCGTGTCCCCACTGGCTGATCAGGTGCGCCTCGTCGACGACGAACACCCCCGGCTGTGCGCGGCGCAGCGCCTCGCGGGTCTGCTCGTTGGCGAGCTGCTCCGGTGAGAGGAAGACGAATGAGTCTGAACCGCTCGCGGCCTCGAGCGCGGCAGCGTGCGCCCGAGCCGATTGCTGGGAGTTGAGGACGATTGCGGAGAGACCCGCGGCCGAGAGATGGGCGCGCTGGTCGTCCTGGAGCGCGATCAGCGGCGAGACGACGACCGTCGGTCCGTCACGGAGCAGGCCGGCGAGCTCGTAGATAGCGGACTTGCCGCCACCGGTCGGCAGCACAGCGAGCACGTCGCGGCCTTCGGCCGCGGCCTGCGCCGCCTCGAGCTGCCCCGGGCGCAGACGCTCGAACCCGAATCGCGCGTGCGCGAGCTCCTCGATTGCGGTCTCGTCCACACGAAAACGCTACATCTGGGTCATGGGAAGACCGCTCTAACTTCATTCGTTGAAGCTACTCTATGGGGCATACCGACGACGAAAGGCGAATGATCCCTTGAGCACCCTTCTTCTGATCCCACTCGACGACTCCGTCGTCTTCCCGAACATGAACGTCACGATCTCGGCAGAGGTCGGCGACGAAGAGCGCGTCTTCCTCGTGCCGCGCCACGAAGGCGAATACGCCAAGGTTGGCACCGTCGCCGAGGTCGCCGAGCGCGTCCGGCTTCCGGGCGGCGCAACTGCCGTGAGCCTCGTCGGGCTGCACCGTGGTTCCGCGGGGGCGGCGCACACCGATGCCCAGGGCCGGCTTCGCGTCGAGGTGCAGGAGCACCCGGACGTCGAGCCGCCGGGCGTGAAGACGCGCGACCTCGAGCGCGAGTACCGCGCTGTGGTCGAAGAGATTCTCGAGCTCCGCGGCGACGACGGGCGCATCTCCGCGTTCGTCCGCTCGATCCGCGAGACCGGCGCGCTGGCCGACACGGCCGCGTATGCACCTGAGATTCCGTTCGTGCAGCGCATCGAGCTCCTCGAGGCGCTCGATGTCGTGGAACGGCTCGAGCTGTCCCTGAAGATCCAGCGCGAGCGCCTGGCCGAGCTGCAGGTCCGCCGCCGCATCCGTGAGGACGTGGAGGAGGGCGCGCAGAAGCAGCAGCGCGAGTACATCCTGCGGAAGCAGATGGAGTCGATCCGCAAGGAGCTCGGCGAGGACGACGCCTCTGTCTCCGAGGACTACCGGACGCAGATCGCCGAGGCCGACTTGCCGGACGCCGTCCGCGAGCAGGCCGAGCGCGAGGTCGGCCGCCTCGAGCGGATGGGCGACCAGAGCGGCGAGTCTTCGATGATCCGCACGTACCTCGACTGGCTGCTCGCGGTGCCGTGGGGCAAGCGCTCCGAGGAGCGGCTCGACCCCGTGAACGCGCGCGAGGTGCTGGACTCGGACCACGCCGGTCTCGAGGACGTCAAGGATCGGATCGTCGAGTACCTGGCCGTGCGCAAGCTCCGCGAGGAGCGCGGCATCGCCGAGGACAAGCGCTCCGGCGCAATCCTCACGCTGATCGGGCCGCCCGGAACCGGCAAGACCTCGGTCGGCGAGTCGATCGCCCGCGCGCTGAACCGCGAGTTCGTTCGCATGTCGCTCGGCGGCGTCCGCGACGAGGCCGAGATCCGCGGCCACCGGCGCACGTACATCGGCGCCCTACCGGGCAGGCTCGTCCGCGCCCTGCGCGACGCCGGGACGATGAACCCGGTGATCCTGCTCGACGAGGTCGATAAGGTCGGCGCCGACTGGCGCGGCGATCCTTCGGCCGCCCTGCTCGAGGTGCTCGACCCGGCCCAGAACCACTCGTTCCGCGACCACTACCTCGATGTCGAGCTCGACCTGTCCGAGGTCGTCTTCCTCGCGACCGCAAACGTCGCCGAGACGATCCCGGGGCCGCTGCTCGACCGCATGGAAGTAATCCGCTTCGACGGCTATACGGTCGACGAGAAGGTCGCGATCGCGCGCGGCTACCTCTGGCCGCGCCAGCGCGACCGCGCCGGCCTTCGCGAGGACGAGGTGTCGATCGACGACATCACCCTCGAGCTGATCGTCAGCCAGTACACGCGCGAAGCGGGAGTCCGCCAGCTCGAGCGCGAGCTCGGGAAGCTGCTCCGGAAGACCGCGACGACCGTCGCCTCCGGAACGGCCGAGCCTCCGATCGAGATCGACGAGGCACACGTCCGCGACGCCCTCGGCCGGCAGCGCTTCTACCAGGAGTCTGCCGAGCGGACGGCGGTGCCCGGGGTGGCCACCGGCCTCGCGGTCACCGGCACCGGCGGCGACGTGCTGTTCGTGGAGGCGACGCGGATGGCCGGCAACGACGGCCTGGTCCTGACCGGCCAGCTCGGCGACGTCATGAAGGAGTCCGCGCGGATCGCCCTCTCGTACGTGCGCTCCCACTCGGACGAGCTCGGCATCGACGAGCATTCCTTCGAGGACGCAAGCTTCCACGTCCACGTGCCCGCGGGCGCGATCCCCAAGGACGGCCCGAGCGCCGGAATCACGATGACGACGGCTCTCGCCTCTCTGCTCACCGGCCGCCCGGTGAAGCACACGGTCGGCATGACCGGCGAGGTGACCCTCCAGGGCCGCGTCTTGCCGATCGGCGGCCTCAAGCAGAAGGCGCTCGCAGCCCACGCCGCCGGCCTGACCGACGTGATCATCCCCGAGCGGAACAGGGCAGACCTCGACGACGTCCCGGAGGACGTCCGCAACGAGATCGCCTTCCACCCGGTGATGAGCCTCGACGAAGTGCTCGACCTCTCGCTCGAGCCCCGGCCGGCACATGCGCTGTCGTAGCTGCCCGCCGCTCCCCGAGCAGGTTCGTCGTGTGACGGACCTGCTCGAGCGTCGCTGGACGATCTCGATCCTCTACGTGTCCCACGAAGGAGCCGTCCGGTTCAACGAGTTCCTGCAGGCGCTCGGAACGATCCCGCCGGCCACACTGGCCCAGCGCCTCACCGACCTCGAGAAGGCGGGCGTCCTCGAACGCGAGGTGATCGACTCGCGGCCGCCGCGCGTCGAGTACCGCCTCACCGCGCGTGGGCGACAGTTGAACTCGCTCGTCCGCGCGCTCTCGCGCTACGCGGAGACGGCGTAACTCAGAGCGAGGGGAGCGCAGCATCGCCCTCCCCTCGCTCGCATCGACCTAGCTCTGGACGTTCACCTTTCCCGTGACCGTATTCCCGGTCGCGTGCACGGGCCCGAAGTCGGGCGGCGGCAGCGTCCCCGTGATGCCGGTGATTGTGAGGCCGCCGAAGACGTGATTGCCGTTGAACTCCACGCCGCCGGTCGAGTCCGTGATGGTCACTGCGCCGGTGATCGTGTTGCCGTCGCATGCTCCCGTCGCGGCGTCCCCGCCGACGAGCACGAGGTCGGTGCTGCCGCTGACCCTGAGGCCACCGCTCGTGGTGCTCCCGCAGATGCGGAGAACTGCCGCGCCGGTTGACCTGAGCCCGCCTTCGATCGTCGCACCTTCGACATCGAGCGAGCCGCCGCTGACTGTAACGCCGTCCGTCGCCTTCGCGCCGGGCCCGAGGCAGATCGCCCGGCCCGCGCCGACGGTGAGCCTCCCATTCACTACACCCGTGATGCAGGCACCCGTATACGTGACGGTGAGCGTGCCGGGCACGAACGGCCCGAAGCTGTAATTCGCAGCGTCGAGCGTGCCCTGCGTGCACGTGATCGGGTACGGCCCGCCGGGGCTGAACGTCATCGCGGTCGTCGTGCAGGCGGCCTTCCCGGTAACGCCCGATGTCGCGAGCGTCTGACCGAGCACGAATCCGCTCAGCGTCGCGGTCAAGGCCGGGTTGGCTGCGCCGAACAGCCGCGTCTTGTTGTCGGCCGTGACCGTCAGCGGCGCCTTGGTGACGTCGTAACTCGAGTCCGCGTAGTCGTAGACGACGTTGAAGCCCTCGTCCGCGGGCCCGCTGCAGTTGCTGATCGGGTAGGAGCCGACCGGGCTCGAATCGACCGCGGTCGTGCTGCACGTCAGCGTGCCGGTGACGTTGGCGGCCTCGCCGCTCGGGTCGTACGAGATCGCCGAGTCACCCGGCGCGAGGCCGGAAAGATTCGGCGTCGAGCCGTAGGTGCCCGAGGCGTTGACGGTCACCGTCAGCAGCGGCGTGTCCAGGATGTCGCCCTGGACGCCGAGCCCGATCAGGCAGCGCGCAGTCGTGCACGCCGCGCCGTTGAGCGCGATGTTCGTCGCGTTGAGGGCGGTCGTCGGCCCGCTCATCGGATTGCCTTGCTGCGTCCAGGTGGAGCCGTCATTCGTCGCGATCACCGTGCCGAACGTGCCGTCCGCGAAGCAGTTGGCGCTGTTGACACACGCGATGCCGTTGAGTGTGCTGGCGGCTCCGCTCGTCTGTGGCGCCCACGTCGTGCCGCTATCCGTCGACTTCAGCAGCACCGCGTTGCCGGATAGCGGGCTCCCCACAGTCGACGCCTGCGCGCCCACGGCGTAGCAGGTCGTCGACGCGCAGGCGGCGGCGTTCAGGTTTGCGTTCGAGACCGGATCCGTCGCGGACGACCAGGTCGCACCTCCGTCACCGCTCGTCACGATCGTGCTGGTCGCCGCGGCGGTCACATTTCCGGTTACAGCGTTGATAGTCGCAGGCGTTCCGCCGACGGCCGTGCACGCCGACGCCGAACTGCATGCCACTCCGCTGAGTGGGGTCGTGATGCCCGTGGTTCCGGCCGTCCAAGTCGAGCCGTCCGTCGTGTAGCGCGCCGTGCCCGCGGCCCCGACAGCCGCGCAGGCGGTCATCGACGTGCAGGCGATGCTGTTCAGGGCGTTCGCGGTGCCGCTCGTCTGCGACGCCCACGTCTGCCCGCCGTTGGACGTCTTGAGGATCGTGCCGGCATTTCCGACCGCGTAGCACGCATCCGCGCTTGGGCACGAGACGCCGTTCATCTGCTGCGTCGTGCCGCCGCCGGCCTGCTGGGCCCAGTGGGCGCCGCCGTCCGACGTCGCGATCGTCACACCCTGCTTGCCGGCCGCGTAGCACGTGCTCGCGTCGACGCAGTAGACGCTCGCGAGTGTTCCGGTGCCGCCGTTGCCTGTCGTGGCCGTCCAGATCGTGCCGTTGTAGATGTCGACCGTTCCGTTCTGACCCACGGCGATGCAGAAGGACGTGCTGAGACAAGTGACGCTGTTGAGCAGGTTCGTCGTGTTGGAGGTCTGCGCCGTCCACGTCGCGAGGTCGGTCGTCGTGACGATCGCTCCGTTCCGGCCGACCGCCCAGCACGTCATGGTGCCCGGTAGGCACGACACCGAGTGCAGGTAGTTCGGCGCGTTGATGGCGACCGTCACGCCGCTCGCATGGGCGAATGTGAGCGCAGGCGTGATGTCGAGCCCAGTGCCGGCCGCACCGGCTGTGCCGACGTTCATGATCGTGACCTTCTCCGGATTTGCGCCGGTGCTGTCGACGGTGATCGACTCGCCCACGACGCGACCGTTGACGCTCCCCACCTTGATGTTCGTCGCTCCAACTGCTGCTGCCGCCGAGAGCGTTGTCGTCGTCCCCGTTGGGGTGACGCCGCCGTTGCTCGTCTGGCGCACCCAGTGCGCGCCGCCGTCGGTCGTCGTGACGATCGGCGGATCGGCGCTCGGCAGGCTCTGCCCGGCGTTCGTGGGGACGACGTAGAGGCCGGACGCAACGCACGTCGTAGCGCTGGAGCACGAGATCGACAGGAGGCCGGCGTACGGATTCGGTCCGCCGGTCTCCGCTACCTGGTCTGCACCCGGGGTCGTGATGGGAGTCGACTGCCATGTCCATGTCGTTCCACCGTCAGCGGTCTTCAGGACGTGCGCGTAGATATCCGCCGCGTAGCAGACCGAGGTCGTCGGGCAGGACAACCCGTAGATCGGGTTCGCACCCGTCGACGACAGCCACGACCAGGTCTGCCCGCCGTCCGTCGACTTCATCACGTTGCCCCGGTCGCCCGCCGCGTAGCAGATCGAGCTCGACGGACACTGCACCCGCGTCAACGGCTTGTTGTTGCCGGGCGCCGTGGCGACATCTGACCATGTCGACCCGCCGTCCGTCGTCCTGCGCTCGCGGCCGCCGGCCCCGACCTCGAGACACGTGCTCGAGCTCGTACATCCGATTGAGAACATGTCGCTGTTGGACGGGAACCACGACTGTCCGCCGTCCTTGCTCTTGAAGAACGTGTTCACCGCGCCCCAGGCGCCGCCCGGCAGGAACTTGCCGTACCACGGCGTCCCGCCCGATGGGCTCCCGACGGCATAGCAGGTCGAGACCGTCGGACACGAGATGCTCCGCTCGGTCGAATTGCTCGGCGTCTTCGCGAAGCTCCACCTGACGTGCGGCGCGAGCGACGGCGGCACGCTGAGATTGGTCGCGCCGAGCTGCAGCGCGTACCCGATCGAGAACTGGTACCAGTCGGGCTCGCCCCAGCCGCTCCCCGGATCCCAGCCGGCGGCGGCGGCGTCACCGTCCGGCCCGCTCGTCGGGTTCGCCGTGTTGCCGCACTGGATGTCGCGGAAATAGCTGTCGGCGTGTCCGCTGTTTCCGAGCTGGTACAGCACCGGCGACTCGAAGCCGACCTCAGGGGTCGGCCCGGAATAGGTCTGTGCGTCGACGAAGTTCTGGGTCAGCGCCTGAAGGCCGTTCATGATCGGCGCCGAGAGGCTCGTGCCGCCGACCTGGCCGGCGGCAACGCCGCCGGTGAGGTTCGAGCTGCGGATGAAACGGACACCCGTGTTCGGATCGGCGTCGGCGGACACGTCGGGGCTGACGCGCCCCGGACACGAGGCTGCCGCGAGCCCTGGCGCGGTCTGCCACGACGGGCGGGTCACGATGTTCGAGCACCAGCTCCCCGACCCGCTCCACTCCACGCTCGTGCTCCAGTGGGCGCTGTTGGACGTGGAGTACAGACTCGTGCCGCCTACCGAAACGACGTACTGGCTGTCGGTCGGCCAGCCAGACTGATACGTCCCGGCGTCACCGGTCGAGAAATAGAAGCTCGTCCCGACAGCCGCCGCGAGCGCGAGGGTGTTGTTCGTCGCGATCATGAAGGGGTCGGCCAGGCCCCATTCGGCCTCGCCGCCGTAGCCCCAGCTATTCGACACGCTGTGCAATGTCGGATCGTTGGCGGCGTCCTCCATCGCCTCTTCCATGCCGACGTCGCTGCCGTTGCAGCCGGCGTTTGAGAGGCCCGACCCGGGCTCCGGGTTGGGGGCGCAGCCGTCGGCGTAGTACTTCAGCGCCGCGTGAGTGGCCACCCCGTGCGCCGCCTCGATGTCGAGCGCCGTCTCGACGTTCGAGCCGAAGTTGGCGTTCGAGTCGCTGTTGCCGTTCTCGAGGATCGTCAGCAGGTGATCCGGCTGCACCTGGACCGTCGAGCACGAACTGGGAGTGGTCGGCGAGTTTCCTGTCGCCGGGCACGAAGGGTCGACGGTGATGGGCGTGTCGCCAGTGAGGCTCGCGTAGGCGGTCATAGCCGCCTGGCGCTCGGGCGTGGTCCAGAGCGTGAAGCCGACTGTCTGGCCCGTCGCGTCGTAGCCGTGGCCGGTGATGTCGTAGAGGCCTTGCAGGTCGATCGGGAAGTAACCGCCGCTGCGCACGTCGACGCAGAGCGGATTGATCGTGGCGTTGTCGTCGTCATTGCACGCGTGGGGATGCTGCGCCGCATAGATCTGGGCGTTGGTGAAGAAGCGATCGACGTTGCTGAGGCCGGAGATGCTCTGCAGCCCGAGGCGTGCGGGCACCGTCGGGGCCTTCGTGTTCGCGTAGTAACGGTACGGCTTCACCTTCACGCCCCGGAACGTGAACGCCGATTTGACGAAGTCGTCGATCTTGACGTGGAGGGCCTTCTCCACCGTGCTCGTCGACGCTGCGGCGCCGATCGCCATCCGGTCGGCGCCGACATGGGTGATGCGGAAGCCCTTCGCAACCAGCCAGCGGCGAAGCGCCTTCACCTGAGCCGCCGGCGGCGCGAAGCGCGCGTAGATCTGCGCACGGCTGAGGTAGTTGTGCGTCGTCGCTTCCTGCAGGATCAGCCTGTCGAGGCCCGCCTTGTCGCGAAGCGGGAACGCGAAGCTCAGCGAGAGCTCGTCGCCCGCCGCGTGGTGCGCGACGGCGCGCCCGCGATGCTGCGCGGCTGCCTTCGGGATCTGTCCCTTCAGCGTCACACCGCCCTTGAGACCTCTCGCCGCCCAGCCCCCGGCCTCGCGATGCGCCGCGGAGCCGCCTCCGACGAAGACCATCCCGAAGATGGCCAGCACTCCGGCCGCGAGCGCAACCGGCAATCCCGCACGTCTGAAACTCATCTCGTCCCCCCTTGCGTTGACGACCCGCTCACCCGACGCGGGCATCTTCTAACGCCGATAGACGATCGTCAACCCGAGGCCGAGACGAGTTTAAACGCGGAGCTTTACATGCCTTTTACAGCCGTCGAACATGCGGCTGGCCGAGGCCGTCGAAGGTTCGGTGCGGATCGAGAAAGGAGACAGTCCATGCGCAAGCTGATCCTCGTCCTTTTCACAGCCTTCCTGGCGATTCCCGCACTCGCCGTTGCGGGGTCACCGCCGTCGCCGGCCGACTCGGCCGCCGCACAGAAGCAGTGCAGGGCGGAGCTCAACGCGATGGGGGCACCCGCGTTCAAGCTGCTCTTCGCCAACAAGGCGAACGCCTTCGGCAAGTGCGTCTCAACGCGGGCCAGCCAGAACGCGGCGAACCGGGCGAACGCAGCCGCCCAGTGCACCAGCGCGCGTACTGCCGACCCGGCCGGGTTCGCGGCCAAGTACGGGAGCGGCCCAAATCACAAGAACGCCTTCAATCGCTGCGTCTCCTTGACGTCGAAGGCGATCGCGGCCGCGCAGGTCACCGCGACGATCAATGCATCGAAGCAATGCCTGGCCGAACGCAAGGCCGGTCTCGCTGCCTTCAAGGCGAAGTACGGGGCCAAGAACTCGTTCGGCAAGTGCGTGTCCAGCAAGGTCAAGCACTCGGGCTAGCCGAACAAGCTTCATCGCGCGCCAAACGGGGAGAGGTAATACGCCTCTCCCCGTCTCACGTGCGACGAGGAGTGCCTCCAGCGAGGCTGCGCGCCCTCAACCGAGGAGTCTTCTCGCGGAAACGAGCAGGGCGCTCCCCCTTCTTGCATATCGTGCCGCGATCCTGGCGTGGCCAACCGCCGCCGCCCTGAGACCCCGCACGCGCGCCAGCCCGCTGAGGGTCCATTGGCGTCCAACGATCGCGTAGTCGGAGAACGCAGCCAGCGCCTGTCGCTTCGCGCGTAGGCCGCGGTCGCTCGAAGGCCGTATGGCCGTGAGCGCATTGCGCGCGCGCAGGGCATCGAGGCGGAAGTGCCGGGCCCTGCGTGTCATCCGGCGGGGATGGCGCCGCGCTGCGCTGAGGCTGATCCCCTGCGCGTCCGATGCGACCCGATTCGACCACAACGCAAGCGTCGTCCGAAGACCTGCATCACTCGCATTCGCTTCAGCGGGAAGCCAGAGCGCGACTGCTGCGAAGGAGCTCAGTGCGAGCAGGATCAGACGCCCCCACCGGCGCCTCGGCTCGCAGCGCGCGAGCGCGGTCATCCGATTCACTTCCACGAACGGCGAGTGAGCGCCGGCCGGTCTAGTCGTCGCAGTTGTCGCCTGGCTCGTCGCCCTGGCTGTTGTCACCCTGGTCGTCGCCGGCCTGGTCGTCTGCTTGCGTGCTTCCTGCTTCCTGGGTGACCTTGGTGGCGGCGTTCTCGACGTCGTCCGCGGCCTCCTGCTCATCGTTGTCGCCTTGCTGGCCCTGGTCGTCAGAGCAGGTGGTGGTCGACGTCGTCACCGTGTTCGCCGCCGAGGGTGAGTTGCCGGCGAACGCTGCTGCAACCCCGGCTCCCGCGAGCAGCAGAAAGGCGGCAACGGTGGTGATCAGCTTCCTTGTGCTCATCTGGGCGTCCTTTCGTTTCCGGACCCTCGCTCGCGTGCTCGAGGCCCATGTTCGGCAAAAGGCGAAGGCGATTTTAGACCCGATCGAGGAGGGCTGCCTGGAACTCGGGATCTGTCGAGCCAGAAGGCCTTTCGCAAGAGGTCGCGGATGGAAACCGTCTCGCCCTGGTCGTCGCTCTTGGCCCAGATCCAGGCCACGCGAGCAACGAGCACTGCAACGAGCGGCGGGACAACCGCAGAAGCAAGTAGGACGGCGTCAATGGCTCCGGTCCCGCCGGCAAGTACCACGAAGGGATTGTTGCGTGAGCGCTCAGGCGGTGATGGAAGTAGCGCCGGCGCGGACGCTCAGGGGCCTGTCTCAGCGGGCGTACCGCTCCGGGTGCTGGGCGAACGCGGCTGCACAGGTAAGCGAACAGAAGTAGTAGGCCTTCGTCTCCTGCATCAAGCGACCGACGGCGCGCTCTGGATCGACCGCCATCTGACAGACAGGGTCGATCGCGAGCTGATCGACGCTCTCGTCCACGGGAACGACGGCGAAGATTTCGACCGGCTCGGCGACGTTGCGGAGCACTTGCCGCCCACGCGACTCGTAGACGACTCCCTCGAGGTCAGCTGCGAGCGCCGCCGTGTGCCCGGTGAGAAGGACTTCGCCGCCCCCGGCGAGCGCCGAGACTCGCGCCGCGACATTGATGGTCGCCCCGAAGTAGTCGCCGCTACGCTCGACGGCTGAGCCGTGGTTCCCGCCGACGCGAATCGATGGCGCCTCGTGGCCGCTCATCGCATTGCGCGTGATCCACAAGCCCAGACGGATTGCCTCGCCGGGATCGGGCACCCGGAGCATGAGCGCATCGCCGACCGTCTTGACGTGCTCGCCCTCGACACGCGGGAGCTGCGCCTGAACGGCGGCGGCAAACTCCTCCACGAGCTCCACGGCCTGCTCGTCGCCGTGCGCCTCGGTGAGCGCCGTGAAGCCGGCGATGTCCGCGAAGAGGAAGGTCGCTGTGTCAGCGCTCGACATGGTCGGAAAGCCTAGGCCTCGACGTTGAAGCTGAACATCATCCCGCTCTCGTGATGCTCGGCGATGTGGCAGTGAGCCATCCAGCGGCCCGGGTTGGTGACGTCGAGCAGGATGTCCACAGTCTCGCCGGTCCGGACGAGAACCGTGTCCTTCCAGACGAGGTTCGGCTCGACGACGTCGTCGCGCGCCAGGATCAGGAACCGGCCCGCGCCGTGGACGTGGAACGGATGCGGCATCGGATGATCTGAGTCCATCTCGTTGACCAGGCGAATCTTCACCTGGTCGCCGACCCGGAAATTCCAGTCGATCCGTGCGTTCTCCGCGCCGGTGTCGCGGTCGACGAGCTTCCAGCGCATGTTGGTCGGCGTGGTCATCCGATTGACCTCCACCATGTCGTCTTCCCACTCGATGCCCTGTGCGATGTCGTGCGGATGTTCGGGGTCGTCTTGGTGGTGATGATGCCCGTGGTGGCCATGACCTTCGTGCTCGTGACCGTGGTGGTCATGCCCGTGGCCTTCGTGTTCGTCGTGGCCGTGGTGGCCGTGGTGATGCTCGCGGCCTTCGCCTGCTGCGACGACGCTCTCCGGCAGAAGCTTCATGCCGCACTTGGGACACTTGTCCGGCTTGTCGCTCGTCACCTCCGGGTGCATCGGGCAGACGTAGACGACCTCGACGCCTTCGGGCACGCCCATGTCCATCTCCGCCACGAACGAGAGCGTCTTGCCGGGCGGCGCCTCGAGATACGGCCCGATCCGCTCGCGTAGGTCCGCCGTGTCCTGGTTGGTACGCATGCGTCCGAACTCCTCTGCATAGGAGGGATCCGCCTGCTCGGTCGCGACGGTGATGGAGGCCAGGCGGTGAGTGTGCTCGGGTGTTCGGTGCTGAAGCTCGAGCTCGCCCACATCCGGGAAGAGCACGTCGACAACGACCCGCTCCGAGGGGGCGAGCAGTACGCCCTCGACGAGCTCTTCACGCTCGTAGTGGCCGGCGTCGGCGCCGACCAGCTTCATCTGGGCGCCCGGCAGCATCACATTGAAGACGCGCGTGTTCGCTGTGTCGGTGAAGTAGAAGCGCACCACCTCGCCTCGCCTGGCCTCGAGCCGAAGGTCTGACTCGCCGGCGACGAGCATCACGTTGCCGAAACGGCCCATCGCCACGTGGGTTGTCTCTTCCTCCCGGAAGGGGGCGATCTGGCCGTCCTCGATCAGGATGTCGTCGAGCGTGACCAGGAGCTCGCGGTTGGCCGGCGGCCAGTAGTCGGCTTCACTCGGGGCCACAAGGATGTTCCCGTAGAGGCCCAGCTCCTGACCGTAGTCCTCACGAATGTGCGGGTGGTACCAGTAGGCGCCCGGATCCGGCACCTGTACCTGGTAGGTGAAGGTCTCGCCGACCGGGATCGGCGCCTGGGTGTCGTGCGTGCCGTCGTAACGGTTCTCCAGCCGCAGGCCATGCCAGTGCACGGTCGCCTCGATGTCCCCGTGGTTGGTCACGGGGACCGTGATCGTCGCGCCCTGCGGGACCTTCAGCGTCGGTCCCGGCACGGAGCCGTTGTAAGCCAGCATCCGCACGGTCGCATCGCCGATCTGCTTCTTGACCGGGACGATCTCGATCTCGAACTCGTCGCCGTCTGCGAGCTCGACAAGTTCGGTGTTGCGTGCCTCCGGCAGGCCGTCGGTTTCACGCGGCAGTTCGGCAACGCGTTCGTGGTGATGGGAGCCGTGATCGTGCATGACTAGCTCCTTTCGGTCGAGCGAACTTGGGTAGCCGTGCCGGCGCCAACCGGTGT
This sequence comes from Gaiellaceae bacterium, assembly GCA_051955535.1. Lineage (GTDB taxonomy): Bacteria > Actinomycetota > Thermoleophilia > Gaiellales > Gaiellaceae > 13-2-20CM-68-14. The sequence continues at coordinate 19,119 of JBQCGP010000047.1, read as the reverse complement.
GCCCGTCTGTGCGGGCGCCTTCGATTGCTCGTGTTCGGCGATTCTCTCAGCAATGAACTCGGCGTCGTCCTTGACGAAGCCGATCAGAGCCGAGCCGCGCGTATGCTGCCAGGTCAGGCCGAGGAAATAGAGGCCGGGGGTGTCCGTGACTCCGCGGCGATGGCGGAGGCGGCCATCCGCCTCGAAGATCGGGAGCTTGATGCAGGAGTAGTCGGGCCGGTAGCCGGTTGCCCAGATGACCGCGTCCGCATCGAGCTCGCTCCCGTCCTCGATCCGGGCCCGCCGACCGTCGACATCGACGAGCCGCGGCTTGAGCTCGACGCCGTAGCGCTTGGTCAGCTCGCGCGGACTCGACCCGATCAACGTGTCGCGCGTGCTCAGCTTGCGGCCGAGACGCGACTCGGCCGTCTTGTCGAGGATGCGTGCCTTGCTCAGCCACCAGAAGAGGTCGCGGCCGAGCAGGCGCTGGGGCAGCGGCTTCTGGCGCGAGCCGATCGAGAGCACAACCTTGTGCGTCGCCGAGAGCTCCTTGGCGATCTGAAAGCCGGTGTTGCCGCCGCCGACCACGAGCACTGTGCCCTGTGGGACGTCGCTTGGCCGGCGGTAGCCGACGGCGTGCGTCTGGAAGACATCGCCTGAGAGCTTCTCGGCCAGCTTCGGCACGTACGGCGTCTGGAACGGCCCCGTGGCGACCACGACCTGGTCGGACGTAATCGTTCGCCCGTCGACCCCGAGCTGAAAGCGCCCGTCGCGGCCGCGTTCGAGCCGCTCGACCACGCTGTCCAGCTCGACCGGCAGCTCGAAGATCTCGGCGTAGCGCTCGAGATAGGCGATCACCTCGTCACGGCTCGGGTAGCCGTCGGGATCTCCTTCGAAAGGCAGCCCCGGCAGCGCGCTGTATCGACGCGGCGTGAAGAGCGTCAGCGAGTCCCAGCGCTCGCGCCACGCAGAGGCGATCTCGACGGCCCGCTCGAGAATCACGGACTGCCTGCCTTGCCGCGCGAGGAAGTGGCCCATCGCGAGACCGGCCTGGCCGGCGCCGATGATCGCGACCTCTACGTCGCCGCTATGCCCCCGCGAAAACGCTTCCTTGCCGATGCTCATTGCTCGACGCTCGTCCCTACGCGGCGGGTACGGGGGGCGTCTCGGGAACCTCTTCGCCCAGCTCAGGCTCGACGTTGATTCGCGGTAGCCATTCGAGCCAGCTGGGGAGGTACCAGTTCCAGTCCCCGAGAAGCTTCATCGCAGCCGGCAGTAGCACGCCCCGGATCAGCGTTGCGTCGAGGAGCACGGCGACCGCAAGGCCGACGCCGAGCTGCTTGATGTCGAGCGTCCGCAACGAGGCGAAGATCGCGAATACGGCGACCATGACCGCCGCGGCAGCCGTCACCGTCGATGCGGTCGAGCCAATCCCTCGTGCAACCGCTTCATCCGTTGGGACGCCCCTGTCGACGAGTTCCTTGACCCGACTCAGGATGAAGACGTGGTAATCCATCGAGAGCCCGAACAGGACCGTGAAGAGGAAGAGCGGCAGCCAGGTGATGACGGCGCCGTTCGAGTGGAAGTTGAGCACGCCCTGCAGGTGGCCGTCCTGGAAGATCCAGACCAGGATCCCGTAGGCGGCCCCGACGGAAAGCAGGTTGAGGATGATCGCCTTGATCGGGATCACGATCGACCGGAAGGTGAGCAGCAAGAGCAGGAAGGCGAGACCGAGGACGAACGCGAACACGAACGGCGCCCTGTGCTTCATCGTCACGTTGAAGTCGTGCGTACCGGCGGTGTCTCCGGTGACGGCCTCCTGTGTCCCGGGCGGCAGCGTCGCCAGCACCGGTGGGATCACCTGTGTTCGCAGCACCTCGAGGGCGTGAGTCGCGGTCGCGTCCTGCCCTTTGCCGGCGAGCGGGAAGTCGACGCGAGCGACGGTCTTGGCCGGGTTGACCGAGACACGGATCGGCTGGTGGATAACGCCCGTCGCGAGTGCGCGCCGCTTGAAGTCCGCGTACGCCTTGGAGAAGACGGGCGTCGTCACGTTCGGAGCCTTGACCACGACGTGCGCGGGATCCTCGGCGCCAGGGAATGACTTCTGGATCGTGTCGTAGGTCTTGACGATCGCAAGGCTCTTCGGCAGGTCGGTGAAGCTCAGCAGCTTCGTGTGGATGTTCAGGGCCGGAAGGGCGAAGACGATCAGCACCGCAGTCGAGAGCGCAGTGGCGATCGCCGGGAACCGCATCGAGCGCTTCAGCACCACGCCCCAGACTCGCGATTCCTGCCGGTCGCCCTTCAGGCGGCGCAGCAGGGTCGGCGTGTCGCGGAGCCAGACGAGCCAGCGCGGTCGCGCGCCGAACAACTGGACAACCCACAGCACGATCGCCGCCAGGACCTGGCGAATGCCCCAATTGATCCGGTCGCCGAACTTGCCCAGGAGGGCCGGCAGCACCGTCAGCGAGCCGACCAGCGAAAGGAAGACGACGATCATCGCCCCGACGCCGATCGAGGTGAAGATCTTCGAGCCGGCGAAGAGCATCCCGGCCATCGCGATGAGGACGGTGACGCCCGAGATCAGGACGGCCTGGCCTGAGGTGGCCGCGGCCCGGAAGAGTGCGTCGTGCCCGCGGTGGCCGGCGACACGCTCCTCGCGCTCGCGCTTGACGTAGAAGAGCGAGTAGTCGACCCCGACCGCCATCCCCATCAAGAGGATCACCGACTGCGTCGCATCCGACGCATGCGCCACGTGGCTGAGCAGCTGGGACAGCCCGATCGACCCGAGTACCGCCGAGAAGGCGAGCAGGACCGGGATACCGGCGGCAACGAAGGCGCCGAACGCGAAGAGCAGGATCAGGAAGGTGATCGGCACCGAGAGGGACTCGGCCTTCTTGAAGTCCTTTCCGATCGTGTCGTTCAGCTCGTGGGTCGAGCTGGCCAGCCCGAACTGGGCGATCGTGAATTCAGGGTGCTGCTTCTGGAGCCCGGCGACCGCGTCGAGCACCGGCTGGACACGCTTGTCCGCCGTCTCGGACTTGCCGCGCATGTCGAACTCGACCAGTTGGGCGTGCCGATCCTTCGAGATCTCGCCCGAGGCGCCCGTCCGCAGATGCTCGACCTCGGGCATCGTCCGAAGTCGCGTCAGCACCGACTGCACCGCGGAGCGGAAAGCCGGGGCCGACGCAGTCAGGGTCGATGACTTCACGATCACGCTCTCGTTCGCAGGCGTGCTGAAGCCGGCGCCGGCGAGAATCTTTTCGGCCCGAGCCGTCTCGCCCGTCGACTGTTCGGCCATGGACAGCTTGTGTGTGCCTGCCATGCGGCCGGCCACGATCGCAACAAGAACGACGGCGATCCAGATCGCGGTTGCGGTCTTCCAGTGCGTGGCGCTCCAACGCCCCGCGCGAGCGGCGAGATTCGGTGAATTCACTAGCGGCCCCTCCCTAACTTCTCGAGTGATTCGTCGACCCGGTAGTAGAACTATAGTAACAAGTCACATGAGTCTTATTTCCGGCAAACAAGACCACTCTTTCAGATTCATAACGAACCACGCCCACGCCCTCCAGGTGATCTCGGGCGATCCGACGGCCCGCCTCCGCGATATCGCCCAGACCGTCGGGATCACGGAGCGAACGGCAGCTCAGATCGTCACCGACCTCGAGCGTGCCGGCTACCTGACCAAGCGCCGTGATGGCCGCCGCAACCATTATCAGGTCCACAAGGAGCTGCCACTCCGCCACCCGCGGCACCGCCACCACACCGTCGGCGACCTGATCGCTTTCCTCGCGGCCCCTAGTCCTCGAGCGGACGGAGCGGGTAGGAAGGGAGGAAGGAAAAGCCCCTAGGCCGGGTTCTGTCCGGTCTCGCTCTCTTCATGGCGCGGTCGCGTCGCGAGCTCGCCCTCGTCGCCCTCGAGCGAGATCGGATCGACCTCCCAGTCGAGACCATTCTGTGGGCGCCTCCTGAGGATGTTGCCGGCAGCATCGAGCTCCACGATCTCTCCTCTAACGGCAACGCTCTCGTCCTCCGTGCGGTTCCCGTCGGCGTCGTAGAGGAAGGTGTCTATCCGTCTCAGCGGGCCTTCGCTCATCGCGCACCTCCGTGATTTGGTAATCCGCTGCGCACGCTGATGATCTCAAACACCCCGGGGACGATGAGGGCCGCCGGCATCGACGACTTCGGCCGGGAGATCCGGATGCTCGAGCTCCCGGCGCCGCGGGCACCTGCGGCTGACGAAGTGGTCATCGCGGTGCGCGCGGCAGGGGTCGGCAACTGGGACGAGTTCGTCCGGCTCGGAGACTGGGACGTCGGCCACCGGCCACCGCTCGCGCTCGGCGTCGAAGCCGCGGGCGTCGTCGAGGCGATCGGAGAGAAGGTGACGAGCCTCGCACCGGGGGACGAGGTTCTCACCCACCCCCTGCCGCTCCGGGACCAAGGCTGCTGGGCGGAGCGGCTCGTCGCTCACGCTGCACTTGTTGCGCGGAAGCCGGCCGCCCTCCCGTGGCAGGCAGCCGGCGCCTTTCCGGTGCCCGCGCTCACCGCTGACCAAGCGCTGACCGAGGCCGCGCCCGAGCCCGCGGGTGAGTGGGTGCTGGTGAACGGTGCCGGCGGCGTCACCGGCGGTCTCGCGGTGCAGCTCGCGGTCGCGCGACACGCGTTCGTCGTCGCGACCGCGGGGCCGGCGAGCTCGGAGCGCGTACGCGGCTACGGCGCCCAGCTCGTCGTCGACTATCACGATCCCGACTGGCCCGCGCGCGTACGAGACGCATCTCCGGACGGACGTGGAGTGGCAGCCGCCGTCAACGCTGCCCGCAACCAGGCGGCGACGGCGTTGCGCGCGGTCGCGGACGGTGGCCGTCTCGCGACGATCACGGGTGACCCACCGCCCGGCGAAAGAGAGGTGGCCATCGCGGACGTCGTTGTGCGAGCCGACGGCCCGCGCCTGGCCGGACTCGCTACATCGTTCGCGGAAGGAGTGCTGTCTCTCGAGGTCGCGCAGCCACTCCCGCTGCCGGAGGCCGCAGCAGCGCTCCGGCGCGCAGTCGACGGTCACGGTGGGGGAGCAAGCGTGCTCACACCTTGAAGAACCCCGGCTACGGCGCTCATTTGCATGGGTTGGGTGGTAGCCCGACGGTGTTACTGGAGTAGCAGTCGTTGGTGAACGTGTTCCGGGGGCCCATCGCGGTCTCGAACGGACCAAACGGCTTTTGACTGTTCGAACAGGGGTCGGCAAAGAAGCCGTTCCCGCCGCTCCCGATACCGACGCCGGTGGCGGCCGTCTGGACATCGTGAATTGTGTTGTCGTGCGAACCGTTCACAAGCAGCACTCCACCCTGCATGTCGGTGTGGTATCCGGTGAAGGTCTTCAGTCCGTCGAGCGTGATGCAGATCGGCCCGTCCCCCTCGGCGGTCGAGTTGCCGAGCTGGACGTTCGAGGCGTTGTCCAGGATGAAAGCGCCGGTGTCGTCGGCGTTCGCCGAGGCATGGTCGATGGTCACGGTGTCGGTGTTCTGGAGGTAGACGCCCCAACCGGTGTCGTAGTCGAAGGTGTTGCAGGCCCGGGACTTCGGACAGGCGTCGACCCCGCCGATGCTCAGGTGGTCGGAGCCGACTGCGTACAGGCCGTCGGCGTCGTGCGGATCCACGCCGTCCGCGGTCGCCTTCAGCTTGCTGTTCGACAGGGTCACGTGCGAGGAGCCGTTGATAAGGAGCGCGTTACCGCTCATCTTGTTCAGGTTGAGGTCGTCAAGCGCGATGTAGGACGAATTGTCGATTTCGACTCCGCGACCGTCACCATTCGCCGAGACGTTGGAGATCGCCGCGTTGTTGACGTGGTCCAATTTGATGAACGGGTCAGAGGCCGGAACGCCCTGGTAGCCGGCGGAGATCCCGGTGATGGTGAAGGGCGCGGATACGCCGGTCACCTTGACCGCCCAGCCGGTCGTCCCGGGACCGCTCGGCGCGCCGATCGCCCAGGGCCCGATGACGAAGGGGCTGGTTTTCCCGTCTCCGGCAGTGACGCACTTGCAGCCCGTCGAAGACCCCGGCGGTGTGAAGTCGTCGTTCGACGTGATCGTGATCGCGGCGTGCTGAGGGACATCGCCTCCCCTCGAGGAGGCCGCCCCGCCCAGCGCCAGCACGAGCAGCGAGACCATTACGAGTACCGAGCGATACATCGAGACTCCTTTCTCCGGCCGCGTGGTGGCGGGACGAGGACGTCCGAAAAGCGCTCGATGTCCTGAATCCGGACAGGAAGCTCAACGTCCCCCACAGGCCCACCTCTTTCTTGGGTCCGTCTGAGTGCCTGCCTCGGGACGAGTCTCCCAGACCGCGCTAGCGATGGTCAAGCAGTCCGAGAAGCCTCAGCACTGAGAGCCGGTCTCGCACGTCGCCAGCACCTGCACGCCCGGAGGGTCACCCGGCATGTCCGGCGGTAGCAGCCTGATCCGGAGCGAGGCGTAGTTGTTCGCGTAGCTCACCTCGCGAATCTTGTGGTCGACGTTGACCCCGTTGACGAGGTCGTAGTCACCGTACGGCACGCCGCTGATGTCGACGAACTGCCCCTCCTTCAGCGGCGAGTAGATGTCGCCGTAACCGACCTCGATCCCCTCGAGGACGCTTTTGGCGCGCCGGTTGTTCCGTTGACAGTCCGTCGTGCCGATCGGTCGGGTGCCGATCGGCCCGAGCGACGCCTGCTCGGTCAGCCGGTCGCTCGTCAGGCAGAAGCCGTTCTTGTGGTCGCGGACGAGTCGCTGCCCGTCGAGTGTCCGGAGCTCGTAGACCTCGAACGGCTGCAGATGCCAGTGCTGGTGGCTCGGATTCACGTTGTAGTGAAGCCGACCGACCCGGGCGACCCGGACGGGGCTCCCGCTCCGTCGCCAGACGTATTGCTCTGCCGGCATCCGCTTCACGCGCAGATTCGGGCGCCGGCCGACCACGACGAGCGGCCCCCAGCCGAGATCCTCGACGCTGGTCGCGAACGCGAGCCGCGCCTGAAGGTGACCCGGTGGGCCGCCCCAGACGACTTGAACCTGCTGCGGCGCCCGCTGATCGAGATCGGGCAGCAGCAAAGCCGGCATCGCTGTGCGCGCCCCGCCCGCGCCACCGGCACACGCGCAGGCTGTGACTCCGCACAAGACCCCCAGCCAGACCCGCATCGGGCAATCTTAAGGGAGGGCTCAGCGCTGGAGGTTCGCGAGCCGCTCGCGTGCGAGCGTCTTCAGGTCCGCGAGGTTGCCGCAGAGGCGGCAGTCATAGACCTTGACGCCGCCCGCGAGACCGCCGCTCGCGATCCCCCAGCCCCGGGGCGAGAACGCGACCGTGATCAGCTGGTCACGCGCATTGAGTGCGAACAGCTTGCGGCCGTTCCTGAGGTCCCAGACGCTCGCTGCACTAGGGCCGGCCGTGACGAGCCAGCGGCTGTCGGCGCTGAACGCCGCACCACTGACGATTGCGATGTGGCTCAGCGTCGAAACGTTTCGCCCGGTCTTCGCGTCCCAGACCCGGGCGTCGTGGTCGCGGCTGGTGGTGACGATGTAACGACCGTCCGGGCTGAAGGCGACGCCGGTGATCAGGTCCCGATGTCCTGTGAGAGGGCCAAGGACGCGCTTACCCGTGGTGAGGTCCCAGACGCGAACGGTCAGGTTCTGCTCGCCGGTGACGAGACGGCGACCGTCGGGGCTGAAGGCTGCGGTGACCACGCCCTTGGCGATCGTTCGATGCACGCCAGGGTGGGCTAGGTCCCAGACCAGCACACGCCGGGCTGGAGTGACGACGATCGCGAGTTGCTGCCCGTCGCGGCTGAACGCGAGTGCTAGGGGACGACCCGGCGGATGGAGCACGGTCACCAGGCGGCCGGTCGCCGGGTCCACGACTCGAACGAAACGCTGCTGCGTCACGGCCGCAACCCTGCGCGCGTCGGGACTCAGTGCCACCGCGCCGACGTGTTTCCCCAGCCGGAGCGAGATCAGAGGCTTACCCGGGTGGCCGACGCGCCAGGCCCGTACGGTCCCGTCGACAGCGACGGCGACGACGCGCCTGCCGTCGGCCGTCTCGGCGACCCTGGCCACCGTCGCGGGCTCCTGACCGAGCGTGAGCAGATCCGGCTGGGGCCGGCGGTCCCAAAGTCTCGCCGCTCCGTCCGGGCTTGCCGTAGCAACGGATTCGCCGTCAGCGCTGAATGCGACGTCGGTCACCGCGTCGGGATCCCCGACGAGCGTCGCCCGCAGCGTCCCGTTCGGCTCGAAGATCCGCGCGATCCGGTCACGACTTGCCGTCGCAACAGCCTCGCCGTCCTGGCTGAACACGGCTTTCAGCACGTAGTTCTGGTGGTTCGTGAGCACGCCGTAGAGGGCACCCGTGCGTGTGTCGTAGACGCGTGCGGTGCCGTCCGCGCTCGCGGTCACGATCTGCCGCGCCGATGGGCTGAACTCTGCGTCGAAGATGCCGAGCTCATGCCCGGTCAGCTGATGGATCCGCGCTCCCGAGCGAGCGTCCCAGACGTTCGCGATCGTGCTGCCGCCGGCGGTGACGACCAAAAAGCCTGTCGGCGAGAAGCGAGCCGCGGTCAGACGTCGACCCTGGTAGAGCGACGCCTGCAACGAACCGGACGCGACGTCCCAGACCCGCGCGGTGCCGTCGTTCGTCGCCGGAACGAGGCGCGTGACGAGCAGCGACCCGTCACCGCTGAACGACGCCGACGCTACACCGCCGGGGTGGCGGATAAGCCGAACCTGTCGTCCGGTCGCCGCGTTCCAGATACGGGCGGTCCCGTCCAGGCTCGTCGTCGCGATCATCGTCCCATCGCGCGAGAAGGTGACACTCGTGACTGGTCCGCTGTGGCGAAGCCGGTAGAGCTGCGCACCGGTGTGGGTGCGCCAGACGCGCGCCGTGCCGTCGTCCCCGGCGGCCGCCACGGTCTGCCCGTCCGGGCTGAAGGTCGCCGCCGCGACGGGCGCTCCCTGGTCGAACACCCGGAGGGCCTTGCCGTCGCTCGCGCGGTACAGCCGTACCTTTCCGTCGCTGCTCGCGGCGAGCAGAAGCCTGCCGCTTGGACTGAACTCGACATCCGTGACCGGACCACCGGCCCGTAGGATCGCCTTCGTCCGCAGGTTGCGGAGCGTCGTCCGCAGGACGTCGGCGACCTCGTCCGAAGGATCGGAATGCGCCGCCTGCAGCGCGAGTCGGACTGCTTCGACCGGCGCGACCGACGTTGCCGTGAGGGCGCGGGCGGCGAGCTCGCGGCCACGCGCACGGCGAGCCTGATCGCGCGCGTCGTGGCGTTGCGCAAGCGCGAAGACCGCGATCGCGGTGAGAACGGCGATCAAGATCCCCGCGCCGACGGCGATGACGAGCAGGCGCCGGTGGCGACGGGCGGCGGCGCGTCGCTCCTCCTCGAGGCGCCGCTCGGCCTCGTGCCGGGCGCGCCACGCGAGGACAGCATCGGCGAGAACGTCGTGGAAGATCTCGTAGCGCGGGCCTGCGGCTCCGTCCTCGCCGGCGCGGACGATCCGTTCCTCGACGAGCCGGTTGAGCACGCGCTCCGTCTCGGCCTCGTCGACCGACGCGTAACCGGCGAGATCGCGGGCGCGGTGGGCGATCTTCGTCCCGGACGGCGTGACGAGATGGTTGTAGATCGCGGCAGCGGCGTCCTTTTCGTCGGGCGACAGCTCCGCCATCGCCCGCTCCAGATGGTCCTCGACGATGTGCACAGCGCCGCCGAGCTCCGTCAGCGTCGCCAGCTGGAGCCGCCGTGAGCCGCGCGACCGCTCGACCTCCCACAACCGCTCGAGGACGAGCTGGAGATAGGGCGCCTCGATCCGGTCTGCGTCCTCATCGTCGATCCCGCCGCGGCCCGCCTGGCCGAGGTCGACCCGACCCACGCCGACCTGATCGAGGATGGCGTCTACCAGCTCGGGCTCGGCCGAGACGGCGCCCTCGTCTCCGGCGAGCTCGTTGTAGCGCCCAAGCGGCCCCTCGATCGCGGCCCGCGCCGCGACGCGGTCGAGGCGGTCGAGGCGCAGCGAGTTGGCGAAGAGATTCGGGATCCGCGCCTTGAAGGCGTCGAGCTGGGCAAGCGAGTCCTCGCGGATCCCGAGCAGGAAGTTGGCGCGCAGGCCGCCTCGGCGGAGCGCCTCCGGCAGCTCGTCGGCCAGCGTTGCCGAGCCGCGCTCGCCCTCGTGGTAGAGGAAGTACTCCTCGAACTGGTCGAGGACGATGTAGAGGTCGTTGTTGAGCCGCCGCGCACAGGCAGCCAGCGTGTCGGCGAGGGAATCGCTGCGCCGCACCGGCTCGAGATCGGAGGTCGCCGCAACGACGGCGTCGAGCAAATCCTGTACCGGGTCGCCCGTCCAGGTCGAGAAGACGATCACCGTCGCGTCGCGCGCGTCGCGGAGGCGGTGCGCCACCCCGGCACGAAGGAGCGACGTCTTCCCCACCCCGCTGACGCCGTAGAGGATCGTCAGCCGCGCCGCCATCAGGTTGGCGACGATCACCTCGATCTCGCGCTCGCGGCCGAAGAACAGGAGCGCGTCGAGCGCCGAGTCGTCGAACGGCGCCAGGCCCTTGTACGGGCTCGGTGGGGCGGCGATCGCGCTCACGTAGTTGCTCCCGCCGGCTCGAGGCCCGCGTGGCGGCCGAGGGCGTCCACGTAGCGCTCGAGCGGGATCTCGAGCACGTCGACGTCGCGCCGGCGCCAGAACTCACGCTCGAGCGGCATCGGCTCCGGCTGCACGGCCCAGGAGCGGTAGCTGAGCGGCTGGTCGCCCCAGAGACGATGCAGGAGGAGGCGCAGGTTCCAGTCGGCCATGGTGTAGCCCAGGAAGAGGAAATGGCTTCGCCGGAGCTTGGCGCCCAGCGCGACCGGCACGAGGTTGGCGACCTCGGACTGCGCGAGGTACTCGATGTAGTCGTCCTCGGTGACGACGAAGCTCTCCCACTCGCGCTCCTCCGGGCTCTTGCCCACCTGTCCGTGGAGCTTGAGGATGATCGTCCGGCGCTCGAGCGAGAGCTCGGTTGCGTAGGTGTTCGGCACCTCGATCAAGGTTCCGGACCCGTCCGGCGCCAGGTGGCAGAACTTGCCCCGGTTCCGCCCGGCCGCGAGATACGAAACGACGTCGAACTCCTCGCCCGCATCGAGGAACGCGCGCTCGAGCGCGAGGTCGTAGCTCGTCGTCACGATCAGCTGATGGGGCGCGGCGCGCTCGCGCAGGAGCGGCGGCAACGCCGCGAAGAAGCGGTGGACCGGCGTCGGCGGCAGGTCGGTCTCGAGCAGCGCGTGCAGCTCGTCGTAGAGCGGCCCCGACCCCTTCATGACTGCGACGTACTGCGCAACCCGTGGCAGCGCGTCGCCGTTCGCGGGGTACTCGAAGTGCTCCGCGAGCCGCGTGGTCAGCTCGGCGACGTCGGTGCCGAGCACCGGCACGAGGCGGCCCGCGAGCAGGGTCTCGACGACGTCGTCGAGGCGGTCCTGCGGCGCCTGAACGGCCGGCGCGCCGATCTCGAGACCGGGATCCTGACGCAGGATCGCTCCGTGAAGCTGCTGCAGGCTCGGGCTCGGATCGATCCCGAGCTCCTCGACGAGCACGCGCCTGGTGTCGTGGTAGATCTGCAGCGCCTCGGCCTGACGGTCCGAGCGGTAGAGCGCGAGCATCAGCTGCCCGCGGAGGCGCTCGCGGAGCGGGTGCTCGTCGGCGAGTGCCTCGAGCTCGCCGACGATCTCGGCATGGCGGCCTGCCTCGAGCTCGGCCTCGATCCGGTCCTCGACGACGGCGAACCGTAGCTCTTCGAGTCTGCCGATCTCGGACTGCGCAAACGCCTCGAAGCCGAGGTCGGCGAGCGGCGGCCCGCGCCAGATCGCGAGTGCCTGCTCGAGCTTCGCCGCTCGTGCGTCGGGTGGTTCGCGGCGCGCCTCCTCGACGAGCCCGCGGAAACGATCGAGGTCGAACTGCGCCGGTTCGAGCCGGAGCTGGTAGCCGGGCGGCTTCGTCACGAGCGTGTCTGCGCCGAGCAGCTTCCGCAGCTGGGAAACGAAGTTCTGAAGAGAGGTCGCCGCCGTGCGAGGCGGCTCCTCCCCCCACAGCGCGTCCACGATTCGGTCAGTCGAGACGACGCGGTTGGCCTCGAGCAGGAGCAGCGCGAGCAGCGCGCGCTGCTTCTGGCCGCTGAGCTGAAACGGATTGCCGTCCTCGATCACCTCGAGCGGCCCGAGGATTCGGAACTCGAGCATGTGCCGTTTGTACCACCTCCGGAAGCCGCTGCAAATCCCTCGTTAGCGAGCCGTTGGCGGCCCGTGACTGAGCGGTTTGGGCCCGGCCCGAGCGTCGGGCCATGGCTACCAACTCGCACAACTCAGTCGGCGCCGCAAGGCGCCTTTCCCAGGCCCTGCTGCTCGTCCTCGCGGCAGCGGTCATGGGCGCCGGCCAGGCGAAGACGCTGCCGGTGTACCACGAGGACGACGACGACGGCCGCGATCTAGCGGCTCAGAACTCGCACAGGCCGACCGTCGAAGCTGCATTTCCGCTCGAGAGCTACGGCCCCGGGAGCGTCGCGCGGCTCGTGATCACCGATCGCGCGCGCGCCGTGTCGATCCAGGTCAAGCACGTCGGGCCCGAGACCGGCATCGTCCGCGGCAACGACGTGATGACGGGCGTGCCCGTCACGAGCAAGCACGCGATCGGCCCCGTCGCCGGACGCCGAACCGTCAACGTCCGCCTCGGCAACTGGCCGAGCGGCGTCTACTTCGCGGAGCTCACCGCTCCGGGCGGCCGCGTCGGCTACGCCCCCTTCGTCCTACGGCCGAGGCACCTCGGCGAGCACTCCGTCGCCGTCGTCATGCCGACGCAGACGTGGCAGGCGTACAACCATCGCGACGACAACGGAGACGGCAAGGCGGACACGTGGTACGCGTGCACCTGCCAGCACACGGCGCGGCTCGGAAGGCCCTTCCTCGACCGTGGCACCCCGCCGCACTTCAAGTACTACGAGATCCCGTTCCTGCGCTGGCTGAGCCGGAACCACCCCGACGTCGACATCATCTCCGACGCCGAGCTCAGGCGCGCAAGCGGTCGCCAGCTCGCGAAGGCCTACACCCTCCTGATCTTCTCGGGGCACCACGAGTACGTGACCACGCACGAGTACGACGCGGTCACCGAGTTCCGCAACCGCGGCGGGAACCTGATGTTCCTCTCGGCGAACAACTTCTACTGGAAGATCGTGATCCGCGACCACGTGATGACTCGCATGGTCAAGTGGCGCGATCTGGGCAGGCCCGAGGCGGCCCTTCTCGGCGTCGAGTACTTCCACAACGATGGCGGCGAGCACCGGGGCGATTGGGTCGTTCGCAACGCGAGCCGCTTCGAATGGATGCTCGCAGGCACCGGGCTCGGGAACGGCGGCAAGATCTCGAACGGCGGCATCGAGGCCGACCGTATGACCTCCGCCTCGCCGCGCTCCACGCACGTCGTCGCCGAGATCCCGAACCTCTACGGGCCCGGGATGACCGCGCAGATGACGTACTACGAGAAGGGCGGCGCCAAGGTCTTCGCCGCCGGAGCGTTCACGCTCGCCGGCGCGATCGGCCAGCCGAAGGTCGCCCGCCTGATGGACAACCTGTTCGACCGCCTCTCGAAGCCGTGAACCGGACGGGGAAGCGAGGCCTTGGGTGGCCGCTGCCGGTCGCGGCGGCCACCCTCCTCCTTGTCGGAGGCTTCGTGGCGTACGTCGTCTACCGCCAGCATCAGTTCGGGGACGTGCACGGGTCGCGGTCGGTCGAGTTCGTGACGACGGCTCCGCGTCCGGCGCCGAGGGCTCCGGGCATCGCCTGGCCGCGCTACGGCTACGACCTGGCCGCGACAAGGTCGGCGCCGTACCGGCTGCGGCCGCCTTTCCGTCGAGTCTGGATATTCAACGACAATCCGACGCTGCTCGAGTTCCCGCCCGCTGTCGCCTACGGGCGGCTGTTCCTGCCGACCTGGGACGGCCGGTTCCTCGCCCTCGATGCAGCCACCGGGCGCGTTCTCTGGCGCGACCGATCCGGACGCTGCGGTTGGGGCTCCCCCGCGATCTGGCGCCGGCTCGTGATCACGACCTACATCGGCCACAAGTGCGCGTCGCCGATCCCCGGCGACGACGGAGAGGTGGTCGCCTATGCCGCGCGCACGGGTGCCGTCCGCTGGCGCTTCAGGCTGGGTCCGTGCGAGTCGTCGCCGCTCGTCGTAGACGGTCGCGTCTACGTCGGCGATTGGCGTTCGCACGTCTACGCGCTCGACGCGGCGACCGGTCGGTTGCGCTGGCGATTCACCACCGCCGGCGCCGTGAAAGGCTCGCTCGCGTACGACTCGGGCCATGTCTTCATCGGCGACTACGCCGGCCACGTCTACGCACTCGACGTCCGCAGCGGCCGGCAGGTGTGGCGCGCCTCGGCACAGAGCCGCCTCGGCGGGCGCGGCTGGTTCTACTCGAGCCCTGCGGTGGCGCACGGGCGCGTTTACATCGGCTCGACCGATTCGAAGGTCTACTCGTTCGGCGAGCACACGGGAAAGCTCCGCTGGTCGTACTCGACCGGCCGCTTCGTCTATGCCTCACCCGCCGTCTGGCGCGATCTCGTTCTCGTCGGCTCCTACGACCATGTCTTCTACGCCTTCGACGCGGCGACGGGTGCCGTCCGGTGGCGGTTCACCGCGAACGGGCCGATCTCCGGCTCGGCGAGTGTCGTCGACGGGGTCGTCTATTTCTCGACCTTCAACCGGCGCACCTACGGCCTCGAGGCGCGAACGGGGCGGCCGGTCTGGCAATACCCCGACGGCGAGTACACACCCGCCGTCGCGGACCGCCGGCGGCTCTACGTCGTCGGCTACCGGCGCGTGTTCGCGTTCGCGCGGCGTTGATTTGTCGTCGGGCCGTACCTGCTCGATCCGTAACGCCCCTTAGACACCACGGCGCGCGAGCGCCAGCACGTCGGCGACGAAAATCCGCGTCGGTCGCCGGGCGCCGTAGCGGCGGACGGAGGCCGGCCCCTGTAGCCAGGCCGAGAGCGCGAACCTGTCATTTCCATGGAACTCGCGCAGGAGCTCGCGCAGGTAGGCGACGCCGACCTGGATCTCGCCGGCAGGCGTTGTCGCCACGCGCCGTCCCAGCAGCACGCTTTCGACGTAGCGGTGGGTCGAGGGCAGCACCTGAAGGGCGCCACGAGCGCCCGATGAGGAGACGAGGTCGGTGTTGTAGCCCGATTCCATCCACGCGAGCGCACGTACGAGACCGCTGCGGAGGCCGTAATAGCGCGCCCAGTAACCGAGCAGCGAGCGAACGACCGATGACGGGATCGTCCTCCTGCGGACGACCGCCGGGATCGGGGCCAGCTCGCGATGGCGCCCGGCAAGCGCAGCGAGCGTGATGCGCCCGACGATCCCGT
Organism: Gaiellaceae bacterium; assembly: GCA_051955535.1. Classification (GTDB taxonomy): domain Bacteria; phylum Actinomycetota; class Thermoleophilia; order Gaiellales; family Gaiellaceae; genus 13-2-20CM-68-14. Next base: position 3,728 of record JBQCGP010000047.1, on the reverse strand, counting down.
CGCGCGCGAGCCGCCGGCGTGCCTGGTAGCGGCGAACCGCCCGCTCGGTGGCGCGGTCGAAGTAGCCGTCGACGGGGACGAGCGCGCCCCTCCGGGCGAGCAGAAACTGGAGCACGGACACGTCCCACCCGATCATTCCCCGCCTGAGCGTCCGCCTGCCGAAGAACGGACGCCCCAGCGGGCCGAGTGCCCGGCGCGTCCGCGGCCCCGCGTAGCCGCTCGCGGAAAGACCGGCTCTGTGCTGGAACGCCTTCGTCGCCGCGACCGTCTGCGGACCGGCGATCGAGTCGATCTGCCCTCGGTAGTAGCCGTACGCGCGCAGGGCGACCTGCAACCCGGCTATCTGCGAGTTGGCCTGCGCGGTTGCTGCCAGTGTCACCCCCACCAGCAGCGCCGCTGCGAAGGCGACGATCCTGGCCATCGAGCGGACCCGCTTCGGCCAGCGTGGCCGTACTCCTTCCTCCACCCGAGCCGGTAGCTCTCATGGTTCTTTCATCCAGACCCGCGAAGATCCGAGCCGTGATCAGAACCGGCCGGCGGCGGCAGGCCGGTGGGCGCTCGCTTGTGCGTGCTCCACGAGCCGCAGACGAGTCAACCGCCGTAGCGGAGACGCTCGCGAGGCTCAAGGGGCGGCGAAAGGTGGCAGCCCGACGCCGGCGGCGGCGGCGCTGGCTCGGCCTGCTCTTGGTGATTCTGATCCTCGTCTCGCCCGTGCTCTACTCGTACACGAGAGCGATGTTGCAGCCGTCGAGCCTGCCGCTCGGTGTTCGCACGATCGAATGGCTTCGAAACAACCACGGCAACTGGCTGGTCGACGAAGCCGAGCGCATCTATTACACCTGGAACGCACCTGCGAAGGGCGGGTCGCAGTTGAAGGTGCTGCCGAAGATAGGTGTCGGCCTGCGGACACCCCGTCGGCATAAAGCTCTCGTTGCCACCGTCTGGCCGTATCCGATCAAGCCCGTGTTCGCTCGCCCACTAGCAGGCGAGGGGATTTGGAAGGGCACCGGCCCGCTCGTGAAGGGGAGACCTCCGGTCCTCGTCACCACGTTTCGCACCGAGCTCGCCTACCCGCGGATCGTCGCCTACGTTGCATGGTTCGATCACACACGGACGGTGCTCGCCTTCTATCCCGGTCGCTACGAGCCGCCGAACGCCCCAGCGCGGGGGCCGATGTCCGTGCCGAACGGCGAGCGCTGGCGCCTACTGGCCACCTTCAACGGCGGCTTCACGTACATCGACGGCCACAACGGCTCATCGATCGACGGGCGCGTCTACGAGCCGCTCAAGGACGGGCTGGCGACCCTGATCGGCTACAGCGATGGGCGCTTAGACATCAGAACCTGGACCGGCGGCGCGAATACTGGTCCCGGCGTCGTCTTCGCACGGCAGAGCCTGCCCCTGATCATCGACAATGGGCGGCTCACCCCGACGCTCAACGACAGCTCGCAATGGGGTTTCACGCTTGGAAACGCCGTCCGCGTCTGGCGCACCGGCGTCGGCATCGACCGGCGCGGCAACGTGATCTACGCCGCCGCGAACGACCAGACGGTGAGCACTTTGGCCCGCATCCTCCAGCGCGCGGGCGCAGTCCGCGCTATGCAGTTCGACATCAACCCGGAGTGGCCGACCCTGATCGCCTATCGCCATCGTGACCGCCTGATCCCGACGAAGATCGTGCCGAACGGAATGCAGCCGGCGACGCGCTACCTCGTCCCTGACGACCGCGACTTCTTCGCGGTCTACAGACGGTTGCCGGGTCGGGTCGGCGTGCCGTTCAAATAACAGGGTGTCGCGCGCCTGCCATTGGTTGGCGTGCGCGGCGATCACCTGCGTCTGCGGCGTAAGCGCCGCCCCGCTACGCGCCTCGCCGGCCGCCTCGAGCGGGCCGACGTTCCGGATCCGGGTGTTCCAGTTTGTCGACCGCTCGCGCACGATCCGACTCCCGAATGGAAGACATGTGCCGCGGTCGCTCGAGACGACTGTTGGCTACCCCCTTAGCGGAGGCCCGCATCCGCTGATCGTGTTCGCTCACGGATTCGCGCTTGCGCCACAGACATACGGCCAACTCTTGCGCGCCTGGATGCGAGCCGGTTACGTCGTCGCCGCCCCCCGATTCCCCCGCACGAACGCCAATGCGCCCGGCGGCCCCGACGAGTCCGATCTCGTCAACCAGCCCCGGGACGTGAGCTTCGTCATCTCGAGGCTGCTTGCGCTGGACGTCAGAGCGGGAGGCGCGCTCCAGGGGAGGATCGACGCTTCACGCATCGCCGTCGCCGGCCACTCCGACGGGGGCGTGACAGCGCTCGCCGTGTCTTACGATCGTCGCTTTCGCGACCGCCGCATCCGTGCGGCGATCGTGATGTCGGGGGCAGCGCTCCCTGGAATGGGATCGTTTCCTCCGAGCGGTCCTCAGCTCCTCGCCATTCAGGGGACGGCAGACACGATCAACGCGCCCGCGACGACGACGGCGTTCTTCCGTCTCGCGCGACGCCCCAAATTCCTGCTCTGGCTACTCGGGGCATCCCACCTTCGGCCGTACACCAATCAGGAGCCTCAGCTGGGCATCGTCGAGCGCACCAGCGTCGCGTTTCTCGATCATTGCTTCAAGGGCCGAACGCTCCGTGCCCTGTACGAAGCCGCGCGCCGTCCCGCGCTCGCCCGGCTTACCGCGGACCCCTAGGACGGAGGCCTAACTCCGCGGGAGCACAAAAAAGGCGATCGACGCGTACTGACAGGCGACCGCGGCGACCGTCAGGACATGGAAGAGCTCGTGGTACCCGAATACCTGGGGCACCGGGTCCGGACGTCTGCGCATGTAGACGATTGCGCCGCTCGTGTAGAGGAGGCCGCCGGCCAGAACCAGCAAGAGCGCGGGCAGCGGCAGCTTCAAGAGCTGTGGGAATGCGATTGCGCTGGTCCAACCAAGCCCCAGAGCAATTGCTGCAGCGAGCAGTCTCGGTGCACCGGGCCAAAAGAGGTTCAAAAGGATCGCGATCAGCGCTCCGCCCCACACGACGGACAGCAAGGGAACGGCCCAATCGGGCGACATCACGAGCAGTCCGAACGGAAGGTAGGTACCGGCGATGAGCATGAAGACACCAGCTCGGTCGAGGTGCGCGAGGCGAGCGCGGGCCGCCGGCCTCCAACTCGGACGGTGATAGAGCGCACTGGCGCCGAAACAAACCGCAACGCATCCGGCGAAGACCGCTGCGGCTGTACGGGCGCGCGCATCGTCCGTCGTCAGCACGAGTACCGGTGCGACTGCGAGTGCCAGGTAGAAGCCGAGTTCGTGGAACACCCCTCGGAGCTTCGGCTTGACACGCCCCGGCGTCGCGACCACCGCCATATCCTAGGTCCTATCGGCGGTCGGCACGACGAGGTACCTCGACGCGATCCCCGTCGCCGATCTCGCGCAGAACGCGCGCGGGAACGCCGGCCGCGACGACGCCCGCCGGCAGGTTGCGCGTGACCACGGCACCGGCGCCCACGACCGTGTCTTGTCCGATAGTCACGCCTGGACACACGATCACGCCTCCGCCCAGCCACACGTTGTCGGCAAGCGTGATGGGTTGGCCGTACTCCCAGCCAAGGCGCCGGGCTTCCGGATCAACTGGATGGGTGGCGGTGAGGAGCTGCACCCGTGAGGCGATTTGGCACGCCGCGCCAATGGCGATCGGCGCCACATCAAGCATGACCGCGTCGACATTGACGAACGAGCCGTCGCC